>CANFEY010000044.1 GCA_947446025.1 Bryobacterales bacterium
CAAGGTTCATCCCTCATGGTGTCAGCCTCGTGTTTCGTCTTCTGGTATTTCAAATCGCGGCAACTCAAAAGAGGCCTCAACCGCCTACTCTTCAGTTAGTTGCCGTCGGCGTGTCGCGCGTTAGCCGGACACTACTGATTGTTGGGGAACCACGCGGAAAACACGAAGCGGACTTGCGCACACTGAATTGGGCCGGGTTAACAGTTGGTCGCAGGTGTTAGGCTGCTCTAGTACCCTACCTTAGGAGCAGCAGGGCGTAGACGGCGGGGATACTGAAGAGCGACGAATCGATGCGGTCCAGCCAGCCGCCGTGGCCGGGGAGGGTGGAGCCGCTATCCTTCACTCCCGCGCCGCGTTTGAAGGCGGATTCGCAGAGGTCGCCTAGTTGACCTGCGATGTTAGAGGCTGCGCCGATGAGCAGGACTGTGGGGAGCGGCTCGAGGGGGAGAAGCAAGTGGGCGTAGAGGATCGCGGTCGCCGCGCCGCCGATTACGGATGCCACCGCACCTTCGATGGTTTTGCCGGGGCTCACGCGCGGGGCTAGTTTGCGGCGGCCCCAGGCTTTGCCTACGTACATCGCGGCGGTATCGCCGGCCCAGCTGACTAGGAGTGAGATCATCAGCCAGTGCGGATTCACCTCGCGCAACAGGATGGCGCAGCGCCAAGCGCCGAAGATGTAGATGATGCCGAGCACGGCGGCTCCTACCGCAGGGAGCGCGTCTTTGAGATTGGGAGCGCCGAGCTGGGCTGCCATCAGGACGGCGGCGATCACTACCAGCACGGGAAGGGCGGGCTCCGGCGCGAGCAGCAACGCCACGCCGGCGGCCATGCCGAGCCAACCCGAGCGGGCTCCGGCGATCTCGTCGAATTCGTGGAATGCGGCCATGCCCACCAGCGCCATCACTAGCAGGAACACCCAGGCGGGAGCTGCGAGCACGGTCCAAACGACCAGCGGGATAAGCACGGCAGCGGTGAGGATGCGCGTCATCTTGTGATTGCTGCGGCGGCCCCTAATCCGCCGAAACGCCGGTCGCGCTTCTGGTAATCGAGGATGGCGCGCAGCAGCTCGGTGCGCGAGAAATCGGGCCACAGCGTTTCGGTGACGTAGAGTTCGGCGTAAGCGATTTGCCACAGCAGGAAATTGCTCACGCGCATTTCGCCGGAGGTGCGGATGAGCAGGTCGGGGTCGGGCTGGCCGCTGGTGTAGAGATGTTCGCTGACGGATTCTTCAGTGATCTCTACGCCGGAATCGCGCAGGCGCTTCATGGCGTCGACCAGCTCGGCGCGGCCGCCGTAGTTGATGGCCAGGCTCAGATGCAGGCCGGTGTTGGCGGAGGTGCGGGCGATGGCGCTGGCGAGGGCGGCCTGTGCGGCGGGGGGGAGGGCATCCAGGCGTCCGATGGCTCCCAGGCGGACGTTGTTGCGCATCAAGGTGGGCAGTTCCAGACGGAGGTAGACGCGCAGCAGTTGCCACAGCGTCTCGACTTCGGTGCGCGGGCGCTTCCAGTTTTCGACGGAGAACGCGTAGAGGGTCAGGACTTCGACGCCCAAGCGGGCGCAGGTTTCGACAGCGGTTCGGACGGAGGGGACGCCAGCTTTGTGGCCCGCCACACGCGGCAGGTTGCGCTGCTTGGCCCAGCGTCCGTTGCCGTCCATGATGACGGCGATGTGGCGCGGGATGCGGGATGGGTCGAGCGCTTGGGCGAGCCGGAAATCGGGTTCGCCGGGCGCAAGCGCTGCCAGGAGAGCTTGCATGGGAAAGACCATGGTAGCAATGCCGGGACTCCGCTTTGCATAGAAAAGTACTTGACAGCCAGCGCGGCGCGGCTTAGTATAGTGGCATGGCCCTGGTTCGTTCTTTCCGCAAGCCGACGCCGGAACCGTTGCCGATGCATGCGCATGCCATCGACAACCTGCGCTACATCCGTGAAACGATGGAGCGCGCGGGTTCCTTCACGGCGGTGCCGGGATGGGGCGGGGTAGCGATGGGCGTAACGGCGCTGGCAACGGCGGCGTTTGCCTCGCACGCAACGGCGCGCGGATGGTGGTTGGCGATTTGGTTGTGCGAAGGCGCGGTGGCGATCGGCGTGGGCATCTTCGCCATGTGGCGCAAGGCGCTGGCGGCGGGGCTGCCGTTCTGGTCGCCCGCGGCGCGGAAGTTTTTGTTCAGTTTCCTGCCGCCGTTGATCGCGGGCGCGATTCTGACGCTGGCTTTGTGGCGGGCGGGAGCCGTGGCCGCGATCCCTGGCACATGGTTGATGCTGTACGGCGCGGGCGTGATCACGGGCGGCACATTCTCTGTTCCGGCGATCCCCGTGATGGGCGCGTGTTTCCTGGTGGAAGGCGCGGCGGCTTCTCTGCTGCTGCCGAACGCCGCGTCGCTGATCTGGGCGGACGTCTGGCTGGGCGCGGGTTTCGGAGGACTGCATATCTTGTTCGGAGCGATTGTGGCAAGGAGGTACGGTGGCTAGAGCACTCGCAAAATCAATGGACGGGGCTACGCGTCCTCAGAAAGTAGTCGAAAAGAAGGCGGCCGAAGCGCTGGTTCCGCAGATGGACCGGCTGATCCACGAACGTCTGCGCCTGGGCATCGTGAGCGCGCTGGCGGCCAACGCCACGCTCACCTTTAACGACCTAAAGCGGTTGCTTGAGACAACCGATGGCAACTTAAGCGTCCACGCCCGCAAGCTCGAAGAGGCCGGGTACGTTGCTTGCAGCAAGTCCTTTGAAGGCCGTATGCCGAAGACCGAATACTCGCTCACCTCGACAGGACGCAAGGCGCTGGAGAAATACCTGAACCACATGGAAGCCCTGATTGAAGCCATGCGCCCGCACCATAAGGACCGCGGCTGATGAGCGATCTCTTGCACGCCGCTATCATCATGGATGGCAACGGGCGGTGGGCCCGGGAGCGGGGACTACCTCGGATAGCGGGGCATCACGAAGGCGCCTCCGCCGTGCGCCGCGTGATTGAAGCCGCGCCGGACTTCGGCATCGGCACGCTGACGCTGTACGCGTTCTCAGAAGACAACTGGACGCGGCCGGAACGCGAAGTTTCGGCGCTGATGAAGCTGCTGGGCCGCTATCTGGTGCAGGAAACCAAGCGCTGCATGGAGACCGGCGTCCGTTTGCAAGCTATCGGGCGGCGAGACCGTTTGCCCGCGCCGCTGGTGTCGCTGCTGGAAGAGAGTGAGCGCAAGACCGCTGCGGGCACCCGGCTGCATTTACGTTTGGCGCTGGATTATTCCTCGCGCAGCGCGATCCTGGATGCCGCGCGGCGCCTCAGTGCTTCGGCTACCGAAGAGAGCTTTTCCAAATTGCTGGGTCCCGACGTCGACCTGCTGATCCGTACCAGTGGCGAGCAGCGGCTGAGCGACTTTCTGCTGTGGGAATGTGCGTACGCGGAGCTGGTGTTTACGCCGCGCATGTGGCCCTCCTTCACTCGCGAAGATCTGGCCGCGTGCGTCGAGGAATTCTACCGTCGCGAGCGCCGCTTCGGCGGCATCCGGCCTGTGGAAGACGTGCTCCGCAGCGCATAGTTGGTCTGCTACACTCGGCTCAAGCACGGGTGATGAAAAGACTTCTCAAGATCGGCGCGGGCTTGGTAGCGCTCCTCCTTCTAGCCGTCGCGGCCATGTTGTTTTTGATGGACGTGAACCGCTTTCGCCCGCTGCTGGAACAGCAGCTTACCCAGGCGCTGGGACGCGGCGTCACCATTGGGCAGATCCAGTTGGCGCTTTTCAGCGGCGGGGTTTCGGCCAGCAATCTGGCCATCGCGGAGGACGCGGCGTTTGGGAAGAATCCATTCCTGGCCGCGAAATCACTGAGCATCGGTGTGGACCTGCGCGCTCTGATCTTCGACCGCGCGCTGCATGTGCAGTCGGTGACCTTAGATGGTGCCGATGTCGCGTTGTTGCAGACGGCTGAGGGCCAATGGAATTTCTCCAGCCTGGGTGCCGCCAAACCGGCGGCGCAAGCCGTTAGCGATCCGGCACCCGCGCCCGCCGCCGTGGAGACCCCGCTCGACCTTTCCGTGAAGCTGGTCCGCATCCAAAACGCGCACGTCACGCTGACGCAGGGCGTGGCCAAGCGCGACTTCACCGACGTGAACTTCGAGCTGCGCGATTTTTCCACCACCGCCGCGTTGCCTTTTTCGCTCTCCGCCGCGGTGGGCGGAGGAACTGTCAGATTGACCGGCACCGCGGGGCCGATATCCAAGACCGACGCCGCGGAGACTCCTTTCGATACGCAGGTGGAGATCAAGGCATTGGACCTGGCCGGTGCCGGCTTCACGCGCGAAGAGACGGGCATGGGCGGAGTTCTCTCATTCAACGGCAGCGTCAACTCCAACGGCAAAACCGCCGCGCTGAAGGGTGCCGCCACGGTGGACCGTTTGCGCCTATCGAGACCCGGTGCCATCGCTTCGCGCCCGGTGGGCGTGAACCTTGCGCTGGTGCATGATCTGAAGACGCGCAAGGGGAATGTGGCCAGGTCCACCGTCAAGCTTGGCTCCGCGACGGCAACGATCAGCGGCACGTACGATCTTTCCACGGTTTCACCCACCGTCAACGCCGCGCTAGCTGGGCCGGACATGCCGCTGCAGGAACTGCTCGCCTTCCTGCCGGTGCTCGACGTGGTGCTGCCCACGGGAGCAGCCATCGAAGGCGGCACCGTCACCATGGGACTTGCCGCGCGCGGGACAGTGGAGCACCTGAACACCATTGGATCGGTCAAGATTGAGAAGGCCAAGCTGAGCAACTACGATCTGGGATCGAAGCTGCGCATCATTCAGCAACTCGCTGGCTTGCCCACCGCGGCCGCCACGGACATTGATCTGGCTGGCGCGAGTTTTGACATGGGGCCTTTCGGCACGCGCCTCCGAGCCATCCAGTTCGTCGCGCCCTCGTTGGGTCGCTTGACTGGCGAAGGAACGGTGAGCCCGCTGCATGAACTCGACTTCCGCATGAGCGCGGCGGTCAAAACGGGAGGCCTGTTGGCAGCGGCCATTCAGCAGCGCGGCGAGACCACCACGGTGCCGTTCGTCATTCAAGGCACCTCCGCCAGTCCCGTGTTCAAGGCGGATGTAAAAGCACTGGCGAATGAGAAGCTGCAGCAAATTATAGAGAATCCCGAAGGCGCGGCGAAGAACGCCAAGGAAATTCTGAACACCGCCAAGGGGATCATCAACTTATTCAAGAAGGCTCCGGAAAAGAAGTGAAGCAGAGCGTTGTCACGGTTCCGATTCTGCGCGTGACCGGGGACCGTGCGCGGGAGCAGGATTTTGTCGCCGTGGAAGAGCCGCTGCAGATCCGCTTGAACGGTTCCGACCTGGCGATCACGATGCGCACTCCGGGCAACGACGAGGAGCTGGCGGTGGGCTTTCTCCACAGCGAGGGCATTGTTTCAAGCCGCGACGCCATCGCCGGCATCGAGGCCGGAGACAACTCCATTTCGATCACGCTGACGGCGGAGGCCGCGCCGGATGTTTCAGGGCAGACGCGCCACTTCTATCTGACGTCGAGCTGCGGGGTGTGCGGGAAAGCATCCGTGGATGCACTGGTGGCGGCGGGTTGTTCCGCGCCGCCACGCAACACTCCCCGGATTTTGCGCGCTGTGCTGCAGCGTTTGCCGGAGACACTGCGTTCGACGCAGGCCGTGTTCGACCGCACAGGCGGACTGCACGCAGCGGCGCTGTTCAACGCGCAAGGCGAGCTGCAGTTGGTGCGCGAAGACGTAGGCCGCCACAACGCCGTCGACAAATTGGTGGGGCGCAGCGTGCTGGATGGCCGGGTCCCGCTGCACGATTCCATCCTGATGCTCAGCGGGCGCATCAGCTTTGAACTGGTGCAGAAGGCTCTGCTGGCGGGCATCGGAATGGTGGTGGCGGTGGGCGCGCCGTCGAGCCTAGCGGTGGAGACTGCGTTGCGGTTTGGACTAACGCTCGCGGGGTTCGTTCGCGATGGGCGGTTCAATATCTACGCGGGGGAAGAGCGGATTGAGGTGTAGTTCCTACTTCTTCTTCCCGTCCTTCGCCGCTGGAGCCGCTTCCTGAACGCCTGTGACTGCCTGCGTCAGACTGGTGATCGTGCTTCCGTCGATGTGGTAAAGGCCAGCTTCATTGCCGCGGCGGGCTAAGTAGTCGGTGCCGGAGGTTTTGAGATTCACCGTCTCCGTGCGCTTGCCTTCCTTCGAGACTACTGTGATTTCGATGTCGGAAGAAGTCATGCTCACGTCATCCATGCGGCTTGCGGCAAGGTCGCGGAGTTTGTCGATCAGGCTCTGCACGCCCACCGAATCCACCGTACGACCGTTAGAGAGCCAGTCGGTGCCGTTCTTCTCGAAGGTCTTGTCGTCGTCCTTGGACTTGTAGTGGATCTTGCTGGGATCGTCGAAGGCGAAATCGAAGAGCTTCTTGTTCTGGAAATCCTCCAGCGACTTGTTGACGCCGGTTCCCAGAGCAGGGGTCACTTTGAATGCGCCGGTGAGGGCGCTGGAATGCGCGTAGTATTCGTCGGCGGACTTGCGCACCTCCAGCGTCAACACACGATCGGCGGTAGTGACGCGGGCGGTGGCGTGCGGCTTGCCCGAGGCGAATGCCGCGGCGGCGGACTTTTCGTCGGCGGAGGTGTCCATCTCAGCGTCTTTCAACTGTCGGACGAGTTCGTCCACGGCCAAGCCGTCGGCGCGCAACGGGCGGGGTTTCAGGATCTGCCACGCGTCGCCTGTGCGGCTGAATTCGAGCGGGGGTTTTCCTGGGACGTTCAATTCCACGCGCGATAGTCTGTCGGTGTCGAAGGAGAGCAAGTGCTTCTCACGCAGGTCACGGGCACCTTTGTTGAGGGCGTCTTTGTTGAGCGTGGCCATGGCGAAAAGGCGCTTGTCTCCATCAACGGACGCGTAAACGGAGGACTTGTCGGGCGTCTCGCCACCGATGCGCAAGTGGTGCGTCTTGCCGTCCTTCATGGTGAGTTTCACGGAGACCACCGCGGGTTCCAAGCCATAGGCGGCGGGATCGCTAAGGTTTTCATCGATCACGCGGTCCGATGCAAGCGTAGTAACTGCTCCGGCGAGGCCCGCAATGGCGGTGTTATCCGCGGGGAGTCCGGCGGGCGCGGTGATGGACCATTTGCCGGCATCGTCTTTCACCAGCATCGTGGCGGCTTCGCCCGCGCGCTGCAGGTCGATTTGCTTGACATCCTCTTCCTTCAGCGCGAGGATCTTTGGGGCGGCCTTGGGATCGGGCAGATCCTTTTTCGCGGCCTCCTGTTTTTCGGACCACCAGATGGCTCCGCCCAAGCCGGCAAGAATAACGGCGGCGATGAGTAGCTGTTTCATGGCGGTTACCTCCGGCGCAGCCAAACACCGATTCCGGCTAGCAGCATCAGCGCGGGGATGCCGATGACGCTGGTCCAGAACATCAGCGTGACTTGGCTTGAGTTCATGTTGAGGCGGCGGTCTTCGGGGTCTTTTGGCCGGATGGCGATCAGGTCTTCATCCGAGCTCAGCCAGTTGACCATGTTCATGAAGAGGTCGCGGTTGCCGTTGAAGCTGAGGAAGCTGTTGGCGATCCAGCGCGAGGTTCCCATCACGACAAAGCGGCCTTTGGAAGCGGTCTGTTCACCGGGTTTTGCTTCGGCCGCGGTGTTCAATTCGCCGGCGACTGCCAAGGTGCGCGCGCCCTTTGTGGATTGGTCCACCTTTACTTCGGGCGATTTCATGTCGGTTGTGGCGACGGCCTCGCCCGATGTTTTCAGCAGCGGCTTCACGGTGGCTTTGTCGGTTGCCGCTTCGCTCAACGAACGCGTCAGCGGGAACGCCGTGGCCATGCCCTTCAGCGCACGCACCACGGCGTGGTCTTCATAGTCGGTGATGACTGGCAGCTCCGGCCCCATGCCGAAGAGCTGGCCGACGCCGCTGAGGTCGAGGACCAGGTCCTGGTTGGTCTTTACACCCCAGCTTGCCAGCAGCGCGTCGAGCGCGGCGTTGTCATCCACCGAGGAGCCGAACTTCAACGGCGGATTGAGCAGCACCATGGCGTGGCCACCGGCTTCGACGTAGCTCTTCAGGGCATCGACGGCGGGCTGCAGATAGTCGCGCTTGGGACCACCGACTACGAGCACCGTGCAATCCTTCGGGATCGCGGGCAGGGGAATCAACGGGACCGCCTGGGTCTTGTAGTTATTCTTCTCGGCGAGTTCCTTCACGGCGGCATAACCGTCGGGCTGGGTTTCCGCGACGTCACCATCTCCGTAGCCGGAAGTGAAACACACCTTGCGGTCGCCGCCTTTGAGCGCGCGGACCATGGCTCCGGTGATTTCTTCCTCCGTGAGGCTCTTGGCCTGTTCAGTCTTGTTGCCGGTTTGAACGGTGATGGCTCCGCGGGCCGCGATGTTCGCCGCAATGGCGGCGGTGCGGTTCTTGTCGATGTCCTGGTAGACCACTTTGATGCGCGGAGACAGCAGCGCGTAGCGGTCCAGCAGGTCCTTCGCGCCCACGAAGGATTCCGGGCGATCCCAGAAGGAGATCGTCAGATCCTGAGACAGCGCCTTGGCGATGTTCGCCGTCTGGTCCGATAACGTGTAGCGCTTGTTGGACGTGGTGTCGACCGACTTGTTGTAGCGGTTCGCCAGGAAGTTCACCGCACCCAAGATGGCGATGAAAATGACAGTATAGAGCACTGCTTGCGAAAAGTTGGTGATGCGTTTGGAATTGGTAGCCATTATGCCCTCCACCGCATGGAATCCATCGACCGGGCTGTAAGGAACAGGCCTAGCACAATCATGGATACGTAGTAGACAACGTCTTTGAGATCAATCACGCCCTTGGCAAAGGACTCAAAGTGCGTGACCACGCTGATGTAGCTGATCACCTGATTCATCGGCGAGGCGTCGAAGGCCGTAACCCAATCCAGCACCCACAGCAGCAGGCATACGCAGAATCCGGCAACGCCGGCCACGATCTGATTCTTCGTGGTGCTGGAGATGAATGTGCCGATCGCCAACAGGCACCCGCCCTGCAACAGCAAGCCCAAATAGCCGACCACCAAGGGCCGCCAATCGGGCGTGCCGTAGGCGTAGAGCGAGGCCATGTTCACGGCCGATAAAAGCAACAGGGTCGCGTAGAGGCCCATGGCTCCCAGCCACTTGCCCAGGATGATTTCGCTGTCTTTCAGGGGAGAGGTGACCAGCAGTTCGATGGTGCCGCTGCGTTTTTCTTCAGCGAAGATGCGCATCGTCATCATGGGAATGAGGAACAGGCACACCACGCTGATGTTCGAAAGTACGTTGCGCACCACCCACTCATCCACGTTCATGGGCTGCGCTTGTCCCATCTGCGCGGACTGCATGGCCCGGTTCAGGAAGAAAATGACGGCGGCGTAGAAGAAGTAGCCGGTGATCAACGCGAAGAAGCCCATGATGCCGTAGGCGACGGGCGAGCGGAAGTAGCTGTTGAGTTCCTTTTGGGCGATGGTGAAAATGTTGGACATGTTATGCGGCCTCCGTCTTGGGCGTTTCCGACGCCGGGTCTTTGCCGGAGGTAAGTTCGAGGAAGATGTCTTCGAGGCTCATGCTGACGCCGTGAAGTTCGTTGAGCTCCCAACCCGAGCCGATCACCGCTTTGGCGATCTCCGGGCGCACACGCTTTTCCTTCTCGGCTTCGATGGTGAATCGTCCGTCCGCGGCGGCTTCCACCTTCTGAATGCCGGCAATGCGGTCCAGCCGTTCACGGATGGATGCCTCATCCGCGCCCAGCACTTGGATCTGAATCGTTTCGGCCCCGCGCAGGTTGGTGGTCAGGTTCGCCACGGTGTCGGTCGCCACCAGCTTGCCCTTTGCAATGATAACGACGCGTTCGCAGATCTGTTCGACTTCGGGCAGGATGTGCGTCGAAAGGATGATGGTGTGGTCACCGGCGAGTCCGCGAATCAGCTCCCGCGTTTCCATAATCTGGTGCGGGTCGAGACCGGATGTCGGCTCATCCAGGATGAGAACGTCGGGGTTGTGGATGATCGCCTGGGCCAATCCGACGCGTTGTTTGTAGCCCTTGGAAAGCTTGCCTGTCTCTCTGTTGCGGACATCGGCAACGGCGCAGCGTTCCATAACTTCATTGATGCGGGCCTGGCGGCCGGCTTTGGGAATGTTCTTGATGCGGGCGACGAAGTCGAGATATTCGCCGACCTCCATTTCCGGGTACAAAGGGGGGGTTTCGGGCAGATACCCGATGCGGCGTTTCACCTCCATCGGCTGCTTGGCAACATCGAATCCGGCTACCTCAGCCGTGCCTTCCGTGGACGGCATGAAGCAGGTAAGCATGCGCATCGTGGTTGTTTTCCCGGCACCGTTGGGCCCCAGGAAGCCGACGATTTGGCCCTTGGCGACCTCAAACGAAATGTGGTCCACCGCTACGTGGCGGGCATAGCGCTTGGTAAGCCCTTCAACTTTGATCATAGTGACTCTACTCAGGACGAGCGAAGATGGGTTTCGTACCGCTAAACCTTACACATGATAGTGGGCGGAAGCCGGGGGTGTCAATGTGCTGGAGGTGGGTGAAATTCAAGGTCACAAATTGTGACCTTGAAAATCGGGCTAGATTTCTTGAGAATAATGCCCCACTCAAAAGACCCTTCTACTATGAACAAACTACCGGCTAAGCGCCAACCTGTACCTATCAGAGTCATCGAGCGGAAGATCCACATGATCCGTGGTCAGTAGGTCATGCTGGATACCGATCTTGCGGAACTCTACCACGTGACTGTCAAGGCACTGAAGCAGTCAGTCCGCCGGAATAGGGGCCGTTTCCCGCAGGACTTCATGATCGAACTCACCCTGGAAGAAGCTGTCATCGCGCAATACAAAGCAGGCGGAAAAAGTTCAAGGTCACAAATTGTGACCTTGAAACAAGGACAGAATCCCAAGTACCGGCCCTTCGCTTTCACTGAGCAGGGCGTGGCGATGCTGTCCTCTGTGTTGAAGAGTCCACGTTCCGTGCAGGTGAACATCGCGATCATGCGGGCGTTCGTCGAAATGCGTCAGGCGGCGGGCACGCACAAGGAACTGCTGCGGCGCGTGAATGATATGGAGGCGAAGACGACGGCCAGTTCAAGGACGTGTTCGCGGCCATCCGAAAGCTGATGGAGCCGCCCAAGAACCGCATCGGTTTCCCCATGCCGCTGGCTCCGCCCAAGGGGGGTTCGCCCCGGATCGTGGGTTAGGTAGAATGGATACGCCCAGTAGTGGGTTCCGTAGGAGCAACAAACATGGCGTATCTTTCGAAGACTCTCTCCCGCCGGACGGCGCTGAAGGCTGCGGGTGCGGCGGTTTCGCTGCCGTTCCTGGATGCAATGCTGCCTCCCATGCGGGGCGCGGTCAAGCCCGTGCACCGCTTCCAGGCGTTCTACGTGCCCAACGGCATGGCGATGGAATACTGGACGCCCAAGGGAGTCGGGGCCAACTTCGAGATCCCGCCGATCCTCGAGCCGCTCAAGGCCCACAAAGACAAGCTGCTGATGTTCACGGGCCTCAAGGCCAGCTGGAACTACATCCATGCGGGAGCTTCCGGTTCATTCCTCACCGGCACGCCGCGCGGCGGGCGCAATGAAATTGAGATCATCGCCGATACGTCGATTGATCAGATTCTGGGCAAGCATTTTGAGGGCGAGACGCAGCTGGGGTCGCTGTCCATGTCGCTCGATCCGCCGGCCAACGCGGGAGCCTGCACGGGGAATTTGAGCTGTGCGTATTTGTGTACGCTTTCATGGCGCAACGCGACGCAGCCGTTGCCCATGGAGTGGAATCCGCGCACGGTATTCGAGAAGTTATTCGGCGATAGCGGCACAACGGATTGGGCGGCGCGCGAGAAGCGCCTGGTGCAACACAAGAGCATCCTTGATTCGGTGAACGACAAGCTGGCGGGCCTGCGGCGCGAACTGGGTCCTGGAGACCAGCGCAAGCTTGAGGAATACACGGAATCGGTGCGGGACGTGGAACGCCGCATCCAGATGGCCGAAAAGCAACGCGATGTGGAGTTGCCCTCCGTGGATCAGCCCTTGGGCGCGCCGGCCGTATTCGAAGACCACCTGGCGCTAATGATGGATCTGAAGCTGCTGGCGTTCCGCTCCGATTTGACCCGCGTCATCGCCTTCATGCTGGCGAAGGAGCAGAGTCCGCGGCCCTATCCGCAGATCGGTGTGAATGAAGCGCATCACCCGCTTTCGCACCACAACAACCAGCCGGAACTGGTGGACCGCATGTCCAAGATCAACAAGTATCACGCCCAGCTGTTCGGAAAATATGTGGATAG
This sequence comes from Bryobacterales bacterium, assembly GCA_947446025.1. Lineage (GTDB taxonomy): Bacteria > Acidobacteriota > Terriglobia > Bryobacterales > Bryobacteraceae > Palsa-187. The sequence continues at coordinate 12,301 of CANFEY010000044.1, forward strand.
GCTGGCGGCTACACCGGACGGCGACGGCAGCCTGCTGGATCATATGACGATCCTCTATGGCGCGGGGCTATCGAACAGCAACGGCCACTCGGGGGTGGACCTGCCGCAGATCCTGGTGGGAGGCGGCGCGGGGACCTGGAAGGGCGGCAAGCATCTGGTGCTGGCCGACAAGCCGTCGCAGGCGAATCTGCTGCTGACCATCCTGGATAAGTTCGGTTTGCCGCTGGAGAAGGTCGGCGGCAGCAACGGGAAAGTCCTGCTGGACCCCATCACTCTTTAGGAACCACATGCGCTATATCGTAATTTTGTGCGCGCTCGCGGGCGGATTGAGTGCCGCAGGAACACTGCTGGACGCTGCTAAGGCGGGCGACAAGGCTGCCATTCGCACGCTGCTAGCGCAGAAGGCCGATGCAAAGGCCACTCATCCGGACGGCGCGACGGCGCTGCATTGGGCGGCCTATCACGATGACGTGGACAGCGCGGACTTGTTGCTGAAGGCGGGAGCGGACGTAAACGCGGCCAATGATCTGGGCGCTACACCCTTGTGGCTGGCGGCGCAGAACGGCAGCTCCGCGGTGGTGCGGCGCTTGCTGGCGGCGGGCGCGAATCCGAATTTGGCATTGATGCCGGGCGAGACTCCGCTGATGGTGGCGGCCCGCGGCGGCTATACCGACGTGGTTTCGCAGTTGCTAGCCAAGGGGGCGAACATCAACGGGTACGGCACTCGCCGCCAGACGGCGCTGATGTGGGCGGTTTCGCAGAAGCAGGCTGAAGTGGTGAGAGTGCTGATCGCGAACAAGGTGGATATCCACGCCAAGTCTGAGGTGTGGAGCGAAGTCATGGCGATCCCGCCGCACGGGCACCTGCCGTATAACAAGAATGTTCCGCATGGCGGTGAAACGGCACTGATGTTTGCCGCGCGGGTGGGAGACCTGGAATCGGCCAAGCTACTGCTGGCAGCCGGGGCGAACGCGAATGACGCGGATGCATGGGGAGTCACGGCGGTGACGCTGGCGGCGCATTCCGGCTTCACGGACCTGGTGCTGCTTTTGTTGGACAAAGGTGCTGATCCGAACAAATACGACCCTGGTTTCGCGGCCCTGCACGAAGGCATCCTGCGCCGGGACGAAAGAATGGTCGCTGCACTTTTGGAACACGGCGCGAATCCGAATCTGCCGTTGTTAACCTGGACGCCCTCGCGGCGTTCATCGGAGGATTGGAACTTCGACCCGGCGCTGATCGGCGCGACGCCGCTGTGGATGGCTACCCGCTTCGCGTTGCCCAACGTGATGCGGATGCTGATCGCGAAAGGCGTGGATACCAAGTTTGTACACGCCGTCGACTACGTAGCCGAGGCGGGTTTCGGAAGCGATCCTCGCAAGGAACGCACCACTCTGATCATGGCTGCCGTGGGTATGGGCAGGGCGGGGAACTTGTGGGTACCCATGCCAGCGAAGGAACGCGAGGCTGCGGTGCTGGCAGCGGTGAAGCTTGCCGTGGAATTCGGAGGTGACATCAATGCCGCTGGCCTCGATGGCCGGACTGCGCTCGACGGCGCAAATCAGTTGCGCATGCCGTCGGTGGTGGCGTTTCTCACGGAAAAAGGCGCCAAAGGTACAGCGCCTGCGGGCGGCGGGCGTGGGGGCCGGGGCGGCGCTCCTGCGGCCGCCCCCGCGAAATAGTTTACGCGAGCCTCACTTCAGCATGTGCTGCAACGAGGTGTTGTTCTCATTACACACGACCTCGTTGGCGATGGGCTTGTCCACGGAAATATCGAAGGCGTGCCGAATCTGGAACGGTGCGTTGTACGCGCCCGGATCGTCGACAGTGATATCCACCTCCATCCGCCCGAAGCGCGGTCGGCGGAATCTCTCCACCACGCGGGCCTGCTCAGACAGCGGGTGCCCGTAGACGTCCAGCCATGACTTCCCGTTGAGGCCGCGCGTTTTGACCACTAATTCATCGCCCTCCCAATGACCAGTGGAATATCCGAGCCAAGTGGGGCTAGGATCGGTCGGGAGCGCGCGCCCGTCCAGGAAGATCTCCCGTGTAGGATTGAGCCCGTAGAGCACCACCATCAGTTCTGGCGACTGCACCACCCGCCAGACGCCTGGATAGGCTCTGGCAATACCCACAGGCAAGCATCGAGCAGTGGGTCCGTCGGTCGCGAAGCGTTGCCGCCGGGTCGCCACTAGGGCTGCCGTTTCTGGCTTCATCAACTTCGCGCCTTCTTCGTCAGTCATAACGGTCTGGAAGGATACGACAGCCATGTCCATATCCCAGAGGCCCGTCAAATCGGGCTTTCCATCCGCCGCCTTTGGTGCGGGGGCCTCAAGATTCGGTTTACCGTCCGGCAAACGTGGGATGTTCTTGTTGGGTATCGCGGGCCATTGTGCGAAGGCGGGCAGGCAAAGGAGAAACAGGACGCGTCGCATGCAGAAAAGTCTACCAAAAGAAAAAGCCGCCCCTTGCGGAGCGGCTTTTGGGGATCGACCAGACAGCTACGCGAGCGACGCAGCCGTCGCGGGTAACATGCGCACGCGCTTCTTGGTAGCCGCGTACACAGCGTTCAACACCGCAGGCGGAGTCGCCGGAGTGCTGGCTTCACCCGCCCCGCCGGGATTCGCCGTGCTGGGGATGATGTGGACTTCGATCTGCGGCGTCTCATCGATGCGCGTAGGATCGTAGCTGTTGAAGTTGGTGTTGGTCACACGGCCCTTGTCGAGCGTGATGCCGTGCTTGAGCGCCGGACCCAGGCCGTAGACGATGCCGCTTTCGATCTGCTGGACTACGATGGCCGGGTTGACCACCACTCCGCAATCGACGGCGCACACAATCTTGTGGACCCTGACCTTGCCGCCGGTGACGGAAACTTCCGCCACTTGGGCGTTGTAGCTGCCGATGTTGTTGACCACGGCGATGCCTCGGAAACGGCCCGCGGGCAGCGGCTTGCCCCAACCGGCTTTCTCCGCCGCAAGGTTCAGCACGGCCAACATGCGCGGCTGAGTGGCCAGTAGCTTGCGCCGGAACTCGAGCGGATCTTTGTTGGTGACCGCAGCCATTTCGTCGATGAAGCTCTCCATGAACGGCGTGTTCTGCGAATAGCCGACGCTGCGCCAATAGCTCACAGGGATGCCGACGTCGGGCGAGTGCTGCTCACAGCGGAAGTTCGGGATGGCGTACTTCATGTCGCGGATGCCTTCGGTCTGCACGCCCGGTTGCCCGAAGGGCGGGCTCACGATGCGGGCATGCAGCGCCACCGGCCAACCCTCGGCGTCGAGCCCGGCAGTGAATTTGGTGTACGACATCGGACGGTAGGTATCGTGCTGCAAGTCGTCTTCGCGCGACCAGACCGTCTTGATCGGTGTGCCCTTCATGTGTTTCGCGACTTCGACGGCTTCGTGGATGTAGTCCTCACCGCCGCGCCGCCCGAATCCGCCGCCCAGATAGAGAGTGTGGATGTCGATGGCTTCTTCCTTGAGACCCGTCGCCGCTGCGGCTGCTTGGCGTGCCACGGTTTGGATCTGCGTGCCGACCCAGATGTCGACCTTGGCGTCGGTGACGAGCACCGTCGCATTCAGCGGCTCCATGGGAGCGTGCGACAGGTAGGGGGCTTCGTAGACTGCTTCGAGCTTACGCGCCGCACCGGCCAGTGCTGTATCGACGTTGCCGTTGTTCTGCGCGGACTGTCCCGGTGTGGCAGCGAGGTCAGCGAACATCTTGCGGAGGTTGACGGTGGAGTTGCCCGCGCGCGGACCTTCGTCCCAGGTGATTGTCACGGCTTTCTTGGCTTGGAGGGCGGCCCAGGTATTGGTCGCGACTACGGCCACGCCGTGTCCGATGCTGAACACGTCCTTAACACCCGCCATCGCCTTGGCTTTGGTTGCGTCGAACGTCTTGACCTTGCCTTCGAAGACGGGGCAGCGTTCCACGGCGGCGTACAGCATCCCCGGCATCTTATAATCCATGCCGAAGGGAGCCGTGCCGTTGGACTTCATCACGGAATCGAGGCGCTTCGGCGAGGTGCCGATCAATTTGAACTCCGCCGCGGTCTTCAGCGTTGGATTCGCGGGCACGGGTACCCTGGCCGCATCTGCCGCGAGAACGCCGTAGGTGAGGCGCGCATTGTTCGCGGTGTTGATGACGGTGCTGTTCTCGGTGCGGATTTGCGTCACCGGCACGTTCCAGCGCGTAGCTGCGGCCTGCATCAGCATGGCGCGGGCTTGGGCCCCGGTCTTGCGCAACGACGCATACGAGCCGCGAATACTTAGGCTCCCGTAGGTGCCCATCATGGGAGCGCCGTACACCGGCTTCACGCCGGGGAACTCGGTGCGGAACTTCGTCCAATCGATGTCGGCCTCGTCGGCGAGGATTTGTGAGATCGACGTGGTGACGCCTTGGCCCATCTCCGACTTGTGGATCTGCAGCGTCACCATGTTGTCCGGCGTGACGCTGATGAAGGCGTTCAGCTCGGCCCCGTTGGCTTGCGCCGCGGCTTCGTCGGCGCTCAGGTGGAAGCCCAGCAGCAGTCCGCCGGTGGTCGTCGCCGTAGTTTGGAGGAAATTTCTACGATTCATGCCCGGCCTCCTTGCAACGTCGCGGCGAGGTGCACCGCTTTTCGAATGGACTGGTAAGTTCCGCAGCGGCAGATGTTGCCGCGCATGGCTTCGTCGATGTCCGCGTCGGTCGGATTCTTGGTCTTCGCCACCAGTGCCGCCGCGGTCATGATCTGCCCGGATTGGCAGTAGCCGCACTGCGGTACGTCCTCGCGGACCCACGCCTGCTGCACAGGATGGTTGCCGCCCAGTCCTTCAATGGTGGTGATTTTCTTGCCCGCTACGCTGGACGCCTGCGTGATGCAGGACCGCGTCGGCGCGCCATCCACATGCACCGTGCAGGCTCCGCACAGAGCCATTCCGCAGCCGAACTTCGTCCCCGTCAACGCCAACGTGTCGCGAAGCACCCAGAGCAAGGGCATTTCGGCGGGCACGTCGATGGTCTGGGACTTGCCGTTTAGAGTAAACGTAATTGCAGCCATTTTGACCTCCTAATCTTGGATTACTCGCTCCAGTATACACGCGGCATCGGCGACGTGCTCTTGGGTCAGGATGTAGGGCGGCAGGAAGCGCAGCACCGTCGACTGGGTACAGTTGATCAGCAGCCCGGCTTCGCGCGCGGCGGCGACGATGGGGTCGGCGGGGCGGGGGAGCGGGAGGCCGAGCATAAGGCCCCGGCCGCGGACTTCGCCGAATTGCGCGAGGGCGGCGCGCAGGGCTTCACCGACCTCCGAGATGTGGGGCAACAGGGCTTCCATCTCCTGCAAGAACTCGAGCGCGACGCGGCAGGCCAGGGGGCCCGCTGCAAATGTGGACCCGTGGGCGCTAGCCGGAAAACGGTCGGCTACGGCGTGGCTGAATATCACGGCACCGAGTGGCAAGCCGCCCGCTAGGGGCTTGGCGGTGGTCACGATGTCGGGTTGGATGCCGGCCCATTGGAACGCGAAGTGCCGACCGGTGCGGCCAAGGCCGGTTTGACACTCATCGGCGACTAGCAGCGCTTCGTGCTGAGTGCAGAGTTCGCGCGCGAGTTGCAGGAAGGTGTCTGTGAGCGGGAGGACGCCGCCTTCGCCCAGGATCGGCTCACAGATCATCGCGGCGGTGCCCGGCGTGAAGGCGGCGCGTAGGGCGGACTCCTCGTTGGGCGCGACGAAGGTCACGGGGAGTGAGAACGGCTCGAAGGGTTCGCGCAGCGTGGCTTGGCCCGTTACCGACAAGCCGCCGCGAGAGCGTCCGTGGAAGCCGCCTTGGATGGCGACGATGTGCGCGCGGGGGCGGGCGTAGCAGCTGGCCAGCTTCAACGCGACTTCGGTTGCTTCGGTGCCGCTGTTGGTGAACAACGCCCGGTCCAGGCCGCTCATGCGGCACAACTCGCGCGCCAAGGGCTCCACGAAGGGATGCGCGTAGAGTCCGCTGGTGTGGATCAGGTCCGGGCGCATGGCTTGGGCGATGCGCGGGTGGTTGTGGCCCAGCGCGTTGACGCCAAGGCCGGAGACCAGGTCGAGATAACGCCCGCCGGATTCATCGAAGACGTAACAGCCGTCGCCGCCGGTGATGGTCAGTGGCTGGCGTCGAGGGTTGGGAAGAAAGTGTGTGTTCATGGCTCCAGACTAGGTCCGGACTGGAGATATGTAAAATATATGAGACACACATCTCTGATATCGTATCGGTATGGACCTCCGGCAGCTTCGATACTTCCTCACCGTCGCAGAAGAGTTACACTTCGGACGCGCGGCGGAACGGCTGGGGATCGCGCAGCCGCCGTTGACGCTCACCATTCAAAAGCTGGAGCGCGACCTGGGGTGCCCTCTGCTGCTGCGGGGGCGGCAGACGCAGCTCACTGACGCCGGAGCGAAGCTCGTCGAAGAAGCTCGCCTGGTGCTGGATCAAGCCGAGCACGCTGTCGAAGCCACCCGCCGCATCGCGCGCGGAGAATCCGGTGAGCTGCGCGTGGGCGTGCCGCCGTCGGTGATGCTGACCAAGCTCCCCGCTGCGATCCGCGCTTACCGCCGCCGCTACCCGCACGTCGCCTTCACGCTGCGTGAGATGGGGACCGCGGCCATTGAACGCGCGCTGCTCGACGGCGCGATTGATCTCGGATTCCTCCGCGAGAGCCGCGGTCCACAGGCAGTGCGCAGCGATCTCTTCCTTACAGAGGCGCTGGTTGCGGTACTTCCCGCAGCTCATTCGCTGGCCAAGCAGAAAGCGTTCCGCCTGAGCGCCCTGCGCAAAGAGCCGTTCGTTTTCTTCCCCCGCCGCATCGGACCTGCATTCTACGACGTGCTGCTGGGCGAATGCGGCGACGCCGGCTTCGCCCCCAACATTGCGCAGGAGGCGACGCAGTGGCAGACCGTGATCAGTCTGGTGGAAGCCGGCATGGGTGTGTCTCTGGCACCGGCGTGCGTGGAGAAATTCGCGTGGCCCGGCGTGGTGTATCGCAGGCTGCCCGGACCAGGCACGCGCGTTTATGCGGTCCGTCAGGCCGATTCCCCGGCGGCTGGACTATTTCTCGCAATCGCTGGCCGCGTCTAAGGCACGGTCATGTACGCGCCCCAACGTGAGCAGCGCCACGGCGGCGCCGAGGCCAGCCATCCACATATCCTTCTGCGTGTCCCACGGGTCACCCTGCGTGCCGAGGAATGCGTCGGCGGCGGAGCCGGAGAGTTCCGCAGTCCACCATTCGATCAGTTCGTAGATGGCGCTGATGCCCAGGCAGCAGAGAACGATCACCGCAAACAGCCAGGCCCCGCGCTTCACCACGCGATGCCGCAGGAACAACTCGCGCGCGATCATCGCGGGGACGAAGCCTTGCGCGAAGTGGCCGATGCGGTCGTAGTGGTTGCGTGTGAAGCCGAAGGCGTCCTGCATCCAGAACCCGAGCGGCACCTGCGCATACGTGTAGTGCCCGCCGAGCATCAGGATCAGCGCGTGAACCAGGATCAGCGCGTAGAGCAGCGTTGTCAGAGGAAAGCGCCGGTAAGTGGCGATCATCACCGCGGCTCCGATCACGGCCGGGCAAATCTCCAGCGCCCAAGTGAACGGGTCGAGCGGGCTGTAGCCGGAAACCACTAGCGCGGCGATGCCGATGACAAGGAATGCGAGAGGCACGTGACTAGCCTAGCGCACGTCGCTGAAGCGAGGAGTTTCATCTAGCTACCAGATTGACGGTCGTGGTCTCGCCGGCGTGGATGGTTACTTTCTGGCCGGTCTTGGGGTCGACCTTGGAGTCCAGCGCCTCCTGAGGCGTCGCGACTTGCACGCGGTATTCCCCAGCGGCAAGCGGGCCCGACACATAAGCTCCGTTCTCCACGGGAAACGACAAATCTCTGGTGAGCGTGGGTCCGCGCGACTCCATGCGCGAGACGAGGACGGTGGCGTCGTAGATGCCGAGGTTGGTTCCGGGCTCGACCACCTTGCCGGTGATCTCCATTTGCGGTTGCGCGTGCAACGCGACGCAGAGCAGCAGAAGGGCGCCGGACTTCATTGGTCGTATTCTATCGCGTATTCTAGACATGAATGGCTCCGCACACTTTGCCGCAGCGTTTCTACACGAGTGAAGACGTGTTTCAGGCGGAAATAGACCGATTTTTCTTCTCGCGCTGGGTGTGCGTGGGGCGGGACGAACAAGTAGCGAAAGCCGGAGATTTTTTTCTCGCCGAGGTCGCGGGGGAAAGCTTGATCGTTACGCGTGACGTGGCGGGGGCGCTGCGGGCGCACTACAACGTCTGCCGGCATCGCGGGACCCGCATGTGTGCCGAGCAATCCGGCGCGTTCAAAGACGGGCGCATCCGCTGTCCGTATCACGCGTGGACGTATGCGCTGGATGGAGCACTGGTGGTCGCGCCGCACATGGAGCCGGACTTTGTGCGCTCGGACTATCCGTTGCATTCGGTGGCGGTGGAGTCATGGCATGGGCATGTGTTCGTCAACTTGTCGAAAACGCCTGCGCTGCTCGATTTGTCGCTGTTGGCGTTCGATGCGTGGAATATGGGCGAGCTGCGCATGCGCAAGCGCATCTCCTACGACGTGCGAGCGAATTGGAAGCTGATTGTGGCGAACTACAACGAGTGTCTGCATTGCCCGGTGTTGCATCCGGCGTTGAATCGGTTGACGGATTACATGGGGGCGGATAACGCTCCGCCATCCACTGATTGGATCGGCGGCACCATGGGTTTCAAAGCGGGCGTGGAAACGATGAGCACCGATGGTAAGCGCCGCCGCGCTTACTTGCCGGGGTTGAGCCAGACGCAGAGGCAGCAGGTGGTCTACTATGCGATCCTGCCGAACCTACTGCTGAGCCTCCACCCGGACTACATGATGACGCACACGCTATGGCCCCGCGCGGTGGATCACACGGAGGTCGTGTGCGAGTTGCATTTCCATCCTGACGAGACGGGTCCGATTGACGACGCGGTGGAGTTTTGGGACCTCACGAATCGCGAGGACTGGGGCATTTCGGAGCAGTCGCAGCAAGGCATCAGCTCGCGCGCGTACACGCCGGGGCCGTATTCGAAGCGCGAGGAACTGCTGCATGCGTTCGACAAGATAGTAGAATCGGGAGCATGAGATTCGTCATCGCGCTAAGTGTGCTGCTAGTAGGATGCAGTTCCGCGCCGCAGACCGCCGAGGCTCCCGCGGCGCCCGTCGAGCAGGTCCAGCCCACCGTCGTCAATGACCGCAACTCGCTCAACGGCGTCTGGCAGCTCGTCAGTTTCGAGCAAAACGAACCCGACGGCAACGTAAGCTACCACTACGGCGAGATGCCCATAGGCCGCCTGACGTTCGACGCCGCCGGACGCATGTCGGTATTCGTGATGAAGCCCGGCCGTTTCGCCTCGGTCAACAGCACCGCCGCGATCACGACCGCGACGGTCGACGACTTGCGCCAAATCGCTGACGGCTTCATGGCCTACTACGGCGACTTCCAGGTGGACGATTCCACCAAGACGATCACCATGAAAGTGACCGCCGCAACGATCCCCGCGTGGACCGATTCCGTACAAAAGCGCGCCTATGAACTCTCCGGCGACACCCTCGCGCTGATCACCCCCGCGACGAAACTGACGTGGATGCGGCTGCCGAATTAACGCTTTGCTAGAATAATTCTTACCCCCTTGCCACCGCAATCTAGTCTTGTCGCGATTTATCCGGGTTCGTTTGACCCCATCACAAACGGCCACCTGGATCTGATCGCCCGTGGGGCCAAGCTGGCGGGGCGCCTGATCGTGGCCGTGCTGGGAAATCGCTCCAAGCAGCCGCTGTTTAGCGTGGAAGAGCGGATGGAGCTGATCTCGAGCGTGGCGAAGTTTCCCAACGTCGAGGTCGCATCCTTCGATGGACTGCTGGCCGACTTCGCGCATGCGCGGGGGGCGTCGATGATTCTGCGCGGCATCCGCGCGGTGTCCGACTACGAACTGGAATGGCAGATGGCGCTGATGAACCGCCGCCTGCGGCCTGAGATCGAAACTGTTTTTTTGACTGCCGGTGAGGAGTATTCGTTCATCAGCTCCAAACTGGTTAAAGAAGTCGCGTCGCTTGGCGGGAATGTGGCGGGCATCGTGCCTGCCCTCGTCGAAGCGCGCTTAAAAGAGAGATATGAAACAACTCGCCGAACGTAATTCCTGGATCAGTGAATCCTCCACCATGAAAGTGGCTGCCGAAGCCGGGCGCCTGAAAGCCAGCGGGGTCGACGTAGTCGACTTCAGCGCCGGCGAACCCGACTTCCCGACGCCGAAGAACATCAAGGACGCGGCCATCGATTCGCTCAACAAGAACTTCACCAAGTACACCGCCGTGGGCGGCACCATGGAATTGAAGCAGGCCATCTGCGACTTCCACGGCAATTTCTACAAGACTTCTTACAAACCGAACGAGTGCATTGTCACCGTCGGCGGCAAGCATGCGATCTTCAACTTGACGCAGACGCTGCTCAATCCGGGCGACGAGTGCATCATCCCGGTGCCCTACTGGGTGACGTACAAGGATGTGGTGAACTACGCGCAGGCCAAGTGCGTGTTCATCGAAACCAATGAAGCCGAGGGCTTCGCGCTGACGGCCAAGCAGGTGGAGGCGGCCCTGACGCCGAAGACCAAGATGATCATTCTGAACTCGCCGTCCAACCCCAGCGGCGCGGCGTATGATCGCAGAGAAATGGAAAAGGTCGTCGCGCTGGCCAAGGAACGCAACTTCTGGGTCATGACCGATGAGTGCTATGACCGCTTCCTGTACGGTTCGGAGCCCTACTCCATGGCGTCGTTCCCGGATGCGAAGGATACCGTGGTGGTGGCGGGAACTTTGTCCAAGACCTACGCGATGACCGGCTGGCGCATCGGATTCGTGCTGGCTCCGGCGTACGTGGTGAGCGGGATCAACAAGCTGCAGAGCCACGCGACGTCGAATCCGACTTCGATTGCGCAGAAGGCTGCGCTGGAAGCCTTGCGCGGGCCGCAGGATTCGGTGGCGGGGATGCTCGCGGAATACACCAAGCGCCGCGAGTACGTGCTGGCACGGCTGCGGGCGATTCCTGGCGTGAAAGTGCAAGATCCGAAGGGTGCGTTCTACGCCTATCCGAACGTTTCGGCCGCGTACAAGGGCGGGATCACCGATTCGATGTCGTTTGCCGAGAAGCTGCTGGCGGAAGAGTACGTGGCGGTGGTACCGGGCGAGGCGTTCGGCACCAACGACCACATTCGCATCTCGTATGCGACGTCGATGGAAGAACTGGCGCGCGGGCTCGACCGCATTGAGAAGTTCATCCGGGCACGGGTGTAAATGATCGAGCGGCTGCCAAACAAGCCTGTGGTCAAACCGTGGGGCTCCACCAGCTTGGAGCCGTGGTTCGGTAATTCATCCGAGACGATCGGCGAGCAGTGGTTTGAAGGCCCGCCGGAGTGGCCACTGCTCATCAAGTTTCTTTTCACCAAGAGCGCGCTCTCCGTACAGGTGCATCCGGGTGACGAGTACGCGCGGCAGCAGGGCCACCTGCGCGGCAAGACCGAGATGTGGCACATTCTTGCGGCGGAACCTGGCGCGCGAATTGCAGCTGGATTCACCCAGCCGCTCAGCGCCCAAGCGATGCGCGCTGCGGCAGATTCAGGGGAGGTTTTAGATCTCCTGACATGGCACGAAGCCAAGCCGGGTGACACGTTCTTCATTCCCGCAGGCACGGTTCATGCCATCGGTGGCGGTCTCACGCTGTGTGAGATCCAACAAAACTCCGACGTCACGTATCGTCTTTACGATTACGGGAGTAATCGACAGCTCCACCTTGACGACGGCGTACGCGTCAGTGATTTGGGGCCGCACGACGCACGGCGCACCGCGCGCGAAGGGCTGCTGGTGGAGTGTCCCTCCTTCACCACCGAAAAATACTTCATCGCGGGGCGCAAGCAAGTTCCGGCACTCGACCGCGATCAGTACATCATCGTCCTGCAAGGCGCAGGTGAAATTCTGGGCCGCCCGATCCGCGCAGGAGAGGTCTTCCGCAGCCCGGCTGGCGATCCGCCGGTGGACATCGCGGGGCACCTCGCAATCCTGCGGACCTTCGCCTAGGGCTCGTATAGGCCGGCGCGCTATAATTCCTCTTCGTGCAACTCACCTTCGCGGATTGGACTGTCGTCGCGCTGTACTTCGCCTTCATGCTGGCGATTGGCCTCTATTACAAGTCGCGCGCCGCGTCGAGCTTTGAAGAATACTTCCTCTCCGGGCGCAATGTGCCGTGGTGGCTGGCGGGCACGTCAATGGTTGCGACCACATTCGCCGCCGACACGCCTCTTGCGGTCACCGGCATGGTTGCGGCCAACGGTATCGCGGGCAACTGGCTGTGGTGGTGCTTCGTTTCGAGCGGCATGCTCACGGTGTTCTTCTACGCGCGGCTGTGGCGGCGTTCGGGTGTTTCGACCGATATTGAGTTCGCTGAGATCCGCTACTCCGGAAAGCCCGCCGCCTTCCTGCGCGGCTTCCGCGCCATCTATCTGGGTATTCCGATCAACTGCATCATCCTCGGCTGGGTGAACAAGGCGATGGTCGATATTCTGTCTCTTGTTCTCGGCGTGAGCGAGTTGAACGCGCTTTTCCTCGTCATCGGGTTGATCGCGGTGACCAGCTTCATCTCTACGCTCTCCGGCCTATGGGGAGTGTTGGTCACGGACATGGTCCAGTTCGTTCTGAAGATGGGAATGGTGATTGTGCTGGCGGTCTACGCGGTGCAAGCCGTAGGCGGCGTCGAAGCAATGAAGACGAAGCTTGCAGCGATTGACGTGCAACGCGGGGGCTCGGGATCGGTGCTGAACTTCGTGCCGGACCTCGACTCAACATGGATGCCGCTCATCACCTTCCTGGTCTACATTTCGCTCAACTGGTGGGCAACCTGGTATCCCGGCGCGGAGCCCGGTGGCGGAGGCTACATTGCCCAGCGCATGTTGAGCGCGCGCGATGAGAAGCATTCCCTGCTCGCCACGCTGTGGTTCAACGTGGCGCACTACGCGGTCCGGCCATGGCCGTGGATTCTGGTGGGGCTGGTCTCGCTCATCATGTTCCCGGGCCTGGAGCGCCCGGAGACCGGCTACATCCGCGTCATGATTGCGACCCTGCCGCCTTCGCTGCGCGGGCTGATGGTGGCGGGATTCGCCGCAGCGTACATGTCGACCATCGCCACGCAACTGAACTGGGGTGCCAGCTATCTGGTCAACGATTTCTACCGGCGCTTCTTACGCACCGATGCGAGCCAGCAGCATTACGTCAACGCGTCCAAGGTTGCCACGGTGATGTTGACGATCATCTCCGCGGTGGTCACGTTCTATCTCGATTCCATTGCGGCGGCGTGGAAATACCTGCTGGTCACCGGCGCGGGCACAGGCGGAGTCCTGCTTCTGCGCTGGTATTGGTGGCGCATCAACGCATGGAGCGAAGTTTCGTCGATGGCGGTGGCGCTGGCGGTGTCGCTTACGCTGCAACTCGGCTTCGGCTACGACAGCGACAAGCCGGTGGACTTCGCGTGGTTGATGATCATCACCGTCGCAGTGACCACCGTGACGTGGCTTGCCGTGACCTTTCTTACGCAGCCCGAGCGGCAGGATGTGCTGATCGCCTTCTACCGTCGCACGCGGCCGTCCCGTTCGGGCTGGGCTCCCATCGCGCGGCTCGCGCCCGACGTCACCCCCTCTGGCGGCGGGCTCTCAAATCTGTTGTGCTGGGTAGGTGGATGCATGTTGATCTACGGAGCGTTGTTCGGGACAGGGAAGCTGATTCTGCATGAATTCAAGCAAGCGGTGGTGTTGCTCACGGTGGCGGCGGTGGGACTCGGAATCATCTACAGAGATCTTTCGCGGAGAGGGTGGAGTGCCGTCGTTGAGTAAAGTGCCGAGTAGATTTGTGTTGTTCTTCGTGTGTGCCGCGTTGTTTGCGGGGCCGTCGGAGTTCGGCCACCAGGAGCTGCGCGCGGCGCTGACGGAGCGGGGAATCAACCTCAACGTCACCACCGAACTGAACCTGGATCAGCCCGAGACGTTCCACATCTCGGCGGTGACCAGCACCTCGGCACGGATCAGCGGCGGCGACTTGCGCGGCTTGATGTACGGGCTGCTCGAAGCTGCCGAGCAGATCCGCAACACGGGGAAGCTCACCGCGACGAACGGCGAACCCGGCCTCCGCCTGCGTTCCGTGCGCGTAGCGCCGCTCGATACAGACCTCGTCGTGCTCGGGTTCTTCGGCGTGGACCGCTGGACGAAATTCTTTCAGATGCTGGCGCGTAACCGGATCAACCGCGCGACGCTGGTGCTGCCGCCGGAAAAATGGGAAGGCGACCGCATCCGCATGCTCTCCATGCTGGCCAAGGATTACGGCGTGGACTTCAATATGGGCGTGCGCGGTGCGCTGAGTCCGCGCCTGGGAGCGCAACTGCGGAAGATGTTGACCGAGTGCGTGCTGGTGCGCGGGGTGGAGCTGGAAGCGGGCCGCGAGCCGGTGGACTACTTCCGGACCAACGTCTTCGCTCCCCTGGCGGAAGCCGGAAGGCGCGTGACGCTGGACCTGCGCGGCGTTGATGCGCGGTCTGATGTGTTGCGGGCCGCTGTAGCAGCAGGCGTTGTGCTCGATGTTGCCAGCCGCACGTCCGCGGCGGCACTCGGTAATTCATTCCATGCGGTAGCATCTCCGGAGAGCGAACCCGACACCGTGCGTGCCCGTCTCAATATTCTAGCGAGTGCGGGCGCAACTGGATTCGAAGTGGACCTGGCCGGTGTCAACGTTGAAGGCTACGAACGGGTGTATTGGACCTGGGGCCGGGCCGGCTACGCCTACCGGACGGCCGGAATGTCCGCTGGAAAAGCCACGTCGAAGAGTAAGAAATAGGAGGCCGCCATGAAAGCTGTCGGAGTGTTTCCTGCCGAACGCCGCTTTGAGGTTGTCGATCATCCCGAGCCGGGCATCATGGGTGCTATGGACGTCAAGCTCCGCATGCTGGAAGTCGGCATCTGCGGTACCGATAAAGAGATCGTGCGCTTCGAGTACGGCAATCCGCCGGAGGGTTCGCACTATTTGATCCTGGGGCATGAGTCGCTGGGCGAAGTTGTGGAAGTGGGCTCAGCTGTGACGGCGCTGATGCCGGGAGATCTTGCGGTGCCCACGGTCCGGCGGCCTTGTTCTCAGCTCACGTGCGCGGCGTGCCGAGGCGGGCGGCAAGACTTCTGTTTCACCGGCGGCTTCACGGAACGCGGGATCAACGGCCGGCATGGCTTCATGGCGGAATACATCGTGGAAGGCGCGCTGAATCTGAATCTGGTGCCGCGCAAGCTGCGCGATGTGGCGGTGCTGGTGGAACCGCTCACCATTGCGGAGAAAGGTATGACGCAACTGTGGCAGGTGCAGCAGCGGTTGCCGTGGACGCAGAACGGTCCGGATCAGCCGCGCGGTGAGGGATTGCGCGCCGTGGTGTTGGGAGGCGGTCCGGTGGGGTTGTTGGGCGCGATGAAGCTGGTGCTGGAGGGATTCGAAACGTTCGTGTATTCGCTGTCACCTCCGGGGAGCGATTTGGCGGGCATGGCGGCGGGCTTCGGCGCGAAGTTCGTGCCTGCGGAGACGGTGAGCGTGGCGCAGATGGCGGAGATCGTGGGCAACATCGATGTGGTGTATGAGGCTACTGGCGTGTCATCTCTTTCGTATGAGGTGATGAAGTATCTGGGGACCAACGGTGCGTTCATCTTGACCGGTGTGCCCGCGCTGAAGGGGCCGAAGCCTGTGGATGCGGACCTGCTAATGCGCAATCAGGTGCTGAAGAACCAGGTGGTGATTGGCACGGTGAACGCGAGCAAGCAGAGCTTCGCCGACGCGATTGCGGACATCGGACAGTTTTATCAGCGGTGGCCGAAGGCCGTGGGGTCGCTGATTACGCACCGGTTTCCGATTGACGAGGTGCGAGAACCGCTCGCGGGGAACGCGGGCGGGATCAAGAGCATTTTGACAATCGGATAAATGGACTCAACGAAATTCCCGCGCGCAACGTATAACATGTGTACGTGATGCACGCGGGAGAACTCACACTGCCGATCCGGGTTGCAGCCGAAAGTCAGCCGAACTTTGAGGAGCTGATGGCTGCACACCAGCAGCGCGTGCTACGGACGGCGTATCGTCTGCTGGGGCGGATGGAAGATGCTCAGGATGCGGCGCAGGAAGTATTCCTGAGGTTGCTGCGGAACATGGACCGGCTCGACGGCGATCCTGCGGCATGGCTGTACCGTGTCACCGTGAATGTGTGCAACGACCAGTTCCGCCGCAAGCTGGTAGTGGTGGATGCGCCGGAGCGCGCGGACCAGCAACCGCGCGCAGACCACCTCATCGAAATGGACGAGCGCAAGGCGCTGCTGATGGCGGGACTCGCGACGCTGGCCGAACGCGAGCGCGCGGCGGTGGTGCTCCGGGACATCGAGGGGCTGACGACGCGGGAGGTGGCGGTGATCCTGGGCGTGGAAGAAGTGACGGTGCGGAGCCAAATCTGCGGGGCTCGGATGAAGTTGGCGAAGTATGTGAGGGGTGCGCGATGACGTGTAGTGAATGCCAAGTTCAGATTTTCGATGGCCAGCTGGATCGTGACGCGGTGGTTCACCTGACCGCATGCGACGACTGCCACGAGTTGGATCGCGAGGTGCGCTTGAATGCGTCGGCGCTGGCGTCGATGCGCGAGGATGTGTTGCCGGTGCGTCGGGCGCGGAGGTGGCCGTGGATGGTCGCAGTTGCTGCGGCGGCTCTCATGCTTGTATGGTCGAATACGAAACCGGTGGTGGTCCCGCAGCCGGTCGCGGTTGTACAGCCGGAGCCTGTGGCCGCAGCGTTGCCGGTGCCAGTGAAACCGGTGCGGGTGCGCCGGGCGCGACCGGCCAATCCAGCGCCGCCCGCCGAGCCGTTACTGGTGAAGTTCTTTTCCGACGATCCCGACGTCGTCATTTATTGGCTGGTTGATCCGGTACAGGGAGAACAAGCGTTATGAAAAAGTTGATCCTGATTCTTGCCGCTGCGATGGCGTACGGACAGGGGCCTGGTCCGCTCGCAGGGTTTGAGGCAGTCCGAGTGATT
Organism: Bryobacterales bacterium; assembly: GCA_947446025.1. Lineage (GTDB taxonomy): Bacteria > Acidobacteriota > Terriglobia > Bryobacterales > Bryobacteraceae > Palsa-187. The sequence continues at coordinate 29,424 of CANFEY010000044.1, forward strand.
GAGGTGCGCAATGCGGATCCCGAAAGCATCGTGAACACTCTTAGTGCGGTGATGCCGGGAATCAGCCGGAATGGGCGGATGCTGGTGGTGCGCGGGTCGGAGTCCGTGGTGACGATGATTGAAGATGCGGTGAAGAAGTTGGATGTGGCCCCGCCGCCGCCGGCTGGAATGCAGCGCGTTGCAAACGTTGAGTTCACGTTTCAGCTGTTATACGGATCGGCTCAGGAGGGTTCGGGTACGATTCCCAGCGATCTCGAGGCCACCGTGCGCCAACTGCGTGCGCTGTTTCCCTACAAGAACTACCGCGTCTTGGATACCCAGGTGTTGCGGGGGCGCGACGGCGCCGCCGTTGAGTTTTCCGGCACGCTTCCCGGCAGCGATGCTGTGTACACCTTGAAATATACGCCGCGCGTCAGTCCAGGTGCGGCTCCTCGATCAGTCCGCGCTCAGATGCTCCAGTTCAGCGCAAGAATGAAGGTGTCGCCGGGTCAATTTGTTCCGACCGCGATCATCACCGACGTGGATGCCCGCGAGGGCCAGAAGACTGTGGTCGGCAAGTCCAACGTCACGGGCACCGACGATGCGATCATCCTGGTGCTCACGGTGAAGGTGATCGAATAAGCGTTAGCTGACGAAACCCTTCCAGGTTGCGCCGCGCTCGTCGCGTAAGGTGACGGACTCGCCTTCGGCGATGCCCACTAGCGACTTACCTTTGCCGCTGCGGAAGCGGTAGACGACCGAGTTATCGGGGTTGCGGGTGGCCGAACCCATCCACACGTTGCCGTACTCGTCCTTCAATTTGATGTTGTCGCCGTGGCCGTAGCCGGCTACTCGGGTTTTCGTCTTCTCTTCTTCCAGGTGAAAGTAGCCGCCGGGTTGCGAACTCAATCTACGCTGGTTGGTGAAGATCACGCTCTATTATCGAGCGCGGGCGCGGCACTAGCGATAGGGTGTCCGCCTTAATTAGACTCGGGTAATGCGAGTGGTTGTGCAGAGAGTTACTTACGCAAAGGTCGAGGTGGACGCGCGCGTTGTCGGGAAGATTGGGCGGGGGATGCTGGTGCTGCTCGGCGTGGCGAAGGGCGACACGGCGGCGGATGCGGATTACCTGGCGGCGAAGATTTCGCAGCTGCGGATTTTTTCCGATGACGCGGGAAAGATGAATCTCAGCGTGACTGAGGCGGGCGGCGCGATGCTGGTGGTCTCGCAATTCACGTTGTATGGAGATTGCCGGAAGGGGCGGCGACCGGGGTTCGATGCTACAGCACTGCCGGAGGATGCTCGGGCGCTGTACGAATATTTCGTGGAGACGGTGCGGAGGACCGGGCTTCGGGTGGAGACGGGCGTGTTTCAGGCGGACATGGCGGTGAGTCTGCTGAACGATGGTCCGGTGACGTTTATCGTGGAGAGCCCCAGTCGAAACGCTTGACGATGTCGGCGACGGGGCCGTCGGCGGTGGCGCGGCCTTGGTCGAAGAAAACGGCTCGGGTGGCTAGAGCTTGGGCGAAGGGGATGTTGTGGGTGACTAGGAGCATGGCCTGCGGCAGGGTTCTCAGCAACTGCACGAGGGCGCGTTCGGCGGGTGGGTCGAGGGATGTGGTGGGTTCGTCGAAGATGAGCAGGTCGGGCTGCATGGCTAGGACTCCCGCGATGGCGGCGCGGCGCTTTTCACCGGCGCTGAGGTGGTAGGGGGCTTTGGCGGCAGCGTGGGTCATGCCGACTTGATCGAGCGCTTGCTGTGCGAGGGCGCGGGCCTCGTCCGGGGTGCAGCCTTGGTTGAGCGGGCCGAAACAGACGTCTTCGAGGACCGTCGGCATGAAGAGCTGGTCGTCCGAGTTTTGGAAGACTACGCCGGCCTTCCCGTGGATGGTGATGGCGCCTTCCCCCTTGAGCAGGCCGGCGAGCTGCAGAACAAAGGTTGTTTTACCGGAGCCGTTGGGTCCCAGCAGCGCTACGCACTCGCCCGGCTGCATATGGAAGTCGACGCCGCGCAGGGCTTCGGTGGCGTCGGGGTAGCGGTAGCGGAGATCGCGGACGTCGACAAGTCTCATGACGCTTGGTAGCCGCGGGCGAGCATGGCCTGGTGGACGGATTCGGCCCGGTGCCAACTGCGTGCGAAGAGGACGGCAATGGCTCCGGCGGCGGCGGTGAAGCGGAACCCCCCGCGTGCTCGGGCCGCGGTGGTGATGGAGTGGGCCTCTTCGGCTAGGACGAAGAGGTAGCGATAGACGAATTCGATGGTAGACACCAGCGTTGCCGGGACGCCAATGCGGCGGAGGGTGGCGGTCCAGGCGGGGAGCGGGGTTGTCGCGGCGAAGAGGAGGGCGGCTAGGGCGGAGAGGTAGGTTTTGGTGAGGAGTGTCGCTGCTCGCGCGGGGTCCGCTAGGGCGAGCAGGGCGGCGAAGGGGAGCACGAAGGCGGATCGCTTGAGCACCGCTAGCGCGGGTAGTTTCGAGTAGCTCAGTGCCAGGAGAATGATCGCCGCTGGGAGTAGGATGGGAGAGAGAGAGATCGCCGCGAGCGTGCCAAAGAGCGCGCCGAGTTTGGGGCCGGCGGGGATAGCATGGAGAGGACCGCGGCGGCGGCTCCATTGATCGATGACGAGGTGGCGCACGGTTAACGTCCCAGGCCGATGTCGGTGGCGAGGCGTTGCAGGCTATCGGGGGCGGAGGAGGAGATCCAGGCACCTCCGGTGGCCAGGAGCAGAGCAGCGCAGGCGAATACGGCGGTGGCGGGGCGGGACAGCCTCGGTGTTGGGAGCGCTTGCGGGCTGAGGCGCTCAATGGCTCGCACAGCGGCGACGGTGATCGCGCCTTCGAGGGCTGCGGTGATGGCGAAGAGGGTGCAGGCGATCCACAGGGGGCGGCCAGTGATCGCGACGCCAGAGAGGGTGAGTTGGCCGAGCACGAGGGCGGCGGTGGTGAGGACGCTGAGCGCTCCGCCTAGGAAGAGGGGCGCGGGGCCGCGACCGAAGAGGCGTGTGGGGAGATAGCCTGCGAAGACGCCGGCGAGGGCCATATTGAAGATGTTGGCTCCCAGGGCGAGGACTCCGCCGTCTTGGAAGAGCAGCGCTTGCAGGATGAGTACTGCGGTCATCACGAGCGCGGCGGGGGCTGGTCCCAGGATGACGGCGAGGAGAGAACCGCCGAGCAGGTGGCCGCTGGCGCCGAAGCCGACGGGGACGTTGACCATTTGGGCGGCGAAGACGAAAGCTCCCATGACGCCGAGCAGGGGGATGCGGCCGGCGGGCTCGGGGCGGGCTCGGCGGGCCACCCAGCCGATGGCGGGAATGCTGAGGGCATCCAGGCTGAGCCAAACGGGCGGCGACAGAAATCCGTCGGGGATATGCATGGGGGAACTACTATAGTTAGCATGGATTCGAGGTGCGTCGCGTGATTGTGGGGACGGGGATCGACTTGTGCGAGGTGGACCGCATTCGCAAAGCGGTGGATGCCGCGCACGGGGAACGGTTGGTGGAACGCGTGTTCACGGCGCGGGAGGTCGCGTATGCGCGGAAGAAGGCGAGTCCGTATGAGCGCTTCGCGGCTCGCTTCGCGGCGAAGGAAGCGGGGATGAAGGCGCTGGGGACGGGTTGGCGAGGCGGCGTGACTTGGCACGATTTTGAGGTGGTCAATTTAGCGTCGGGCAAGCCTACGCTGTTGCTTCACGGGCGCGCGGCGGAAATCGCCGAGGGGCTCGGAGTGCGGAATATTTCGTTGTCGATCACGCACACCTCGGAGCAGGCTATGGCGCTGGTGATTCTCGAGGGCGGCGCTGCTTGAGCTCGGACATGACGCTGATGACGAGTTCCTTGGCGTCGGCGAGGCACTTGTCGATCAACTGCACGTCCATGGCTGGCTTGCCGGGCTGCCGCGCGCTCTGGCAGTAGACGCCGTGCTGGCCGGTAAGGATGAGGGCGTCGGTGAGTAGATCGAGGGCGACGGCGAGGCGGCCGCGTTCGAGGCCCATGCGAAATTCGTGTTCTTCGAGCGCGTCTTTACGGTCAAGCCAAACGGACATGTTTCATCGTAGCCGTTAGGGGACGGTCCATGTGCCCCGGCTGATCCAGCCGCTGCTACCCCAGGCGTTCGAGGCCTCCACGTAGACGGATTTGTTGCCGGCGAAGGCTGCCGAGAAGAAGACAATTTGCACAGTCAAAGAGACGGAGCCTCCTGAATAATTGGCCACGCTGTAGCCGATGGCGCACTGGTTGTTCTGGAGCGACGACGAGGCCCCGATGGGTTTGGTGCTGACCGTGGTTCCCGCGTTGTTGTAGAGTCCGATGGTGGCGGTGGCCCGGTTGTATTCGACGTAGCAGGCATTCACGGTGGAGCCGGATGGCGATACCAGGAGCGAAATCTTGGTGAGATCCGAGGGCGAGACAGCGGTGGTGACCGACGCGGTAAAGTTCTGGTTGAGGCCGCTGCCGGAGGATGGCGAGAGGGCTCCTACGGTGGGCTGGACGCCGGGAACGGTCCAGGCTCCCATGTGTACCCATCCGGTGTTGAAGCCGTTTTCCGAGACAAAGAGGAACGAGTTCTTCGGACCTGCGAAGCTCTGGGCAAAAGCGATGTTGAGGGTGACCGTGATTGTGGTGGCCCCGATCACCGCTGTGCTGCCCGTACCGTACAGGGTGCATTGGCTGTTGGAAAGGGTTCCCGTGGAACCGATCACCATGCTCCCGGAACCGGTGGACGCTACGTTGTTGAATAGCGAGAAGCGGCTCAGAGTACGGTCGTAAACGATGTAGCAGGAGTTGTTCGTCGTGAACCCTGGAGCGGCGGTGAACAGCATGGCCGAGGCGACCAGGAAGTTGGAGCCGGCCGCGTCGGACATGACGAAGGTGAAGGGTTGCGCTGCACCGGTTCCCGAGGCCGGAGAAACGGAGTTGGCGACGGGCACCCCTCCCGCGACGACGGAATAGGTCCCCTTCTGGACCCAGCCGGTATTGCCGTTCGGCCCAACCGCGTACATGTAAACGTTTTTCGGTCCGGTGAAGGGTCCCCGGAACGCGAGGGGGACGGAAAGAATGGTGGAGTTCCCCGCCACGCTCATCGTGACCGCGCCGACCGCGCACTGGCTGTTGTACATCGTGGCTGTTGAGCCGAGCGGCTTGGCGTAGGAGCCGGTGCCGCTGTCCCACAATAGGGAAATGCTCCCCGCCCCGCGGTCATAGACCAGCCAGCAGGAGTTGCTTCCTGTGAGCGAGCCGTTGATCATCATGGCGGTGGTCAGGACGTTGGCGGCGGATTTGGTGTCGGAGAAAACGAACGTGAAGGTCTGTTGATCGCCGCTGCCGGAGCCGGGCGAGACGGAGTCCGCGGAAACCTGCGAGACACCGGCTTTGGCCACCCATCCGGTGTTGACGTTGGCGTCGGCGGCGTAAAGGTAGACCGTATTGTTGCCGGGGAAACCAGTGTCGAGTACGACCGAAAGGGTCAGCGTGAGTAAGTTGCCAGTAAGGACGGCTCCGCTGCCGGAACCATTCAGCTGGCACTGGGTGTTTAGGGCGGTGCCGCTGCCAGGGGTGATGGTTGTGGCCCCGGTGGAGACTACATTGTTCGCCAGGGAGAGGGTGTTGGCGGTGCGATTGTACGTGACAAGACAGGCGAAATCGGATGAGGCCGTGCGCGACAGCAGCACCGCGGCGCTGGCAAGCGTGGCCGCGCCCGCTGGATGCGAAAATCGCGCGGTGATGGAGGCGCTGCCTGCGCTTCCGTACACCACGTCGGCCGAGTCTGCTGAAGGGACCTGGGACGGGGGGGCCGTGTCCCCGATGCGGGCGATCCAGCCTGTATTGCCGCTCACGTTGTTGGTCTGGTACGCCCCGAGCGCCGGGAAGTCGTACGAGCTGGTCTGCCCGCCGACAAACATGTTGCCGCTCGCGTCCACCGCAATCGCGCTGATTTGGTCCGATCCAGCGCCTCCGTAGAGCGTGGAAAAGCTGAGGGTGTTGCCTGCCGGACTGAGCTTCGAGAGGAAACCGTCGTAGAGGCCCTTGAAACCCGTCTGGACGCCGCCGACGTTGGCGAAACTGACTGAGGACGTGTAGCCCGCCACATAGGCGTTGCCGCCGGAATCGATGGCGATTGCTGTGGCCCAATCGAAGCCCGTCCAGCCGAGATAGGTGCTGTATAGGCGCGCGGTGCCTGCGTTGTTCATCTTGGTGACAAAGGCGTCGCGGGACCCTCCCGCGTTGGTCTGTAGTGCGCCCGCGGTGACGGGAAAATTCGTGGAGCTGGTCACACCCGCCACGTAAACGTTGCCGCCGGAGTCCAGCGCGATGGCGTTGGCTTGTTCGGGCGCTGCTAGACTCCCGCCCGTGCCGCCAAGGTAAGTGCTGTGGAGCAGCTGCGTGGGAGCCGTAGTCTTGATCCTGGCGACGAAGGCGTCCTGGCCTCCCGCATTGGTAGCCTGGGTAGCACCGGCGACCGGGAAGTTGGTGGATAACGTGCCTCCTGCCAAGTACGCCACGCCCGCGCCATCCACAGCGATGGCTCCCGAGTGTTCCGCTTGCGAGCCGCCCAGCAGCGTGGCAAATACCTGCACGCCCGTGGAGCTGAGCTTGGTCACGAAGGCATCGTACTGTCCCGCGAAGTTCGACTGCACGGCACTCGTGACTGGAAAATCCGCTGACAGCGTATCTCCGGCAACATACGCAAAGCCCCCGGCGTCCACGGCGATGGCCGTAGCGACGTCGTAGTTTGCGCCTCCCAAATACGTGGAATAGGTGAGCGCGCTTCCCGCCGCATTGAGCTTGAAGGCGAAGCCCTCTTTGCCGCCGACGAAACTACTGCGCGCCGCTGCCAGCATTGGGAAATTGGAAGATCCCGTGGCCCCCGCGACGTGCGCCTGCCCTAGGGAATCGACGGCGATCCCGGCAGCCCGGTCATCCCCGTTGCCGCCGATGTAGGTGGCATACACCAGCGCCGCCCCGGCCGGATCGAGTTTGACCACGAATGCGTCCACCCCGCCCCGATTGGTCGCCTGCAGCGCGCCGGCGATGGGGAAGTCAATCGATTCGGTCCAGCCCGCAGCGTAGAGATTGCCCAAGCCGTCGCGTCCGACCGCCGTGACCGCGCCCATGCCGCTTCCACCCAGGTAGGTGGAGTAGCTGATGACGGGATCAATCACCAAGGGGCGCGAAGCGTCGTAGCTCCCAATCTCGAAACCCACGGTCCGGTCTTCAAACACACGGTATGCCGCGGGCACCGGAATCCTGGCCCCGCTGTTCGACAGCTGATACACCTCAGGCGCCCACTCACGGAACTCCATCGCGCCTAAGATCACCCGCAATTCTTCTCTCTCAACGCGGATTTCCGACGCGCCCGGATACTCCATGCGGATCGATCCCGGATCCGCCCCCGGCTGCACCACGAACTCGCTCTTCAGTAGGCGGCCCGTGCCCGAATAGCTGGCGTCAATTCCTGGGTAGATACCGTGGTAGACAACGTGTTCATAGGTGGGTAGCCCGGTGCGCCAGAACGCCGGATTGTTGCCCAGCAAGAAGTTCGCGCGCCCCTGGAGCGCCCCGTCGCCCTCAATCCGCGCAGCGCCGTCCGATCCGGCAAACCGCATCCGCAGTTGCGCCTCGCCCACTTGAAACCGAGGACCATCCTTCAGAAAGGCAGCCCGCACGTCCGGGGTCTGCACCACGAAGCGCACCGTCGCCTCGAACTGCCCGGCGTTCGGTATGAACACCAGCGGCAGTCCTTCCCCAGCACGGCCTTCACCCGCAAGGATCGTAGACCCAAGAATAAGACTGATCGCGAAACGCATGCCTACCGAACTATTCGGCACCGGCGCGCGGGCTATGCGGTAGGATTGTCCCGGTATACTGGACCCATGCCCGAACTCATCGCCCAACCCAATCGAATTACCGTGCCCGGCAACAAGCTCATCGACGAGTACGTGGGGCGCGTGAACAACGGCGAATCACAGACCAGCATCGCGCACATGCGTAGTCCGGCGGGCTGGTCCGAACCAGGGCAGCGGCCGGAGTTCGACGAGTTCACGCTGGTGCTCCAAGGCATGATGCGCGTGGAGTACGAAGGCGGCTTGATGGAAGCGCGCGCGGGGCAGGCGGTGGTCACGCGCAAGGGCGAATGGGTCCGCTACAGCACGCCTGAGGGCGCGGAGTATGTCGCGATCTGCATCCCGGCGTTCGCGCCGGACACGGTGCATCGCGACGAATGATGCCTAGTTATGGAGGGCCTTCGGACAACCCATCCAGCGCCCAGCCTGTGCCGCGATCCCTGAAGTACAACGAGTATTCATTGCCGCGGGCCTTCCAGGTGATGGTGTAGCCGTCGAGGCCCCCTTTCACCGGGGTGCGCGTGGCGACTATGTTCTTGATGTCTGAGGTGAAGTAGAAATCGAAGCGCGCGGCGAAGGCCGTGGCCACCTGCACGTCGCGCGTCGGGCCGTTCTCCCACTGCATGGGGAACTTGGCTCCCTTAGACACCGTGGCTGCGTCGCGCTTCACCACGGCGGCTTGGAATTGCTTCCACCACGGAGCGAAATCAGCCGCTGCGGCTTGCTCCTTGCCTTTATCCTGGGCCTTGCCTTTATCCTTCGCTTTGTCCTGTGCGGCAAGCGGAACCAGCAGGAGCAAGGCGAACGCAAGAGTCTTCATCTGCTTAGAAGTGTACCGCGCGGACGACGCCGTCGGCGTTTGAGCCTTCCGGCGCGATGGTGAATTGCAGACGCAGGGCGGGCGAGGGCTTCTGCGCGCCGCACTGGAATTGGGCTCCGCCTTCGCGGCCAGTGACCACCAGGCGGTCCGGTTGCAGGACCAGGAATGTCTTGCGGCCACTTTCGATCTCGAGGATGAAGCGCGCGGGCGTGGCGCAGTCGAGATCCACCAGCGTGCCTTTCACGTCTTGCAGAATGATCTCCATGTCGGCGCGCGTGGCGGGGGCGGAGTCACGCTGGGTCAGCGCGGGCCGCTCGACAATTTCCGCCGGTGTCGCGACTTGCGCCTGCGCCACTTGCGCCTGCACCAGCGGACCTTGAATAAGGCGCTGCGGTTGATTCAGGAAGCGCAGCATGTCGTCGGCCCGCTTCTGAAAATCCTCAACCGTGCTGAGCCGCCGCAACTCTTCCGCCCGCGTGCGGGCATCGGCAACGTCGCCGGTTTGCATGGCGGAAAAGGCGCTGATGTAGAGGGCCCGGTCGCGCTGCGCGGCGGTTCGCACCGTGGTCACGGCGCGGGTTGTGGCCAACGCGGCAGGATATTGGCGCTGCATCATTTGCAGATTGGCCAGGTCCAGGCGAGCGTCGATGTTTTTCGGCTCCAGTTCAAGCAACGCGGCGAAGGCGGCAGCGGCGTTTTCGGGTTTGTCGCCCTGCGCCAGCCGGGCGTAGTCCCACAGCAGGCGCGGATTGCGGTTCCCCAGGTCGAACGCCTTAGCAAAGTGCCCAGTTGCATCGGCGGTCTTGCCGTCGCGCCACGCCAGGTAGCCCAGGTTGGCCCATGGCTCCGGGCGCTTGGCGTCTTCGCGGGTGAGCTCCTCGAAGCGGGTCTTGGCCTCGGCTTGTTTTCCCTTGAGCCCCATCAGCAGCTCCGCCTGAGCTTCGCGGACCTCAAACATGTCGGCGAGCTGGGCTGGCAATTTCTCCACGCCGTCGAGCTTGAGCTTCATGACCAGCCGCTTGAAGGAATTGCTCTTAATGTAGAACTTCAGGTCCTTCTCGATTTCCGGGAAGGGCTTGCCGTAGACGGTTTCAATCGCTTTCGCCGATGGGGTCCCCTTCTGAACAGTCTCGATCAACTCCCAAAACTTAATGAACGGTTGCGTGGTTGCCAGCATGTGGACCAGCGCCCAGCTCTGGTTATAAAGGGTGCCGGCTTGCTTGGTCTCGTTGTAATAGGGCGACGATTGGTCGGCTGCGAGGATGGTTTCCATGGGCACCCAGGGATCGCGGTTGAGGGCTTGCAGGCGGCCAAGTATGACGGAGCCGAACTCCAAATCCTTGCCGATGGGGTGCAGCGTGGAAAAGAGCTCCGCGGTACCTTCGTTGAGCCATGGCGGAAGCGTGTAGCCCGCGTGGCGGAACACCAGGTGCGTATATTCGTGGGTGGCAATCTGGGAACTCTGCTCACCCAGCTTGCCGATGACAATGAAATCCCGGTCTGACTGGCCCGCGTAGTAGGCGATGGCGAACTCATTGAAGCGGTACGCCTGGTATTCCTTTTCGGTTCCGAAGATGATGATGGAAATAGGCACGGGCTTGGCCGGTGGCGCTCCGGAGGTTTGGAGGAAGAAGCTGCGCACGCGCTCGAATTCGTCCAGCGCCTTGCGGGTCTCATATTCTTTGGCGCTTGAATAGACGCGGAAGTTTTCGTTCTGCATCGTGATCCACTTCGGCTGCGCGGAGAGGGAGGCGGCGCATAGCAGCGCGGGGAAGAGGGTCCAGATTGCCCGGGTCATGGGAAAAGTGTATCACCTGGAAACAGCAACTTCCCCTTGACCTACGAGAACCGTCGTAGTATCGTCTTCGTAGATGTCAATCCCAAGACCAACCGACGCTGAACTGGAGATCCTGACCGTGCTGTGGAGCCGTGGGCCCGCCACGGTACGGGCGGTGCATGAGACGATCACGGGACGCCGCCCGGCGCAGTACACCACGGTGCTGAAGCAGCTCCAAATCATGGACGAAAAGGGGCTGGTGAAGCGCGACGAATCCGAGCGCGCGCATGTGTACACCGCCGCGCAGCCCCGCGAAGCCACGCAGGCGCAGCTGGCGGGAGACCTGCTGGCGCGCGGGTTCGCCGGGTCAGCCACCAGCCTGCTGTTGGGGGCGCTGTCCGCGAAGAAGCCCTCGAAGAAAGAGCTGGCGGAGTTGCGCAAGTTCCTGGACGATTACGAGGGTCGGCGATGAGCACTGCGCTGTTGCATTTCGTGTGGCAAGGAGCCGCCATCGCATTCCTGCTGGCTGTGGCGCTGGTGTTCGTAAAGAGCGCCCGGGCGCGCTACGCGTGGGCGTGCGCGGCGTTGCTGGCGATGCCGGTGGCGTTCGGTGTGACGTTGTGGCTGTCGCAGCCCTCGGAACCCCGGGGCGTGCACCTGCCGGTTTTCTTCCCTCTCCCGTTCCCGGTGGGCGATTCGGCGGCTCCCCCGCCCGCGCCCTGGTCGCCCGATCCGGCTTCGTGGTGGATGGCGGGCGTCGTGATTCTTTATGGATACCGCGCCGTCGGCTGGCTGGCCGCGCAACGCCTGCGACGCCGCGGAGTGTGCGCCGCGCCGGTCGAATGGCAGCAGCGCGTCGCTGAACTGGGGAGCCGCATCCGGCAGACTCGGCCCGTGCTGTTGCTCGAATCCGCGCTGGCGGAAACACCGATGACCATCGGACTGTGGCGACCGGTGGTGCTGATGCCGCTGGGCCTACTAGCGGGACTGCCGGGCGCGCAGGTGGAGGCGATCCTGCTGCACGAACTCGCGCACATCCGCCGCCACGACTACTTGGTGAATCTGCTGCAAGCCGCCGTCGAGGGGCTGCTCTTCTACCATCCCGCGACGTGGTGGGTGTCCCACGTCATTCGCCGGGAGCGAGAGATGTGCTGCGATGATCTCGCCGTCGCCGCAACAGGCGATGCACTGGCGTACACTCGAGCCCTCGCAGCGCTGGAAGAACACCGCGTCCGCGTTCCGATTCTTGCCGTTAGTGGAGGTCCTCTTATGATCCGCATCCAACGCCTGCTCGGCCAGCCGAGCTGCTTCTCGCCTGCCCCTGCCTTGCTGTTCCTGACGCTGGCCGCCGGGGCTGCGCTGTTCGCGTTCGAGCCAGCGCCCATGCCGGTGCCGACCCCGGCCCCAGCCCCAGCCCCAGCCCCAGCCCCAGCCCCGTCCCCAACTCCTGAACCAGCCCCTACTCCTGAGCCCGCCCCCGCCCCGCAACCACAAGCCCCGATTCCAGTACCTGCCCCCCAGCAGGCTGGACCTGCAGCGGTACCCTCTGTAGTCACGCCCTATGACAACTGGGTCAATCAGGAGGCGGTCTGGATCATCACTCCCGAAGAACGCACTGCCTTCCGCCGCCTGCAATCGGACGACGAGCAGCGAATGTTCATCGAACAATTCTGGCTGCGCCGCGACCCCACGCCCGACACCGCGTTCAACGAATTCAAGGAAGAGCATTACCGTCGCGTCGCTTGGGCTAACGACCATTTTGCCGCCGTCGTCCCTGGCTGGAAGACCGACCGCGGCATGGTTTATATCAAGTTCGGCCCTGCCGATCAGCGCGAAGAACACCCCACCATTGGCCCCGGCATCCGCCCCGTTGAAGAAGGCGGAGGCCAAACCACCTTCTTCCCGTACGAGCGCTGGCGCTACCGCTACCTGGACAGCGTGGGCCAGGACGTGATCATCGAATTCGTCGACAAGTCGATGACCAACGAATACCGCATGACCTGGAACCCGTCCGACAAAGACGCCCTCCTCCGTGTTCCCGG
>CANFEY010000045.1 GCA_947446025.1 Bryobacterales bacterium
AGCCTCTACCAAATCCTACAGGTTGTCAGCGTCACCATTTTCGAGCGGACGCCCATTCTACAGGCCCTTCAGCTACAACATACCGGAGAAAAATCAGACCCATTTTTCAACCAGCTGAATCTGTTCGACTTATAGCCGGACACTACTGGCTTCAAGTGTACTCCCAATTTAGGAGGCGCTTCTGCGCGGCGGCCGCTGCTTCCTTCACCTTCCATGACGCCCGATCCCTCCGACCTGTGAAGTTGCTGATGCCTCGGACTTCGCCTATGGGAATCCCGTAGCGTGCGGCAATTTGCGCGGCGGCGGCGCCTTCCATGTTTTCTACCGCGCCTTGGGTACGGGAGTGAATGAGCGCTGAAAGCTCGTCGGTGCCGGTGCAGGTGGAGACTGTCACGAAGAGGGCTCGGCGGGGGGCGGGGAAGAGTTGCAAGGGGTAGGTGGATTGCAGGAAGTCGGTAAGCTGAACGAAGCCGTCTGGGGTTTCGACGCCCAGGTCGCCGAAGGTCTCGGACTCCGCGCAGACAACGTCGCTGATCTTGAGGCCCGAGCCTGGGTAGGCACCGCCGATGCCGACTACGATGACGCCGTCGGGGCGTTGCTGTTCAATGGCGAGCGTCAGGGCGTGCGCCATGTTGACCTGGCCGACTCCGGTGATGACGGTCCGGAAGCGGGTTTTCAATAGGGCACATTCGAGTTCGGTGGCGGCGGCGACTAAAAGGTTCACTCACGCTATTCTAGTTAGTTGCTCCTCTCCTCGTCGACGTACTTCGTTTTTCTGGTTGCGGTCTTCTTCCTGTATTGGCCGCTGGCGCGGTGGCGCGCGCTTTCGCTGGCCGTCATTCTGTTCGCGAACTATTTCTTCTACGCGCGCTGGGACATGGCGTATCTGCTGCTGATTCCGGCGGCTTCCACGCTCGATTTCCTGGTGGGGTTGGGGTTGCAGGGTACGGCGTCGAAGCCCGTGCGCAGGGCGCTGGTCAGCTTCAGTATTCTGATGAACATCGGTCTGCTGGCGTTCTATAAATACATGCCGTTCCTGCTGCAGAATTGGTCGGCATGGACTGGTCGGGAGGCAGCGGAGTGGCATTGGAGCCTACCGATCACGCTGTCGTTCTACGTGTTCCAATCGCTGACCTACACGATCGATCTGTACCGCCGCGATGCCAAGGGGACGCGTAGTTACCTGGCCCACCTGGCCGCCGTGTCCTTCTTTCCGACCACGCTGGCCGGGCCGATCACGCGTGTACAATCGCTCATCGATCAGATGGAAAAGCGCAAGCCGTTGGACGCAACCGACGGCGGGCGCGCGATGTTCCTGATCGGCATGGGGCTTGTGAAGAAGCTGATGATCGCCGACTATCTCGCGGAGAACCTCATCAATCGCGTGTTCGATTTCCCGAACCTCTATAGCGGGACTGAGGTGCTCATCAGCGTCTACGCCTACGCGTTCCAGATCTACTACGATTTTTCGGGGTACAGTGACATCGCCATCGGCTCCGCGCTGCTGCTGGGGATGAAGCTGCCGGCGAATTTTAACCGGCCGTACCTAGCGGTGAACCTGACCGAGTTCTGGCGGCGGTGGCACATCACGCTCTCCAACGGGCTGCGCGACTATCTATACTTCTCGCTGCCGGGGCTGCGGTCGTGGAAGGTGTTCTCTTATAGCAACCTGGTGCTGACCATGGTGATCGGCGGCTTATGGCACGGGGCCAGTTGGAACTTCGTCATTTGGGGCGCGCTGCATGGATTCGGGCTGGTGATCGTGAGGCTGTGGCAGGGTTCGTTCGCCAATATGAAGGGCGTGCCGCGCGTGTTTCACTACGTGAGCATGTTCCTGACGTTCAACTTTGTCGTACTCGCGTGGATCTTCTTCCGCGCGCCGGATCTGGATGGTGCGCTGGCCATGCTGGCGCGGATCGCGTCGCTCACCGTTTCCTTCGTGAATATTTCGGTGCCGATCGGCGTGGTGCTGGGCGTCGGGTTGGTGGGCCACTACCTGCCGAAACGCTGGTATGACGAAGGACTAAACTTATATGTACGGGCTCCGTTCTACGCGCAGGCTGCGGCAATGGCGGCGCTGGTGTTCGGGTTGAGATACGTGGTGACCACGGGGGCGGCTCCGTTTATCTACAACCAGTTTTAGAAAGACAGAAGTCAGGAGACAGGAGTCAGGATTCAGAATGTTACCGGCTAAGACTATGCTGGCTGCGGGGACCTTTGTGGGTCTCATGCTGCTTCCGCTCGCCTTGCCGCAACTCGCGGCGTACCGGTCTGTGGACGGGGCATCGGTGGCTAAGGTTTGGGATTTGCCATTGCCCGCTTTGCCGGAGCTGAACGGGATGCCGTCCATCGATAACTTGCGGGCGGAGCGGGCGCAGGCATTGGCTTCGCAGATTCTTGTCGATCCTAAAAGGCAGCTCGATCACTTCTACGATTCATTGTTGCGCGGCGGGACGGTACGCGTGGTTCACTATGGGGACTCGCCGACGACAGCGGACCTCATCACGGCGGATGTGCGTGGAATGTTGCAGAAGCAGTTTGGCGACGCGGGGGCTGGCTTTGTGCTCATCGCGCGGCCGTGGGCTTGGTACAACCATCGTGGCATGGGGATGGAGGCCGTGAACTGGGGCATCGATGTCGCGGGCCGGCCGGAGTTCAAGGACGGCATGTTCGGGCTCGGCGGCGGGAGATTTCGGGGTGCGCCGGGGTCGGTTGCGAACTGGACGTTGAAGAGCGGGCAGGCGCAATCGGTGGAGGTCGCCTACTTGGCGCAGCCCGGTGGCGGCATCTTCGTGTTTGAAGCCGACGGGCGGGAGATCGGCAGCGCGGATACGAATGCGGATCAGCCGCACGCCGGCTTCGTGACGTTTGCCTTGCCTCCGCGGTCCAGCGAAATGCGCGTGCGCGTGACGCAGGGCGCGGTGCAGCTCTATGGCGCGGAGTTCCGCAGGGACCGCGCGGGAGTGCTTTACAGCAGTCTCGGAGTGAATGGTGCCAGCGTCACGCTGCTCTCGCGGGCGTTCAACAAGGCGTACCTATCGGCCCAGCTGGCGCACTATCGGCCGGACCTTGTCGTGCTCGCCTACGGCACCAATGAAAGCGGGTATCCCGGTTTCATCGATACAACGTGGGTGAAGGAGATGGAGACCGCAGTGAAGCGCATCCGTGCGGCGTTGCCGGAAGCCTCGGTGCTGTTGATGAGTCCGATGGATCGCGGTGAGCTGAAGCCGGACGGCAGCATCGGCACGATTGATACGCTCCCGCGGTTGGTAGCGAAGGAGAAGCAGCTCGCGGTAGATCTTGGCGTCGGCTTTTTCAATACGTTTGAAGCGATGGGCGGGCGCGGGACGATGGCGAAGTGGTATGCATCGCAGCCCCGGCTGGTGGGCGCCGACTACATCCATCCTCTGCCGGCGGGAGCCAAGATCGTCGGCGAATTGTTGTACGATAGCTTGCGCGACGGCTACAGCGAATTCAAGGTTCGCAAGCTGACGGAGCGCCAGGAAAAGGAACGGAAGCAGGAGCAAGCCCGCCGGGAACTTTTGCGGCAAAGGGCAAGCGCTCCGGTGAAGAGCGGTCCAGCGGCGCAGTGACGGGAATGCTGAAACAGGCGATCCAATTCGGATGCGTGGCGGCGATGTTCGCGGCCCTGCTGTTGCCTGCGGCCCAAAAGAAGCCCGCGCAGAAGAAGGCGGCTCCTGCAAAGAAAGCTGCCCCTGCAAAAGCCGCTAAGGCCAAATCTACTCCAGCACCAAGAATCAACGCGGACGAATTTGTCGCCCAGAGCCTGCAGCAAGGGCTGCAGATCCCAGTGGACAATCCAGCGGCATTGGTGCCGTTCTTCGAACAGCTCTACCGACATCAGAAGGGTGAATTGCCGGGGCCGGTGCGCGTGTTGCAATACGGCGATTCGCACACCGCGGCGGATGAGTTAAGCGGCGAGTTGCGCGCGCTCTTTCAAGCCAGCTTCGGCAATGGCGGCGCGGGATTCTCCTTCGCCGGCAAGCCGTGGCGCACCTATCGGCGGCGGGATGTAAAGACGGGATCGAGCGACGGATGGCACACCGATGGTCTGGTGGCGAGATCCGGTGACGGCGTCTACGGACTGGGCGGCGTGAGTATGACGGCGACCTCGGCGCGCGAGTCCCTGTATATCGAGGCGGACGCCAGCGAGTTTGAGTTGTTCTACTACCAGCAGCCTGGCGGTGGTTCGATGCAACTGTATGACGCGGGTGTGCCGCTGGACTTGATTTCAACGGGTGGGGAAGCGCGGCCGGGCTACTATCACGTGGCGGCGGCTCCGGGTCCGCACCGCTTCGAAGTGGAGACGCTGGGCCGCGATCCCGTGCGGCTCTTCGGTTGGGTGGCGGAGAACCCCACGGGGATCACCTACGAGACGTTCGGCATCAACGGCGCTTCGGCGACGACGGTGGGGCAGTGGGAGCCCGCCACGTTGCGCGACAATCTGGAACACCGCAACCCCGACTTGATCGTGCTGGCGTATGGCACCAACGAAGCGGGCTCCGCGCAATGGACGCTGGAAAAATATCAGACGATGTTCATGGGGTTGCTGCGGCAATTCCGCGAAGCTTCTCCCACGGCTTCGATTCTTGTATTGGGTCCGCCGGATCGCGCGCAACGCGTGCGGCGGCAGTGGCAGACCATGGCCCGCATCGGCATCATTGCGGAAGCGCAACGCCGGGCCGCTCTGCTGATGGGTTGCGCCTTCCTTGACCTGCGCGCGGAGATGGGTGGGGCGGGCGCGATGCAGCAGTGGGTGCGCGCGGGCGAGGCTCAGGCGGATCACGTTCACTTCACCGCGTCCGGCTACCGCTTGTTGGGCGACGCAATTTACACCGACATCATGGGTCAATACGGTGCGTTTCTGAAGGCCCGCGCCTCCATCATGGCTACACGCGGGGCAGGTGTTGTAACGCCGTGAACTATGGAATCCTCAAACGACTACTATTGCCCACAGTGCCAGAAGCCTGTTCCCGATCCACTGGTGTGCGGGGATTGCACGGCGGTAATTTGCCGTATGTGCGGGTCGCCGCTCGAACTGGTGGACGAACTCGGCGTGGGCTAGCGGCGCTGCTGCTGGTCTTGACCGGCTGCGGATTTCAGGGCCAGCAGAAAGCCATCGGGTACGCCTATACCGGACCTTCCGCGCTCAACTTGCGCAATGACCTGGGCCTGCGCGCCACCACCACGGCCACAGTGGAGCACGGTGAGCGCCTGGAAATCCTCGAAACCAAACGCCGCTTCGTCCGGGTGCGGACCAAGCAGGGCTCGGAAGGTTGGACCGATTCCGCCTACCTGCTCACGCAGTCGCAAATGGACGATCTGACGCGCTTGGCGGAGCGTGCCCAGGGGCTGCCATCGCAGGGCGTGGGCACGGTGTTCGACACGCTGAACGTCCACACCGCGGCCAGCCGGACCTCCGCCAGCTTCGCCCAAATCGAAGAGGGCGAGAACATCGACGTGGTGGCGCATCGCGTGGCGGAGCGGGAGATGCCGGGTGGCGAGCAGTCGTCCGAAGACTGGTTCCTGGTGCGTACGAAGGAAAACCGGGCGGGCTGGGTGTTGTCGCGCATGGTGCTAATGTCCATCCCTGACGAGATTGCACAGTACGCCAACGGGCACTACATCACGGCGTATCATGCGTTGAATCCTGAACGGACCAGCTGGCTGTGGACCACCTCCGCCCATGCGCGCCAGCCGTTCGATTTCGACGGGTTGCGGGTTTTTGTGTTCAACGAACGCAAGAAATCCTACGAGACTGTCTTCACCGAGCGGAACCTGCGCGGCTACTACCCTGTTGAGCAGAGCGGCGATTCCTTCTCAGCTGTCATCGAAGAGAAGGACGGCAGCCTGGCCAAGCGCACCTATTCCTTCAATGGCTCGAAGGTGAAATTACTATCGAAGGAGCCGTACCAGGCACCGCCGGCGTTGCCGGAAGTAGGCGTGCCCAAGACGTTCGACACCACGGCTCCCAAGGACGCCAACTGGGCGGACCGCGCGCGCGCATTCGCCGAATGGTGGTTCGGGATCTAGATGGTGTCTGACACCATTTAAGGCGTGTACAGTCCCATGGCGCGTTTCACCTTCTGGACCGTGTCCCGGGCGGCCGGCGTGACGCGTTCCGCACCCTCGGCCAGGACCTTTGCGACGTAGCCGGAGTCCGCGGTGATCTCGCGGTAGCGCTGCTGCATGGGTTCCAACGCAGCCACCACGGCCTCCGCCACGCGCTTCTTCAGGTCGCCGTAGCGCAGGCCGGTGAAGTCGTTGCGGATGCTGTCGTCAGAGGCTTCGGTGAAGGCCTGATAGATCGACAATAAATTGCTCACCCCTGGACCCATGGTATCGAGGTCAACCGCCGGATTCGAGTCCGTGGTCGCGCGCATGAGCTTCTTGCGGATGCGGTCGGGCGGGTCCAGCAAACTGATCGCGTGACCCTCGCCGGTGGTCGACTTGCTCATCTTCTTATCCGGATCATCCAGGCCCATAATGCGCGCGCCGTGTGTAGGCAGGCGCGTCTCCGGCATGGTGAACGTCTCTCCATACAACGAATTGAAGCGCTGCGCGATGTCGCGTGCCAGCTCCAGATGCTGCGTTTGATCGTCGCCCACCGGCACCACGTGCGCCTGATAGAGCAGAATGTCCGCCGCCATCAGAACAGGATATTGCAGCAGCCCGTCGCTGATAGACTCCTGCTCTTCGGTCTTGGCCTTGTACTGCGTCATGCGTTCCAGCCAGCCGATGGGGGTGACGCAGGTGAGCATCCACGCTAGCTCCGCGTGCTCCGGTACGCTCGATTGCACGACTAACGAAGAATGCTTGGGGTCGATCCCGAGAGCCAGCAGCATCCCGGCCAGTTCCAGAATCTTGCCGCGCAGTTCCGCCGGGTCCTGATAAATGGTGATCGCATGCAGGTCCACGATGCAGTAGATGCTATCGTAGTCATACTGGATCTTCGCCCAGTTCTTCAGCGCCCCCAGATAATTTCCGATGTGTGGACTGCCTGTGGGTTGAATGCCGGAGAGAACACGCTTCTTCATATTTGTTTTAGAGGGGAACTTTTATCGTAAACGAAGTCAGCATCGAAAAGTGGGTCTACGGCGGCGATGGGCTCGCGCGAACGGAGGCCGGAGTGGTGATGGTGCCATTCGTTTTGCCGGGGGAGACGGTGAAAATCGGCCGGATTCACAAGGCTCACGCGCCGCTCGAAGGAATCGTGACGCCCTCGCCCGAACGGGTCGCCGCGCCATGCCCGTTGTTCGCGCAGTGCGGCGGCTGCCACTACCAGCACGCGCCCTATGAGTTTCAAGTGGCGCGCAAGGTGGAGATTCTGCGCGAGCAGCTGCAGCGCGTAGGCAAGATCGCCTTCGACGGCGAGATCCGCGTGGTCAGCGGACCCGCCTACGGCTACCGCAACCGCGCGCAATTTCACATCGCTGACGGGCAGATCGGATTCCTGGAAGCGGGCTCCCACATATTGGCACCCATCGAAGGCGAGTGCGCGACGGCGTCTCCGCGCCTCAACCAGGCCCTGGCGTCCCTGCGCGAAAAGCTCAACGATGCTCGCTTTCCGCGTTTCGTCAAGGCGGTGGAGGTCTTCACCAATGAGACTGATATTCAGGTCAACTGCATCGACGCCGAACGCGCCGTGGCCCGCCGTTTCTATGACTGGATGGAATCCACCGTGGCCATCGACTACGAAACCGGCGCAGGCGCGTTCCGCGTGAGCCCGAAGTCATTCTTCCAAGTGAACCGTTTCCTGATTGATCCGCTGGTGGAAGCGGCCATAGGAGGCCATTCCGGCGGCACCGCGCTCGATCTGTACGCCGGTGCCGGACTGTTCGCTCTGCCGCTCGCCAAACACTTCTCCCGCGTGATCGCGGTGGAAGGCGGAAGCGCCGCCGCGCACGATCTCGCCTTCAACGCGCAACGCGCTGGGGTGGCGGTGGAATCGCAGTACGACCGCGTGGAAGACTACCTCGAACGCCTCGATGAGACACCGGACTTCGTGCTCGCCGACCCGCCACGCGCTGGGTTGGGGCAGGGAGTGGTGTTCAACCTGAAGCGCCTCGCGCCTCCGCGGTTGACCATCGTCTCCTGCGACCCGGCGACGTTGGCGCGCGATTTGGCCGCGATGCCGGAGTACAAGATTGAAGCGCTCACGCTGGTGGATCTGTTCCCGCAGACCTACCATATGGAAACCGTCGTCCGGCTGTCGCGCTAACAAAAAAACTGCTCGAGCCTCACTTTGGGGTTGACACGCGCCCCTATTCACCCTATTCTAGATAGAGAATATATTATTTGATTCGCAAGGCATGTGGTTGTTGTCTCTGTTCGTCGCGTCCCTAACTCATCGCACGCAACCAACGGAGATCCATCATGTTTCGAATCAATCCTTTAGCGGTTTTCTTGAGTATTTCGTTGTCCGTCTTCGGGCAAGGCAGCAGTTCGATATCCGGTATTGTCCGCGATCCCGCAGGCGCCCCCATTACCGATGTTCAACTGAAGGTAACGAACCAGGAGACGGGTGTCACCTTTGAAGTAAGTACCAACGAAGAAGGCTCCTACCGGACGCTGCCGTTGGCACCCGGTCCCTATTTTGTGGATGCGCGCAAAGAAGGTTTTGAGACCCTCCGGCGTGGGCCGTTGACGTTACAGGTGGGACAGGTGCTGGGCCTCGATCTGGCGCTCAATCTGGGCCGCCAGAGCGATACGATTACGGTCACCGAGGAAGCTCCCGTGGTGGAGACGCAAACCTCCAACGTCACGCAGACGGTGAGCCGCCAGATGTTGGCTGGATTACCGCTTCCCAATCGGGCTGCCTCCTCCCTGGCGTTGCTGGCACCGGGCGTGGTGATGGTAGACACAGGTGTGGGCACGGCGGAGAACTATCCCATTTTCAGCATTGCGGGGGGGCGCGTGCGGAACCAGACCTTCGTTCTGGACGGCGGCAACGTCACCAACGCCACGGGATTGACCCGGCCGCAGCAGTTGGTCAGCCTGCCGGTGGACGCGATGCAGGAGTTTACCATCATCAGCAACAACTATTCGGCCGAGTATGGGCACTCGACGGGCGGCGTGGTTTCGATGTCCACGCGTGCGGGAACCAATCAATACCACGGGAGCGTTTTCGAATCGCTCAAGAACAATGTGTTTGACGCCCGCAACTACTTCGCCTCCAGTAGACCTCCCATCCGCCTGAACCAATTCGGCGGTTCTTTCGGGGGCCCTATCAAGAAGGACAAAACCCACTTCTTTGCCACCTGGGAGCGCACCATCCAATTGACCAGCGAAACGCTGGCGTCCACCGTACCCACACTGGCGCAGCGGTCCGGGGATTTTAGCGGGTTCGCGATCTACGATCCGGCCACGACAGTTGGAACATCGCGGCAGCTTTTTCCGAGCAGCATCGTTCCGGTGACGCGTCTCGATCCGGTGGCGCTCAGGGTTCTCAACTACTATCCACTTCCGAACCGGACGGCAACCTCCGCGGGTGCCCGCAACTATGCCGGCAACAGCGCAAACCGTTTGCATCGCGACATCGTGATGGGCCGCCTGGACCATCAGCTGGATTCCAACAACGTGCTCATGGCGCGGTACTACATCAACGACAGCGCTACCGATGACAGCGGCACGTATGGGATTCCGGTGTCCGATCCCGCCTCGAACATCACCGATGTTCGAGTCCAGAGCTTTCTCACCTCCTACACCCATATCTTTGGACCGTCGTTGATCAACGATTTCAAATTCACCCACCTACAGCGCAAATTCATCAACACCCGCCCGGGGTATCTGGACAACCTGGCGGGGCAACTGGGCTTGCAGGGCGTGACGGACGCAGCGTTTCCCTCCTTCACCATCCCGGGGTACGCGACGCTCGGAAACCCTGGGGGAGCATTTCGAATTCAGACGCCGATTTTGGATCGGCAGATTCTGGATTCGGTGGCCTGGTTCAAGGGCAAACACTCCTTCAAATTCGGTGCCGAGTTTCGTGCCGGCGCGAACGATGAAATTCGAGATCGCGGTTCCGCCGGCAACTTCACGATTACGCCCCTCATCACCAGCCTGCCGGGCGTGACGGGCACGGGGAACTCTATTGCGAGTCTGCTGCTGGGCGAAGTGAACGCGGCCAGCATACAGGTCTCGGAAAAGATCCGCTCACGGTCCTCCTATATCGGCCTTTACGCGCAGGATGATTTCCGCATCACCAGCCGGCTGACGCTGAACATCGGCTTGCGGTGGGAAACCGAACTGCCGCGCCGGGAGGTGGACAACAAGATGAATTCTTTCGATCCGCTGGCCATCAATCCTGTATCGGGGACGCCGGGAGTGGTCACGTTCGCGGGTTTGAATGGGACGCCTGTCCGGGCGTTCCAGACCGACAAGAATAACTTTGGACCGCGCATGGGTTTCGCCTACCGGCTCGCCGGAAGGCGCGACACGGTGGTCCGCGGGGGTGCGGGGATCTTCTACGCGTCCACGGTGAGCAACACCATCGGCGATAGCGCCGCTCTGGGCTTTTCGACGCAGGCAAATTTCGTTGTGCCGCAAGCCGATCTGGAAAGCGCAATGCGCTTACGCGACGGCTTCCCCGCAGTGACGCGGCCGGCTCTCACGCCCGGGTTCGGCGCTGTGCCGGTGGGGGCGCGGCCCACCACCGCCGTTTCCTACTTCAATCCCAAGCAGGTCGCGCCGATTTCCTACCAGTACAACCTGAGCATCCAACACGAAGCGGCGCAAGGTCTTCTGGTGGAGGCCGGCTATATCGGCAATGTCTCCCACAACCTCACGGCGAACGACTTCAGTCTGAACCAGGTTCGCCCGGAACTCATGGGGGCGGGGAACGCGCAGTTGAGGCGGCCCTTCCCGCAGTTCAGCAACGTGACCTGGGTGAACCCGTCCATCGGTAACTCCACCTATCACGGAGGGTTCCTGCGCACGGAGCGCCGCTTCCGGACGGGACTTTCGTTCCTGGCGCATTACACCTTCTCGAAGTTTCTCGACGACGTGGCTTCTTCCGACGAATACGGCGACCCGGGCTCCTATCAAGATGCCTACAATCGCGGCCTGGACAAAGCCCGAAGCGGCAGCGACGTGCCGCATCGCCTGCTGATCACGATGCTCTATGAAACACCGCAATTCAAAACGCACCGCTTGGTAAATGGGGTTGCGGGGGGATGGAAAGTCGGGATTCTGGAAACGGCGCAATCCGGGGCCGTGTTTACTGTAACCACCCTGGCCAATACCACCAACGCATTTCCCGCGGGTTCCCTGCGGCCGAACATCCTGCGCGACGCGTCGTTATCCGGCGATCAGCGGTCCATCAACCGCTGGTTCGACACCAGCGCGTTCGTCGCGCCGCCCTTTTTCGCGTTCGGCAACTCGCCGCGCTCCGGTTTGCGGGCGGCTCCTTTGTACACCACCGACGTCACGCTGGAAAAATCGTTCCGTTTGCGGGAGCCGTGGAAGTTCGATCTACGCTCAGAATTCTATAACGTCCTGAACCAAGCCAATTTCAACCCGCCGGGTCGCGTGTTGGGTTTGCCCGAGTTCGGGGTGGTCACCAGCGCTCGGCCGGGCAGGACGGTTCAACTCTCAGCCCGGCTGAGCTTCTAAAAGTCCAGGTGCAAAATCCCGCGCTCTAGAGCGATGGTGACGGCATGCGTGCGGTCGGAGGCACCCAGCTTAGCCAAGATGTTTTGCACGTGCATCTTGACGGTGCCGCTGGCGATACCCAAGTGGTGCGCGATTTCCCTGTTGGCCATGCCCTTGGCCACGTACTTCAGGACCGCGATCTCACGCGGCGTGAGCGCGACCTGGGGGAAATACTCGCTGAGGCGTTCGGCGACCTCGGTGGGCATCAGGCGCTTGCCCGAGTGTACCGTATGGATGGCGTCGATCACCTTGGTGTGGACCATCTCCTTCAGAATGTAGCCGCGCACCCCGGCCTCAATGGTTTTGTAGATATCAGAATCGCCGTCGTAGCTGGTCAAGGCGATGATTTTCGCGTCGGGGTCGAGCTTGCGGATCTGTTTCGTCGCCTCGATGCCGTCCATGTCGGGCATGCGCAGGTCCATCAGGACCACGTCGGGCCGCAAGCTGCGGAACATATCCACCGCCTCATGCCCGCCGCCTGCCTCGCCCACCAATTTCAGGTTGGTTTCGTTGGCGATAATCGAGGCAATGCCTTTGCGGACCAGCGGATGGTCGTCCACGCAGAGAATGGTGATTGTGGGAGCGCTCATTTTGTGTCGGGTAGTGTAAGAGTAATGGCGGTTCCAGCACCCGGTTGGGTTACAAGGTCGAGCCTGGCACCTATCTGGGACGCGCGTTCCTTCATTCCGATGATGCCATAGTGGCCGGGGTCGGGACTGGCCGCGTCGTCGCGGGAAAAGCCAGAGCCGTCATCCTTCACGGTGATGGCGACGGCACCGGCGCGGGGCTCCAGGGTGACCTCGATGTGGTCCGCGCCGGAATGCTTCACGGCGTTGTTGACGGCCTCGCGGACGATGCGGAGCACCTGGTACTCGGTTTCCGGCGGCAGTTCGCGGGAAATACTGCCCAGGTTCAGCTTGGTCTGGACGGACTTTGTTTCCGTGAGCTCACGTACAGCGCGGTCCAGGGCAGCCGCCAGCCCGGATCCCGCCATTGCGCGTAGTCCCGACACCGATTGCCGGGTCTCCCGCAGGCAGGTGGCGGCGTCGCTGATGATGTCCTGTAGCGTCGCCTTCTCTCGAGGACTCTGAATCCGGCCACTGAGTGCCTGCAGCCCCATGGTGATGCCGGAGAAGCCCTGGATCAACGTGTCATGCAACTCACGGGCGATCCGGCTGCGCTCGGATACGATCAGGTCGTAGCGTTCATGCACCCGTTTGATGTGGAGTTGATAGCCCGCCCAGGCGATGGAACCTACCAGGATCGCGATCAGCGGCCAGAACCAGGCCCGCTGGTAAAACAGCGGCGTGAGTGAAAATTTGATGCGCGCGCCTGCCTCATTGCAGGGGCCGTCGTAGTTGCAGCCGGTTACCCGGAAGGTGTAGTCTCTCGGCGGCAGGTTCGTATAGAAGGCCTCGCGGCGTGTGCCGGCGTCGATCCAGCCGGTGTCATAGCCCTCGAGCCGGTAGCGGAAGCGGATCAGTTCCGGCAACGCGTAACTGAGTCCGGCGTAGCTGAACGCGATGTTCTTCTGGCCCGCGGGTAGCTCGGAAATGCGGTCCGGCGGGGTGGCCGCGCCATTCACCACGGGGTCCTCGATCACGATCGGCGGAGCGCCCTCGCGCGAGGGCTGGCCGGGGTCCAGCGCGATCAGTCCGCGCACGGTGGAAAACCACATACGGCCGTCCTGCATGCGCCACAGCGCGGGTTGCACGCCCGGGCGGCTCTCAATCACACGCTGCGCTTCGGTGGGACTGTAAGCAACGCTGGTCACGTGGTCCGTTTCCCCCGCCGCGAACCGCCGCAGGTCGGCCCGGGCCACCCAGAAGATCCCGCGGCTGCACGCCATCCACATGCGGTCCTGATCGTCCACGCTGATCCCGTAGAGTTCGGCGTCATACAATCCATCGCGCGTGAAGTACGCGGTGACCTTACCGCCGTCGATCAGCCGCAATCCCGCGCCGTTCAGGCCCACCCATAGCAGCCCATCGCGGTCCAGGAAGAAAGCGTTGGCGTTGCGCATATAGACGCCGTTCTGCGTCAGCGGCTGGAACACTCCCTCTTGTGCCGCATAGATCCCTTCGTCCGTGCCCACCACGATGTTGCCATTGCGGTCCTGCCCAATGCTACGGATCTCGCGCCGGGGGGCGGAGGCAACCTTGCTCAACTGGCTGTTGCTGAGCTTGGCGAGGCCCTCCGCAGTGCCGATCCACAGCGCGCCCCCCCGGTCCCGGAAAAGACTGCGAACGTCGCTGGAGGGCAGTCCACTGAACGTGGTGTAGCGCTCAAATACCTTGCCCGCGCGGATGTGGGCCAGTCCATTTGCCGTCCCTGCCCATAAGGAGTGGTCGGAATCCTCGACCAAAGCACGTACGATATTGGATGGCAGGTCGACCGTGGGGGTGAGCTTTGTGAAACGGCGCCCGTCGAAACGCGCCAGGCCCGCGTTCAACGTTCCCGCCCAGATTATGCCCGCCGAATCCTGTAAGACGGGCCCGGTTTCGTTGCTAGGCAGTCCCTCGCTCATCGTATACGGCACGCTGCGCCCGTCGGCGAACTGATTCAGTCCACGTTTGGTGCCCACCCACAGACTGCCCTCGTGGTCTTCCAGTATCGCCTGGGCGGTGCTCTGCGAAAGGCCGTCCTGCGGGCGGAAACCGTCCCACTTTCCGTTTCGCAGGCGGGAATAGCCGCTGCGTGTGCCCACCCACAAAGTGTCGCCCGCGCCTTTTCCCAGGGCGAAGATGAAGTCGTCCACCACGCCGTTCTTGGTCGTGAAGAGTTTCTGCTGGCCGCCTTTGAAGCGCACCAATCCGAAGGTGGTTCCTGCCCAAATAGTGTCGCCATCGCACAGTAAGGCGCGTATGGAGGCTGCCGGGGGAAGCCCCTGCAAGGGGTGGATCTTGAATGCGCCGTCGACCCTCTCGGTTAAGCGCGGCGTATCCCCGCCAATCCATAGGCGGCCCTTGGAATCCACACAGGCGGCGCGGGTATTGTCGCTGGCCATCCCGTCAGAGGCGTGGAACATGCGGATGGGCTGCGCTGCATCCGCTGGATCGATGCGCGCCAGGCCGCGGTCCGAACACGTCCACACAATGCCGGAAGGCTCCGCCACCATGCACTGCATCTGGCCGCTCTCGGCGTCTTTCGGCGGAGTATACTTGGTGGTTCCCGATGGACGGAGCGCGTACACATTGCCATCATTTCCGCCGAGCCACAGGGCCCCCGACGCATCCTGAGCTGCCGCGCGGATATAAAGGCCCGCCGGCGCACCCGGCAGCAGGCGTTCGGCGGGCGTGAAGCGGACCCCGTCGAAACGGTGCAAGCCGGCTTCCGTCGCAATCCACAGGTAGCCAGTGGGATCTTGGAGAATGCTGACGATGGCCCCGTCCGGCAGGCCTTGCTGCGTCTGCCAGATGCGGTGAACGTACTGCGTGAGTTCGTGGTCCGGGTTCAGCGCGAAGGCGGGGAGCGAACACACGAACGCGGCAGTAACAAAGGCGCGTAACAGGCGTGGCATCTCTCCTATGATCGCACTAGCCCGCTAGAACACGATGCCGAAGCCGGCGGAGACTTCGTTGATGCGGATCCACCCGCTGGACAGAGGCAGACCGAAGGGCTTGGGCGTGGTGTACTGGCGCACGTCGAAGCGCACAGCATAGGGTCCCGCCACGCGCACCTTCACTCCGCCGCCGTAGTTTACACCGAACTTGTTGCTGCCTCCGCCCTGGGCGGCGCTGCTGCCCGGGGGCGTGTAGTTCGCGAATCCGATGCCGCCGGTGGCAAACGGCCGCACGCGCGCTCCCTCGCGGTTGGCGTAGATCAGGTAGTTGTATCCGCCCATGTGGACCGCCATCCCCTGCTTGGTGGCCGTTGCGCCTTGCCCGAACTGCAACTGCGTGCGGTTGTAGGCGTACTGCACTTCGTGGCCGGTGATTCCGTCTCCGTTGAAGCCGATCCGGAAGCCGAAGCGGAACCCGTCCGTCAGGCTCACATCATCCTTGGTGCCGCCGATTTGGGCCGTCGTGCCGAGCCCGGCATTGCTCAACAGGTTCTGGCCGGCGCTCAGCCAGATCTCCCCATACTGAGCCCAGGCGGGCGTGGAACAGGCTAGCAGGAACAGCAGTGCGAGTTTCTTCATATTCTCCTCAGACGGATCGCGTTGCGATTGAGTTACATTGTCGCGCGGACGGGTACGCGGATTCAAGATGCGGCTATTTGGTCAGCCGAACTTCGGGGTTTTCCAGCGAGGTCAGCTGGGTGTTGAGGAATTTCGCCGTGAGCGCGTGCTCGTCCACGGTGAGGTCCAGAAACCCGTACTCGGTGGCGTGGAACAAGGATTCTGGTTCGGCATGCCGCACCTTGCGCGACTTCGCGCCGCCACCGCCCGCGATCAGATACTCGACGCCGCCTGCCCGCAGGTGCTCCAGGTCGTGATCGTGGCCCGCGATGTAGAGGTCCATGCCGGCTTCCTTGAACAGCGGTGTCAACTCACGCCGTAACGCCCCGATTCTACGCTCATTGAGGTGTACGCCGGAGGTGTACATGGGGTGGTGACCGTAAACGATCCTCCAGCGGATTCCGGGCTCATTGCGGGTCTTGAAAAGTTCCTGTTTGAGCCACTCGAATTGCGCAGCGGACCAGCCTTCCGTGTCGATGGCGAAGAATCGCGCCGGACCGGCGGCAAACGTATAGTATCGGGCCGGCATGCTCCACCTCAGCGTCCGGCGAGGCCGCGTGGGTTGGACAAATAATCCAAGGATGCCCGTAGTCGTGATTGCCCAGCGTCGCGTAGAAAGGCACGCCGAGCGGTGTGTAGAGGTCCTCCCAACGGGTCTTCCACATCGGGTCCTACGCGCTCTTCACACCGCAGCGGTAGAAGTTGTCTCCCAGCGTAAGGCCGAAATCAAACCGGGACTGCGCATGCCGAGCCGCCATCGCCTTCGCCACCGCTTTTTGATTGCCGTCTCCCGTCCCAAAGTCGCCGAACGCCACGATGTGGATAGGCTTGTTCGCGATGACCCGTCCCAAATCTTGCTGCGCGAAGAGGCTACCAAGACAGGCAACAAGCAGAGTCGCGCTCCTCAACATGCGGACTCCTTTGCTTCATACCCGGCGCAATTTAGGACAGGCAAATGCGGATACTTGCGGAAGTCCGGATTCACAAAGTGCAAGCCGCATTGGTAGAACACCGAGCCGCGGTCGGAGCGAATCAGGCGCACGTGGCGGCACGTCGCGCAGAGGCCGGGTGGCGTCACTGTTTGACCGTGCCCGCTGGGGCAAACTCGGCTGCCTGGAAGGTGAACGCATCGACAGCATTTTTGTAGGTCACCGGTCCGGCGTTGCTCTGGACCACGAAGGTCACTCGGATCGTTTCCGAGTTGGCGCGGGATGGGTAGCTCTTGTACGCCACCTCGGCGATCTCGCGGGCCTTTGCCTGTTTCTGCGCCGCGGCAAGGCTGGTCCACGGGGAATTCACGGCGCTGATGTTGAGCACGCTGCCGTTAAGCAGGTTGACTCCCATGTCTTTGTGTCCTAATGCCTCTATCAGTGCCCTCTGGACAGCATTGAGATCGGTGAGCGTGCCTTGCAGTTCCTTGAGACCGGAACAGGCGGTGAGCAATCCAAAGAGAGACGCTAACCCAAGTCCAATCGCGGTTCGCCTTCGCATGACTACCTCCCGAGCGCCGCCACGATCTCCCGGAGCAGGGCAGTCAAGGTGCCCTTGACCCGCTCTCCGGTTTCCAGGACCTCGGTGTGATTCAACTTCTGAGGCAGCACTCCGGCGGCCATGTTGGTGACGCAGCTGACCCCGAGCACCTTCATTCCGGCGTGATTTGCCGCGATGGTTTCCAGCACCGTGGACATGCCGACCAAGTCCGCGCCGATGGAGCGCAAGTAGCGAATCTCGGCGGGTGTCTCAAAGCTGGGGCCGCGCAGAGCAGCGTAGACGCCTTCTTGAAGGTTGAGCCCCAGGCGCGCGCCGATGCCTCGGGCCAGCGTGCGGTATTCAAGCGAGTAGGCCTCGCTCATGTCGATGAACGTCGCGCCTTCCAGCGGATTAGTGCCTTGCAGGTTGATGTGGTCCGAAATTAGCACAAGGTCGCCCGCCCTGTAGTCGAGGTTGATGCCGCCCGCCGCATTGGTCAGGATCACGCTCTGCACGCCGCGCTTGGCCAGTTCCCGGATGCCGAAGGTAACCTGCTGCGCCGTGAACCCCTCGTACAAGTGCGCGCGGCCGGCGAGCACGATCACGTCCGCTCCGTCCACGCGTCCTTCGATGAGTTTGCCCGCGTGTCCGGCTACGCTCGAAAGCGGCCAGCCGGGGATCGCGGAATAGGGCGTCTCGCGGCGGTCTTCCAGGCTATCGGCGAAACCGCCCAGGCCGCTGCCGAGTACGACACCGATGCTCACAGCAACATCCCCGCAATGCAAGCGGTCATGAAGTTCGCCATGGTGCCCGCCGCCATCGCTTTCAATCCCAGCCGCGCGATGTCGGACTTGCGCGTGGGAGCCAACGCGCCGATGCCGCCCACTTGCATTGCAATCGACGATAGGTTCGCGAAGCCGCACAGCGCGTACGTCGCGATCACCTTGGAATGCGGGTCCAGGGTCTGATGAATCTTTCCGAGGTCCGAAAACGCAACGAATTCGTTCAGGATCAAACGCGTGCCCAGCAGGTTGCCGACCGTGGCGCAATCGTCCCAAGCCACGCCCAACAGCCATGCGACGGGAGCGAACACCCGCCCCAGGATCGCCTGCATCGACAAGCCTTCGTAGAACGAGCCGAGAATTCCGTTCAGCAGAGCGATCAAGCTGATGAACGCCACCAGCATGGCTCCGATGTTTAGGGCCAGCATCAGCCCGTCGGAGGCCCCGCGCGAAGCCGCGTCGATCACATTGACCCCAGGCCGTTCGATCTCAATCTTCACCTCGCCCGAGGTGGCCGGCTTGTCGGTCTCCGGCACCAGAACCTTCGCCAGCATCAGCGTCGCCGGGCAGGTCATGATCACTGCAGTAAGCAAGTGCCGCAGTTCGACGTGCGCGATCAGCACATAGGCCGCCATGACCGAGCCCGAAACGTGCGCCATGCCGCTCACCATGACGGTGAATAATTCGCTTTCCGTCAGCCCGGCCAAAAACGGCCGGATGGTCAGCGGAGCCTCGGTGTGTCCCATGAAGATGCTGGCCGCCACGTTGGTGGTTTCCGCGCCACTGGTCCTCATGATTTTCTGCATCGCCACCGCCATGCCGCGCACCATGAACTGCATCAGGCCGAGGTAGTAAAGCACCGAAAACAGCGAGGCTATAAAAATGATGATGGGGAGGATCTGGAACGCGAAGATGACGCCGAAGCCGCCCCCTTCGGTGCCCAGCTTGTCACCGAAGACAAATTGGATGCCTTGGCTGGCGTAGCTCAGCAGGTGGTTAATGCCGTCGGCCGTGCTCTCGAATACTACTGCAACGGGAGTCTTCAGCACCAGGAATGCGAAGGCGAACTGTAGCCCCAGGCCCCAGGCGACAATGCGCAGTTGGACCGCTTTGCGGTCGCGGGAGAAGAGATATGCTAACGCCAGGATCACTGCCAGCCCTAAAAGCCCAGTGAACCTTTCCATGGCGTGCCTGCTAGCCGACGACTTCCAGAATCAGCGCCCGCTCATCCGGCGGATTGGCGGAAATGCGGAATGCGCCTTCGACGATCTGCGCGGCTTCTTCCACGTTCTCTTCGTTGGTGAAGTACAAGCGGCACAACACGCCGCCCGCGTCCACCTTCTGGCCGTTCTTGACTTCCAGGATGACGCCGACCGCGGGGTCAATCGCGCCGCCGGGAACTTCGCGTCCGCCGCCGATCATGGCTGCCGCGCGGCCGATGCCCTCGGCATCGATGCCCGAAATGTAGCCCCCGCGCGGCGAGGAAATCTCGCGCGCCCCGGTGGCGTTCGGCAGCAGTTCAAAGCGGTCCAGCACCTTCGGATCGCCGCCCTGCGCCTGAATCACGTCCTTCAACTTGCGGTAACCCGAGCCATCCAGCAGCTTGGTCTGCGCCAACTCGCGCGCCTCTTCGAGGGTCGCCGTGACCTTGCCCATGTGGATCATGCGCGCGGCCAGTTCCAGCGAAAGCCGCGTCAGATCCGCCGGCCCGACATTCTGCAACGTCTGCGAAACTTCCATCACTTCCAGCGCATTGCCGATGGCGAAACCCAGCGGCTGGTTCATGTCCGTAATCAACGCCTGCACGCGCTTGTTGAGACGGCGTCCAGTGGCGACCATGGTCTGTGCCATGCGCCGCGCCGTGACTTGCTTCTTTAGGTGCCCGCCGCTGCCGACCTTCACGTCCAGGATGAGCACTTCCGCGCCTTCAGCCGCCGTGCGGGCCATGATGGACGCTGCCATCAACGGAGCCGACTCCACCGATCCGGAAGCCGCGCGCAGGGCGAACAAGCGAGCCTCCGCCGGAGCCACCGTTTCCGGCTGATCCATGAACGCGAGGCCATGCGTGGCCAGCTGCGCTTTGAATTCGTCGATGCTCAGGTTGGAGCGGAATCCCGGAATCGCTTCCAACTTGTCCAAGGTGCCGCCGAAAAATTCGCGCGACCGGCCCGGCAACATGGGAACGATGACACCCGCCGCCGCAGCCAGAGGAGCCGCGATCAGAGCGGTCTTGTCGCCCACCCCCCCGGTGGAACACTTGGTGACTTTGATGCCCGGAATGCCGGATAAATCGATGCTTTCGCCCGAGGCGATCATGCGCGCCGTCAGAGCGTCTACTTCGTGTTCGTCAAGGCCGCTGAACAGCACCGCCATGAGAAACGCCGACATCTGGTAGTCAGGAAGATCTCCCCTCGTATAAGCATCTACGATGAGATCGATCTCTTCTGGGGACAGTTCTTCGCCGTCCCTCTTCCGTTGGATGAGGTCGATTGTGCGCATTAATAGATGAGGGTAGCATACTTCCGGTTAGGCCCGCCGGAGTTTTGCTCCCCGGATGGCGTAATCCACGCTGCTCCAACCAGTTGCAGCCAGGACGACGTATGCCAGTTGGTCCGGCGCGGGGATGAATCCGGCGCGTCCGGCGACAATCCACACGACATACCCCATTTGCACGATGGTGCTCAGTTTGCCCGCAACGGACGGGGGAAATTCGCGCCGTTCACTGGTGAAGAGTAACACTCCGATGACGAACACCAGGATCACGGCGTCGCGCCCCAGTACCAACCAGGCTAGCCAAGTGGGAATGGTTCCGTTCATCGCCAGGGTCAGGAAAGCGCCCATCAGCAGCAGTTTGTCCGCGATGGGGTCAAGCATCGCGCCGAGCTTGGAAGTCGCGTTGAAGCGGCGCGCCAGGTAACCGTCGAAGCCGTCGGTGGCGCCGATGAGCGTCATCCACACCATGGCGGCGGTCCACTCGCGTGTCCACAGCAACAGGAAAACGTAGGGCGCGGCTAGGATGCGGGCGATGCTCAGGAGGTTGGGAATGTGTCGCATCACCGCAGTCCAACGCCGGTCACAATTACTCCAAGAGCCCGTCCATCTGGCGGAACGGTGTGCGTCCTATCCACCCGGAGCCCTACCGAAACCTGCGCCGCGCCGGTCTTGAAGGGCACCTCAAGACTGTAGGCCCCCGGCTTGGTGTACATGTCTTCCCCGACCACCTTTCCATCGGCGAGCAGCGTCATCTTCCGCGCAGGCGCATCGGGAGGGATGAAATACACCACCCGTAATGACTTCGCATTGGCAGGAACTTTCAGTAGCACGCTGGCTTGCCCGGACATCCAGCCGTCAGGGAAGAGGCCCGAGATCATCTGCGCCGCCGCGTTTGGATCTTTGGGATCAACGTAGCTCAACTCCGTTTTACGCTCTACCACCACCGAAGCCGTCAAGTGGTCGACCACCTCGTGCGAGATATCGAACGGGCGCAGGCCTCGGGAAGCCGTGGAATAGCCGGAGCGGCCTTGCAGCGAAATGAGTCGTAGGGGGACGGAAGGCGAGATGACGGTTTCGAGCAGGCGAGCCATGGGCGTCGTCACTGTGACCGGTTGCGCCAGTTCGCTGGTGACCACAATGTCGCCTGCGCGCAAGATTTGATCACGCAATAAGGGGAGCGCGCCGCGATCCTCCAGGTAATGACGGATGCCGAGCTCCGCGTTCACCCACACGCGGCGGCCGTCGGCTTGTTGCATAACGGAGTCGGCGAAGGCTCGGGTGGCGGACCAGTGTTGGTAGTTCGCTGAGGCCAGCGCGAGCGAGAGTGCCAGCTGCGCGGCGAATCCGGCTAGCAGCTTCACAGGCGAAACCGCCTGCGCTACCAAAATGCACACCGGAGCGGCGAGCGGCAACAGGTAGCGGGCGCTGCCGGCGAAGAAGATCACTAGAGATGCTGTGAAGAAGATCAGCACCCAAGCGCTTTCGAACTCCTTGCGCACGACGGAGGTGAGCAGCAGCGTTCCCGAAGCAATCGAAATCCAGAACAGCGGATTGGTGTCGTACATCAGTGCCGCGGAGGCGGCCACGGCGACCGCGGCCCATCGCCACAGGCCTGCGTTTTTGCCGAACGCGAGGAACACCAGGGCAGGGCAGACGATCCATCCGGTGTGCGCGGTGAGTGCGATGCCGCTGGCGAATTTGCTGCCGGAGGACTGCACGCCGAGGCTGCGCAAGTAGCCGAGCAAGACGGCTACGGGAAGCACGCCGCTGCTCGACCACTCCCACGCCTGCCATGCGGCGATGGTGGCGGGCGCGGCGAAGATCGCGAACCACGCAGGCTTCCACGTCCGGGCGTGCAGCCAAAGGTAGAGGCCGAGAATCGGCGTCAGCACCACGGCTTGGTTGGCATCGAGCGCCGCCAGCGCCGCGGCTCCCGCGGACAGCAAAAGCAGTGATACCGAACGGGTATCAATCGCCTTCATAAAATATACAAAAGATATCAACCAAAATGCGAGAAACGGCAGGTCCGTCTCAAACGAATTGCCGTTGACCACGAACGCCGGCACGGCTAGAAAGAGCAGCGTGGCGAGCAACGCCCGCTCCGGGCAGAAGCGCCGCGCCAGGGACAGCATCGCCAGCGCAGCCAGCAGGCTGAATACGATGTAAGCCGCGTGGAACGGGACCTCGCGCACCTCGCCGAACACCGCCACCAGCCCGCCCAGCACCCACGCATTCAGCGGACCGTGCGGATGCCCGCGCATGTCTACCATCTGGCCGAGGAACGCGTACTGCGTGTGCAACGGATGCAGAGGGTCCACCTGCGCGTGCTGCGCCCCGTAGAGATAGTAGACATCGTCGCCCTGCACCGCCGTGTTGAGAAACGGCACGCGCAGCAGGATCGTCACAACAACGACGATGAGCGCCTCTTTCACCACTGAACGGTCTTACCCGGTTCCAGCGCCCATATTTCGGTTTCCGGATGATCGCGCAGCAACTCCGCCAAGGCTTCGGGCCGGCCGGTAAGCGGCGGAAACGTTCCGAAATGTAGCGGAATCACCTTGCGCGCGTCGAGCATCCTGCACGCCAGCGCCGCTTCCTTCGGACCCATCGTGTACAGGTCGCCGATGGGCAGGAACGCGAGATCGGGATGGTAGAGCCGCTCAATCAGCTGCATGTCACTGAACACGTTCGTGTCGCCCGCGCAATAGACCGAGCGGCGGTCGGGCAAGCGCACTACGTAGCCGGCAGCCTCGCCGCCATAGATGATGTTGCCTTCGTCCAGAATGCCGCAGCTGTGCACGGCGTGCGTCATCGTCACCGACACAGGACCCACCTTCACCGTGCCGCCCTTGTTCATCCCGATGACGTTCTTCGCGCCTTTCTTCTCCAGCCAGTGCGAGGTTTCGTAGATGGCCACAATCCGCGGTGCGAACTTTTCGGATAACGGCAGCACGCCGTGAATGTGGTCGAAGTGTCCGTGCGAGACCAGAATCACATCCACGCGGTCCAGCACGTGGCCCGCCGGGTACGCCGGATTGCCGTCGATCCAAGGGTCCACCAGGATGACTTCGCCTGTAGCAAGGCGCATTGTGTAGGTCCCATGACCCAGCCAAGTTATGTCGAGCATGATTCTTCGATTCTATCCTGAGATTGCTACACTGGGTGTTCCCCTCGTGACTCCCCAATCAGAAATGCCCCGCTGGCAGCGGTTTGAACTGCTCGTGCTTCTCGGTCTGCTGCAAGCTATGGCACCGGTGTCGATTGACCTGTATTTGCCCGCGATGCCGCAGCTGGAAGAAATTTTCCATGCTTCCGCGGCGGCCGTGGAATCGACGATGGTCCTGTATCTGGTGGGGTTCGCTTTCGGCCAGTTGTTATACGGGCCGCTCACGGACCGCTTTGGACGCAAGCCGCCGCTCTATTTCAGCCTTGCCTTATTCACGGTGTCGAGCGCGGCGTGCGCGTTCGTGCCATCGATCGGCTGGATGTCGGTGCTGCGCCTGTTCCAGGCTGTGGGCGCGTGTGGAGGCTCGGTGATCTCGCGCGCGATGGTGCGCGATATTTTCCCGCCCAGCCAGATGCGGCGCGTGTTTTCGATGTTGATCTTGGTGCTGGGCGTGTCGCCGATCCTGGCTCCGATGCTGGGCAGCTACCTGCTGCTGTGGTTCGGCTGGAAGTCGGCGTTCTTCACGCAGGCCCTCATCGGCACGCTGCTGTTCTTGGGAATGCACTTTCGATTACGCGAATCGCTGGCGCACGATGCGAAACGGCCGCTGCACATGGCAACGATTCTTTCGGGATACCTAAGCTTGATCAAAGACCGCACCTTCATGGGCGCCTCCGCCGTCTGCGGCTTCAGCTCTGCCGGAGCCTTCGCCTACATCGCCAGCGCGTCTTTCGTGTTCATCAAGCAGTACGGCGTGGCCATCGAAAACTTCGGCTGGCTGTTCGGCAGCGTCGCGGCTGGCATGGTGGCGGCGTCACAGATCAACGGTCGCATGCCGCACAGTATCCCTCTATGGCGCGTATTGCGGGTCGCGAACCTAGTGCAACTCGCGGCGGCGGCGTTGCTGCTGGCAGCGGTGCTGACGGACTTTGGCGGCCTGCCGCTGGTCTTCGCCGCGATCTTCGTCTACATCGCAGGTCAGGGCTTTGTGTTCCCCAACGGCTCCACCATCGCGATGATGCGGCACGCGGAGATGGCGGGCACGGCGTCCGCTCTGTTGGGTACGAACCAATTTCTGATCGCGGCGGTGGCGACCGCGTTCCTGGGAGGACTGGCGAACCCGGCCATCCCCATGGCGTTGGTGATCCTCACATGCGCCGTGATTTCGCTGACGCTCAACTACCTTACGCTGGGGCCACGGATGGAGAGTTCTGCTGCCCCTTAGCGTGGCTAACGACCGCGTCAGTCCCGCCTTCGTAACATCAAAGCTTCGTGATACAAATGGCTTTCCGGCCTACGATCCCGGTGGCGCATTCGATACCTGTCTCATCCCAAGTAGACATGTCAGAGACAGAGGAAGGCTCTCCAGCAAAAAGAACCTTTCCCTCGAACGGCTTCTGAGAGCCACGCTTGTGCGCGAACGCGAGGGCATCGTGAAACAGAACGTTGCCAAATCGTGGCGTTGAGGCGTTTGCGAAGTAACGCTCCACATTCCAGTTCGCAAAGTCGCCAAATATTGGCTCTCCAGAAGGTGAATCCACTTGAAACCACCCACTCTGCCGGAGTGTGGAATCCGCTATTACAACGGTTGCGGATGTTTCCGAATTCTTGGAAATAAGGACGGAAATCGAATCTCCCACTTGTATTTCTGGACTATCGAAGAAGACGTTGAAGAGCGTGTTTCCGAAAACGCCTACTGTAATCCGTTGGACCAAACGCTCCTGATAGATCAAGGTTCCAACGAAGATGCCTTCTGGCCTAGGGATGCCGAACAGGCTGTCGCCCGGGCTAATTCCAACAACGGGGAAGAGTTATTTGGCCAGAGGAGAAATCGTATAGACTCTTGGTAGGGTCCAACTGGCGGCCAACCAAGTAACGTCGAAACCTTCCTCCGCTCTCACCGATGACCCAGCCTTCCATCCTGAATTCGTCACATCCACGGCTGGACTTGGAGTGCTCGAGGCGGGTGCCTTTGCAAACTTCAGTCGTACGTTTTTGTTCCCAGCAAAAAGACTCTCCCAAAACGGAAGTAGTTCCTTGTTCTCATCGGGTCTCCGAGGTATTCCATAGCTCGCTAGTGTCTTAAGGTCGACCGTCTTGAGATTCGTGCCCTTGGGAGGAGGAGGGAATGACCGGATCGTAAGGTGCCGTCCGAAGTTGAGGCTGGTGTGTAGCCGAGTGGACATCTTCTGAGCCTTTTGCATAAGTTGGATACTAGCGCGAACCCTCCGGATGCCGGGACGGGGCAATTAGATTAGAAAGGTGGAATCAGAGGTCAATCGTCGGGCTATCATGGAACCTATGTATAGGCTTCTCCTTGTGACGCTCACCTACCTGGTTGCCTTTGCTCAGACGCCGGCGCAGCCCGCGAAACCTGCTCCCGTCCCTCCTACAGACGCAGCTCTGCGGGCCGCGGCCCCCGCCGAGTGGCCCAACTACGGGCGCGACTACGCGGAGACGCACTACAGCCCGCTGAGCCAGATCACCGCCGCGAACGTCGCGAACCTCAAACCCACCTGGACCTTCGACCTCACCGCTGCGGGGAGCCCGGCGGGTCCGCTAGAGGCGACGCCCATTG
Source organism: Bryobacterales bacterium (assembly GCA_947446025.1). Taxonomy (GTDB): domain Bacteria; phylum Acidobacteriota; class Terriglobia; order Bryobacterales; family Bryobacteraceae; genus Palsa-187. The sequence continues at coordinate 26,343 of CANFEY010000045.1, forward strand.
TGTCGAATGGCGTCATGTATATCAGCGGCCAGTGGAGCACGGTGTTCGCCATCGACATCCGCACTGGCCAGTTGAAGTGGAAGTATGACCCGCAGTTGCCCCGCACTGGCGGCCCGCGTCTCTGCTGCGGATCGGTGAATCGCGGCGTGGCGCTCTATCAGGGTAAGGTGTTCATTGGCATGCTGGACGCTCGGCTGGTCGCGCTCGATGCCAACGACGGGCACAAGCTGTGGGACGTGCAGACTTCGGTGGACTTGAAGGAGTCGTATTCCATCACCGGCGCGCCGCGCGTGGTGAAGGGCAAGGTGATCATCGGCAACGGTGGAGCGGAGAACGCGGTGCGCGGCTACTTCTCGGCGTACGACGCGAACACCGGTGCACTCGCCTGGCGCTTCTTCACGGTCCCCGGCGATCCGTCGAAGCCGTTCGAGAATCCTGAGCTCGAGCAAGCCGCGAAAACGTGGACCGGCGAATGGTGGAAATACGGCGGTGGCGGCACGGTGTGGGATGGCATGGCGTACGACGCAGAGCTCGACCTGCTCTACATCGGCACCGGCAACGGCGGCCCGTGGGATCGCAACTTCCGCAGCCCGCAAGGCGGCGACAATTTGTTCCTCGCGACGATCCTCGCCATCAAGCCCGACACCGGCCGCATGGCGTGGTATTTCCAGCAGGTCCCCGGCGACCAATGGGATTACACCACCGTCCAACCGATGATCCTGGCCGACCTGAAAATCAACGGGCGCGACCGCAAGGTGCTGATGCAGGCTCCGAAGAACGCGTTCTTCTACGTGATCGATCGCGTGACGGGCGAGTTCATTTCCGCCAAGCAATACAGCCGCGCTACGTGGGCGACGGGCCTCGATGAGAAGACCGGCCGTCCCATCGAGACTCCCGCCGCGCGTTATGGCAAGGAGTTGGTGACGCTCTCGCCGGGTCCCGTCGGAGCGCACAACTGGCAGCCGATGGCGTTCCATCCCGGCACCGGCCTGGTCTACTTCGCCGCGCAGATGAGCGCCTTCGAATACGGCATCGATGGCGAGTACGTGTACAACAAGGGTGGCCGCAACCTCGGCGTGATCGCGCGCCCCGGCGCACTGCCGCGCGTCGAAGGTGAGCCTCCGCCGGTCAACACCTGGTTCGTGGCGTGGGACCCCATCGCGCAGAAAGAGGCGTGGCGCGTGAACTACACCGGTGGGTCGGGCTCAGGGACGTTGGCGACCGGCGGGAATTTGGTGTTCCAAGCGAGCCCGCAAGGCAACCTGATCGCGTACAACGCGCAGACCGGCGCGAAGCTATGGGAAGGCTCGGTAGGTGCGGGTGCGGCGACGCCCGTGAGTTACGAGGTGGACGGTCGGCAGTACATCGCGATTGCCGGCGGTCGTGGCGCGGCGAATCAGCCGGAGAAGGTGACGGTGTTCGCACTGGAGGGACGCTAGCTGATATGGCCAACCCGGAACATTGGGCGAAACTACGTGAAGGCGTCGAAGCTTGGCTTCGCTGGCGATCGCCAACCCGACCCAACAGCCTGACCTCCGCATGGCACAACTTAAAGGGGCGAACCTCAGATGGGCAGACCTCCGTGGGGCCGGCCTAACCGGGGTGGACCTGAGCGGCGCGGACCTAAGCGACGCAGACCTAAGCGACGCGACCATTGGATGGACAATCTTCGCCAACGTGGATCTGAGTAGAGTAAAAGGCTCGACACCGTTCAGCACTATGGTCCGTCCTCGATTGGTATCGATACCCTCTACAAATCCGGACCAGGCGGAATCCCGGACAGCTTCATACGCGGTGCCGGAATCCCGCAAGACTTTCTCGACTATCTCCCTCCTTCACTACGCGGCTTCCCGATTCAGTTCTATTCCTGTTTCATCAGCTACTCCAGTAAAGACGAGGCCCAAGCACAGAACGTCCGTGTCTGGTTCGCCCCGGAAGACCTCAAGATCGGTGACCGTACCCGGCGCGTCATTCACGATACAATCCGCCTCTACGACAAGTTGCTTGTGGTGCTTACCGAAAACTCAGTGGAGAGCGATTGGGTCGAAGAAGAGGTGGAGACCGCGCTGCAAAAGGAACGCAGCGACAAATCCACTGTGCTCTTCCCCATCCGCCTCGACGACGCCGTGATGACGACCACCAAGTCCTGGTCCGAGACGATCCGGGACCGCAACATAGGAGACTTCCGCGATTGGAAGAATCACGACAGCTACAAGAAGTCCTTTGATCGGCTACTGAGGGACCTGAAAGGGGAAAAGGAATGAAGAAAGATGTCAGCGAGATCCATGAAGCGTTTCGCCGCGGCGTTCGCGCCGGATTCGTTGCGATGAAGAGCGGCGAATTCACCGAGTACACAGCCACAAATATCAAGACCCTCTCCGCCCGAGTTCAAGCGCGAGGCCGCAAGCGTCTCGCCGCACTTGATCTCGCGTCACTCGCCGACGCCCGCGTGGGTATCCGGCAGGGGCTGGAGGATGCGCGCGCAGCCAAAACCCGTCCCGTTCGTGACTTCTTCGCAGAATTCGAAGCAAAAAATGACATTCAGCGTTAGAGGCTGGAAGCCATCAACTGAAGCCTACAAATCTTCTGGCACCAGCCCCGTCTTCTTCGAAACCTTGGCCAAGATCGCCGATCCTAACTCTTCGGAGTCGTGAAACGAGAATGGATAGTCCGCCCATCCTGCGCGCTTCATGATTTTGTGCGATCCCACCGTCCGGTCGTGCCGCCATCCGATGCGCTTCAGCGCGGCGAGAACGCGCCGTGCCTTCGCGGAAGGCCATTGGTTCATGCGGCGATATCGAACACAGCTTTCCCAGCGCTCGCAGAAAGTTCCCCGTGTGCGACCTTGTCACGCACGATTTCCTCCGCAGCCGCTTGCGCCCGCTGAATCGCATCTTGCCGCGAAATGCCGTACAGCAGCACGTTTAACTCCGGCACCTCGGCAATCCAGCGGCCATCGGTTTCGCGATCCAATTCGATCGTGAGCTTCATGCCCCAATGCTACCAAACTGAACCGCCAGTAATCCCGGGGCGGTGCAGTGTGATACCGTGGAGGCAACCCCGCTTCCGTGGGGGCACAACCAATAGGAGACTCAAAAATCTACATGAAGCGGAACAACATTCGTTTGACTCTGGTGATGCTGGCGCTGGCGCTGGTGGCCGCGACGCTCGCCTTTGCGGCTACTATCCCGGCGGCGGGGGCCAAGGCTCCGGCGTTCAGCCTGCCTTCGCAGGAAGGCAAGCAGGTTGCGCTGAAGGACTTCGCGGGCAAGTGGGTGGTGCTGTATTTCTACCCGAAAGATTTCACCGCCGGTTGCACCATTGAAGCGCACAACTTCCAGGAAGACCAGCCGAAGTACACGGCTCTGAACGCGGCCATTGTGGGCGTGAGCGCGGACTCGGTGGACTCGCACAAGGAGTTCTGCACCAAGGAGAACCTGACCTTCAAGACGCTGGCCGATCCGACGGGCGCCATGATCGATCAGTACGGCTCGCTCACAAAGTTGGAAGGTGCGATGAAGGAACGCTTCAAGCAGGACCACATCGCCGCGCGCAACACGTTCCTGATCGACCCGACGGGCACGATCCGCAAGGTCTATGCCAACGTTCAACCGAACCCGCACAGCAAGGAAGTGCTGGCCGACCTCGCATTGATGACCAAGTAGTGTTTCCGTAGTTCGACGGCGGTCCGGTGAACCCGGGCCGCCGTTTTATTTTAGGCAGGCTCTTCCTGGATCTCCCACGTCGCTACGATCTCCACGGTGGGCCGCAGGGAAGAGATGACGCCGCAGTACTTGTCGGTGGAGAGCTGGACGGCGTGCTCGACGGCTCTCTCTTCCACGCCCCGGCCGCGGACGATATGCTTGACCTCCATGCGCTGGTAGCTGCGGGGGTGCTCCTCGCGGCGGGTGGCTCGGACTTCCACTCGATACGACGTCACTTGCTGGCGCTTTTTCTTGAGTACAGAGATGACGTCGGCTCCCGTGCACCCGGCGAGCGCGATTTGCACCAGCTCCAACGGGCCGGAAGCGGCGGAGCGTTGCCCATCGATGTCGATCACCTGCGCGTGGCCGCTGGGCGTGGTGGCCACGAAGAAATCGTCGCCGGCCCAGTCGGCGGAGGCGTAGTCGTTCTTCATGACGGCATCATACCCCATGAGCCGGGCACACTGGAGAAACGTGGCGCAATCGATCAGTTTGGCCGACATTCAGTTCGCGCGGCAGCGCGTGACGCCTTGCGTGCGGCGGACTCCGCAGGTGATCAGCGCGACGCTGAGCGAGGCGCTGAAGACCAACGTCTATTGCAAGCTGGAACTGTTCCAGAAGACAGGCTCGTTCAAGGTGCGCGGCGTGTTCAACAAGATCCTCAGCCTGGCACCGGAGATGCGCAGCACGGGTGTGGTAGCGGTAAGCGGAGGGAATCACGGGCTGGCGGTGGCGTATGCGGCTCGGGCGCTCGATTTGAAGGCGCTGATCCTGATGCCGGAGGGGACCCCGACCAACTACATCGAAGCCGCGCGCGGTTACGAGGCCGACATTGAGTTCGCGGCCACGGCATCCGACGCGTTCTCCCAAGTAGAAGACCTAGAGCGCGCCGGGTGGCACTTCATTCATCCGTTCGACGATGCGGACGTGATCGCGGGGCAGGGCACGATGGGGCTGGAGATTCTGGAAGACACTCCGCATGTCACCGACGTCATCGTGAGCATCGGCGGCGGCGGGATGATGACGGGCGTGGCGACGGCGATCAAGACGCTGAAGCCTGCGGTTCGCATCTGGGGCGTGGAGACGGAAGGCGCGGATTGCATGGCGCAGTCGCTGGCGGTGGGCGAGATTGTCGCGCTGAGCGGCGCTACTTCGGTGGCGCGGGCCCTGGGGGCGTCGGCTCCTTCGGAGGTGACCTTCGCGGCGGCGCAGCAGTTGCTGCAGGAAGTCGTGGTCGTCTCTGATGAAGAGGCTCTGGATTCGGTGCGCTTTTTGCTGGAGCGGATGAAGATTCTGGCGGAGCCTGCGGGCGCGTGTCCGTTGGCGGCTGCGGACCGGCTGCGGCGGCAGTTCACGCCGGAACGGCACGTGGTGTTGCTGCTGAGCGGCGGAAATATTCCGCTGGATCAGCTGCTGCCGTTCGAGCCGCTTTAAATGGTGTCTGACACCATTTAATCGTTCGACGAGGTTTCGAGGAACGCTTTGAGGCGGTGGCTGCGGCTGGGATGGCGCAGCTTGCGAAGTGCCTTGGCTTCGATCTGCCGAATGCGCTCGCGGGTGACCGCGAAGTGCTGGCCGACTTCTTCCAGCGTATGCTCGCTGCCGTCTTGCAGGCCGAAGCGCATTTTTACGATCTTCTCTTCGCGCGGGCTGAGCGTCTTCAGAACCTCCGCGGTCTGCTCGCGCAAGTTGAGGTTGATGACGGCTTCCGACGGCGACACCACGCGCCGGTCAATGATGAAGTCGCCCAGGTGCGACTCTTCCTCTTCGCCGACGGGTGTTTCGAGCGAAATGGGTTCCTGCGCGATGCGCATGACCTTGCGGACCTTGCCGACGGGCAATTCGAGCTTCACGGCCAGTTCTTCTGTAGTAGGTTCTCGCCCGAGTTCCTGTTGCATCAAGCGCTGCAAGCGGACCAGTTTGTTGATGGTCTCAATCATGTGCACCGGGATCCGGATGGTACGGGCCTGATCGGCAATCGCGCGGGTGATGGCCTGGCGGACCCACCAAGTGGCGTAGGTGGAGAACTTGAAACCGCGTTGGTAGTCGAACTTGTCCACGGCCTTCATCAGGCCGATGTTGCCTTCCTGAATCAGGTCGAGGAATTGCAGGCCGCGATTGGTGTAGCGCTTCGCGATGGAGACAACCAGGCGGAGGTTGGCCTCAATAAGTTGCTTCTTGGCGACTTCGGCTTCCTGCTCGCCGCGCTCGACCACTTGCAGCGTACGGCGCAGTTCACTCGCTGTGGCACCGGACTCTTCCTCATGGTCCTGCATGCGGTGGCTGTGGGCCTTGAGTTCCTTGCGCAGAGTCGCTGCGGTGGCGGCGGGAGCGCTTTCGATCTCGCGTTGCAGGCGCGCGATCTCGCGTTCAATGGGGCGAAGATCTTCTACCGCCCGGCGCAGGCGTCCGCCTAAGGCGTGGCGCATCTCCGAAGAGAAGGCGATGCCGCGGATCAGGCGCGAGGTGGTTACCATGGTCCGCGCCAAGCTCCAGCGCAGCGCGCGGTGGGCCTTGGGTTTCATGTTGCGGGAAACGGCCTGCATCTTCTGGCGGCACTGCAGCGACTTCTTGTAGTTCTTTTCGATCTCCGCGATGGTGGCCAGCAGTTCCTGCGTCTGCTCCGCGATGCTTTCGTCGGTGGCCATGAGATCCGGCAGGATCAGAATGTCGCGGGCTTTTTCCGGCTCGGCCAGAAGTTCTTCGGTGAGCCCCAGGACTTCGCGGATCACGATGGCGGAGCGGGAGAGTGCCTTCTTGACCGCAGCCTGGCCCCGCGCGATGCGCTTGGCGAGTTCGATTTCCCCGTCGCGGGTAAGCAGCGGAACCGTGCCCATCTCGCGCAGATACATCCGGACGGGATCGTTGGTCTTCTCCGCGATATCGGCGGGCAACTCCAGATCGCCGAACTCTTCCACGTCCACCACGTCATCCGGCTTTTCAAGCTTCGGCTCTTCGAGAATGTCGACACCAGCGGTGTCGATCTCGTTCAGCATCGAGTCGAGGTCACGCCCGGTGCCGCGGAAATCCTCGGTCACCAGTTCGTTGACTTCGTCGTAGAGCGCGTAGCTTTTTTCTTTGCCTGATTCCATGCTTTGCTTTGACGCGATCACTTCAATCTAAGTCGGAGTTGCGCAGCGTGGCTCCTCCGAGCTGATTCCAGTTTACCCAATCCCTACGCTGCGCACGCGCTGTTTGTGGCTCACGCCTCGCTTGCTTCCGGCGTGCGAACCAGTTAGGATGCGCGGCTGCGCGTTTCCCGCTCCAACTGCTCCAGCTCTCCGTACAGGCTGAGTGCTTCCTTCACCCGGCCCTCGCGCTCCGCGATTTTCACCTGCGACTTCAACTCCGAAAGCCGCCGCCTGCGTCCATCCGACTGGAGCCTTTCCAAGCAGGCCTTCGCCTGGGACCACGCAAGCTCCTCTTCCAACCCTTCCTCTGTATGATCGGTTGCAAGGGCGTCGTGCAATAGCGCGCGGGCTGATTCGCTCAGACGGCCCTCCACGTCGGCAAAGACACGGGCTTGGTCTTCGGATTCAACGTGCCGGAAAGCCTCGATAATTTCGCGGGTTACGAAGCTCGCCGTCATATCCTGGTGGATCTGCGGGAGTATCTCTTCCCGTACGCGGGGGCTTGCCAGGAGCGCTTCTATCAGGATGCGCTCAGACGAAGGAATCGCTGTGCGCGTGACTACCGGCGCGGCAGGGCGGCGTTCACTGGCGGCGCGCTTGAATTGATCCAGCACCATACTGGGGTCGACGCCCAGGTAGCTGGCCATGTCATTCACTACGGCGGCGCGCTCCAGTTTATCGGGGACCTTCTGCACGGCAGGCAGCAACCACTTGAATGCCTCCACCCGGCCCTCCGCCGTGCGCATGTCGAACTTGCCGCGCGCGCGGTCTGCCATCCAATGAAAGTAGGTGGCGGCCCCGTCGAGCTTGGCGCGGTATGCCTCGCCGCCGAATTGTTTGACGAATTCATCGGGGTCCAGCTTGCTGCCCGCATCTCCTCCGCTTAAGGTGAGTACGCGCACGTGGAGCCCTTCGTCGAGCAGCAGCTTGATGGCCCCTTCCGCCGCGTTCTGGCCGGCGTTGTCTGGGTCGAAGTTGAGGATGACGGCATCGGCATGGCGGTGCATGGCGCGGACCTGCGCGTTGGTGAGCGCGGTACCGCAGCTGGCGACCACCTCGCGCACACCCGCCGCGTAGACGCCGATCACGTCCATGTAGCCCTCCACCAAAACCGTGCGTCCGCCCTTGCGCATGCCGTCGCGCGCGCGGTGCAGGTTGTAAAGGACGGTCGTCTTCTTGTAGATGGGTGTTTCCGGCGAGTTCAAATACTTCGGCTGATCCTCATCGCGCATGGCGCGTCCGCCGAAGCCGATCACTTTGCCGGACTCGTTGTGGATGGGGAACATCAACCGGCCTCGGAAAGAATCGAAGTGGCCGGTCCCTTCGTTGCGCTTGCGCACCAGGCCGGATTGTTCCAGCTGTTCCGCCGAGTACTTGCTGAAGCGCCGCACTAGCGACTGGCCGGAAGGATCGGAGAAGCCGAGCCCAAAGACGTCAATCAATTCCGCTGTGATGCCCCGGCGGTCAAGATAGGCTCGCGCTTCGGTGCCGATGGGTCCGCGGAGGTTTTCGCGGAAGACGTCGGCCGCGGCCTCGTGCATCTCAAACAGCGCGGCCCGCAGGCGCGAATCGGCGTCGGAGTATTCGTTGCGCTGCGGCATGGGGATGCCGAAGCGTTCGGCCAGGGACCGCAGGGCTTCGGGAAAGGTGAGGCCGTCGTGCTCCATGACGAACTTGAGCAGGTCGCCGGAGGCTCCGCAACCGAAGCACTTGTAGAACTGGCGCTGCTGGTGGACGCTGAAGGACGGAGTCTTCTCCTGATGAAACGGGCACAGGCCGGAGTAGCGGCCCGTGGCTCCCTTCCGCTCCAGGCGCACGTATTCACCAATCACCTTGACGATGTCGATGGAGGATTTGAGTTGTTCTACGAAGTCCACGGGTTGGGTTGCCTGAATCCAAATTGTCTCATGCCGTGGGGCAGGTTCCCCTCTTTTCCCGACCCGCCCTACTCGGTTGCAAAGAAACCTACCGCGTCCCGGACCCCATCGCCACAACGCAGCTCCCAGAACCCACCGGGCATGTCCAAGGGCAACGTCACGTCCACCTGATAAAACCCTAGCATCCCGCTCGAGTAGATCACCGCAGCCAACCCCATGGGCGTTCGATCCGGAAAGCCCGGAGCCAGGCCCGCGCAGGTCAACGCCTTCGCCACCCCCACCGGCGGGAACCGACCCCGCTCGCCCGTCGGTACCTCCTGCGACAGTGCTCCGAGGCCGGTCATGTAAACGTGAATCGTCTCGCCGCGCCGGGCCGGGTCCGCCGCGCTCACCACGCCGCGAAAATCCTGATGCGCCGCGATCAGCAACTCACCGGGTGAATTGTTGCGCACCTGCTGCACGGGAAAAGAGGGCCAATAGTCGCCGTCGAAGCCGATCGGCGTCAGGTCCTCGAAGGGATTCCCGGCCGCGCGCACCGCCACTCTGCGCTCCGCGCCCCGAGCCTCCCACGGCACCTGGAACCACAGCCCGTCCGCGTTGACGTCCGCCACCGGCCACTGGCCGCCCGTTGTGAAGACTTCCTGGCCCTGCATAAATTTCCCTGGCAAGAGGACCGCCGACCCCGGTACCACTGTTCCGCGCGGTTGGCCGTTGGCGACGTGCCCCAGCGGCGGCAAGATCTCCTCCCGCGACTCCGCCCGCAGATCGAAACGTAACAGCCGGTTGGTATCGGTGACCGCCCAGGCGACGTTGCCGTCCGCGCTGATTGTCAGCTCCACGAACGGTTCCGCCGAATCCGCCACCAGCGAGCTACGCCGCGCCGCTGGGTCCCAGCTCAGCAGTTGATGCCCAGCGGCGGCTAGATAAACCGCGCGCGCATTGCCGATGCTCCAGCGGGTAGCTGCCGCCACACTCGTCCACTCGCCCGCCGCGGTATCGAGCACCCGTAGCGTGCCATCCAGGTCGGCGGTGATCCACCTGGCGTCATCCGACATGGCCATGGAGCGCAGTTCCCCCGCAACCGGAAAGCGCAGCTCGTCCAGCCAACCTGGCCGCCGGAAGCCGATCTGTGGTTGTCCCGGTGCGAAGTAGGCGTACGACGCATCCGAGCCCACCTGTAGCCACGCCGAGTGCAAGGGCAGTCTCCCCCTTTGGCCGGACCGCGTGCTGATGATTTGCGGCACCACCAGCTCCCCAGGAACCCCGCCTCCGCCCGCTGCGAACGCACCATTTGCGCTCACGCGCAAGTACTCGCGCGGGAAGTCTGAGGGGAGTATGATTCCGAACACCTCGGCATCCTGGTGGATGCGCACCGGAGAGAAAAGACCTTGGCCCGGAGTGATGAACCACCCATAAACGTTGTCCGCGACGAACGGGAAATGGACGCTGCCCGGAATGCGCGCGGGCGTGGGAGTATGCACCAGCAGCCGCGTCCAAACTCCATTCTGCCAGCGGTAGATCTTCTGTTCGGTGGTAGCATCCGATTCCGTCTGCATCCGGAATCCGGTCTTGAACAGCAGGGTTTGTCCGGTAGCGTCCGTCGCGATCTCAGAAATCTGCGCGAACACCGAAGTAGCCAGCACCAGCGCAAGCAGCGTTTTCATTCGTACCTCAAAGCCTCCGTCGGATTCAGCCGCGACGCCTTGCGCGCCGGCAGCATCCCGAACACCAGTCCCACCAGCAGCGAGACCGTGAACGCTACCCCAATCGACAGCCCCGAAATCGGAATGGCAAACTCCGGCGCGAAGAACCGGGCCAGCAGCGCCGGCGTCACCCCCAGCGCAATCCCCGCCACCCCGCCCATCAGGCTGATCAACACAGCCTCCGAAAGGAATTGCTCCAGCACGTCCCGCTTGCGCGCGCCCACGCTCAGCCGTAACCCGATCTCCCGCGTCCGCTCCGTCACGGTGACCAGCATGATGTTCATGATGCCGACGCCGGAGATCAGCAGGGCGATGCCGCTCACCACGATCAGGACGCCGGTGAGCAGCGCGGCCACCACGCGCGCGGTGTCGAGGATGGCGGCGAGGTTGTCCACGGTGTAGCGCGCTCCGGGGCGGTGGCGGCCTTCCAGAATGGTCCGCACAATGTGTGTGACCGCAGGCACGTCTTCGGGGGAACGCGCGCTGACGTACAGCGGGTCCACGCGCTCCACAGGGGCGAAGTAGCGCAGCACCGTTACCGGGATAACCACGTTCTCATCGTGCAGCTCAGACAATCCGAAACTCTGCGTGCGCTCCTTGAAGGTGCCGATGACGTCGAACTCCAGGCCCTGTAGTTTGATCTTCTGGCCGATCGCCTGCGATTGCCCGCCATACAGCCGCCGCGCGAGCTTCTCGGTCAGCATGGTCACGCGGTTGCGGTTCGCAATGTCGCCCGCGTCCACAAAGCGCCCGGCAAGCCGCTCCAGGTTCCGCACCTGGGCGTAGAACTCATCCGAGCCGATGATGCTGACGTCTTCCTGCCGCCCTTCGACCCGCATGCGGTCCTGGCTGATCATGACTCCCGACACGGCGACCACGCGCTCCCCCAGCTGCTGGCGCACGGCCTCCACGTCGGCCACTTTGACGAAATCCCCCGCCGCGTCCGCCGAGGCATTGCCGCCGCCGGTGTACGAGGCGTAGATCATGTTGGAGCCGATGCGCTGAATCTGATCGATGATGTAGTCGCGGCTGGAGAGCGAGATGGTGACCACCCAAATCACGCTGGCGTTGCCGATCAGCAGCCCCAGCGCGGTGAGCAGCGTGCGGCTCTTGTTGGAACTCAGCGCCCGCGTCGCCAGCCGGATTGTCTCGCTTCGATGGATCATGCTGCAATGTCCGCGCTGGGCGGCCCGCCGCGGCCTAGCGCTCTTCCAGATGCTTTAACCGCGCGTCCAGAATCTCTTCCACGCGGTGCAGCTCCGCCCGCCACAGGTCGCGCATATCGTCGAAGCGCTGGTTGATGGCGTCAAAGCGATGCTCCATGGTGTCGAACCGCCGGTCAACACCCCTGAACTGTTGGTCCACAGCCCGGAACTGCTGGTCCACAGAACGGAATCTCTCATCGGTCCCGTGGAACTTCGCATTGATGTAGGCGATCAGCGCGCCCACGAGCGCCGCGTTGAAGAGCATCGGAATCCCGATGGCGAGGTAGAGTTGTTCGTTGGTCATCATGGGAATAGTGGACCAGCCTCGCCTTTCCTCTCCATCTTATCAGCGTTGAGTGAGCCTTAGGACGGCGGGCATCCTGCCGGCGGCCGGCTTCCAGCCCGGCCCTACCGCCCGTGGTAGAAATCGAGAATGCGAAACCGCCTGTCGCCACCTCATGATCTCCGCATCTTGCACGACTGGGTAGGGGCATTTCTACCAACGGCTGCTAAGCTGCGAGTCCCGCGCCCGCTACTTCTTGCGCGCCCGAGCCACCCTCGCCAGCAACTCCGCGCCGTCTTCCGCATCCAGCGCGGCGATCTGCTTGGCCACGGCCTCCGCCTTGTCGAGCCCTCCCCCCACAATGCCGGGAGCCTCAAAGTAGAACTCAAAAAGGTCGTCCAGCGCATCGCGGTTTTTGGGGTCAAGTTCCACGGCCTTCTCAAACGCCGCCCGAGCCTTGCGTGCCCGCCCGAACGCCAGCAGCTTGTTCCCCTCCGCCAGCCGCCCGTAAGCCCGCCCCAGCCACAACTGCGCCTCGGAGCTTCTGGGAGAAATCTCCGCCGCGGATTCCAGCACGTCCACCGCATCGCCGAACTTCTTCAACTCGTAGTAGCTCTGCCCCAACAGCAGCACGTTGTCGAAGTCTTTCTTGGAAGCCTTCTCCAAAACCGCCGCCGCCTGCTTGAAGTCAGAAGCTTCAAAGAAGGAGTGCGCCCGTTCCCACTCAGCAGTCTTGGACAGCAAGGGCAGGGAAGTCAGCAGTAATATCCAAGCACGCATACCCACGCCTTCATGCTAGCAGCCGCACAACGAAAAAACGCGGTCCGGAGATCCGGACCGCGTATAGATGTCAGGAAAAGCTATGGACTAACTCTTGCGCCGCTTGCGGGCCAGGAAGCCAAGGCCGAAAAGCGCCGAGCCAAGCAAGCCGAATGAGCTGGGTTCTGGAGTGATCGCGATTTGATTGAAGCCGTAGCCAAAGTCCAGGATGCTCACGCCGCTGCCCCCATTCGTATTGATAGTAAAGAGGGTTGAGGCGTATACTTGGCTGAAAACCTGGCTGGCCGTGGGGAGATTCAGGGTAACGCCCTGAAGTGTACCCACAATTCCACCGGTCACGCTAGCGCCGGTTAGAGCGGAGCCGAAACTAGTGGCAGTGACCGTGGTACTGCCGTTGTTGGCATCCCAAGTGACGGTGAAATTCGCAATGTTCGCGGCGACGCATCCGCCACCGCCTGCTGTGGCTTGGCTGGTGGCCTGGAAGCACAAGCTGACCGCAGCAGCGACAGTATCGGTGCCGGAGAGGCTGAAGAAAGCCGGGTTAGTGATTGCGATGGATGAAAAAGCCCAGCTGTACCCGGCACCCGGGGAATTGCTCCCATTGTTCTGCACCAGTAGTGTCCGGCTAACGCGCGACACGCCGACGGCAACTAACTGAAGAGTAGGCGGTTGAGGCCTCTTTTGAGTTGCCGCGATTTGAAATACCAGAAGACGAAACACGAGGCTGACACCATGAGGGATGAACCTTGGCCGCA
>CANFEY010000046.1 GCA_947446025.1 Bryobacterales bacterium
CGGTGCGGCCAAGGTTCATCCCTCATGGTGTCAGCCTCGTGTTTCGTCTTCTGGTATTTCAAATCGCGGCAACTCAAAAGAGGCCTCAACCGCCTACTCTTCAGTTAGTTGCCGTCGGCGTGTCGCGCGTTAGCCGGACACTACTGGGTGAAGAACTGCCGCTGAGCGCCGTAAGCAGAATGCTGGGCCTTACCAACAAGAGCGGAGCCAAGGCGTACATCGTAAGCGCTCGCCGCAAATTGAGCGCGGCCATGCGTCCGCACAAGCGCGCTGCTACACTGGCAGCCGTATCCTGAAGCGCGCGCCGACCTCGGTGGTTTCCGTCCACAACTCCCCGCCATGCGAAAGCACGGTCTTGCGCGAAAGCGCCAGCCCGAGGCCCACTCCGTTCGGTTTGCCCGCGGTGACGAAGGGCTGGAATAGGTCCCCGGCGATGGCTACGGGAATGCCGGGACCGGTGTCTTCCACGCAGACTGTGACCTCTCCGGTTCCGGCTTGCGCGCGGACGCGCACCGAGCCGCCCTTGGGCATGGCCTCGATGGCATTGCCGATCAGATTCTGAAACACGCGTTCCATGGGGGAGCGGTCCAGCGGCAGTTCCAGCTCAGTGGCTACATCAATCTCCACCGTAACAGCGCTCGCCTCCGCACTGGCCGCCAGGGGATCGTAGGCCGCTTGCACGATGTCCCGCAAGCGGCACACCTCGCGGGCGTGCCCGCGGCCCTGCGTCACATCGGCTAACTCCTGCAGCATGTCCTGGACCTTTCGCGATGCGCGGTAGATATTCGCGGCCAGCCGCTGTACCTGCGCGTCGGAGAGTTGCCGGTCCACCAGCATTTCTGATCCGCCGTAGATCGCCGCCAGGGGATTTCGCAGATCGTGAATGATCGAAGTGGACAGGCGGCCAATGGTGGAGATGCGCTCCTGACGGATGAGTTCTTCGCGCGCCGTGGTCAGGTTCGCCGACATGGTGTTGAACGACTCCGCCAAACTGGCGATCTCGCCGGACCCGCCCGCCGGAACGCGCACCTGATAGTTCCCGCGTCCGATCTCCGCCGCCGCGCCGGTCAGCGTACCCAGCGGCCGCAGCAGCCGCCGCGTCAACCAGAACGTGATGCCGAGCCCCGCGATCACCGCCCCGCCCCACAGCGCGACTAGCCGGGTGCGCATGGTGTCGATGCGATTGCGCGCGCTCTCAAACGATCGCTGAATCGATAGCCGTCCTACCTCGTGCCCCTCGATATCGGTCAGCGGGAAGGCTGAGCTGAAGTACTCCAAGCCCGCGGCTGGCAATGTGGACGCCACTTCGCGCCCTCCGGCGGAGAATACAAAATCACTGCCGCCGGTGACGCGCTTCAGCTCCGCCACGTGTTCGGAATCCACCGCCTCGCCCACCACCAATACGTTCAACAGACCCGCTCCGGGTCCGGACGCCACGAACACGGGCGTCAACACCACTTGGTACAAACGGTTGGCCAGCGTGACAAAGCCACGCGCCTGCTCTGGAAATTTCTTCGCCGCCGCGCTCACAAAATCGAGCGACCGGAGCTTGGACCCCGAGCCCGCCTGCGCAATCACCGCCCCATTCGGCGCGGCCACGATGAAGAGAGTCCCGCTCTGTGCCAGCCGCCCCCAGACTTCGCTGGCCGTGTCCTGGATGGTGGCCTCATCTCCAGTGCCGAACGCCGCGCGGATATCCGGCATGCGGCTCATCACCAGACTGACGGAGGCGAGTTCCCCGGCGCGCGCCTGCCACAGCGATTGATACGCCTGAAAGCTGGCGCGAACTTCTTCTTCAATGGTGGCCGCCGCGATGCGTCCCAACTGATCCTGAATCACCCATCCCAGCGCGCCGAACAGCACCGTGATGGCGATGGATGTGGACAGCATCACCCGCCACAACAGCGATACCGGACGTGGTGCCGGTGCCTTCATCGCGCTGCCGGGTACAACCCGCTCTCATGCGCCGGCGTGTGGTATTCGTGGCCGAACTTGTTGGTGTGCGGAACCGCCAAGTACCCGCTCTCGGAAATCGAAAGCGGAGCGGCTACCAACGGCTCGGCCCCCACCGTCACGGTCTTGGCCAGCCCATTCAACACCGCATCCGTCGCGCGTTCGTGGAACACGCGCAGCCGGTATTCGCCGGGAGGCACGTTTTCTATCCGATAGGTACCGTCCTTTTGCGTGACCGCGAAATAGGGAGTCTCCAGGGCTACGATCACGGCGCTCATGTTCGGGTGAATGTTGCAGAACACGCGCACCACGCCCGCGCGGCCAAAGCGGACGCTGCGCGAAGTGCCCGGCGGATACAGGCCTACGTCGAACAGCTGCCCGTTGTAGTTGGAAAAAGCGTTGTGGAAGATGGGATCGAAGTTCGGGAAATCCACCCGCGTCCCGGTCTGGATGGCCAGCACGTGCGGTGAAAAGGTCTTATCGCGCTGGACGATCCGGGCCTTGAGCGCGGGTCTGGTTGCGGCAACTGCGCGCACGGGCTCCAGCCATACCACCACGCCGGAATAATCCAACCCTTTACGCACTGCCGCATCCCGCGAATCGCGCAGTTCCACGCGCCCCGTTACGGGCGCGGCGGCAGCTAGAGCCCCGAGGCTAAAAAAGATAAGCGATCGCCAGGTCATAGTGAGGGTTGATCCGCGTATTGGCGAAGTAGCTGGTCCGCACCTGCGAGGCTTCAAATCCGGTCATCAGGTTCGATCCCCAACGATACATCACATTCGCCCCGTAGGACTGATTCTTCGTGACTCCGCCCTGGCCCAGATCCCGGTTCCGGTCATCTTGCTGGCCCGCGAAGAGGTTAAAGGACGTGCGCGCCGTCGCCTTCAGTTTCAGCTGCGCCCACCCGCCCTGCGAGTGTACGGCGGCCGCCGCGTTCACGTCGGCCACCCTGCGTACCGTGATCCCCTGGCGCAGTCCGCCCACCACTCCGGTGTTCTGCCCGCCGAAATATTGCCCGGTAAATTCCACGCGACTCACTGGCCGCAGCAGCCAATCCAGCGTGAAGATCCGCGAAGGGACGCTTTGCCCCAGTACGCGCGAACTGCTCACATGAAATCCAGGAGCCACCTCCACGCGCTTCGTGCCGCGCTGTGCCCACACCTCAAAGCGGCCTTCGTAGCCGGGACGCGAAGCCGCCAAGGAGTCGCCGTAGTCGGCAGCCAGTCCGGTCCCTGTCTCGGCCGTTTGGTACACGCCGCCCTGCGCCCGCAGGCCGATGCGATTCTTCCAGTCCAAGCGATGCTCCACGCGGACCTGGGGTTGCCACAGCCACAGATTGCCGGCGCCCGTCAGTGCGGAGACGCCCACCTGGGCCAACGAATCCGGCTCGCGAGGCGCCATCACTGGCTTGTCGAACGCGAATCCCACGGTGGTGCGCTTCCACGCTACATCGAGCGTGGCGACGCGCAGCCGCATGGTCTGATTCAGTCCCGTGCCGCCGCTGAAGAAATCCATGAACACGGACCCGTTCACATTGCCCCCGTGCAGCACCGTGGGACCATCCAGCCGCAGCCCCAGCACGGTCTGCCGGAACGTCGCCCCCGCGCCCGCCGCGCCTCCCGAAGGCGGCAACACTACCGGATACTGCTGCCCTGCCGATGCCTGGCCGTTCAGGTACGCGTTGAACAGCAACATACCCGTCACCGAGATCGGCAGTTTGTTGTCCGAGGTCACGCGCGTTTGGTCCAGCTCCGCCACCCGCTGCTCGGCCACTTCAACGCGCTCGGCCAGAGGCACCGCGTCCACCGTGCCCAGCCGCGCCTTCAGTTCCTCGACTTCTTTGGTCAGAGCGCGATTCTGCTCTTCCAGCTTCGCCAGCCGGTCCAGCACGTCCCGCAGCGGATCGCCCTGCTGCCCCCATGCGGCAGCGGACACCAGCAGCCCCAGAATGAACCCCTTCAACATTCGCGCCCCCCAAACAAATGGTGTCAGACACCATTTAAAATTCTACGGCAGAAAGCGGTACCCCACGCCGAAGACGGTCAGGAAATGCCGCGGAGTCTCCGAATCCCGCTCCAGCTTCTGGCGCAGCCGGACCACGTGCGCGTCCACCGTGCGTGTATTCGGGAAGGACTCGTACCCCCACACCGAATTCAGGATCACATCCCGCGACAGCGCCTTGCCTGGATTCTGCACAAAGAACGCCAGCAAGTTAAACTCGGCCTTCGTCAGCCGGATTTCCGCCCCCGCCCGCCGGACCTGCCGCTGATCCAGGTCGATCTCAACGTCGCCGAATCCCAGCTTGGCCGCCGTCTGCCCCGTGCGCCGCAGCAGCGCCCGGATGCGCGCCAACAATTCCCGCGTGCCGAAAGGCTTGACCACGTAGTCATCCGCGCCGATCTCCAGCAGCAGCACCTTGTCCAACTCATCGCCCATCGCGCTGAGCACGATCACCGGCGTGACCGATCCCTTTGCCCGCAGCCGCTTGCACACCTCCACGCCGCTCAACCCCGGCATGCGAAGGTCCACGAGAATGAGGTCCGGCTTGACCGATAGCGCCGTATCCAGACCGGTAGCCCCATCGGCCACCAGCAGCGGACGGTAGCCCTCGTTCTCCAGCATCAGGCCAATGGTGTCGCGCAGCCCGTCGTCGTCATCGATCACCAAGATTGTCTGCATGGACTCTTCTCATTGTAGACACGTGGGGCAGGTTCCCCACCTGCTTTGCCTGTTTTCGGGCAAGGCGCAGCCCGACTAGAGGGCGCTGACAAAGGCTGTGCGGACACCGGATCGCGGGCGAAACCGCCTGCGCTACCACGATAGATCAGCAGTTTGCAAGGGCAGGGCAGGCGGTTTCGCCTGCCACTTTGATTTTTTCAGCACCCTCAGACTGGGTGGGAAATAGGGTGGAAATGGTGGGCCTGACAGAACTCGAATCTGTGACCTCTACCGTGTCAAGGTAGCGCTCTAACCAACTGAGCTACAGGCCCGTGCGGGTGGGAAACTCAAATATACCACGCCAGTCAGGAACTAACCACATCTCCCACACGAATCACCCCGCCTTCCGCGATGCGGGTGTTCACCGTCAGCCGGTAGTAGTGGGTGAACTGCCCGCGCTTCGCCACTGGCGGCATCTCCGCCTGGCGCAGCTCCGCGAAGCGCTTCTGGAAGCCCGCATCCTGCGCGCCGGTGAGCGAATCGCGCGACGGGACCACGCAGCGCTGGCATGGATTCACGGCCTCCACGCCCACGTCCCCAACCCGGAAGCGCGAGCCGTACAGGCTGTCCTCCCAAAACGCCTCGACACCATCGAACTCCACGTTGCAGCGGAAGCGGCGGCGGACTTCTTCGGGCGGCAAGCCGAACCACTCGCCCACCCGCGCCACCGACGCCGCGGAAATGAAGGTGGGACCAGGAGAATCGGTGTCGTCGGGGAACCCCATGTCCGCATTCTGCCGCCACTCCACCGGCTCGCCGAGGCGTTCCGCGAACCAGCTGGCAATAGACAAACCGTCGCGCACAAGTGAGCAGGTCTGCCCGGCGAGCGTCACCTCCAAGCGAGCCAAATCGAACTGGGCCCGTATCGAATGCACCTCGACGCGATTCTTGGCGTTCACGAACCGCCCGCGCCCGTCGACCAGCGCCCACCTCCGGTCGAACTCCAGCGCTCCGCTGGGCAGAACACGAGCCTCGCCCACATCGACTCCATCGAGCCCCTTGATGGGATAGAGAAGGAGCCGCGTGACCACCTAGAAGATCAGCTTGAGGCTGCCCTGAATCTGGCGCGACGTGGTCACCGTGGAGGTAATCAGCCCCGCCGACGCATTGAACGCCGCGCCGCTGAACACGGTGGTGTTCGGCACGCCGAAATTCGCGCGATTGAGCAGATTGAAAAACTCCGCCCGGAACTGGAGCTTGAAGCGCTCATTGATGCGCGTGTCCTTGTTGACCGAGAAGTCCACTGTGGCGAGGCCCGGTCCGCGCAGCACGCCGCGGCCGACGTTGCCGAACGTGCCCACGTTGGGCAGCAGGAACGCGTTGGGATCATACCAGCGCGTGGGCTGGCCCAGAATGATGTCGCCGGTGAAGGCCGGGTTGAAATTCGGCCGGTCCGGATTGCGCGTATCGCCATTCGCCGACCGGTTTGCACCCACCAGCGGCGTGAACGGAAACCCGCTCAGCAGCGTCGTGATGCTGTTCAACTGCCAGCCGCTAACCACGCGGCTCATCGCCCCATTTCCCGATTGCATCCAGCGCTGCCCCGCCCCGAACGGCAGATCGTAGTGGAAGGAGATGGTCGATTGATGGCGCGCGTCGAAGGCCGACGGCCCCCAGTCGCGCCGCAGATTGCTGCGGTCCATCAACATCTGCGCCTGATTGTTTGCCTGCGCGCCCGTGAGGGCCGAATTCATATCCAGATTCTTTGACCAGGTGTAATTCCCACGCACCTGCAAGCCGTGCGAGAGGCGCCGCGTCAACTCCACCTGTAGGCCGTTGTAGCTGCTGTTGCCTTGCGTGGTCCAGAAGAAGCCACCCGCAAGATACTGGTTCGGACGCAGCCCAACCGGAATGTATTGCTGCCCTTGCGAAATCACGCCGCGAGCCGCGCCCGTGCCTCCGCTGGTGCAAGGCGGGGCGTTACAAATTTGGGCGGGCACCGTATTGGGATCCAGACTCAGCAACCCGTGATACCCGTGCGATCCGATGTAGGCCACGCGCAGCGTCATGTTCGAAGCCAGCTGCTGCTCAATCGAAAAGTTCCAGTTCTGCAACGCGGGAGTCCGCGCGTCCGCCTGCACGCCCTGCGGCGCGAACGTGGTACACGGCTGCGGCACGGTCGGGCTGCACGCCGGCCGAGGCTGCACGCCGGAAGTAATCGGCAGCGCCGCGAACAGAGAACCGGTGAACGTCACGGAACCGTTGTAAGGCGGTATCGAGTTTAGCAGGAACGCCAGGTTGTCGATTAGCGTGTAATACATGCCGTAGCCCGCGCGGATCGCCGTCTTGCCGTTGCCGAACGGGTCCCACGCCAAGCTCGCGCGCGGAGCAAACAGCTTCTTCGCGTTGTTGGTGGTGAACGCCGAGTTGCCGGTACGAGGCTCCGTGATCAACACGCCGTTGGCATCCGTGATCCAATTCCCCGCCCTGCCCGCGACTTCGTTCCAGCCTGTTGTGAACTCATGCCGCAGTCCGATCTCAAAGGTCAGATTGCGCCGCAGCTTGATCGTGTCGTTCACGAACCACGCGCCGAACAGGCTACGGAAACCGACTGTCGTCGGATTCGGCACCACTTGAAAATTCGTCACCGTGCCCTGCAGGAACGTCGTCAGACTCGCGAACGTCGCCTGACCCAAGCGGCGCGACGCGCTGTTTTCGTTGTCCTGCATGCGTTGGAACCACACGCCGGCGCTCAACTGATGCCGCCCGCTGGAGACGGACACCGTATCCGCGAACGTGAACAGGTTGCGCCGGTTCAGCACATTCGCCGCATTGTTCGACCCGCCCGCCGTAATCGCCGCCAATCCCGTTGTCGTATTGCCGCCGCCGATCACAAACCCGCCCACTTGCGCACCCGAGACAAAGGAAAGGCTCGCCGGGAATTGCTGGAACTCCACCGCGTCAAAATTAAACCCGGCGCGCGAGAAGCCCGCGCGGAACGTGTTCAACACGCGCGGCGAAACGATGTGCGTCTCCTGCAAACTCAACACTTGCGCCCGCAGCCGAACGCCGTTGCCGAATAGCGGGTCCGCCGCCGGGACCACCGAGTCGCCGTCGTCAATCGTGTAGCTGCCCGTCAACGTGTCCGTATTGCTCAGGTTGTAATCGCTACGCGCCGTGCCGAACTCCTCGCGCACCTTGCGCCGCGGATTGTTGAAGGAAAGCGCCGTCCCCGTTTCAACGCCATTTGAGAGCAACTGCGCACCATTCACTGCCGGCCACAACTGCTGCACGAACGGCAGCATACGCGCGTCCAAATTCGCCACCGGGGCGTACACACCCGCGGCGTTAGGCACCCGTCCCTGGCGCGCCTGATCGTTCGGCACCACCGTCACATTCGTCACGGCCAGGCGTTCCCGGAATCCTTCGTAGTTCCCGAACACAAACAGCTTGTCCTTCTTGATAGGCCCGCCGAGCGCCACACCAAACTGATTGCGTCGGAAATCAGGCGTCGAACCCCGGTCAAAGAAATTGCGCGCATCCAGCTTGTTGTTGCGGATGAACTCAAACGCCGAACCATGCACCGCATTCGTGCCCGACTGCGTCACCACGTTCACCTGCGCCCCGGCGCGCTTGCCGTACTCCGCCGAATAGTTGTCCGTCAGCAGGTTGAACTCGCGCACGGCATCCACGCCCAGCAACTGCCCGCTCACCCCGCCCGGACTGTTCGACAACTGGCTGGACCCTGTGTACTCAATCCCGTTCAGCAGGAAAATGTTCTCAAGCGGACGCCGTCCGGCCACGCTGAAATTGCTGCCGTTGCTGGTGCTGGTCCCCGCGCTGCGCAACGGATAGTTGATCGCACTGGGATTTAGCGTGATCAAATTGTCAAAGCTGCGCCCGTTCAGCGGAAGATCCTTCACCTGCCGCTCGCCCACCAACCCGAACACCTGCGAGGTGCTTGTATTGACCAGCGGCAACTCCTCGGTCACCGTGATCGATTCGCTCACCGCGCCCAGCTCCAAGGTTACGTTCAGCACCGCGCTTTGGCCGACAACTAGGTCGATGCCCGTCCGCACCGTGGTCTTGAAGCTAGCCTTCTCAAAGCGAAGTTCCTGCTGACCCAACGCGAGCCCGGTTACGAAGTAATCGCCCGCCTCATTCGAGACCGCCGTGCGCACCGCGCCCGTCTCCACACTGCGGACAGTGACCGAAGCTCCGATCACGCCTGCCTTGGTCACATCCTCCACGCGCCCTGAAATCGAGGCCGCCACCTGCGCCAGCCCCAACTGTGCGGCCACCACAAAGCAGAGCGCGAACTTACACGAATTCAGAATCGAAAATGCGAACGTTGGAAACTTCATATTGCCCCCCTAGAGCAGGAAACCGCGGCGGATTGTGTGTAAAAACGATGTGGAAATCCTTGTCATTCCGGCCCACCTCAAGCCGCCCTGATGCCGGCGCGGCCAACGCAAGATACTTAAGAATAGTATAGATGTCCGCCGCATCCGGCGTGGTTACATCCAGCCCCTGCGAAACAAACCGTACCCGGGTGCCCCGTCCAGCGAGTTCAAACGCCACGAATGCCGAGCATTCAATCGCGGACTCCAGCCATTCTTCCGCGCCCGCCGGGATGTCCAGGTCCAAGAAGATCACCACCGCCCGATCCTGCTCGCGCGCGAATTCCCGGACCTGCAACGCGCCCGTATGCGCCGTCGCCTTCCAATCCACATGCCGGGCGCTCTCCGCCGCCTCATACGGACGGATGCGGTAGAAATCGCTCCCCTGCCCGCGTTCCAGCATGGCGATTTCCGCACTCAGGGACGCCAGCAGATGCTCGAACCCCGGCCGCGGATCCAGGCACGGATACACGATCACTTCATGCCGGATGGTGACCTCTTCACTGCGCTCCACAAACCCAAACGGGAAGCGCGTGGAGAATTGAAAGTCCCTCTGCTTGTGCGAGCCGCGCCGGGGAAAGTACAATTCCATCGGCTCCTCAATCACCGCCCCGCCGGGAATCAATGGGAAGTACAACGACGGGGTGAGCGGTCCATCCGGCTGCCGACTGAACGCCAGATGGATGCTGAAGGACGGCACATACCGCTTCAAGTTCCTCACCCGCACCCCGGCCCGCACCGTCCTGCGCGCCGAGGTGTGCTGCGGCAGCAGCAAATCCAGCTCCAACCCCGCGAGGCCCAACCTGCCCACAAATCCCGACACCAGGAACGTAGAAACCATCGCCGCCAAAATCAGGAACAGCAGGTTGTTCGCCGAAACAAACGCCGCCCCGCCCACCAGCAGTATCGCCGCCAGGAACGCCGC
The DNA here is from genome assembly GCA_947446025.1 of Bryobacterales bacterium. GTDB lineage: Bacteria > Acidobacteriota > Terriglobia > Bryobacterales > Bryobacteraceae > Palsa-187. Next base: position 9,937 of record CANFEY010000046.1, read on the forward strand.
ACCCCCGCGCGTGATCTTCTGCCGCCGCCACAGTTCGGCAAGTGTCACGTCATTCTCCCGACATGGGCTCCCGCCACCCTGCCCACAGCGTTGACGATCTTGCGGTAGGGAATCTTCTCCAGCGAATCAAACCCGATCCACTCCCCATCCCGCCAACTGGACCCGTGCCATCGCGTCAGCACGGCCATATGCTCCAGGTTCGGAGCCCCCGCCGCCGACACATCCGCGATCAGTTCCCGCACGCGCCGGTCCATGCTCTGCCCGCCGTCCACCGTATCGGCCAGCAGCAGACGGCGAGGTTGCTGCCACTGCCCGCCGACGAAGAACAACAGATCGATGGCCGTCGCCGCCGCCGCGGGAATGATCGCAACCCCTGCCAGCTGATCCACGGGCCGAGCCAATTCCCCTGCGGCCGACGCCGCCTCGCGAATGCGCGCCGCCCGCTGATGCAACCGCTCGGCTTCTTCAAACTGCATCTCCGCGCTGGCACGGTCGCGGGCCGCCTCCGCCGGATCGGCTAGCGATGCGCCACCGGTGCGCAGAAACTGCTCCACGCGCGCCGCCTCATGCGCGTATTCGTCCTGCGAAACCGCCCCCTGGCATGGACGCATGCACTTATTCATCTCGCCGTACATGCACCCCGGATGCTCCGGCGTAGGCACCAGGTTTTCTTCGCAGCGGCGCAGCTGGAAAAGGTCCAGCACTTCGCCTTCATAGCGCTCCGCGGCCGCCCGGCTCGCAAACGGACCGGTGAACATCCCGCGCCCCAGCTTGGTTGTCACCATGGCGCGCGGGAAGGCGTTGTGGGTCACCAGCCGCACAAACGCCGGAGGCTTCAGCCGCGTCATCTTGCGCCAGTCGTCCGGGAAATGCCGCTGCGCCAGCTCCAAATGCACCAGCATGGCCTCCAGTTGCGAGCCAACCGTCCAATACTCCACCCGCTCAATCGTCCCACCCATGCGGGTCACCACGCGGCGCACGCGGCGCTTGAGCAGCGACGTCTTCGCTAAATACGGCGCGCCCTCAGAAGCCCACAGCAGGAACACCGCGGGCCGGTCCGGCAGTGCTTCTATTTCTTCCATCGTTGCTTGAACAGGTTCGCGCACCACTTCTGATTGTAGTCGCGCTAACCTGTAAACTTATGGCTCAATCCACCTACGACGATGCAAATCTGATCCTGCGCCTCTACGAACTCCGCCGCGAAGACAAAATGCGCGCGGCCCGCAACTGGTTCGTGGCCAACTTCCGCTGCAAGACCCTGGCGGAGATGCAGGAACTCTGCCCCCCCGGCTCCGAAGCCAACGCCTACTTCCGCCAAGTTGCCAGCTACTGGGATATGGCCGGTTCCTTCGTGAACGCGGGCGTACTCAGCGCCGACCTCTTCTTCATGAACACTCGCGAGATCCTGCTGGTGTGGGAACGCGTCAAGCCCATCCACGCCGAAATGCGCGCTGCCTTCAAGGACCCCGGCTACCTCGGCAACCTCGAAAAAGCCGGCCAAGCCTGCGCCGATTACCTGGTCCGCACTTCCGGCCAGGAAGCCTACCAAGCCTTCGTCAAGCGGGTCTCGTAGATGCGTCAGCCCCCCGAGTTTTTTGGCGAGCAAGACCTCGACCTAATTTACATCGCCAAGAAACTCGAGGAGGCGAAGCGCCTGGAAGCGGTGCTGGAGGAAGCGGGGCTCGACTATCTAGTGGAGCCCGACAAATACAAAGGCGGCCTGATCTTCCCCTCAGAACGCATCGGCGCATTCTTCTACGTAGCTCCCGAGCAGTGCCAGAACGCGCGCGCTGTCTTGAAAGGGAAAGGCTACAAGCCCTACGACACCGACAATCCGTGAGGGGTGGGGCAGGCGTTTCCGCCTGCCGAGTCTACTGCGTCTCAGTAGACTTCTGCGGATCGCGAATCGGCACATTCGCAGTATTGCTGGTGTAAATAAACTGCGAGATCGTCAAACCCGCGTACGTATTCGTGCCCACCTGCGTGCCGGGAGATAGCTCCAACACAATCCGGTAAAGCCCACGCCCGCCCTGTTCCAGCGCCGCGGAAATCACGTTCGCCGTCGACCCGCCCGCCAGCGACGAGACAAATTCGAGCGGCGTGTTCAGCAGCGGACCGCTATACCGCTCCCCAGTCAGAGCAACCAACTGCGCGGCCTGCGGCGATACTGCCCCCAGCCCGGTTGCGAATACATAGATGGTCTCGCCCGGTACCGCGGGATTCAGCAACGTCACCCGCGAATCCTTCACGTTGGAGCAACACAACGCCGGACTGGCCGCGCTCATGATCAAGAACACCGTGCCGTTGTCGCCCTGATCCGACGTAGCCGAATAAGTTGTTCCCTCGCCCGCCGGCCCCGGAATCTTCGCCCGCAGCTGCATGCGATGGAACGCGCTGACCGGCACCGCAACCACGGCCTCTTCGGGGTTCGCATTGATCTGTGCCACCAGTGCATCGCGCACCGAATCCAGCGTGTCATCCGCCTTCACCGTGTACTTGTAGGTGCGGTCAGAAACCGATACCGTGGCCACGTCGCCCTGCTCAATCGAACCGTCCACCGTAATCGTACCGGTGGCGAAACTTGACGCATGATACGCAACAGCGGTGCGTGGCTCCTCGCCTTCCTCAGCGAAAATACCCGGATTCTGCCGGTCAATCGGCACCGCGATGGCAGTCGTCGCGATCACGCTCCCGTCCGCGCGCTTGATGCGCAGATAGAAGCTGATGTTGTTCGAATCCTGCACTTCAAAAGGAACCTGCGCATTCACCTGCGTGGGCGAAACAAACAGCAGCGGGCTGCGGATGCCGTCGAAATACGCCTGCACGTCGCCCAGTTCCAAAGGAAGGTTCTTGCCGCTGGCATCACCGAACGCCGTACGCACCGCGAGACTCTTGCCGATCATCGTTACCAAGGTTCCCGGCGCAATGACAGTGGCGTTCTCGCCGCCCTGTAGAAACGCACCGCTGGCACCCGCGATGATGCCCGCATCCTCGCTCACCTCGACGGCGATGGCGATGTCATCGCCCTGCGTGCCGCCTTCCTTGGCTTGCAGCTTGACCAGTCCCAGAGTGGGCTCGTACTTTGCGAACACCTGAATATCGCCGCTGCCCGCATTCACCAGTGCCGCCATGCCGGTCATGATGGTGTCCAGCGTGTCATCGGTCTTGACGGTGTAGACGTATTTGCGCGTATCAGCAATGGTTAACGTGACCGTATCGCCCGCGGTGATCTTGCCCGTATCCAGCAGTCCGGTCGTTGAATTCACGGTCTGCGAAAGCCGCACCGAAACCGACCCCAATGAGAAAATTTCGCGGCTCGCCGCGTTGCGCACGCCGTTGATCGCGATCAGCGGCTCGCCCTCGGTGAATACCAGGATGCGCCGGTTGCTGGGGTCGGTGACGTAGAGATTCGTGCCGTCCCAAGCCAGCGCCGTGGGCGTAGCGGTAATATCCGCCGCCGATTGCCGCAGCAGCGGATGGAACAAGTCCGTCGCGCTCGAAACTACACTTTGAAATTCATCCGGCTGGCCCAGGACAATGTCCGCCGGCGCGCCGTTCTGCGTGGGGATCGTCTTGTAAATCAGCACCCGGTCATTGCCGCCATCGGCTACAAACAGCCGCTTGCCGTCACTCAGCGCATAGCGCGGAAAGTTCAACGTGTTCGCGCAGCGGAACGGATAGATCAGGTTGCCGTCGGCGTCCTTGTCCTCGGCACCGTCCTTATCCCTGTCCACCGGCTTGCAAAGCGTCACCACGTTGTTGGAAATGTGCGTGGTGAAATTCTTCTGCCCGATCACTACATCGGCCGGCTGATGATTGCGCGTCGGAATCGTATTCCAAATCAACACCCGGTTCAGCCCCAGATCGGTTACAAACAACCGGATGCCGTCACTGGTGACCGAGGTCGGCGTCAACAACGAATCCGCCGCAATGGTCACGTTCGCTTTGATTGGATCCAGTTCCACCGCATCGGTGAACGAGTTCTGCCCCAGCACAACATCCGCCGGCTGCTCATTCGTCGTCGGAATGGAGTTCCAAATCAACACCCGGTGATTCTGCGCATCCGCCACGAACAACCGGCCGTTCTGAATCCACACCCCCTGCGGTGCGCGCAGGCTCTTGGCATCTACCGTCACCGCCTTGAGTTGATCTAGTCGCGATTGCCCCAGCACGATGTTCGCCGGCTGTCCGTTTACCGTCGGCAACGCCGTCCACAGCAGCACGCGGTTGTTCAGCGTATCCGCCACCACCAACCGCTGGCCATCCGTAGCAATGCCCGTAGGCAGCCGCAGCCTGTCTCCCGCGATGTTCGCCGCCGAGTTCTCGGCCCTGCTGGTGAAATCTTTCTGGCCCAGCACCAAGTTCGCCTCGCCCACGCACACCGCGCAGCGCGAAATGTAGGGCTGAATTTCGTCGGTCGCCTTGGGGAACCCCGCCGTATCCATCACCAGAACCCGGTGGTTCACCGGAGTCAGGTTCAGACGATTGGAATCCACAATGTAGAGCTTTCCATTCGCGAACGCCACCGCGCCCACGCCGCCCAGCAACTTCGCCGTCGCCCCGGACTCCTGATTGGTGAACGTGGTTTGTCCAATCACCAGCCGGGCACCCTGGCCCGTTACGAACTCCGCCGCGAGGCTTCCCGGCGCACACAGTGAAAAAAGTGCACAGGTTTGGAACCAATGTTTGAGACTAAGTTTGAGCATGGAGACGAACGAAATTGCGAGTGTTTTCCAGTATACCAGTCCAGGCGCGTTAGCCGCTGACTCGTGCCTTAGCAACTTCTAATGCACGTCGCGGACCATCCCCGCTCCCACGCAAACATCCGCCGCCGCGCACCGCGTGTGCTCGAACTGAATGGTGGCATGGTGGATGTGAAACCGCTCCACCAGCACCCGGTTTACGTCCGCCAGGATCAGTTCACTCTCCGAAGTCGGCATGTCCTCAATCACCACGTGGCAACTCAGCGCGCTCGCCTCCGAACCCAGGCTCCAGATGTGCAGATCATGCACGTCCACCACCCGGGACACGCCCCGGATCTCACTCATCACCTCGGCTAGGTTCAAGCCCTTCGGCAGCCCCTCGAGCAGAATATTGAGCGAGTCTTTGAAAATATCCCACGCCGTCCAGATGATGAACACCGACATGACGATCGATAAAATCGGGTCCACCGCCAGCCACCCCGTCGACCGGATCACCAGCGCGCCGACGATGATGCCCACGCAGGACGCCGCATCGCCGATCTGATGCAGGTACGCGGCGCGCAGGTTGAGATCCTTGCCGTGCCCGCCCACGCCCCACGCGATCCCCAGGTTCACCACCAACCCGATCGCCGCGACAATCAGCATCACCTGGCTATTCACCGGCTCCGGCGCGCGCAGCCTCTGCACGCTCTCCCAAATGAGGAACACCGAAATCACCACCAGCATTAAAGCGTTGACGAAGGCCGCCAGCACCCCTGTCCGCTGATAACCGAACGTCTTGACCGCATCTCCCGGCCGCGATTCAAACGAGTACGCGGTAGCCGCCAGCAGCAGCCCGAACGCGTCGGTGAAGTTGTGCCCGGCGTCCGAGAGCAGCGCTAGACTCCCCGCCCACCATCCCGCTACCGCCTCGGTCGCCACAAACAGCAGCGTCACCGCCAGCGAAGCAATGAGGATCTTTCCTGTCGCCCCATGGTGGTGCGAATGGCCGTGATGCCCGTGGTGATGATGGCCCATCAGTCTCTATGGTAACTCCCACGGGTCCATCACCCGAATCCCGCACCCTGCATACTCGCCCGCCGCACGCGTCACCAGCGTTGCCCCGCGCGACCGCGTGATCGCCGCCAGCATGGCGCTCTCCGCCGCCATCTCCTTGCCCATCATCTTGCGGTTCAGCACAATCTGCGGATACACGCGCGCCGCATCCGCGTCAAACGGCAGCACGCGCTTCTCAAAAAACGCGAATACATCGCCTACCGCCGCCAGCAAATCCGTGCGCCGCTTGCCCGGAGGCTGCCGCTCCACCGAATACAAAATCTCCGCCTGCGCAATCGATGTGGTGTAGAGATCCTCGCGAGCCTGCGCCCCCAACCACGCCCCGATTTTGGGATCCGGCACCGCCTTCAAGACCTCCGCCAGCACCGCCGTCTCCAGAATCAGCATCTCACTCGATCCCGCCCAGCGGCCCCACCACTTTGCGGATCGCGTCGAACAGATTCGGCTGCTCCGAAGGCCCCTGCGCGAGCCCTGCGGTCAGCAGTTCCCGAGCCTCCTCTTCCATCGACCGCCCGTTCTGCGCCGCACGGATGCGCAACCGCGCCTTGACGGCCTCATCCAGCCTGCGAATAGTCAAAGTAGCCACAATACAGCAATGCTAGCACTGCTAGCGTTACTTCACAAGTGACTCAATCAACTCAAGTTCTCGGCCAGCGTCCGCCAGCTTCCCCTGAGCCGTCAAATTCCGGTAGCGCTCGATGTGCTGCCGGATATTGGCGATCAAAGAGTCGCTCTGGGGCGGCGGAGGCGGTGCATTCGGGGCCGACGTCGTCGCCGAAATCACCGGCCGCACTCCCCTCTGCCGAGCCGCCAACATCTCCAGCGCCTGCGGATAGGTGTCCGCGTAGACCAGCTCACTGCCGGCCGCCAGCACCACCTTTTCCAGCTGCGGCATGCGCGCCTGGGATGCCTGAATATAGATGGGAGCCACGAACAGGAAGGTATTGCTGATAGGCAGCACCACGATCTGCCCGCGCAGCACCTGCGAGCCCTGCTGGTTCCACAACGAAAGATCCTTCGATATCGAGGGGTCTTGATTGATCAACGCCTCAATCTGCAGCGGCCCCGGAAGAATCTCCTGCTTCGGCAACTGCAGGAACACCAGTTCGCCCAAGTGCTCCCCATCGCAGCGGGCAGCCATAAACCCGATCAAGTTCTGTTTGTTGCGCGGCGTGAACGGCACGGTCAACAAGAACTCCGGCTTCGATTCTCCGGGCAGCGTCGCCAGCATATAGGTCGGCTTCACGACTTCAGGCGAGCCGGCCTGGCTGCCCGTGAACGTCGCCAGATCCCACGAATCCGCGCGGTTGTAGAAAGACTCCGGCTTGCGCATGTGATACGCGCGGTAAATTTCCGCCTGCGTGCGGAACAAAAATTCGGGAGCCCGCGCATGTGCCCGCAAGTCCGCCGGCATCTGCGACGCCGGCGTGAACAGGCTCGGGAACAAATTCGCGTAGCCCTGAATCAAAGGGTCCTGCGTATCGAACATGTACAGCTTCACGTCGCCGTTATAGGCATCAATGGTCGCCTTCACCGAGTTGCGGATGTAGTTGAACGAATCGTTGCCCGCCACCAAGCCGCGCGCATAGGGATGCTGATCGCTGGTGGTGTACCCATCGGCCATCCACGTAAGGTGCCCGTCATCGGTGATCACCAGGTAAGGATCGGCGTCCCAAACAATAAACGGAGCCAGTTCCTCCAGCCGCGGACGCACCGCCCTCCGCATCATCATTCGGCTCTCCGTGGTCAGCGCGTCCGACAGCACAATGTTCCAATCGCTCATCGCCCACGCCGCCGCGATGCGCAACGGCATCGACGAAATCAGGAACCCGCCCCGGCCTTCATACTTCGTGCTGACATCCTGCGATCCCGATGGATAGTTGAACTCCGGCTGCGTAGTGCGCACAAACACCGGATCATGCGAGGCTTCGCCATAGTAGATCTCCGGCTGCACCAGCTTCATCCCTGGCGCGGTCACCTCCACCGGAGCATTGCGAATCAGCAACTGCGGCAAGCCCTCCGGCGTAATCTTGCTGGCCTCCGCCATCGCCAGGCCATAGCCGTGCGTGTAGATCGTATGCGAAATCACCCAGCGCTGCGACGCATCGCCCAACTGGCTGATGTCGAGCTCGCGCGGTGCCAGCAGGGTCTGCCGCGTCTGCCCGCCGATCTGGTAGCGATCTACATCGGTGTCCGCGTACGAATACGGACGCAGCGGTTGGCTCTGGCTCAGCGTATCGTGGAACGCCTGCCACTCCCACAACCGGACGTTGTCCAGCATCACCGCATTGGCCGCGAAGTCGATGGGCGCTTCCTTGCGCGCCGTAAATTCCTTCTCGCTCACGCGCTGGTTCAGGCCGAACCCATCCCGCGTCGCCTCAATGTGACGCTCCAGGTACGGACGTTCCAGGTTCAACTCATTCGGACGCACATACAACGAACTCACCAGCGGCGGCACCGCGATATCCGCAATCAGCACCACCGCGCAGGCCATCGCCAGCTTACGCTGCCCAATCAGCACCAGCATTGCCGCCAGCACCGCCGCCAGCGCCTTCGCCGTTTGCAGCGGCAACCCGACGTTCTGCTGCACGTAGTCGATGCCCACCATCAACTCGCCGTGATCCGAGTACAACATCGCGTACCGCCCCAGCCAGAAGCTCACCGCCAGCCCCAGCAGGAACAGCGCGATCATCACCTTCAGCAGCATCGTCTCCAGCCGCCCCAGGCGCTTCACGTCTTCCCATTCCACTTGGCCCTGCTGCCACATCTCCGGGAAGCGCAGCCGCAGCTGCCACAGCCGCGCCGTCGCGTAATAGACCACCGCCCCCGCCGCCGCGCACACCGCGAAGAAACCCGCCGCACTCGAATAAAACGGCAGCCGGAAAAAATAGAAGGCCAGCGATTCGCCAAACACGGGGTCGCTCCACGCCGACGCCACATCGCGCCCGCCTATGTAACGCGCCACCGTCCACCCATCCACCGCGGACGCCGAAAGAAACAACGCCAGGAACATCGCAGCCAGCGTTGCCAGCTTCGCGTACGTTGGATTCTGCCGCAACCCCGTCCCCGCATACTTCAACCCGCGCGCATGCGCCAGCCACACCACCGCGAACAGTACAAACCACTGAACAACGATGGGCACCCAGCGGTACAGCCACATGCGCGTCCAGGTGTTGGTCTGGCCCATCTCCGTCCACCACTTGTAGTCCAGAAACAGGCCCGCAATGCTGCGGCTGAACAGAAAGAAAATCAGAAGTAGGGCCGCGAGCAGCAGCCCTTTGAATTTGGAGGGAGTTATCGAAGGAAAGCTTGGTTGCACAACTCCAAGCCTACAGCAGATGGAAGCTGACAGCGATGGTCGCCTGTACCGCCACCGGCTTGCCGTCTTTCATACCGGGTTTGAATCGCCACTTGCGCACCGCATCAATGGCCTTCTCATCCAAACCGAGGCCCAGCTTGCGCGTGACTTTGATATCCTGCGGCACGCCTTTTTCGTCGACCACGACGGAGAGCCACACCTCGCCCTGATACTTGGCCTTGCGGGCTTCTTCCGAATATTCGGGCTCGGGCTTGAAGGTCGGTACCGGAGCACTCACACCGCCGCCGATTTTGAACGCGCCGCCGCCGTATCCGCCGCCAGTGCCGGGACCCACGCCCGGACCCTTGCCCGGACCGATGCCGCCCCCGCCGCCCATGCCATTTGAAGGCGCGCCCAACCCCGCCAACGGATCGCCGATGTTCGGCGCATCAATGTTCGGCAGATCGTTGGGACCCACAATCGTCGGCGTGATCGCCAACTTCGGATTCTCCACCGTGTGTACCGTTAGTGCCACGAACTGCTTCGGCGCAATCTTCGGCAACTTGCCTTTGGAATCCGGCAGCTTCTCCGCGCCGCCACCGCCGCCACCCGCCAGTTTTTCCTTCGGCGGCAACTTCGGTGGAGGCCGTAAGTTCGGTGCCACAAGCACGATCTTCTCTTTGATCGCTTGCTGAATCTCTTTGTTGGTCCCGATGAACAGGAGCAACCCGAGAATGCTGCCGTTGATCAACAGCGACATCGCCCCGGCTTTCCACTCATTGCCGGCGTAGGCGCCCTTAACGTCCTTCATCTCCACCGGCTTGGAAGTAATCTCCAGCGGTGGCAACTTCGGAGGATTGATCAGTTCCTTGATCGATTGAATCAGACTGACGATCAGCGGAGTGTTCACTGACGCAGGCGAAAGCAGGTGGTCCAGATGCGCGTCGGCTTCATGCCTCTCCGGCGTACCTGGGTTCGGATTGTTAGGAAGCTGTTCCGGCATGCTGCCTCCGCCTACAGTTCAAGCTCACTAATAGAGACGTAATCCACCACCGACTAGTTTCATTTTTTGGGATTCGCACTCTCTATAATTGGAGTCTATTATACCAGCCTGCGGAACGCGCGCGTCAGGCCCCTGGCTGCACCCCGCAACCCAGCGGCCCAAAACTACCGCAGCGAGCTACCCGGCGTACTCACCTCAGATGGTCCACGCGCACCCCTCCTCCTGGCGTTCCCTGCGGCATTGGCGGGACGCTGGATGCCCTGGGTTGTTTCCGGATTTGGTGGGTTAGCCCCCCCAAAAAAGAAAAATGCCGGTGAGTACTCGGAGGAAGATACTCACCGGCCGGATTCACCGCGCCCTAAGGCAGCGGCTCTCCGAACTTGTTGGGGCCACCTGGCAGTAGGTAAAAGGGCACCCTACAGAAAGAGACGTAATGAAACCTTGGAGGGTTCCACAACTGGACGCCCTTAGAATAACACCAGTGTGCCATTCTGTACAGAGGAATGTGAAAGTGTAATCACAATTTTTAAGGCTGTTGAGCTTCATTTTTGCAGTAGAAGACAAGGCGAAAGTACTTATCTACAGCTACTTAGCCGAAGCACCGCCCTCTTCCACCTCTCATAGCCTGTTCCGCAGCCCGGGATTCGGAGTCATCTCACAGCGGAACTCCCGCAAGTCTCACAATCGCCAGCGCATTCGACTGCCGATTCACCCCCGGCTTCACCCGGTAGTCAAAATCCAGTGCGTCTTCGTCGCTCTGGCTGCACATGTGGACGTTTTCGCCCCGCAGCCCCTCCAGCGGAGCGATCTCAGTCAGCGCCAGATCATGCGTCGAAATCGCCCCCACAGCCCCCGCCCGGATCAGCGCCCGGATCACCGATTCCGCCGCGATCCGCCGGTCATGCGAGTTCGTCCCGCTGAAAATCTCATCGATCAGGAACAACACCGGTCCACGCCCAGCCGCCCCCAGGGTATCCCGGATTCGCTCTACCTCCGCCATGAACCGCGACTTGCCTTCCAGCAGCGAATCCGCCGTCGAAATCGACGCGCACACCTGGAACGGAGCCAACCTCAGCCGCTCCGCACGCACCGGAGCACCAGCCAGCGCCAGCACCGTGTTCGTCCCCACGGTTCGCAGCAGCGTGCTCTTGCCCGCCATGTTCGACCCGCTGATAATCCAAAACCGCGAAGCCGCATCAAAGCGGACCGTATTCCGCACGCACGCCTCCGCAGCCAGCAGAGGATGCCCCAGCCCCTCGGCCTCCAGCGCCGCCATCTCCCCGAACTCCGGCCACACGTCCCCAGGGTGCTCGTGCGCGTAGGTCGCGATTGCGTGCAGCGCCTCGAACTCCGCCCACGCGTCCAACCACCCCGGCAGGATGGCGGCATACTTCGCCCGCCACTGCTCCATCCGCACCGCCAAGTGCGTGCCTAACATCAAATACAAGGACAGCCCGTACAGCAGATCCTTTTCGCGCTCCCGCATCCAGTAGGTGACCCGCTCCAACGCCCGCAACGCACCCGGCGCAGCATCCGCCCGTTCCACCAATTCAGCCAGCTTCGGCGAGGCGAACTTTTGCGCCGCCAGCAACGCCAGCCCCTGCCCCAGAATGCTGATCTCCGGCGAAAGATCCCGCCCCGAATGCAGAATCGGTCGCACCCGCTCATGCAGCGCGACCCCGATCACCGCATGTAACCCCAGCAGCGCTCCTATATAAGGAAACAGCACCGGCCATGCCACCAACGCCGTCAGCCCCACCAGCAGCAGCACCGAAAGGATCCCCGAAGAAACCTGCAGCAGCGGACCCAACCCCGCCGGAAACGTGCTCCCCGGCAACGCAATGCGCTTCTGCAACGACTGCGTCTCTACGTTGCTGAACTCGTGCGTCCCCAACTCCACCATCGCCTCGCGCAGCGCCGCGTTGTCCCTCAACTCCTGCACCGCCGCCTGCCGGGCCCGTGCCTCTTCCGCCGTCACCGGCCGCAGCAGGAACTCCGCCAACCTCCGCCGCCCGATCTCCGTCCGCGCTGTACACAGCAGTTCAAATAACGATCCGCTGCCCAGGATGTGGAGGTCGTGATCGTAAAGGTGTCCGTCTTCGCGGTAGTCTTCCCCGCTCTGCCCCGTGCCGTGCCAGTTGTTCTCCACCCGCTCAATGCCGCGCAAGTAGAACCCGCGCAGATTGTCGATCCGGGTAGCTTGATCGCGAGCCGTGAAGTAGCGCCGCGCCGCGAACACCGCCGCCAGCAACGGAAGCGGCGAGGCGATGGGAAAGCGGAACGCCAGGAATCCGGACAATCCAAGGCTAGCCACGGCCATGGCAAGCGCACCGCCCTTGCGCAGTTCCGCGGCCTCCAACAATGTCTTGAGTCCGGCGACCCGAGCCTGATACATCAGCCCGCCGCCATCTTGATCAACTGTTCGGCATGCCGCAGCGCTTCGGGCGTGATCCGTTCGCCCGAGAGCATCCGCCCGATCTCCCGCGTCCGCGCCGCCCCGGTCAACTCTTGAATCGATGCCACCGTCCGACCGCCTTCCGCATGCTTTTCCACGTAGTAGTGATGGTCTCCGAAGCCCGCAATCTGCGGCAGATGCGTCACGCACAACACCTGGCTCGACGCCGAGAGTTTCTTCAAGCGCCGTCCCACGGATTCCGCCGCGCTTCCGCCCACGCCGGCATCCACCTCATCGAACACCAGCGTCCCGGGCACTTCATTCTTCTTCGCGGGACCCGTCGTACACGTCTTCAGCGCCAGCGCCACGCGCGATAGTTCGCCCCCGCTGGCGATCTTCTCCAGAGCCTTCAGCTCCTCACCTTGATTCGGCGCAATCAGAAACTCAACCTTGTCCGCCCCATGCGCCGACCACGCCGCCGCCTCCACCCGGATCTCCGCTCGGGTCTTCTCCATCGCCAGCGCCGCGAGTTCCTGCGCTACATTCTTCGCCAGCGCCTTAGCCGCTTCCTTGCGCTTCGCCGTCAGTTCCTTCGCCGCCGCTTCGTACGCCCTGGTCAACGCCGCCGACTCATTCTGCAAGGCTTCTCTACGCCCGGTGGAAGACTCGGCCGCCGCCAGCCCGCGCACGGCTTCGTCGAGGAACTGGAGGATCTCCTCAACAGTTCCGCCGTACTTCCGCTTCAGCTTTTCAATAGAAGCCATCCGCGCTTCCACTTCATCCAGCCGCCCAGGATCGGCCTCCAGCTTATCGATGTACCGCGCCAGCGCCCGCGAAGCCTCGTCAATCGCCAACCGCGCCGGCTCAATGGCCGCATGAATCCCCGCCGCGTTCTCATCAATCCGGGCCAACTCGTCGAGCCTTTTCGCAATCAACCCCAGCTGTGTCGAAACACTGTCCGGGTCTTCGGAAAGCTGGGCAAACGCCGCACCCGAAACCTCCTGCAACCGGACCACGTTGCGCAACACCCGCCGTTCGTTCTCCAACTCCGCGTCTTCCCCCGGCAACGGACCCACCGCCTCAATCTCGTTCCGCTGAAACTGCCACAGATCGGCGAGCCGCAATTTCTCCTGCGCCGAACGGTCCAACTCTTCTAGCTCCGCCGCCGCCTGCTTCCACCGCCCAAACGATTCGCTGACCCGCGCCAGCAGTCCCTCGGCCTTGGCAAACGAATCCAGCATCTGGCACTGAATCTCCGAGGAGAACAACTGCTGCTGATCGTGTTGCCCGTGAATGTCCGCCAGGTACGGAGCCAAATCCCGCAGCAGCGCCGCCGTAGCCGGCCGGTTCCCGGCGAACGCCCGCGACTTGCCAGACGGCTGAATCTCGCGCTCCACCAGAAGCTCGTTGTCTTCGAGTTCGATGCCCGCGCCCTCAAGAATCGCGGTCAGCCCCGTCGACGGCGTGACCTCAAAAATCCCCGAGATGCGCGCCCGCGCCGCTCCCGCCCGCACCATCTCCGCCGAAGCCCGCCCGCCCAGCAGCAGCCCCAGCGCGTCGACCACAATCGACTTCCCGCTCCCGGTCTCGCCCGTCAAAAGGTTCAGCCCCGCATGAAAGCGGACCCGCACGGACTCAATGACGGCATAGTTTTCAACGCACAGTTCAACCAGCATGGACTCGCTTCGATTATAGCGAGGCAAGCGTGCTCAGTCTTCGGCCATCTGTTTCTCGATGTCTCGAATTCGCGATTCTAGGATTTCCACTTGCCTGCGCCGCGTGTCCTGAATCATCGAAAGATACGCCTGTCTGTCCAGCGGCAAACCTAGTTCTTCGCGAATAGCAAAAAGTGCAGGAGGTAACTTATTTGAAACGCTTTCGATTCCGGCGATCAGGCTCTTTGATAATTCGATTTCTTGCGCGCCGAATTGCTGGATGTAAGAGTGCCATTCGCGAAAAGGCCCGTCCGGGGACTTGTCAGCTTCCGGCAGCCCGTCAACCAGATTCTTGAGAACCATAAGATGGGCTCGCTTGCCCGCAAGATCGGACACCACTGCAGCGTACTCGGCCATCAGGGGAATAATGGCTTGAACTGTGAGGTCGGTCCCTACTACTTGGACCTGACCAATTACCGCAACATGCTCAATCAGTTCCCGGTTGAGATCGGCGTCGTTCGCGTTGAGGTTTGTGACCTGCGCAAGCAAGGACTGCAATTTCGATACGCTCACTGCTGCTGGCAAATAGACGTCCCGCTTCATCACCATCTCGCGTTCGCGGGCTCGCTCTCGGGCATCATGCTCAAGCTGCGTGCGAATGAGCTTTAACGAACTACGGTTCGCAAGCCACACCCCAAGCAATGCCGCTACCAAAGACAGCACCCCTGTCGTGACGGCAGTCCAAAATTCCTTGGACGCGAGAAGCTGTGAGGTGTCCATGCTGAATCAGCATAGCTTAGAAGCGCGTTACGATAACTTAAGGAGGGCAACGAATATGGCCCTAGACTGGTCTCAATGCCCCGCTGTGGAAAGCGTGCCGGGGCGCGTTAGCGGTGCCTGGGTACTGCGAGGCACTCGCATGCCTGTCTCCATCATCTTCGAAAACCTCGCCGCCGGCATGACCGTGGAGGAAGTAATGGATGAGTTCGAGGTCACGCGCGAGGAAGTGACCGCCGTCCTGACCTTCGTCGCGCACAGCCTAGAGAAGATTCCGGCGTTGGCTTGACATGCTCATCCTCTTCGACCACGGTACGCCGCGAGGCCTGGCCCGCGTCCTACCAGGTCACCGAGTCCGTACCGCGAAGTCCATGGGCTGGGACAGACTCTCGAACGGCATCTTGCTCAGCGCCGCGGAGACAGCTGGCTTCGAGCTGCAGATCACTACCGACAAGAACCTCGGCTATCAGCAGAACTTGAGCCAGCGGAAGATCGCGGTGATTGTCCTAGCGATTTCCCAGTGGCCGCAACTAAAGCTGGACGTCGTGCCTGTTGTCGCAGCCGTCAATTCGGTAGAGCCGGGAAGTTACGTAGTAGTTTGAACCAGCCCCAGCGTTGACCACAATCGACTTCCCGCTCCCGTTCTCGCCCGTCAAAAGGTTCAGCCCCGCATGAAAGCGGACCCGCACGGATTCAATGACGGCATAGTTTTCAACGCAAGTTCAACCAGCATGGACTCGTTCCGATTATAGCGAGCGCGCGGATACGCAAAAGGGGGACTGGCTCGAATTTCGGCGCCTTTGCGAAAGCTCGTGCCTGTACCCATTTTGCCGCGTCATCTGCGACTCCTTCACGAAGATCGCAGGCGAAACCGCCTCCGCTACCGCTGCGACGGCAGGCGTTTCGCCTCCCATCTTGAATTTTCAGCAGCCTACAGCAGATCAAGGACAGCTTCCGCGGGGCGGCAGGGGCGGACACCTTTCGCCGTATCGACGACGGGCCGGTTGAGCAGGGACGGGTGTTCCGCCAAGAACGCTGTGAGCTGGGCGTCGGCCCACTTGGGATTGGCCAGGTCGAGCTCCGCGTAGAGTTTCTCTTTGGTGCGAAGGAAGGCTCGCGTGCCAAGACCGGAGCGTTTGATGAGCGCCTTCAGTTGGGTCAGCGTCGGCGGGTGCTTCAGGTACTCGACGATGGTGGGCTCGATGCCGCGCTCGCGCAAGAGGGCTAACGCGTTGCGGGAGGTCCCGCAATTGGGATTGTGGTAGATGGTGGCGTTCATAGTGACGTGGGCACCCATTGATAGCCGAAGGGGTCCGTGACGATGGCGGAGCGGCCGTAGGGGAGGTCGGCGAGGGCTTGCTTCGATGTGGCTCCGGCGGCCAGAGCTTGGTTGTAGACGGCGTCGCCGATGAGGGCGGCGGCGTGCATGACGCGACCTTCGTGTTCATGTTGGAAGTTTTCGCGGATGGGAAACGGCATGGAGATCCTTACCAGGAAGTATAATTCCCCGCCCGGATGCGCGCGAGTGTCTGCATGATCTCGGGCGCTTCCTTGAGTTCCGCGAGGGGCGCGAGGTGGGCTTCGATATAGGCCCAACCCAGCGTTTCGCCATTGCGGACGGCGATGCCTTCGGCGTCGCGCAGATCGATGGCTCGGGAGGCGAAGGGCTTGAAGACCATGAGGTCTTCGGCGGAGCAGGTGCGAAGTTCGACACCGCCGGGGTAGGTGAAGACGCTTGCCCGCCGGATTGCGTCTTCTTCAAAGGAGAACGCTCCAAGGGAGACGTCAATTCCCACTCCATCGGGAGAGGCTAGCAACAATACGCGGCGCTGGAGAGCAAAGTCCTTGGCCTCAGACACGCGGGAAACGATGCCAGCAGCTTGTCGATAAACTGGTCTTCGTGACCGAAACCCGTGAGCAACGTGAGATCCACGTCGCGGGTGACGCGCGGTTCAGCCCAGCGCTGAACTGCCACGCCGCCTATCAGGCAGCTGCCCCAACCCTGAGCGCCGCAGAATTGTTGGATTGCGAGGGCAGTTTGGAAGACTCGGATCATTTTCGAAGCTTCGCGAACAGACGCTGCATCTCCACCAAACCGGAGGTGGTTCGCATCGGCAAAGTCACCACGTGATCGAAGGCGTCACCAAGCAGCTCGATTACATGGACGTTGTCCGCCACGCGAACCTCCTCGCGGCGGATGGCAGCGAGCGCGGGACCGGCGTGCTTCCAAGTCTCCACCCATCGGCGCATGTCGGCGGTGATGGCGGGATGGGGCATGTCTTCCTAATTATCGCGCGCCGCAGCGGAGCCGGCCGTCAAGGACAAGCCTTCACCCGTAGCCACGGGATTCCGAACACGCATCGGAGCTGGGGGCATTCCCTATTAGACTAAACAATCCGGCAAAATGGTTGCAGAAAGCAGATCACGCGATGACATCGAAATTGCTGCGCTTCAACGGCACCGTCGAGCGCGACCCCGCCATCGAGGTGTGGCTGAAAGAGCATACCGGCGAATTGGGAGCCATCGCGCAGCACTGGTTTCAAGTGATGCGAGAGTGCGGCGACGAAGTACGTGAGCTCCTGCATGACGGATGCCCGGTCGCCTGCCTGGGAGACACTCCCTTCGGCTACGTCAACGTTTTCCGTGCGCACGTGAACGTGGGATTCTTTCAAGGCGCGGCACTGCCGGACCCGGCGCGCCTATTGGAGGGCACGGGGAAATTCATGCGGCACGTGAAGCTGAGGCCGGGGGCGGCGGCGAACGACGCGGCTCTGCGCGGGCTTATTGAGCGGGCGTACTGGGACATGAAGGAGCGTGTCGAGAATGAATAGGAATTGAAGCCGCAGTCGGCAAATCCAATTCATCGTGGAAGGAGCGCCTCGGGTTCGACAAGTTCAGCGAAGGCTTGCCGAACAAGCTCCCGCACGATACCACGAGATGCGCAGAGCGCCCGGATGGAGTTCCGCGCAGGCGATGCCTCCCACAAAGGTGCGGTCGTAGTCTCGCTTGCCCACTTGAACTTCCCCAGGGGACGGGCGAGGACCCCAAGGACCAAGCTCGAGGTAGTAAGAGTCGTGCCGGCGATAGCGCCCGATCCGCTTTTTCAAGACCTGTGCCGTGCGCGTCTGGGGAGTGCCAGAGTCCAGGTCCTGGTTGAGTGCCGCGGCCACGCCAACACCGTCGCATGAGTTCGCCGTCACCAGAATGAATATTTGAAACCAATGCCAAGAGCTGCAGTTCTCCACAGCCACTGCGGCGAGCAGACATCCGATGATCAGCCCGAAGACTGCCAGGAGTTCCCATCGAACTGGACGCGACAGAGTGGTCATTAGCCAGAGGCACGGCGACGCGCCCGAGAACATGTAGACATGGGTAAGATTGGGCCGACTATCGCCCTTGCCAACGAAAAGGTGAATTGCGCCCTGCCCCTGACGGTAGAGGATCGCAGCGACCCACGGAATGATCGCCACCACATAAAAGACTGGTGTCGTTGGACCAAACATCGCCAGTGAAAACAGGACCGCAGCAACGCTACCCCAACCGAGAGTGCGCGTTCGCAGGCGGGCTTGCGGTTCAGTGAACATCGCAGCTAATACACGAACGCCCCAGTTGGCTTCCCCGGCTCGGCGACCACTAACTTCGGCGACAAGCAGCGCTCTTCTAACGACTGGTTCGCCATCAGCCGCACGATCTCGGGGTGGTTGTTGTGTTCGCTCAAGTGGCCGAGGATCAACGTGCTGGTGCGCGAATCGAGAACCTCGCGGATAAAGTTGCAGGCGACTTCGTTCGAGAGGTGGCCCATCCGCCCCATGACGCGCTGCTTCACGCTCCACGGGTACGGGCCGACTTTCAACATTTCCAAGTCGTGGTTCGATTCGAGTAGCAGCAGGTCAGAGCCTTGTAGGTGAACGCGGACGGATTCGGGCATGTAGCCGAGGTCGGTGGCGATGGACACTTTGAGGCCTTGGGAGCGGAGGGAGAAGCCCACGGGGTCGGCTGCATCGTGGGGGATGGTGAAGCTATCGATGTCGATGTCGCCGACGACGAAGCTGGAGCCGGCTTGGAAGAGTTCGAGGATGGGCTGGAATTCTCCCCAGGGGATGGCAGGGGCGGTGAGGCGGCTGCAGTAGACGGGGATGCGGAGTTTCTTGGCGATGGCGGGGAGGCCGGTGATGTGGTCGGAATGCTCGTGGGTGATGAGGATGGCGGTGAGAGATTCGGGGTCGACGTTGATGGCGGCGAGGCGTTCGAAGGTTTCCTTGCGGGAGAGGCCGGCGTCGACGAGGATGCGGGTGCTGTCTGTGGCGACGAGGGTGGAGTTGCCGTTCGAGGATGAGGCGAGGACGGAGACTTGTAGGATGATGGCTCCTTTGGGGGACTATGGCGTCCTGGTAGTCGGCACACCGATCAGGGTGGGCCGACAAGTTCAGGGTGCGCTGGACTCCTCTCACAGCATCTCACTTTTGTGGATCTCTTGGCGGAGGACATTTTCCGACTGCCGGATCTTACTCGTGAGACGCACCCTAGCGCTTCGGTGGCAAAGTTACAGCACGTGCAGCTGCCTGCAAGAAGGTGTTCAAACGCCATGCGTAGTTCTGCGCGGCTAGCCTATAGGCAGGGAAATCCTCTTCTATCAACGTTGATGACTCCGCGAGGTAGACGCCGCCGCGATCTTGTCCGCCAGCCAAAACGGCTTGGATGCGTTTCTCTAATTCGGCATATGGTACGGCAAGGACAATGAGACGGTCCGGATTTGGGACCCTCTTCGGCTCACCCGGAAATGTAAACATTGGCTGGTCCCATGACTCAAATCCAGCGACGTAGAGTTGACCTCGATAGTCTTTGAAAAAGAAGGCACCGGTCTGCGACTCGTCACCCTTCGCATATGGTGTCTGGGCGAAGATTTCCGCGTTTGTCCATACTCGTCCGGCGGGCGATTCTACCGGATCGCGGGGCCAGGGGGACTGGCTCTTCAGCGACTTGGCGGACACCATGTAGTTTTCGATCGCGTCTTCCTCGCGTATCGCTTCGGGTGCCTCTGTTGGGCCGCCACCGGGACTATACATGAGCCGCCGGGCCATTCCGAGTAGTGCTTCCCGTTGCAGGGAGGGGAGTAGCGCCGAAGCTTGGCGCACCATGTTCTCTCCTACGATCTCGATCTCCTTGCTTCCGCAATCAAACCGGGAAAACAGCTCTCCGACTCCGTTGCGGATCTCCGATTCTGAGTACGGCGAGGCTGGTGGCATGAAGAGGTCCATCAGCCGCTGTCCGAGCGGAGGCTGGCCGCGAAGGTCTTTAGGTCCTAAGTAGCCCACGACACTCTGAAATTTCGACGGGGTGGTGAGCGTGTAGCTTGGCTGCGTCCCAGCCGGCATGGAGTATGTTGAAGACATAGGCACGCCTCCGATGTAAGTGGTTCGTAGCATTTCTACGAACCGCGGCTCATAGATCGTGACCTCGATCGGGTCCGTGAGGCGATCCCGGCACTTGTTGATCATCTCCACCACGTAGCGGGTGTAAAGCAGCCGGAACGGATAGCTTCGCTCATCCATGCCAAGGATGGTCTCGCCGTGATACAGGGCCGAAATGAGTTTCTCGCCGTCTCTGCCGCCCAGGGTGAAGGCGGCAGGTACCACCTTCGACTGTAGCTCGTAAAACAGTTTTTCGTAACGCGCCCGGTCTTCTACGTCGGCTTTCATTGCTTGGACCGACCGAGCCTGTTGATTCTGAAGCTCCGCCAGACTTATTACCGTCCCGCCATAGTTGATCGCGCCGGTAGTATCCTTGCCCAAGGTCGTCACGCTGATGGGCTGGCCAAGTCCGGTGGACGACTGATTCAGAGATGCTGGAACTCATTGAATTCCGGAGTCAAGCGAATGCCGTCGAGATAATGCTCAAATTCGTACGGAGCGGAGAGGCGAGCACTTCTGGGCGATCGCGGGCCAGATTTCCGACTCGATCAAGTCCCGATACGCCGGGGTATCCCCGAACTGCGTTTGCCTGCCAGTTCTGAAAATCGCCACTACATGTGCCATGTCAACGGGGTATCCGAAGGACTGTTCGTGCTGGCACCAGTTTCCTCGGTGGTGCTCGCGGTGATCCGCACGCGGTCGCTCGATAAAATCAGCTCGCCGCCGTCGAAAGCGGATCTGGGGCGGAGTACAACCGTTACTTCGGCTTCGCGCACTACCCCTGGCTGAACCGGCTCAAACCGCAGGCGGCTCGCGACCGTGCGCGCAGCGGTCGCCACGCCCGCGACATCCTCCAATGCACGGGCCCCTGCAACGGCCCCATTGGGGTTCAGCGTCAACAGAACCGAACGGTACCCACGCTCTCCCCCACCACCGGGTCCGCTTCCCGTGGCTCCAATCCGCGGAGTATCTTCGGCCCAAAGGTCTGTGTAACAATCGCCAGCCGAGCCCCACTTTCGTCTCCGTAGTCACGGGAGCCATGGGTGGAGACAACACCGATGCGGGGAAGCCAAGCGTTATCAACCCTCCTCAGTTCCCCTTAAATAGAACCGTTCTCGCGCTCGGGCAGAGGCGGAGCACAGCGGGTGCAACGCGTCGCAGGGCCGAATCCAGCTCCATCTCATTCTTGCGGTCAAAAAGATTCGTGGAGCCGTTAACGTTCAGAACTGGCAAAGTGCTTGACGAAGCAGCACTTGCTCGCCAAATGCCATATTCGCGAGCGGAACCGCCAGTGCGCCGAGTACCCGGAACTTGTTCCTCATTCCCCGTTCTCCTTCAAAAAGATTCTAACACCGCCGTCGTGACGTTTCTGGGCCGCTTCCAGGCGTCTCGGTAAGAGGTTAGGGGACGTACAATAGAAATAGAGCGCGCCCTAAGCCTTAGCGGCATCCCGGTCGATGGAAGGGTAGGGAAAACCTAACGCGCGCTCGATCCAAGGAGAACTATGAAGGCTCGCGTGTACGTTTCCATGAAGAAGACGGTTTTAGATCCCCAGGGGCAGACGATTCAGAGTGCCCTCAACGGGTTGGGGCACAAGAGCATCAGTGGCGTGCGTCAGGGGAAGTTTTTCGAGATGGACCTGGCGGCGGGTATGAGCCGGGAGGACGGCGCGAAAGAGTTGGACTTGATCGCGCGGGAAGTATTGGCGAATCCGGTAATGGAAGATTACCGGGTGGAATTGATCGACTAAAACATTATGTGCGGAATTGTAGGCTACATCGGGGACAAGCAGGCGGTGCCGATCATCGTGGACGGCCTGAAGCGGCTGGAATACCGCGGGTATGATTCGGCTGGTGTGGCTGTGCACCAGGGGACCAACGGGCTCGGGTTGCGGCGGGCGTCGGGGAAGCTGCGGAACCTCGAAGAAGTGCTGCGGCTGAATCCGCTGGATGGAGCTTACGGGATCGGGCACACGCGCTGGGCGACGCACGGGCGGCCTACGGAAGAGAACGCGCATCCGCACCGGGATTGCACGGGCGAGATCGTCGTGGTGCACAACGGCATCGTTGAGAACTATCTGCATCTAAAAGCACAGCTCGAAAAAGAAGGCCACAAGTTTGTCACGGAGACAGACACCGAAATCATCGCTCACTTGATTGAGAAGCACTTCGAAGGCAACCTCGAGGCCGCCGTCCGCGACACGGTGAAGCAACTCACGGGCGTGTTCGCGCTGAGCGTGATCTCGATGAAAGATCCCAATAAGATCGTGGTGGCACGCTTCGGTCCGCCTGTCGTGGTGGGCTTGGGCGACGGCGAATATTTCGTAGCGTCGGACGTGCCGGCGATTTTGTCGCACACCCGCGACATGTTTTTCCTGGCCGACGGCGATATGGCGATCCTCACCCGCGATGGCGTGACGCTGACCGACTTCAACGGGCGAGCCGTGAAGCGCCAGGTTTCGCACATCCTATGGGACCCCATCATGGCGGAAAAGGGCGGCTACAAGCACTTCATGCTCAAGGAAATCTTTGAGCAGCCGCGCGCTGTGCGGGACACCACGCTCGGCCGGGTGGGCCAGGAGTCTGGGCGCATCTTCCTCGATGAAATGGACATCTCCGTTCAGGAGTTTAAGAACTTCAAGAGCGTGAGGATCATCGCCTGCGGCACCAGTTGGCACGCGGCGCTGGCCGGGAAGTTCATGATTGAGAAGCTGGCTCGGATTCCCGTGGAAGTCGACTACGGCAGCGAGTTCCGCTACCGCGACCCCATCGTCGGGCCGGACACTTTGACCGTCGTCATTTCGCAGTCGGGTGAGACGGCGGATACGTTGGCGGCGCAGAGGGAAGCCAAGAGTAAGGGATCGAAGACGCTGGCGATTTGCAACGTGGTCGGGTCGATGATCACGCGCGAGGCTGCTGGCACCCTAATTACCCACGCCGGTCCGGAAATTGGCGTCGCCTCCACCAAGGCATTCACCTGCCAGTTGACGGCGTTGTTCCTGCTGGCCATGTATCTGGGGCAGCAGCGGGAAGTCCTGGATGATGCGACCTCGAAGAAGCTGGTGACGCAACTGCTGCATTTGCCGAGCCAGATGGAAGATATCCTGCGGCGCGACCACATTTACGACGACATGGTGAAGGCGCTACACAAGTCGCGCGACTTCCTGTATCTGGGCCGCGGCGTACATTTCCCCATCGCGCTCGAAGGCGCGCTAAAGCTCAAGGAAATTTCATACATCCACGCCGAAGGCTACCCCGCCGGCGAGATGAAGCACGGCCCCAACGCGCTGATCGATGAGAATCTGCCCACGGTCGTCATCGCCACTCGCGATTTTGAGAGTGATTCAAGCAGGCTGCTTTACGAAAAGACGCTGTCGAACATTCAAGAGGTCAAGGCCCGCGAAGGCATCGTAGTCGCCGTCGCGTGCGAAGGTGACGAGGAAGCCTACAAGGCAGCCCAGTTCGTCATCCCGATCGGGACCACCAACGAATTGCTGCTGCCCTTGCTGGAAGTCCTGCCGCTCCAGCTGCTCGCCTATCACATCGCCGTCAAGCGCGGCTGCGACGTAGACCAGCCCCGCAACCTGGCGAAGTCCGTCACCGTCGAATAACCGAGTAAAGGGGTTGATGATGGACGGCGGTCCTCCGGCTCGGCCGGCAGAGCGAGTTACCCCCTTCGCAATGCAGCCACAGCTTTGTGCTCGGCACCGTGCGGATCATTGACCACCTTGCACTCGTTGTCCAGCACCATCGTGGCCCGCGTCTTCGTATCGAACTTCGGCCACGTTGGCAGGCCCTTATGGTTCGGATTGCCGGTCCGCGCAAACCCCGCCCAAGCGGCGCTCATCTTTTCTTCCAGCGGCAGGCGGTCTTTGCCCGTGCCGGTCATGGACGGAGCTTCCTGAACATTCGCCGTGGCGAACGGAATATCCAGCGTGTGAAGGGACTTCAACTTACCGTCATGTACCGGCGTGCGCCACGTGAAGTAGTACATATACACCGGGGCGGCCTGCGCGGATTTGAGCTCCGCCTGCGTCATCACGCCGGGTAGGAACCGTGTGTCCGATTCCAGGATCAACGCCACGTCGATATTCGAGACTCCGGGGCGGCCTTTGCGGTAGGCGTCGATGACTTCCTTCGCTTGCGCATCGGTCGCGCCGGGAAGGGCGGCCTTGGCCCGCGCCAGCAACTGAACGTCATCAATCGGGTCGATGGGCTGATTCGGGAAGAACGTCACTTCGGTTTCCGTGGTGCCGAGCAACACGGGCACGTTGGCAGAGATCGCAGGCGCGGCAGGGTTAAACGGACCACCGGGGAGCGTGACGCCGTCGACCACGGGCGAAGTCTGCAATCCACGCGTTGTGTTCGTCGCCTCGATGAGCTGCGCCATGGGGAGCTTCTGCAAATCGGCCAGCGACTTCGCGCCGACCTTCACCATCAAGGTTTCCGTGGACTTGACGGCGTTGGCCTTGGTGACGCCGGCCAGGTTCGATCCGCTTTGAATGATCGCGCGGTGGAAGAGGCCTTTGGCACCGGGCATGGCGAGCAGGGTGGAGACTTTGGCTCCGCCGCCGGACTGGCCGAAGATGGTCACGTTGCCTGGGTCGCCGCCGAAGCGGGAGATATTGTCGCGCACCCATTCGAGCGCGGCGATGGCGTCGAGCATGCCGGCGTTGGCGGCCTGGCCATCGACGTAGGTGAAGCCGAAGGTGTTCAGACGATGGTTGATGGTCACCATCACCACGTCCTGACGGCGGGCTAGATTGGTGCCGTCGTAGATGGTGTACGATCCGTTGCCGCTGGTGAAGCCGCCGCCGTGGAGCCACACCATCACGGGGCGCTTGCCGCTGGCACCTTGCGTCCAGACATTCAGGCGAAGGCAGTCTTCGCTCATCGGCGTTGCCGGGATGGTAGCGCGGACTTCTTCGATTTCACCGTGCGGCGAGACTTGCGGAGCCTCGGGGCCCCATTCGAAGGCGTCGAAGACTCCGGTTGCGGGGGCGGGCTTCACGGGGGCGAGGAAGCGACGGTTGCCCGAGGTATCGGCTCCGTAACGGATGCCGCGGAACGCGTTGACCTTCCCGATGGAGAGGCCGCGGACTTTGCCGAGCGAGGTCTCGACGGTGATGCCGGGTTTCGCGTCGGCGGCGAACAGGCGCGGCGCGAGTAGGGCGGCTCCGGTAGTTTGTACAAAGGTTCGTCGGTTCATACAGTTGCTCCTATTGGATAAGCGGTCCGGTATACTTCGCCTTGCCGCCCTTGTCTTGAGTGTAATGCTCCAAATCTTTGTTGCCTTCGATGCAGGCGAACTCCATCTGCTCGTAACCTGGATCGTTCGCATTGGCCCGTGCCATCATGCCGGAAAGCTTCATCGGCTGTGTGAATTCTGCGGGCGAAATCACCGTGGACTCATAACGGATCTGGTCGGCATTGAGCATGGTAAAGCGCTCCACCACTTCGATGTCCTTGGGCGCGTAGTGGCCGGAAGTATCGAACCACGTGCGGTCGGTCTGATTCATCGTGCTGACCACCAGCGTGTCGCCTTCCCAATGCCCAACGGATTCGCCTTGCATTTGGCGCACGGACGACGGCAAGGTATGCGGCCGGCCATCCAAAGGAATGATACGGCGGCTGTGCATGAACTCCCACATGAAGACCAAGTGGTCTTTGTTCTGGATGGCTTGCATGCCGAACTGAACCCACATGTTGTGCGGCACGCCGGAGGGGAAGCAGTGCAGCTCGGGTTCAAGGAACATGCGGTTGGCGATGATGTCATCGGACTTAGCGCGGGCAGCGGCGGTGTAAGGGACGCGCGCGTCCACCGGGTCGATGATCACGCCCTTGGCTTTGCCTTTGGCGGCTGCGGCATTGGCGGGGGGTGCAGCAGCCGGAGCTGCAGCTGCGGGAGGGGCGCCTTTGCCACCACCCGGACCACCTTTCCCGCCGCCCGGAGCCGCACCACCAGGAGCGGCACCCTTGGGCGCTCCGCCACCTTTCGCCGCCGCGGGTTCGATATCAACGTTGCCACCCGGATTCACACCGCCCCAGAAGCCCGACATATCCGGCTTGCCTTCTTTGGTGCGCGGGATGGGTCCGGGAGCTGCCTTCGCACCCTTGACCGGTGCCGGAGCCTGCCCGACCACTTCAGCAGGATCCACCAACATGCCGACGGCCACGGCTGCCGCCGCCAGTACCAACGCGGAACGGAACGACTCAGTTCTCTTGGTCATCGCATTTCTCCTGTTACTGGCCCGCGTCTTCTTCCGCGTAGGCGTGGCACTCGTATTCCATCAACTGCGCGTACTGCGCGGTGTTGCGGTGCAGCGTAAGGCTCACCGTAAATGGCCGCGTGAGCACGCCGGGATCCGTCATCGTCGCTGTGTAGCTCATGGTATCCCGCCCGGTGCGGGTGAAGCGCTCTTCCACGCGCAGCTGCCCGCTGTGGTGGCTGCCCGACGCGTCGAACCAGGTCTGATCATTGTTGCTCCAGGTGCTGACCACCAGCGTGTCGCCTTCCCACTTGCCGATGGAGTCCCCATTCCAGAAATCCGTGCCGCCTTCGTATTGGTGATCCTTGCGGTCCATGTAAACGTAGCGCAGCATGTGAACGTACTCGGAGGCCAGCATGATGTACTTCGGTGTCTGGAAAATTTGGAAGGGATAGCCGGAGGTGACGAAACGCGGCACGCCGGTCATGTAGCAGTGATTCACCGGATCGGCGGCAAAGCGGTTCTTGAAGTTGGCCTGCTGCTTCTGGCGAGCCGCGGGCGTGTAGGGGATCATGCCGTCGGCCGGGTCCGTGATCGATTCCTTGCCCGGACGGATGCCCGTGGCCCCGTTGTGCCACTCCAGGCTGTAGCGAGAAGTGTCCCACGCATCCACGATCCAGATGCCCTGCAGGTCCGCCGTCTTGCCGTCTTCAAACCTGGGCGCTTTGTAGCCCGCCTTTGGAGCGGGCGCTTGCCCCCGTGCAGGCACCGGGAGCAGCCACGCCGTACACGCCGCGAAGGCCGCCGCGGCCATCATTCCCACGAATCGCTTCTTCATTCGCGCTCCTCGCTTCTTCTTGTGTGAAGGGACTGGACCCCAGTGTGGGTACGGCCCACCGGAGCGCCATTTGGAGGCGTCCCAGTGGGCCGATGCTGCTCTAAATCACGCGGCGCTTACTTGGCCGGTTGCGGACCTTCGCTGGGCGGGCGGCTGCCGAATCCGAGCGTGGCGGCCCCCCCCTTGGCGTCCTTCGCGCGGTCCAGCAAGCGGACCTGCGACGCCCACATGTGCGGCGTACCGTCCTTGGCGGGATTGCCGACGATCTCAATGGTCTCGCCTTCCTTCAGCGTGTCCTTGCGCCAGCCGTTGCGGTACAGACCATTCGGCGGCGGAGTCTCCCCAGCCCAGCTGGTGACCTTGCCGTCCGCGCCAACCACGTCGATATGTACCCACGAATGCGGATTCACCCAATCCATCTTGGTGAACTTCCCCTTGATGGTGATCGCCTTGGATTCGTACTCGGCCGAGAACGAATGGTGGGCCATCGATGGGATGGCGGCGAGGGTCGCCATCGCGGCTCCCAGCACTGCTAGTTTGAACTTCATTGAGAGTACCTCCACAGAACCTATTTGTAACGCCACGGCTAAATGGGGAGCATGGCAAATGCCAAGTTACAGCGCCCGGAACTCCTCAATAGCTGTATTGAATGATAGGGCGGGGGCTTTTTGAAGTCAAGCAGCGCGACGGCTGTGTGTCAACCCACTTTAGAAATGTCCCCCAAATTCCCTCGATAGAAGTGTCCCTTTTCTTTTCTTCCTTGAACCAGTTCCTTCCCCCCTGCGGACCGCTGCCGGAGCGGAGCCCTGCGAGGCCGTTAGGCCGAGCGTTTAGGGCGCAGC
>CANFEY010000047.1 GCA_947446025.1 Bryobacterales bacterium
ACGCCCTCCTCCGTGTTCCCGGCGCAGGCCTCACGCTTTACGAACAAATGGGCCTGGCCGACAAGAGTGACCGCTTCTCCACCGCCAACCCGATGATGCTCGGCAATGGCCCCATGAGCGGCACCTCGCAGCTGAATATGTTCGACCGGTTGCAACGCTTCGTCAACATTGAAAAAGCGCCCAGCATCAAATTCAAAGATCTGGATGCGATCGTCAACTCCACCATCCGTTACAACCTGCTGCCCATGCAGGTGCGCACCGACTACATCCCGGTGACCGAATCCACGGTCAACGCCAGCCTCACTATTCAGTTCAACCGCGCCGACCTCCAGTTCCGGCAAAAAGACGGAATCGCGGAAGGGCTGATCAACCTGACGGCGCGCATCACCACGATGACTGGACGCCGCATTGGCCGCACCATTGAGGAAGTGCTGGAAGTGCGCGGTCCGGCGGAGCAGTTGGCTGCATTGCAGCAGGGCCAGGCCATCTACAACACCACCGTGCCTCTGCTGCCCGGCCGCTACAAGCTGACCGTGGTAGCCAAGGACGTCGTCGGCGATAACCTGGTGAACTATGACGTCGCACTCAACGTCCCAGTGTTCGACGAAGACGTGCTCTCTACCAGCTCGCTGATCCTGGCTGACCAATTGGAAAAAATCCCCACGCGCAGCACCGGCGCGGGACAGTTCGTGATCGGCTCCAGCAAGGTGCGCCCCAAGGTCGACGAAACCTTCAAGCGCACGGACACGCTCGGAATTTACATGCAGATCTACAATTTTGAGGCGGACGAAACCACGCAAAAGCCGCAGGGCACCGTCACCTACCAAATTATCCGCAACGGCTCCAATGAGAAGGTTTTGGAATTCACCGAAGACGTCAACGCCCTGACCGGTGGAGCCTCGCAGATGGTCATAGAGAAGAAGCTCAAGCTCGACTCCATGACCCCAGGCGAATACACGCTTCAGATCAAGGTCACCGATTCCAAACGCAATGAAACCTTGACCCCGTCGGCGAAGTTCAAGGTCATATAAGTAGGGGTATCCCCCGCCCCGCAACTAAGGTACTATGGAGAGTCGAATTTAGGAGCTCCTTGCCATGAGCTTGCAACGGTTGCACAGAACCTCGGTCCTGATCTTGGCGTTGGCCTTGGCAGTCCCCGCGTCCGCACAAAGCCGCGATGGGCTCCTCGCGTCCACCGGAACCCTGCTGGGAGAGGTCCGCAACAGCGTCGGCATCACGCAGATGGGTGCATCGGTGCTGCTCTATGACCGCTACGACAATCTAATCCGCCGCGCGCTTTCGACGGAAGACGGCAAGTTCGCCTTCACCGGGCTGAACCCTGAGAGCTACACACTGCGCGTGACGCTCGCCAGCTTCTTCCCCGCCATCCGCCGCATCACGGTGATGGCCGGATCGGAGAGCCTGCTGCGCGTCAGTCTGGCTGCGGTACTCAGCTCCATTGACATCTCTCCGGGAGCTCCCAATCGAGCCACGCTTATGAGTGACGAATGGAAGTGGGTGCTTCGCTCTTCGCAATCCACGCGACCAGTACTCCGCTTTGCGCCCGTCTCCCCGCCCACCAAGGATTCCGCAACGCTGTTCGCGGACACCACGGGAGTGGTCCACCTTTCCGGCGGCGATAGCAACCTCTTCAGCAACGGCATGCAGCAGAATATGGGCACCGCCTTCGCCGTGGAAACCTCCGTCGCCGGCGGCACCAAAGTCCGTGTCAGCGGCAACCTGGGATACGGTGCGGAAGGCGGTCTACCCTCCGCCGGTTTGCGGACCTCTTACAGCCGCGAACGGCAAGGCGTCGCAGGGCCGCAAATTTCCCTCACCGTCCGCCAAGCCTACTTCCCCTCCGCCATCGGTGCCAACGGCCAGAACGCGCCGATGCTGCGTACCGCATCACTCTCCAGCATCGACTGCATCGAAATTCTCGACGGCCTTCGGCTTGAATTCGGTTCCAGCCTTGATTCCGTCATGCTGTATGGCCGCATGACCTACATCAGCCCCTTCGCCCGAGCCACGTATAACCTGGGCAACGGCGGCATGATGCGCGTAGCCTTCAGCTCCGGCTTCGCCCCCACCGATCTCATCACCCGCCAAGCAGAGGGCCAGTCCGATTTGAACGCCGACCTCGCCGCGCTCGCCCAGGCCCCGCGCCTATCCCGCCGCGATGACAGCGCCGCCGTGGAGCGCACCAAGAACTACGAGGTTTCCTACCAGGTTGTGGATGGCACCCGGCGCTTCACCGCTACCGCGTTCCGTGAAGTGGTGGCCAACGCCGCGTTCCTAATGTCCGGCGACATCGCCCTCGCCGGAGCCGCCAACCTGCTCCCCGACCTTAACACGCGAGGCACCGTCTACAACGCTGGCAACTACCAGCGCACTGGCTTCTCCGCCGCTCTCTCCGAATCCATCACAGACCGCATCGAAGTCGCGGTGGAAGGCGGACAAGCCGGAGCCTTGGTAGCCGACAAAGCCGCCCGCAGCCCTCTGCGCGGGAACATCCACACCTCGCCGCGCCCGTGGGTCGCCGCGCGTATTCAAGCCAGCATGCCTCTTACCGGTACGCGCCTGGGTGCCAGCTACGGTTGGACCGACTTCCGCGCCTTGATGCCGATGCACCAGTCCTTGACCGGCCGCACGCTGCAACAGGTCGGCTGGAACTTCAGCGGACGCCAGCCGCTCCCTGGAATGCGCCGGGGCATGCGCATGGAGATTATCGCGGAGTTGCGCAACCTGCTCGCGCAGGGTTATCTCAATCTGAACGCGCCCGACGGCCGCAAGGCAGTGTTGACCAACACCCCCCGCCAGGTCCGCGGCGGCGTCAGCTTCATTTTCTAACTTGGCTGCTGCATCGTCATGCAGTGCAGCGTCCCTAACCCGAGCACAAAATCCCGGCAGGGGATACCCACTACTTCCCGATCCGGAAACAACTTTTGGAGGGTGTTCAACGCCACAGCGTCATTCTTGTCGGTGAACGTCGGCACCAGCACCAGCCCGTTCGCGATGTAGAAGTTCGCGTAACTCGCGGGCAGCCGCTGGCCCGCGAACACCACAGGCTCCGGCATGGGCAACGTGACCACGCGCAGGTCCTTCTGGGCTTTCAAGATGCCAAGGTTCTCCCGCAGAATCTCGCAGTTCGCGTCCGACTTATCCCGCTCCACCACCGTCACCACCGTCGCGGCATCCGTGAACCGGGCTAAATCATCCACGTGCCCGTGTGTATCGTCGCCGACAATCCCCCGATGCAGCCAAATCGTCTCCCGCACGCCGAAGTGTTCGCGAAACGCCCGCTCATACCCGCGGCGTCCCAGCCCCGGATTTCGCGCCTGCACCACTTCATCCAGCAGACACTCTTCGGTGGTCAGCAGCCTTCCGGCTCCGTTTACATCGATACTCCCGCCTTCCAACACCAACCCCGTCTCCCGCCGCTCCATCCCCAACACCCGGGCAATCACTTCCGGCGTCCGCGCGTCCTGTTCCGAGGTGTCATACTTCGCCCACCCGTTAAACCGCGAATGAGAAATCTGAACCGCAACTTTAGATTTCACAAACAGCGGACAGTAGTCCCGAGTCCAACTCCGGTTCGTCGCGTGATGGAAAAATTCGACGCCCGCCAGTTGCACATCCGCGGCCTTCAGCATCCGCCGGACCCGGCGCTCCACATCCGCACCCGCCACAAGAATCCGCACCTTCTCCACCCGAGCCAGATGCCGCACAATCTGCGCATAGATCCACGGCACCGGCGCGAACTTCCCCGACCAGTCGCTCTTCTCATGCGGCCAGGCGAGCCAAGTGGCCTCGTGCCGCTCCCACTCCGCCGGCAATCTCATTTCGCGTTCCAGCGCTGCAAAATCGGTCCATACGCATCAATGCGCCGGTCCCTGAAAAACGGCCAGTTCCTCCGAGCCATCTCCGTCTGCGCCGGGTCGCACTCCACCACCAGAATCTCTTCCTGATCCACGGAAGCCCGAGCCACCAGCCGCCCACTCGGGTCCGATACAAACGACGATCCCCAAAAATCAATCGTGCGCGTCAGGCTCTCCCGCCCAATGCGATTGATCCCCGCAACGTAGATCCCATTCGCAATCGCATGCGACCGCTGCATTGTCTGCCACGCCTCAATCTGCCACGCGCCGTCAGCCTTGTCCTCCGGCACCCACCCAATGGCAGTCGGATAAATCAAAATGTCTGCGCCCGACATCGCCGTGATGCGCGCCGCTTCCGGATACCACTGGTCCCAGCACACCAACACTCCCAGCCTGGCGAACGGAGTCTCAATCGACCCGAACCCCAAGTCCCCCGGCGCGAAGTAGTATTTCTCGTAGTACGACGGATCTTCAGGAATGTGCATCTTGCGGTAGATCCCCGCAATCACCCCATCGGGATTGAGCACCACCGCCGTGTTGTGAAACAACCCCGGTGCGCGCCGCTCAAACAGCGAAGCGACGATCACCACGCCCAGCTCCTTCGCCAGCTTGCCCATGGTGTCCGTGGTTGGACCGGGAATCGTCTCCGCCAAATCGAAGTTCGAAAGGTGGACTTCCTCGCGGCAAAAATACTGACAGCGGAACAGCTCCTGCAGCAGCACGATCTGCGCCCCGCGCGCCGCGGCCTCGCGCACTTTCTCGACTGTCTTAGCGAGGTTGTCCTTGGGGTCGGGGCAACTCATTTGGATGAGGCCTATGCGGAAGGGTTGCGGCATAAACTCCTATTCTCGCCGAACCGCCGCGTATACTCAAAGTTCATGCTCACCCCGGATCAGGTCAAAGCGCTGGCTCGCGAATGCGGCTTTGAGCTGGTGGGCATCGCGCAAGCGGGTGCGGCTGCGGATTTCGACCGCTATGCAACCTGGGCCGCCGACGGCCACGCCGGCGAAATGCGCTACTTAACAGACCAGCGAGCCGAAGTCCGCCGCGATGTCCGCAAGCTCTTGCCCTCAGCCCGATCCGTGATCTGCGTGGGCAAACTCTACAACACCTCCGACCCGCCGACGGACTCCGCGCGAATCTCCCGCTACGCCTGGGGCTCTGCCGATTACCACGACATTCTACGCACGGGCCTCGAAGCCTTGATTGAGCGCCTGCAAGCGCACGCCAGCTTCGAACACAAAATCTGCGTCGACACCGCGCCTCTGTTGGAGCGCAGTCTGGCGCGCGAAGCAGGCTTGGGTTGGATCGGCAAGAACACCTGCGTCATCAATGAGCCGCAAGGTTCGTGGTTCTTCCTGGGCGAACTCATCACCTCGCTCGACCTGGCCCCCGACGCCCCGCCCAAGGAGCGCTGCGGCACCTGCACCGCCTGCATCGACGCTTGCCCCACGCAAGCCCTTATTCCCAAGGGAACCGGGTGGACGCTCGACGCGCGCCGCTGCATCTCTTACTTGACCATAGAACTGCGCGGCCCCATCCCAGAGGAGTTCCACGCAGGTATCGGCGACAACGTCTTCGGCTGCGACATCTGCCAAGATGTCTGCCCGTGGAATCGTAAGGCACCCGTCACTGCAGAGCCTGGGTTCCAACCCCAACCCATCCCGCTAGCCGATCTAGCGTCGATGACGCCCGAGGCGTTTCGCAACCGCTTCCGCAACACACCCGTAGCCCGCACCAAGCTGGCCGGCATCCAACGCAACGCCGCTATCGCGCTTTCCTTCCAGTCACCCCGATCACCAACAGTGCCACCAGATACATCGCACCCCCGATGAGCAACGTAGCCCGCAACCCCAAATAGATCGCCAACACCACCGACACCACCGACCCCATCACCGAAGCCGCCGCATTGAGCGACCAAGCCCAGCGCAACGAAGGCGCATGCCTTTCTTCGAGCCTGCGCAGCCCGCAAGGAAACGGCATCCCCATGAAAAACGCTGCTGGAGCAATCGCCGCCACCGCCACCAACACGCGCGCCACCATCGGCCACGTAGCCGCCACCCGCACCAACGGAGTCGCGCCCACAGCCAGCAGCGCGATCAATCCCGCTACCCCCGCCAACACTCCCATCAACCTTCCATCCATGCCCGCCACCAAACGTCGGCTGCAGTAGCTCCCCGCCCCGCTCGCAAGCAGCATGGAGAAAACGATCACAGTCAACGCCCGCGTAGGCTGCCCCAGCAGCAACATGAACTTCTGGATCAACGCCATCTGCACCAGGATGTACCCAGCCCCCAAACAGAGGAAATACACCAAAAACGTAAGGATGCCCTTTTGTTTCGGCAGCCGGCTCCCCAGCACCAACCGAGGCAGCACCATCACCAGCGCCGTCGCCACCAGACACAACACCATCAATCCGAACAGCAGTGGCACAGCGCGATTCACTTTGTAATCCGCGCTCGACTGGTTGGCGTTGCGCAAGTAATCCCACAAGTCGCGAGCCTGCACCGTGTAGAAGAAAAACGGCCGGTCATCGGACACCGGCGTCACGTCGAACTGGTAGTCGCGCAGGAATGCCGCCGGATCGCCGGCCGTCAACAACTGCCCGAACGGATTCTGCGCCCCGAGCCCTGGCAGGTACAGCACTTCCATCCCGATCTCAGATGCCATGTGCGCCGCGTGTTCCAGGTCCGCCTCCGTGAACGGCTTGCGCGAAATCAACAGCGTATCCAGCGCGCCCCAGCCATTCAGATTCTGCGCCTGCTCCCGCACCGCGATCACATGCCGCGCCGCGTCGTTTTCGCCAAGGCGGTGAAGCGCCTCCATACCCAAAGAGACGACGCGCAACGATTCGCGCGGCGGATCAAATCCCCATCGGCTGAACGCAAGCACGCCGTCATCGGTCAAGTGCCGCAGGTAATCCTCGAAGGCTTCGGTGGTGTACAGATTGTTCTCCGACAACGCAAACGCACCCGCCGCCGTCGACGCCCACGTGTCCACCAACGTCGCCTGCAACACCTGATACTTCTCCCGGCTGCTGCGAATAAAGCTGCGCCCGTCTTCCACGAAGATGCGCACCTCAGGCCGCGTGTACAGCGCAAAACTTTCCTTGAGCATCGCCCCGCGCATGATGTCGTCGGCGATGATCGGGTTGATTTCAACGCCCGTGACGTCTTTACTCCCCGACCCGAGCGCGCGCGCCAAATCATACCCGCCACCCGCGCCGATGATCACCGTCTTCGCCCCCGGCCTGAGCAGATACGGCAGCCCCGCGCCGCGATGCAGCAGGTCCGCCCTCTGCGCTTCCGTCAGCGGCTTTGACCAATCTATGTTCGGAATCCCCGTCGCCGCATCGGCATCAATGCGAATGTCCCAATACCCCTGCGGCACCTTCGTCAGCCCCACGCGCGAAAAGCTGTTCCACTTGGATAGGCGCTCTTCCGGCAGCCGCTCGCCCTTGGCCCACTGCACATCAAAGATGTGGTTGGTGCCGTTCACGATCATCAAGGTCACCAGCAGCAGCGAAACCAGCACCGCCGACGCGCGCAGCTGGGCTTGCCCTGCGCGATTGAACCAGATCGACGCCGCGATGCCGTAGATGACTCCCGCCGCGATCACCGTGTTGGGTCCGCCGAAGTAATCAAGGAACGGCACCAGCAGCAAGCACCCCGCAGCCGCGCCCATCAGGTCCCACAGGTAGGCCCGGTCGATGCGCCCAATCGCCTCACTGATCGCGAGCGACACTACGGTTCCGGCGAAGAAGAACGGTACAGCGCTCGCCACGTACACGACCGCCAACGTCGCCAGCGTCATCTCTCCGTGCCGCGACAGAATGAACCACAGCAGCAACACGACGGCGATGCTGTTGATGAACGTCAGCCGGCCCAACTCCGCCGAAAGATTCCCCGGACGGTTCGCGATCACGTACGAGAACACACCGCCTGCGCCAAATCCAAACAGGGCAAGGGAGATCGCAAGAAATGCGAAGTGATAAAAGAAGACCACCGAGAACAGACGCGTCAGCGACAGTTCCAGCAGCAAGGTAGCCATCGTGGTGAAGCCCAGCCCCAAATAGAGCTGCGTCCACTGCGATCCACTGGCGGAGGGTTCTCCGGAAACACTTAGGCGAGGCAATTTACTAGTGTACTGCCAGCTACATCATCGCCGCCGGAGGAGCCGGATCCTCCGGCCGCCCCGCATTCTTAAACGGAATCCTTACCAGAATCGCCCCCAGCCCCACCATTACCAGGAACCCCGGCCAATACGAAGCGTCCGACAAGATCTGGGGAAGCGACTTTTCGTAATACCGGAACGCAGCTACGATGACACCTGTCAACGCCTCCCCAGCAA
The DNA here is from genome assembly GCA_947446025.1 of Bryobacterales bacterium. GTDB lineage: Bacteria > Acidobacteriota > Terriglobia > Bryobacterales > Bryobacteraceae > Palsa-187. Next base: position 8,229 of record CANFEY010000047.1, read on the forward strand.
TCAACCCGCTAGCGATCAGGATGCCGACACTCTCCGTGCGCGTCCGTTGCGCCTCGTTGTGACCCGCGCGCCGCCCCATCCAATCCGCCACGCCGCGCACCATGCCGCCGAAGAAAATCCCGAAGCACGTCGAGAACGGCAGATACATTCCCACCGAGACTAACATCGGACTCGGCACGCCCAACAGAATCAGCGCGAACCCAAACACTGAGCCGCACACCACCAGCGGCCACGCCATGTCCCCGCCGACAATCCCTTGCGAGAGCACCGCCATCAGCCCCGCCTGCGGAGCCGCCAACCCGGGATCACCGAACCCCGTGCCGCCCCGCTGCACGTTGTCCGCGTACAGCACGTACAGCACAAACCACATGACCAGACTCGCCAGCACGACGGCGACCAACTCCACAATTTGAATCGTTCGAGGCGTGCCTCCCAATATGTAGCCCGCTTTGAAATCCTGCAACAGCTCGCCCGACACTGCAGCCGCAACGCACACCACAGCCGCCACGCCGAGCACCACCGCCACACCCTCCGGCCCCCGCACCCCCAGCGCGACCATCAACAGCGCCGCGATAATCAGCGTCGAAAGCGTTAGCCCCGAAATCGGATTGTTCGACGACCCGATCATCCCCACCAAATTTCCGGACACCGTGGAGAAGAAGAATCCGACAATCAGCATCACGACTGCGGACACCGTCCCCGCCACCACGTTGCCTGAAATGTAAATGTACAGCGCGACCATGAACAGAAACACTACGCCGATCAACAGAAGCACCGTCTTCGACCCCATGTAGCGCTCCGTGCGAGCCACCGTCGCCATTGGCGGCGCACCTTCGCGAACCTCTTTGAACGCCCGGCCCAAACTCGACGTCAGCTTGCGCCCCATCTTGATGAGCGTGTACGCCGCGCCCACCAGCATGCCGCCCACCGCAATCGGCCGCACGATATAACGCCACACCGCCGCAGCCTGCGCCGCCCAACCTTCATCTCCCGCGCCCGCTGGAATGAACTCCTGCACGCGTGGTCCCAGGAAGTACATGAACAGCGGCACCAGCATGCCCCATGCCAGCAAAGCTCCCGAAAATTGCAGCGCAGCGAGCCGGGGCCCGATCACATATCCCACGCCCAAATACGCCGGACTCACAGTCGGCGCGCCGAACGTCGAAATGCCGCCCGTCTGAATCACGTTCGTGGAACCCGCCGCGCCCAGCCGCACCGAACTCACCCCCGGCTGCCCGATGCGCATCACGAAGTCGTGCTCCACCAGAAACAACTTCATCTCGCCGAGCAGTTGCACGACAGCGCCAACGCCGATGTTCCAGAACAAATACTTCGCCGCCTCCGCGCCCTGCCGCCCCGCCTTGTGAATCTCCGCCGCCGCGACAGACTCCGGAAACGGCAGCAATGGATCTTCCACCATCACCCTCCGCACCAGCGACACAAACAACACGCCCAAGATCCCGCCGACAACCATCATCGCGGTGGACTGCCAATAGGTGTGCTCAAAATCAAACTGCGGCCACGCCCCAGCAATCACAAACGCAGGCACCGTGAAGATCGCCCCCGCCGCCACAGACTCGCCAATCGACCCAGCGGTGCGCGCCAAATTCTCCTCGAGAATAGACCCCTTCCAAATCCGCAGCACCGCCATGCTAATCACCGCAGCCGGATAGGTGGCTGCGATCGTCACCCCCGCGCGCAGCCCCAGGTACGCGTTCGCCGCCCCTAACACCACGCACAACACCAGCCCCAGGATCACTGCCCGAGCCGTGAACTCGGTCATCTTCGCATTCTCAGGAACAAACGGACGATGCTTTTCGGCGCTCATGGCCTATGATGATAGCATCACCATGAATGCAGTCTGCCTGCTCAGCGGAGGCCTCGATTCCGCCACCTGCCTGGGCGTCGCCCGCCGCGACGGCTTCGATTGTTACGCGCTGTCTTTTGACTACGGCCAGCGCCACAAAATCGAACTCGCCGCCGCGGCCCACGTAGCCGCCCACTTCGCAGCCAAGGAACACCGCACCGCCCACATCGACCTCAGAGCCTTCGGCGGCAGCGCCCTCACCGCCGACATCGCCGTCCCCAAACACGCGAGCGCCGACGATCTGCCCGCAGGCATCCCCATCACCTACGTCCCCGCGCGCAATACGATTTTCCTCTCCTACGCCATGGCCTGGGCCGAAGTGCTCGGCGCGTCCGACATCTTTATCGGAGTCAACGCCATCGACTACTCGGGCTACCCCGACTGTCGCCCCGAATTCATCGCCGCCTTCGAAACCATGGCGAACCTAGCTACCAAGTCGGGCGTCGAAGCCCGCACGCGCCTGCACATTCACACTCCGCTCGCGGCGCTCGACAAAGCCGCCATCGTCCGCCTTGCCGCCGAAGTCGGAGTAGATTTTGCCTCCACGCACAGCTGCTACGATCCCGACCCGCAAGCCCGATCCTGCGGCCGCTGTGACTCCTGCCTGCTGCGCCTGAAAGGCTTCCGCGAAGCCGGCCTGACAGATCCCGTCGCCTACACCCCATGAAAATCGCCGAAATCTTCTACTCCATCCAAGGCGAAGGCGTCCTAGCCGGAGTCCCCAGCGTCTTCGTCCGCACGTCAGGTTGCAACCTGCGCTGCAGTTGGTGCGACACGCCCTACACCAGTTGGAAACCCGAAGGCGTAGAAGTGTCGAACGATGCCATCCTCGAAGAGATCGCCAGACACCCTGCGCAACACGTAGTCATCACCGGCGGCGAACCCATGCTCTTCGCGCCCGCTGTCCCCCTCACCCAAGCACTCAAACAGCGCGGCATTCACGTCACCATAGAAACCGCCGGCACCGTCTACCAACCGGTCGTCTGCGACTTGATGAGCCTCTCCCCCAAGCTCTCCAACTCCACCCCCGAAGGTGAGTGGGCCGAACGCCACGAAGCCACCCGCTACAAGCCCGAAATCCTCAAGCGCCTAGTCTCCGATTACGACTACCAACTCAAGTTCGTAGTCTCCACCCCCGCCGACCTCGACGAAATCCAAACCATCGTCGCCAACCTAAACGCCGACCGTTCCCGCGTCCTCCTCATGCCCGAAGGCACCACCCCCGAAGCCACCCGCGCCCGAGCCCAATGGCTAGCCGAACTCTGCAAACGCGAATCCTTCCGCTACAGCCCCCGCCTCCACGTAGACATCTGGGGCGACAAGCGCGGTGTGTAGGGAACCATCAAATATGAAACAGATCCCCACACAATTCGATCCCAAGAACGGCAAGCCCCTCGCCGCTGATCAGCCGCCTTGCGCGCAAAGAAGAGCTCGCTTCGAAGCAATGAGGACCTCGCTCTTTTCCGCGCCTCTGGGAGACGTGATGACACCGCTAGATCAGTCCCAATGGGAGGTATTGCGGAGAAAATCAAAGTCCTCTTAGCTGGTGCAGTGTGAGAACCTTCGCTGTCTGCGCTAAGCGAGGCAGGCGCCGGTAGGAAAGCCCCGCGAACGCCCCGTGTGACTTTGCGCTCCGCCCGTTCTACAATGCCGGTGTGTTCCGCATCGCACTTCTTTCCGTTCTCACTACAGTCCAATCGCTGGCTTGAGTGTGCGTGGCGTTCGAAACACCGAAAGTGGAATGGCAACGCTCAGCCCTGGTGTTCGTCGGCCGGATCGAAAAGGCAAAGGACTTCAGCAGAAGGAACCCTACACCGGGTCAGCGGGCAACCGTGCGCGTCGAAGAAGCATTCAAAGGAGTGGAAGCAGAAGGATGCTGTGGCTCTCGCCCGCCTGTGATCGCTCCGGTGACCCGGAATCAGCCCCCGACGACCTGAAATTCCTCCGCGCCCTGCCCGCCTCCGCAGATCGAACCCGCATCTCCGGCGAAGTGATCGTGTCCGGCGATCCCCGCCGTCCACTGCCCGGAGTCACCATCACGTTAGCCAAAATCGGCAGCCCTCCAGCCACAGTTGTCACCGACGCAAAAGGCGTCTTTGAAGCCTACGATCTTCCGAAGGGAACCTACACGGCATCCGTCAACATCCCATCGGGCTTCAGGCAAGACTTCGGCTTCGTAGCCGGTCCACGAACCTTCTCGAATACCTATCCGCTAACCGTGAATCTAGGCGATTCGCACGCCACCGCTGTCTTCCACCTACTCACGTCCGCGAATTCGAAGTAGCCGAGCAAGGGAACCCTTTCGCGCCTTCGCGTGCCCCCCACCCCCACTGCGATAGAATATCCTGGTGCAACCAGAGACCGCCCTCCAGCTCGCCACTTCGCAGCTTAACCGCGTACGCCAGGAAATCGGGAAAATTATCGTCGGCCAAAAAGAGGTCGTCGATGGCGTCCTCATCTGCCTCCTCGCCGGCGGCCACGTGCTCCTCGAAGGCGTCCCCGGCCTGGGCAAAACTACCCTTCTGCGAACCCTCTCGCGAGTCCTCCACCTCAAATATTCGCGCATCCAATTCACGCCCGACCTCATGCCCGGCGACATCGTCGGCAGCGCGATGATGGACACCTCGGAGACCGGCGCCAAAAGCCTTAAGTTCCAACCCGGACCCATCTTCTCCAACCTGGTCCTGGCCGACGAAATCAACCGCGCCACTCCGAAGACGCAATCCGCACTGCTCGAAGCCATGCAGGAACACACCGTCACCAGCGGCAACCACACGCACCTGCTCGAAGCTCCATTCCTCGTCATGGCCACGCAAAACCCCATCGAAATGGAAGGCACCTATCCTCTGCCGGAAGCCCAACTCGACCGCTTCCTAATGAAGATCCTGGTCCCCTACCCCACGCGCTCCGACCTTACCGCCATTGTCGAACGCACCATCCAAAAAGACGAGATCACCGTCGAGCCCGTGCTCGACCACGGCGAAATCATGGGCCTCAAGGATATCTGCCACCAGGTCCTCTGCGCCCCCCACGTGCAGGATCACGCCATCGCGCTCGTGATGGCCACGCAACCCACTTCACCCGAAGCGCACGAGCTCACGAAGAAATACATCCGCTTCGGCAGCTCCCCGCGCGGCGCACAAGCGCTGGTCGAATGCGGACGCGTCCACGCCCTCTTTCATGGCCGCATGCACCTCTCCATCGAAGACATCGACGCCGTCGCACCCGCCGTTTTGCGCCATCGCATCATCCTAAACTTCGATGCGCACGCCGACGGACAAGGCACCGAATCGATCCTCGCTCGACTGATCCCCGCCGTCACTGCGGTCGCCGCCCGTGCCTGAACCGCTCATCAGCACCGCACTGCTGGAGCGTCTGGAACGCCTCGCCATCCATTGGCGCAAGTCGCTGCCTGGACTCGTCGGCGGCCACCACACGTCGCGCTTCGGCGGCGCCGGTCAGGAATTCCTTGACCATCGCCAGTATTACCAAGGCGACGACCTCCGCGCCGTCAACTGGCGAGCCTACCTGCGCCTGGAAAAACTCGTCCTCAAGATGTTCCAACTGGAGCCGCGCGTTCCCGTCCGCATCTTGATCGACGTGAGTTCGTCCATGAACACCGGCAAGTTCGACTACGCCCGTCAACTCGCCGGAGCGCTCAGCTACGTCGGCCTGGTGCGCCTGGATGCGATGACCATTCAGCCCTTCAGCAACAAGCTCCACGACTCCTTCAACGCCGGTGGCGGGCGTCATCAGTTCCAACCTGTCATCGACTTCCTCACCGCGCTCCAGCCCACAGCCACAACCAACTTCATGGACTGCTCCCGCCAGTTCATCGCCAAATTCCCGCAGCGCGGCCTGGTCATCGTGATCTCTGATTTCCTCGACGACGGCGAGTTCGAGAAACCAATTCAGTTCCTCAGCGACTTCGGCCACGAGTTGGTCCTCATCCAAACCTGGGCCGACCAGGATCGCACGCCGCCCTGGGATGGCGAACTTGAACTCGAAGATGCCGAGACCGGCCAGAAAGTAGAACTCGCTTTCGACCGCGACGCCCGCGCGCAATACACCGCCGCCTTCGATGCCTACGCCGAAAAAGTCCGCCACGTTGCACAACGCAGCGGCGGCCGCTACCTCGGCATTCCCTCCTCGGTCCCCGTGGAGCAGGCGATTTTTGGTCCACTAGTAGATACAGGAGCCGTCAGTTAAGTGAACTTCCTGAATCTCGGCTTGGGCGAACTTCTTGGTCTCATCGGCGCAGTCTCCGCCGGCGTTGTCGCGTTGTATCTACTCGACCGCTCCAAGCGCAAAGCCGTCGTCGCCACGCTGCGCTTCTGGACCCAAGCGGGCTCCCGAACCGACCTCAAGCACCGCCGCAAGATTCAGCAACCCTGGAGCCTGCTGCTCCAACTCATCAGCCTCATCCTATTACTGCTCGCGATCGCCGGACCGCAGTTCGGCGTCTTCGACGGACCCGGTGCCGATCACGTCGTGCTGCTCGATACCTCCGCCTGGATGGGCTCGGTAACCGCGCAGGGCACCACGCTTGACACAGCCAAGACCCGCGCGCTCGCCTACATCCGAGCCCTGCCGCGCCGCGACCGCGTCATGCTGGTCCGCGCCGATGCGCTCGCCACACCCGCCACAGCTTTTGAAACCGACCGCGCTGTTCTCGAAGCCGCGCTGCAAGCTTCGCAAGCCAGCGCGTCATCGCTCAACCTGGCGCTCGCCTTTGAATTCGCCGAGCGCGCCCAAACCCTGCAATCCAGCCGCCCCGGCGAAGTAGTCTACATCGGGGCCGCCCGCGTCAACGCGAACGACGCCGCCATCACCCGCCAACCCGCCAAGCTGCGCGTCATCGAAGTGAAACCGCCCACCGAAAACGTTGGCCTGCGCAAAGTGGCCCTGCGCCGCTCCCCCGCCGCGCCCGACAGTTGGGAGATCTTCGTCGCCGTCAAGAATTACGGCGTGAAACCCCACACCGTCGACCTCGCATTGCAGTACGCGCAGTCTCCCGCCGGGTCGCGCCGGATGACGCTGAAGCCCGGTGACGAAGTACAGTCCGCGTTCCTCTACAAAGAGAAGACCGGCGGCTGGCTGGAAGCCCGCATCAATATCAACGACGCCATTCCCGGGGATGACCGTGCCGTGGTCGAAGTTCCCTCGCAAGCTCTCTCGAAAGTCATCGTCTATTCCAACGACTCGCTGCTGCGCCCGTTGTTCGCGTCCAACCCCGTGCTCGACACCGAATTCCTCCCCACCTCCGCCTATGACGCGAACGCTAAAGCCGACCTCGTCGTGCTCGACCGCTTCGCCCCGCCCGCGCCCCCGAAGACCGACGCTCTGTGGATCGAACCTCCCGCCGCCGGTTCGCTGATCCCCGTCAAGTCCACGCAGAGCAACGCCGCGCTCGACCGCTGGAATCAGGAGACGCCCATCGGCGCAGGCCTCTATACACGTGACGTTACGCTGACCTCAACCGACGTCTTCGCGCCCGCCGCCACGGACACGGTCATCGCGTCCACCACCGCAGGACCGGTCATCGTGGCTCGCGACGGCGCAACCAAGAACGTCGCCATCGGCTTCCACCCCGCGCGCGGAGCCATGCAATACGAGCTCGCCACCCCGCTGCTGATCGCCAACGCACTGCGCTGGATGAACCCGGCCTCTTATCGAAGATTCGAACTACAGGCCGGATCCGTCGGCACCACCAGCGTCCCCATTGAAGCCAACTCCACCGGCATCCACGTGCTCGATGAAGCCAACGCCGAACTGCCCTACAGCATCGAAGGCGACACGTTGCGTTTCTTCTCCGGAGCCCCCGGCACCGTGCGCGTACAGACCGGCGACCGCGAACTGGTCTACTCGCTCACGCTCCCTGCCCTCGCGGATGCGTCCTGGACCATCCCTCGTGGCGTCTCCACCGGCATCCCCCCGAAGACATTTTCCGAATCCACCGCCACGGACATTTGGCCCTGGCTCGCCATCGCAGGCGCGCTCGGCTTGCTCGCCGATTGGATTTTCTTCGGCCGCAACCGCGCTCTGAGCCTCACAGCCTTTAGAACACCCTGGAGCAAAGCCGCATGAACTTCGACCGCTCCTGGGTACTCTTCCTCTCTTGGATTCCGTTGGCGTGGGCCGTCTACGAAATGCGCCGCACCAGCCGCCGCATCGGCCTTGCTTTGAGGGCGCTTTCCTTCGTTGCCGTCATCGTCGCCCTGGCTGAGCCGCACATCACCCTGCCCGAATCAAAGCTCGCCGTCGCCGTGCTGGTCGATACCTCCGCCAGCGCCACCGCAACGGACCTGGAGCGCGCCAACACGCTGGCCCGCAACCTCACCAGTGCGCGCGGCAGCAATTCGCTCACCGTCATTCCCTTCGCCCGCACCACGCGCCCCGTCGATGCCGCGGAGGCCACCGCGCTTCGCACGGCCACCGGAGACACCGGCAAAGCCACCAACCTCGAAGCCGCCGTCCGGGAAGCCATCGCCACGCTGCCCGCTGGCAGAATCCCACGCCTCGCGCTCATCTCAGACGGCAAGGAAAATCAAGGCAGCCTCGCCCGAGCCGCCTGGCAAGCCCGCGAACTCGGCATCCCCATTGACACCTTCGCCCTCGCCGGCCGCACCAAGCCCGCCATCCATCTCGATTCGGTCAACATCCCCGCGCTCGCCTTCACCGGCGAACAGTTCCCCATTGACGCCGTGGTCTCCGCCCCCTCGCCCGGCCCGGCGGAAATCGAACTCGCCGCCGAAGGCCAATCGCTCGGCAAGACTAACGTGGCTCTGGTCGCTGGACAAAACCCCATCCGCCTGCACACCAGCCTCAACACGCCCGGAGCGCTGGAACTCACCATGACCATCCGCCCCGCGGGCTCCACCGAAATCCGCTTCGATCAAACCGTGACGTTGCGCAAACCCAAGGTCCTCTACTTCTCCGGCGACCTGGCTGAAGATGATACGCACATCCTCAGCGTCCTCACCGGCGCGCAGTGCGACGTGAAAACCGCCGGCAATCTTGTCAACATCGAACTCTCTGATTACCAGCTTGTGATCTTCAACAACTGGGACCTCGAGTCCATGACCGACGCCTCGAAATCCGACGTGGAAAAGTACGTCCGCAATGGCGGCGGCCTGCTGATCATCGGCGGTGAGCGCAACGTCTACGACGAGACCAAGGCCAAAATCGAAGACGCGTTGGAGCGCACGCTGCCCGCCAAGCTAGCCCCGCCCCGTTCTCCCGAAGGCACCGCCATCACGCTCATCATCGACAAGAGTTCGTCCATGGAAGGCCGCAAAATGGAAATCGCGCGGCTGGCAGCCATCGGAGCCGTGAACAACGTGCGCCCCATTGACCAAGTGGGCGTGCTCGCCTTCGACAACACCTGGGAATGGGCCGTGAACACCCGCAAGGCCGAGGACAAATCCTTCATCAACCGCATCATCGCCGGCATCCGCCCCGACGGCGGCACGCAGATCGCACCCGCGCTCGCCGAGGCCTACGCCAAGATGCGCCCTGTGCAGGCCGCGTCGCGCCACATCGTTCTACTCACCGACGGTATCTCGGAAGAAGGCAACAGCTTCGTCACCGCAAACTCCGCCAAGAGTGAGAAGATCACCATCTCCACCGTCGGCATCGGTCAAGACGTGAACAAGGCATACCTGGAAAAGGTCGCGACCACGGCCGGAGGCAAGTCCTACTTTGTGATCGACCTCAGCCAACTGGAGCAGATTCTTGTGAAGGACGTGCTGGAACACACCGGCACCACCACCAACGAAACTCCCCTCGCGCCGGAGGTCATCAAAAAGGTTGAAATCCTCAGCGATGTCGGCATTGAAACCGCGCCGCTGCTCAGAGGCTACGTCCGCTTCATCGCCAAGCCGTCGGCGGAAACCATCCTCAAGATCGACCGCGAAGACCCGCTGCTCTCGCGCTGGCAGTACGGCCTGGGCCGAGCTGCCGTGTTCGCGTCCGACGCCAAGTCCCGCTGGGCCACGGATTGGATCACCTGGAAAGGCTTCGACAAATTCTGGACCAACGTCGCTCGCGACCTGCTACCCCACACCCCAGACGGCGAGGCGAGCTTGGAATACGACAGCGCCAACGGAGAGCTGGTCGCCAACTACCGCCTGGGCCGCGGCGTCAGCGAGCCCTCCGCCGTCCCCGCCATCTACGCCTTCGGTCCCGGCGGCTTCCAGCAGCCCATGCCTGTGAAGAAGACAGCATCCGGCACTTACGAAGGCCGCCTAAAGATCGGCGCGCGCGAGGGCATGTTCCGCGTGTTGCCCGCCAAGGAATCCCGAGCCTTCCCCGAAGCCGGCCTCTATCGCCCCGAAGCCGAGCTGAACGAATACGGCAACAACGAAGCCCTGCTCAAGCAGGTAGCCGAATACACCGGCGGCCGCTTCAACCCCGAGCCCAGCGCCGTCTTCACCGCCATTGGAAAAACCATCCCATCCACGCTAACCCTGTGGCCCGCGTTCCTGGGCCTAGCGGTGCTCCTCAGCCTAGCCGAGCTAGTCCTGCGCAAATGGAAGGGCCTGTTCACTTCTTAACCGCGAACGCAAAGCCTGTCCACGTTTCATCCACCGAACAAACCTTGTAGTCCACCAGCCCCACCTTGATCGCCGCCTCGCGCACCGTAAACTGCGTAATCCCCACCCCTGCCTTGCCCTTCTGCTGCTTCGGATACACCACCCACAGCTTCGACTTCGCCGCGACTTTCTTCATTTCGCGCAGTCGCGCCAGATACGTGTCAGGGTCCGTCACAAACCAAACCGTCACCGGCGCAATCTCCTCCGGCGCTTCATCGAGCACCGCCCCCTCCGGCAACGCCCCCAGCACCTTCGCATACCCCCGAGGCGCGTCGTACACGCCCACGCGCGATCCAGGCTTCACGCCCATCTTCAGCGCCGCACTCCGGCTGCTCGCCATCAGGCGCTCCGGCTGCACCGGATTGGCCACCGCTTTCGCCCGCTTCAACGCCGCGAGCAAATCCTTTCGCACCACGTACTCCGCATCCGGAATCGCCGCGCGCACCGCGTCCACTCTCTCTGCTGCACAGTCAACGAAGACAATCGGGAGCTGCTTCAGCGACGTCTGCCGCAGCTCCGCCGCCCAGTATTTTCCCTGCGAAGGCAGGCGCGAAAGGTCCACCACCGCGGCGTGCGCGTCCAACTTCTTCAGTTCGGAAACGCGAATCGGCCGCTGCGCATTACCATAGTGGACCTCATATCCAGCCCGCTCCAGCAACTCAATCAAAGGCCGGGCCTCCTCCACTTTCCAATGCACCAGCCCCACGCGTTTCACTGCAGCAACGCCTCCAGCTTAGCCCTCGCGTTTCCGTAATCGATGGACGCCTCCGCCATCGCCACACCCGCGCGCAGATCCTCCGCAAGGCCCGACGCGAGCAACCCAGCCGCTGCATTCGCGATCACGATGTCCCGGCGCGGGCCGGATTCGCCATCCAAAATGGAGCGCACCAGCTTCGCGTTATGCGCCGCGTCGCCTCCCAGCAGCTCGCTCATCTCCGCCTGCGGCACGCCGAAGTCCGCGGGCTCCCACACGCGCCGCGTGATGGCATCGCCCGCCACTTCGAACACGTCCGTCGGCCCCGTCGTCGAAACCTCATCCAGCCCGCCGTGCCCATGCACCACGAACACTCGCTCGGTCCCAAGCATCCGCAACGCCTCCGCCATCAACTCCGCCGCGGCCACCGTCGGCGCGCCGATCACAGCCCTCCGCGCTCCCGCGGGATTCGCCAACGGACCCAGCAGGTTGAACACGGTCCGCATCTTCAACTCCCGCCGCACCGGTTGCACGTGCTTCACCGACGGATGAAACGCCGGCGCAAACAGGAACCCGATGCCCACCTCGCGGATCAGCCGAGCAGCGTCTTCCGCCGTCGCCGTGACGTTGACGCCCAGCGCCTCCAGCACATCCGCCGCCCCCGTCGCGCTCGAGATCGCGCGATTGCCATGCTTCGCCACATGCGCCCCCGCTCCCGCCATCACGAACGCTGCAGTCGTCGAGATGTTGAACGTCCCCGACCCATCGCCGCCCGTGCCGCAAATGTCGACCACATCGGTGCCCGCGTCCACGCGAATCATGCGCTCCCGCATGCCCCGAGCCAAACCCGCAAGCTCCGCCGCGGTCTCGCCTTTCATCTTCAAAGCAGTCAAGAAGGCCGCGATCTCAACCGCCGTCGCTTCGCCGTCAAGCAAAACCCACATCGAGGAGCACGCCTGCTGCTCCGACAGATCGCCGCGGGCAGCAACTTGGTGCAGATAGGGTAAAAGGGACATTGGACTCACCATGTTATCCTGAAGATTCCCCCAAACCCAACATGAAGATCCATGAATATCAAGCCAAGGCACTCTTGGCACGCCACGGCGTACCCGTGCCGCGCGGAGAGATGGTCACCTCCGTTGCCGATGCAGAAAAGGCCGCCGCGAAGCTCGGAGGAAGCGTTGTCGTCAAAGCGCAGATCCACGCCGGCGGACGCGGAAAGGGCGGCGGCGTCAAAGTCGCCAAAGACGCCAAGGAAGTGACGCAGTTCTCCACAGAGATCCTCGGCATGACGCTCGTCACCCATCAAACCGGGCCGGAAGGCCGCCTGGTGCAGCGCCTGCTCATCGAAGAGACGCTGCCGATTGAGCGCGAACTCTATTTGGGGATCGTACTGGACCGCGCGTCCGGCAAGAACGTCTTCATGGCGTCGGCCGACGGCGGCATGGATATTGAAGAGGTCGCGCACAATACTCCTGAGCGCATCCTCAAGGAAGCCATCGAACCCGGCGTTGGCCTAAGCCCGTTCCAGGCGCGCAAGCTGGCATTCGGCATCGGCATCCCCGCGGGCTCGATCAACGCGGCAGCGAAGACGATGATGGCGCTGGCCGAGGCGAACGAGAAACTCGACCTGACGCTGGCCGAGATCAATCCATTCATCCTGACCAAGGACGGCGGCGTGTTCGCGCTCGACTGCAAGATGAACATCGACGACAACGCGATGTTCCGCCACAAGGATTTGGTCGAACTGCGTGATTTGAACGAAGAAGATCCGCTGGAAGTGGAAGCATCGAAGTTCGGCTTGAACTACATCAAGCTCGACGGCACGGTGGCCTGCATGGTGAACGGCGCTGGCTTGGCCATGGCGACTATGGACATCGTCAAGTACTCCGGCGGCAGTCCGGCAAACTTCCTCGACGTAGGCGGCGGCGCGAATGCGGAGCAGATCCGCAACGCCTTCCGCATCCTGCTCTCCGACAAGGCAGTCAAGGCCATCCTCATCAACGTGTTCGGCGGCATCCTGCGCTGCGATACGCTGGCGACGGGCGTGGTGGCGGCGGCTCGCGAATTGAATGTGAAGCTTCCGATTGTGGTTCGCATGGAGGGCACAAACTTCGAGCAAGGGCAGCAGATCCTGCTGGATTCTGGCTTGAACTTCACGATTGCGAACGGCATGAAAGACGCGGCGGACAAAGTAGTGGCATTGGCGGTGGTGAACTAAGATGAGCGTACTTGTAAACGAAACTACCCGCCTGCTGGTGCAAGGCTTCACCGGCAAGGAAGGCACCTTCCACGCCGAGCAAGCGATTGCTTACGGCACCAAAGTGGTCGGCGGCATTACGCCCGGTAAGGGCGGACAGAAACATCTCGATCGGCCTGTGTTCGACACCGTTGCGGCGGGTGTAAATGACACCGGCGCAAACGCGAGCGTGATCTTCGTGCCCCCGCCCTTCGCGGCCGACGCCATCATGGAAGCCGCCGACGCTGGCATCGAACTCGTCATCTGCATCACCGAGGGCATCCCCCAAGGCGACATGATCCGCGTGTGGCAGTATCTCAAGGATCACCCGAAGACGCGCCTGGTCGGCCCCAACTGCCCCGGCGTGATCTCTCCGGGCAAGTGCAAGATCGGCATCATGCCCGGTCACATTCATTTGCAAGGACACGTGGGCGTGGTTTCGCGCTCCGGCACTTTGACTTATGAGGCGGTGGGACAACTCACCGCGCTCGGCATCGGGCAATCGACGTGCATCGGCATCGGCGGCGACCCGATCATCGGCACCAACTTTACCGACGCGATCAAGCTGTTCAACGAAGACCCCGATACGCACGCTATCGTGATGATCGGCGAAATCGGCGGCAACGCCGAAGAGACCGCGGCCGCCTACATCAAGGCCAACGTGAAGAAACCGGTGGTCGGTTTCATCGCCGGCCAGACGGCTCCTCCGGGACGCCGCATGGGCCACGCCGGAGCCATCATCTCCGGCGGCAGCGGCAAAGCCGAAGACAAAATCGCCGCGATGAAGGCCGCGGGCATCGACGTATGCCCCACGCCCGCCGACATCGGCGCGCGCATCAAGACCAAACTTTGAGGAATCACTTTTAAACAAACCATGGAACGCACATTCGCAATTATCAAGCCAGACGCCGTAGCGGCAAACCAGACCGGAGCCATCCTCGCGATGGTTCAGAAAGCGGGCTTCCGCATCGCCGGCATGAAGATGAAACGCATGAGCCAGTTGGAGGCGGAGACCTTCTACGGCGTGCATAGCGCCCGTCCCTTTTTCGGGAGCTTAGTTAAGTTCATGACCGAAGGCCCCGTCGTTGTGATGGTGCTGGAAGCCGAAGACGCCATCACGAAGTGGCGCGACACGATGGGCGCTACCAACCCGGCCAACGCGGCTGAGGGGACGATTCGTAAAACGTTCGCGACGAGCATCGAGCGCAACTGCGCGCACGGCTCGGACGCCCCGGAAACGGCCGCGGTGGAGATTCCCTTCTTCTTCGCCGGGACTGAACTACTGTAAGAAACACGTCTCACGCAAAGTTCGCCAAGTTTCGCAAAGGAACGCCTCTGGTCGAAGGATCGGGGGCGTTTTCCATTTTCTTGCCTTCGTCTCATCTTTCTGAAGCCTTCTCAGGCAAGAAGTCGCACGGGCGGGAGTTGTTTGTGGACGTTCAGGGCGGTAAGTGGTGGAGGGGAAAAGCTTTCAGTTGTCAGAAGGCGTGAGACTAACTCCCTCGACGATCGCATAGGGGAACGCAAGCTTCTTGCGGACCAATTCCAAGCCCAATTGCTCTCGCAATGCCGTTGATAGGCTTGGTGCTGGAGGCAGCCCGGAAGCTGAGACTCCTGGCCATTCCATGGCATGTTCCAAGAAGAAATCATACTTCCCGGTAAGACCGGTTTGATCCACGACTGGTTCGTTGTCGGGATTCCAAGTGCGTGCGATCGAAGCCA
Organism: Bryobacterales bacterium; assembly: GCA_947446025.1. GTDB lineage: Bacteria > Acidobacteriota > Terriglobia > Bryobacterales > Bryobacteraceae > Palsa-187. The sequence goes on from CANFEY010000047.1 coordinate 23,345, forward strand.
ATTCAGAGATGGGCTGCTGCCGAGCTGTCATTCGGACCAAGATATAGCCGCTGCTGTCCCTATTGTTGACCGTCATCAGACTTGGGGCTCCCGGAGGGAGTGCGGGAAAGCCAGCGGGGGTCTCTGGTGGAGTGGAACTCCCGGACGCTTTTAGCTTAAGTCCTGACTTTGCGACCACCAAGGCGTAGCCGGTAAACTCCTTCGACTCGATTCGCAATTTCAAGCGGAAGCGGTCCGCCAAAAAGCGTTGAAGCATCGCACGGAATTGTGGCTTGGTCGCTCCGGCCGGTACGTTGACGGCGACGTCATATTCCTCTTTTTCCAAAGGGATTTTGCTGGAGATCTGAAGTCCTCGATGTCATACGCTTCCATGATCAGGTTGAGAAGGGTTGCTCGGTTAGCGACATAGCGAGTCGGATTCCGGCTCCCCGGACCACCTCCGAAGTCGGAGATGCTGCCAGGTCCTGAGGGCTTAACGGAGGCAACCTCGAAATCAACTTGTTCCACCTGAGACCACGCGCTGAATGCCGTTAGCCCTGTGAGGAGCAGGAGATTTCGACTTTTTGCCTTTGCACTCATCGTTGAGGGCCGCTGGGCACATTTGCGCATTCACCATATCACGACGGGCGCGACCAACCGGCCAACGCCTGTGCGTGAAAAAACACGAAGGGCGCGGGGCAGAGATATCCTGCACGCCGCGCCCTTTGTGTTGATGGTGTGAATTACGCCGCGGTTACAAGCAGGTCGTCGAACTGCTCTTCGCCGTTGGCCTTGTTCTGGTCGGCGAGTTCCTGGCACTGGATGCAGTAAGCGGTCCACGGCACGGCCGCCAGACGCTTGGGCGAGATTTCTTCCTCGCAGTGCATGCAGGTGCCGAAGCTGCCGTCGCCGATGCGGCGCAGCGCGCCACGCACGTTGCGCAGCAAGTTGGATTCGCGATCCAAATTGCGGATGGCGAGCTCGCGCTCAGCGGCGTGCTGCACTTCGTCCAACGCGTCCGGGCTCTTCTCGATGGCGATTCCCTCACGATTGCTGACGAAGTGGATCAACTCGCGCTGCTTTGTCTCCAAGGTATTCCTGAATTTGGTCAACTCTGTTTTTGTCATTGTCTGTCTCTCTCTGTCCAATTTTTTGCTGTCTTTTGCCTACTGTCGATATCTGCTGGCTACGAGTTTAGACGCAGCCGAAACTAAAAAGGTTCAAGCTTTCGCGTACAACTTTTTCCTGCGCTGCTTTTCCACAAGCTACTTTGGGAAGCTTCACTCGAGCCGGACACGGGTCCGGCGGGCGGAGGAGGACTGTATCGCGAACGGTGGGTTACGATCCGCGCTCCCGGCAACATTGCCGCAGCGACTTGCTCTTAGCAAGACATTGGATCGGGCCAAAACCCACTCCACTCTGATATCAAAGAACTCTACCATACGGACGGGAGAAATGCAAGCAATTTTAGTGCCACTTCTTTTCGCTGCCCTCCGACAGGCTCCCTGGCCCGCCATTGAGCTTACTAATCGGTGCCCTCTGCCACAAACATTACGCCCGCCCCCAAAAAACTTCGGCCCCACTCCGGTAACTTCTTCCGGCCATTCATTCCCTGGCGTGCAGGCCCTCTGGCGTATACTGTGGGAATCACGCCGCATAATTCTCATACGAACTCCACCAACGAGTTGGATTTTACCACCGCCCGTCAAGTAGCGACATCGCCTGTCAATGGTATGCTGGCCTGCCTGCTGGCCTGTGGCGTATTCATCACACTGGGTGTGCTGCTTATTCCCTTAGCCGGTCTCCAGACCGACGAAGCGCTCTTCGGCAGCCCGCTTTACTTCAATCCCGACAATCACTTATGGGGTCGCCTCGCCCGGCTCGACGTACCCGTGATGCTGATGAGTTACCTGGGCTCGCTGAAATCCTTCTTTTACCTCCCGATCTTTGAGATTCTGGGCACCAACGTCTGGACCATCCGCCTCCCCATGGTCCTATTGGGAGCCGCTACCATCTTTGTTTTCTATAAATTGGCTCTGGCAGCGCTAGGCCGCAACTCGGCCCTGCTGGCAGCCTTCCTGCTGGCCACGGACCCTTTGTTCCTCCTGACCAACACGTTTGACTGGGGGCCGGTGGCGGTGGAACACTTTTTGCTTGTGACCGGCTGTTGGGCGCTATTCCAATTTGGAACCACCAACGGGTTTGGAACCGCGATTGGGTCAAAATGGCACCTCCGCCTGGGCTTTTTCTGTTTTGGGCTCGCCTTATGGAACAAAGCGATCTTTCTGTGGGCCTTGGCTGGACTCGGCGTGGCGACGCTTGCGGTCTTGCTCCCCTGGCTGCGCCGGAATCTCAACTTCGCGAATTTCCGGACCGCGCTGCTGGCCTTTCTGCTGGGAGCCGCTCCCTTCGTCTACTACAACGCCGTCAACCCGCTGATTACCTTCCGCCAGAACGCCCACCTCGCACCCGAAGAGATTCCCGGGAAATGGCTGCAACTTGAGGCCGGACTGCAAGGCAACTCGCTGTTCGGCTACATCGCCTCGGAAGAATGGATGGATCCGGCCAAGCCAGCGCAAACGGCCCCGCAGCGGCTCTCCCTGGCCCTCCGCGACGCCATCGGCCCGCGTCGCAGCACAGGGTTCTACTACGTCCTGGGGGCCCTGGTGGCACTGGTGCCGCTCTGGTGGCGCTGCCGCACGGCGTGGTTTTCGCTAACTTTCGCCGCCGTCGCCTGGCTGTGGATGGCCATGACGCACGATGCCGGTGCCGGAGCGCATCACGTGGTCCTGCTGTGGCCTTTCCCGATTCTGTTCGCCGCCGCCGCAGTGCGGAAATTGCCCGCCTGGGCCGTGTTGGCCGCCGGTATCGCACTGGTGAGCCAGAACCTTGTCGTGGACAATCAGTACCTCGCCCAGCTCACCCGCAACGGGGCGCACAATACCTTCTCGGACGCCATCTTCCCGCTCTCCGAAGCCCTCGACGATTCCGTCGGCAATGCCATCTACGTCACCGATTGGGGCATGTTCGACTCGCTCAATCTGCTGCACCGCGGCCGGCTCCCGCTGCGCGCCGCGGCAGGCCCGTTCGTGCCCGCCACGCCCGACCCTGAGCAGACTGCCGAGGCGCAACGCATGCTCCTTGATCCAAAGGGTTTGTTCATCGGTCATGTACCCGGCCAGGAGGCTTTCCCCGACGTCCGCCAGCATGTGGACCAGCTCGCGCAAAAAGCCGGCTTCCGGCGCGAGGTTGTGCGCACTATTTCGGACTCTAACGGCCGCCCGATGTTCGAGATTTCCCGCGCCGTGCCCAGCAAGTGAGACATCCTGTCCCAAGGGCGTGTCGGGGTGCCACATACGGGATTGTGAATAACCCGTAACTCCTTCGCTTGCACTGTGAAAAATCGGCCCCCGGCGTGCTTTTTAACAGGCTGACCGACGTATGCGCACACGCCACATTTTCGTTGCCCTGCTGCTGGCGGTGAGCTGCGCCTGGGCAACCACGCTGGAACAGATGAGCGTGGAGCGCATGATCCAGCAATCCACCGCGATTGTGCGGGCCAAAGTCGTAGGCTCCTTCGCTGCGAACCGCAACGGAAGTATCTACACCTACTACCGGCTGCAAGTCTCTGAGAATCTGAAAGCCACCACCCCGGCCAACACGGAAGTTGCGGTTCCGGGTGGCACTCTGGGCCAGATGACGCAAAGCGTGGCCGGCGCACCCGAACTTAAAGCCGGCTCAGAGTACGTTCTGTTCCTGTGGACCAGCCGCAGCGGCCTCACGCAGATCATCGGGCTTTCCCAAGGAGCTCTGGACGTCAAGATCAGCGGCGGCTCCACAGTCCTGGGGCGTTCGGCCACAGGCGAGCAGATGCTGGATAGCACCGGACACGTTGTGCAGGACCGGGGCGTGGCGCTGAGCCTCAGCGATCTACGCACCCGCATGGCCCGCCAGGGAGGGCTGCAATAATGCGCCGCCTGCTGGTCTTAGCCGCCGCCATGGCGAGTCTGTCCTCGGTGGCCTCCGCCTACTACCACTGGACGTTCTTCACGCAGCGTAGCGGTCCCTTCCAGGCCATTCCTTTGCGCTTCAATCTGGGCGCGCTGCCGGATTCCACGGTATCGTTCTTCATCGCCCAGCAGGGTCCCGCGAAGATGGTGGAGGGTGACAACTTCGCCGCGCTGGTCAGCCAGATCCGGCGGGCAGGGGAAACCTGGAATGTCCCCGGCTCCGCGTTAAAAGTGAAATTCGGCGGGCTGCAGGAGAAGAAATTCTCAGACGTTCTCACCGAGCAGGTCACCCCCGGCATTGACGTGGTCTTCGACGACGAACTGCCTCCCGGCGTGTTGGCATTGAGCGAACCGCAGACCTATACGGACATGGCCTACCTGAGCGCAGCTAACTCGCCCGGATTCGCACCCATCGTGCGCGCCCGCTTACAGCTGGCGTCGGATCTGGCCGCGCGTGCTCAGGCCAGCTACTCCGATGCTTTCTTTCTCACGCTGGTGCACGAATTCGGCCACACGCTGGGCTTGCAGCATTCCATGACCGGCGGCGCGATGGCCACCTCCGTGACGCGCGGCAACAGCAAGGCGATTCCGCTGGCCGCCGACGACATCGCCGGAATTTCCGTACTCTACCCTTCGGCCCAGTTCCGTAGATCCACCGGCAGCATCTCTGGCCGGGTGAGCCTAAACCGCATCGGCGCAAATCTGGCCAGCGTGGTGGCCCTGGCCACGGACGGAACCGCCATCGGCGCGATGACGCTGCCGGACGGAAGCTATCGCATTGACGGCCTGCCCGCAGGCGACTACATCGTCTACGCACATCCCTTGCCGCCCGCCCTGCCTGGCGAGGCCGAGCCAGCGGGCATCGTATCTCCGCGCGATTTGCAGCGCGCTCCCTTCCCAGCCGGCGCGGAATTCCAGACCCGTTTCTATCCCAACACCAAAGACTGGCGCGAAGCGTCGCGGGTCAACGTGGATGCGGGGCGCGTCTCCAACGCCATTGATTTTGAACTCCAGTTGCTCTCCGGAAATGGACTCTACAACCTGCGCATGTTCGGCTATCTGGGGGCGAAACGCGACACGGTGGTCCAGGCCCCGCCGCTGCCTCCCGGCTTCAATGACTGGCTGGCCTTTTCCGCCACTGGAGCGCAAGTGGCCGGCAGCATCGCCATCACCCCTGGTCTGCAGGTGAGCGCGATCAGCGACGTGGTCACGCTGAACCAGCAAAGCCTGCGCAATTTCCCTGGAGCCGACCAGTTCCTGCTGATCGCCGCCGCCGCGGGTGCTACCGTCCGCGCTACTCCGGTTGCCGTGGCCGTGGTCGCGGGAGAAAACCTCTACGTGCGGCCCGCCGCGCTGAGCGCGGTGCCCAGCAAGCATCCCCTTCTCACCTCCGTCACCCCGTCGCAGGATGAACGCGGCCAGTGGGTCGCCACGATCGCGGGAGAAAACCTGAACGCTTTCACCCGCGTGACCTTTGATGGTGCCGACGCGTTGAGCCTCCGCATGAAGAGCGATGGCAACATCCTGGCAACCGTTCCGCCCGCCACCGGCGCGCAGCGTGCCGCTGTCGAACTCCTGGGTGCCGACGGCCAAACCTCCGGGCAGCTACAGGGAGCGGCCCCGCCCCTGGTTTACCCCTACGACGCCCCCGTGGACCCGACTGCTTACTTGACTCCCGCCGCGGTGTTGGCCGGAACCAACGTGATGCTGCAGATCGACGGTATACAGGCGAACTTCCTGCCCGGCAGAACCACCGTCGGCTTCGGAACCAGCGATATCGTGGTCCGCCAGATGTGGGTTGTCGCCCCGGATAAACTGCTGCTGAACATTTCCGTTAATCCGAAAGCCACGTTGGGCGTGGTGCCGGTGACCATTTCCACCGGAATCCAATTGATCCACGCCGGCGTGCAGTTGCAGCTGCGCCCCGCTGAACCCACGCAGTCCAGCGTTCTACTGCCCGTGTTGAACGAAGCCACCGGTTTACCGGCAGCCCCTTCCGGCGGAACGATTGCGGTGCGCACCAACGCTTCCACCACGGACATCCGAGGCTGGCTGGTCAATCTGGGCGGCGTCCGTAGCCCTATCAGCCGCACCGATGACGCACGCTTGCTGGTCCCCGTCGCTCCCCTAGGGGCCGGATTGCACGTCCTCCAATTGGTTACCACCAGCGGACCGCAGGTTCCCCCGGTGCTGTTCCAGGTGGATCAGCCGCCGCCCGCGATCACCAGCGCCCTGCAGCGTGCCCGCCCCGGTGACCGCGTGTCGTTGACCGTAGCGAATCTGCTTGCCGTAACCCCCGAAGGCATTCTGCCCGGCAAGGACGACCTCGAAATCCGCGTCGCCGGCCTCGCCGCGCGCGCTGAGTTGCTTGAAGCGCTCACCGTTCCCAACTCCTACCGCGTCGAATTCGTGGTCCCTGCCGATGCTCCCGTGGGCGAAGCTCAATCCGCGGTCATCGCCGTCGGCACCCGCATCTCCGCCCCCGCCGCCATCGCAATCTTGAATTAAATGGTGTCAGACACCATTTAACCGCCCTACGAACGCCGTATCCCCCTCCAGGAAATCGTATCCCGCCAACTCCCCCCGCCCGACCCACAAGATCTGCTCGAAATCCAGATTCTCAGCCGTCCCCGTGAACTCCGTCACCCGGTAAAACAACAGATGCGTCGCCCGCGCGCTGCCCGGATAGAAAAACTCATACGAGTCCAGCTGCACCCCGATCACCGCCTCGATCCCCAACTCCTCGCGCAGCTCCCGAGCCAGCCCCTCTTCCGCCGATTCGCCCGCCTCAACTTTGCCACCCGGAAATTCCCACTTCAGCGGATGCTTCCTCGCATCCCGCTTTCGCTGCCCGATCAGTATCCGCCCATCGTGCTCGATCACAGCCGCCACCACCAGCAACGGTGCGCTCATGCGATCCCTAGAATCGCGTGATACTTCACCGGACACTTGGCTGGCTTGCGGTCGCGCCCGCAGAAAACGTGCTTGGTATGCCCCGTCGCCAGCACCCGCCCGCCGTCCTCGGAAACCAGCTCGTATTCGAACCGGATCATGCGCGCGTTGGCCTCGCCTATGCTGGTCCGGATCACTACTTCCTCGTCATACAGCGCCGGCGCGCGATAGCGGCAATTCACCTCAGCCACCACCAGCAGAATGCCGTCCTCCTGCTCCATATCCCGATAGCGCAATCCAGCGGCGCGCCAATACTCAACCCGGCCCACCTCCATCCATACAAGATAGTTGGCGTGATAAACCACCCCCATCTGGTCAGTTTCGGCGTAACGCACCCGCACACGGGCTTCCACGGTTTTCATCAGGTCCGATTGTACGAAACTAGAGCGCTCCGCCGCGCGTCTGATACCATGCAAGCGTGCGCATTCGTGTCTTATTTTTCGGAGTATTGCGGGATATCGTGGGCCTGCGCGAGGACTCTATTGACGTCGCCGCCGGCGCTCGCGTGGATGCCGTTTTTGAGCACTACGCGGCCAGCTTCCCGCGCCTGCGCGAGACGTCCTCCAGCATCGTGCTGGCGCTGAACCAGCAGTTCTCCCAACCCTCAGCCCCCCTCGCCGATGGCGACGAGGTCGCATTCCTGCCGCCCGTCAGCGGTGGATCGGGAAAGTTCCTGCAAGAGATCGCCGATCCCGCGGGCCATTACTTCGCCATCACCCGCGAGCCCATCGATGGACGAGCGCTGGTGGAGCGCCTACAGCAGCCCTTTGACGGTGCCGTGGTGACGTTCGACGGCGTCACGCGCAACAACACCAAGGGCCGCGCGACGCGGTATCTGGAATACGAATGCTACGAAGCCATGGCCATCCGCATGATGGCGCAGATCGGACTGGAGATTGCCTCACGTGGAACAGAGGCGGGCCAGATCAGCCGCATCGGGATCATCCACCGCCTGGGCCGCCTGGAAATCGGCGAGGCCAGCGTAGTGGTGGTGGCCACTTCCCCTCACCGCAAGGCCGCCTTTGAAGCGGCGCTCGACGGCATCAACAAACTCAAACGCCTGGTGCCGATCTGGAAAAAAGAATTCTTCGCCGACGGGGAAGTCTGGGTGGAGGGTGAATGGGACGATTCGGTCACAAAAGCGCGCTCCTAGTCCTGCTTGCCCTGGCCGCCGCCGCGCAGGAACCGGTCTTCCGCGCCTCCACCAAACTGGTGCGCCTGATCGTCTCCGTCAAGGACGCCAAGGGCCAGCCCATTGGGACGCTCGAAAAGCCAGACTTCAGCGTCACCGATAGCGGCGTGCCGCAGACTGTCAGCGTCTTCGAGCACCACACCGAGGTCCCGCTGTCTGTGTCGCTGCTCATTGACACCAGCGGGTCCACTGGCAAGGATCTCAGCTACGAGGTCGACTCGCTCAAAAAATTCATCCGCGCCCTGCTCAAGGAAGGCAACCCGCAGGACGCGATCGCGCTTTACGCCTTCGATAGCGAAGTCACTGAGCTCACCACCTTCACCCGCCGCGAGCAGCGCCTGCGCGATTCGCTCGAACGCATCAAGTCTTCAGGCGGCACCTCGTTATTTGACGCCGCCTACCTAGCCGCCCGTAGAATTGAATCCCGCGACGGCCGCCACGTCATCGTCGTCGTCACCGATGGCGGAGATACCACTAGTAAAGAAACCTTCCAGACCGCGCTGCGCACTCTGCAGCTTTCCGAAGCCGTGGTCTATCCCATCCTGGTCACGCCCATCACCACCGACCCGGGCAGAAACCTGGGAGGCGAACGCGTGCTGGCTCAGTTCGCGGAAAACACCGGGGGCCGCGTCTTTGAACCCACCGCCTCCAACCAGCTCGACCGCATCTTCAAGGAAATCCTGCGCGACCTGCGCACGCAGTATATGCTCGGCTACTACCCGGCGAACCTGCCCGCCGAATTGCCCGCGTTTCATCCCGTGAAGGTAACGCTCACCCGCCCCGATTTGAAAGTCTCCACCCGCAGCGGCTACTATGAAACTGCAACGCTCCGCTGAGCCGCGACCGTAAGGAAGCGGACAGACGAGACACCCCATGGCCGGAAAAATCAGTCAACAGAAAGCCCCGGAGCAGACCCTAGCGGAAATCCGCTACCTCAAGCAGCTCATCGAAGCCCGCACCCCCATCCGCGCCCGCCTCACCGACAACTCCGAAGTCGAAGGCGTCGTTGAATTCTACGACACCGGCTTCATCCGCCTCACGCGCGAGGGTGCGCCCAACCTGTTCCTTTACAAACACGACATCAAGTATCTCTACGAACTGAGCTAGCCCTTTGCCTTCCTACCTAGAAACCGCAGTCGACATCGCCCGTGAAGCTTCCGCCTTGTTGAATGAGTTTGCCCGCAACCGCCCCGTGTTCGAGCTTAAAGGCGAGCACGACCTGGTCACCGCCGCCGACCGCGCCAGCGAAGAACTCATCGTGCGCCGCCTACAGGCGGCTTATCCCACGCACCACATCCTGGCCGAAGAGGGCGGCGACACGCTGGGCTCGTCCGAATACAAATGGTACGTGGACCCCTTGGACGGCACCACCAACTTCGCCCACGGATTCCCGCAGTACAACGTGACGCTGGCGCTGGAACACAAAGGCGAACTGATCGCAGGCGTCATCGCCGACCCCACCCGCAATGAAGTCTTCACCGCCGAACGCGGCGCAGGCGCATTCCTCAACGGCGAACGCATCCACGTGTCGAAAGCCGCCCGCCTGAACGTCGCCCTCGCCGGCACCGGCTTCCCCTCCCGCAAGCGTCACCGCAACGTCAACGTGCATTTCTTCCATCAGGTGTCGATGGTGACGCACGGAGTCCGCCGCGCTGGAGCCGCCGCGTTAGACTTGGCCTACGTAGCCTGCGGACGCCTCGACATGTTCTGGGAATTCAGCCTCAACCCCTGGGACATCGCCGCCGGGACGCTCATGATCCGAGAAGCCGGCGGCACAGTGTCCAAAATGCGCGGCGAAGCGCTAGAGTTGCAAGCCGACAACATCCTGGCCGACAACGCCCTGCTCCACGAGGAAACGTTAGCCCTGTTCGCCGAAGTCTACGCAGGCAAGTACCGCGAGGCGCTGCCGGAGCTCTAGGTAGGGCAGGCGGTTTCGCCTGCCTTCACCGGCGCGCGACCAGAAAATCCAGCAGCACCGGCGCGTGATTATGCTCAACGTCGCGGGCTGAGTAAAGCAGAGTAACGGCCCCCTGGCGGACGCGTTCCCGAAGTTGGGCGACCGGCTCAGGGTTGCGCTCCAGTTCCTCGCGATAGAGCAGTTGGAACTCGGCCCACTTGGACGGATCGTGCGCGAACCACGTGCGCAGTTTGGTGCTCGGGGCAATCTCCTTCAACCACAGATCCACTCCAGCGTTTGCCTTCGAAACACCCCGAGGCCACAACCGGTCTACCAGCACCCGGAATCCATCTTCCGCCTCGCGAGCCGCATAAATTCGTCTGACCCGGACCATGCCGGACCCATCATGCCACATACTGGTACTTGCTCACCGACCTCATCCAAATCAAACGCGAAGGCGAAAAGAAGCACGCCGAGAATCTGAGCTTCCGCAAGTGGCTCAAGTCGCACACGTTCGTGGAGCGGCAATTCCACAAAGCCGCGCAGGAAGTCCACGACGCCATCGATTGCCGAGCCTGCGCCCAGTGCTGCAAGGTAACCGAGGTCGAACTCACGGAGCGCGACATCGCCGGCCTGATGAAGCTCCTCGGCGCGTCCCGCAAACGCTTCTTCGCCGACTACGTCATGCAGAATGACGAAGCCAAGCCGATCCTGAAGCGCACCGACGAAGCTGGCTGCGTCTTCCTCAGCGGGAACGAATGCACGGTCTACGACGGCCGCCCCGCGGATTGCGAGCGCTTCCCGCACCTGTTGCGCGGGGCTGGGTCGCTCGAATCCAAAATGTGGAAAATGCCGGATCGCGCCACCTTCTGCCCCATCGTCTACAACTGGCTGGAGAAGGTTAAGGGTCTTACAAAGTTCACAAAATAGTCACAACAGTCTCGGGCATTTCGGGGTAAAATAGAGGTGACCTTCCCCGCCGACCCCAGGCCCCGTCGCCAGATATTTCAAAGGAGACGACCCCATGCCCAGAACCGCCAAAGCTGCAACCCCAGCACCGAAAGCCAAGCCACTCACCGAACGCAAGCGCACCCCGGTGCGTCGCAAAGCGCCCGTTGCCTTCGACCCCGCCGCCCATCGCGAAGAAATCGCCCACGCCGCCTACCTCAACTGGCTGGCCCGCGGTACGGAACCGGCGAATCCGGAGGAAGACTGGTTCCTGGCCGAGCAATCTGTTCGTGCAAAATACCTGGGCTGATGCTCCAAGCGGTAAGCATCCCGGACGTCCCACGCCGTGCAGCGCGGCATGAGACGTGCTTAAATCAAGGAATGCTCAAAATGAAATTCTTCGCTCTGGCGGGGCTCTCCGTCGCGTGTTTGTATGCCCAACCCGGACAAGGAAAGGGTGGAGCCCCCGCCCAAGCGAAAGGCCCCGCCGCCGCACCCGCCAAGCCGACTCCGGCTCAGGACGTTACCAGCACCGCGATCCCCGGCGTGATCGCCGCCGGCCAGAAGTGGAAGATGGCATGGCAGGGCGAAGCCACCGCGGACGGCATGGTCGCCACCGATGACAACGGCCTCATCGTCGCGCAGGAGCAGTCCAACCGCATCATCAAGATCGACGAGAAGGACAACGTCACCATCCTCCTCGCCCGCGCTCACGGACCCGGAGCCTTGGCCATCGGCGGGAACGGCTCCATCTACGCCGTGGAACGCAGCTGCACCGATCCCGACGCCGTCTCCCGAGCCGCATGCACCGAACTCACCGACATTGCGGTGCTCACGCCCGAGCGCAAAATCCTGGCCGACAAAATGGCCGATACCGGTGCCGGCCTGGGCCGCATCAATGACCTCACCGTCGCCAGGAACGGTTGGATCTACTTCACCGGCACCGGCGCGCTGTCAATGGACCCCATGGGCAGAGTCACCCGCATCGATCAAGGTCTGCGCACCAACGGCATCACCCTCAGCGCTGATGAAAAGCAACTCTTCGTGACCAACGGCGGCACCATCGCGGTCTTCGACATCGCCGCCGACGGCAAAGCGTCCAACCAACGCGAGTTCGGCAAACTGGAAGGCACGGGCGCCAACGGCGACGGCATCGCCATCGACGCCGAAGGCCGCCTCTACGTGACCGTGAACGGCGGCAGCATGCAAGGCGTGCAGGTGCTCGACAAGGCCGGCAAATATCTCGGCCTCATTCCGACGCCGCGCCAGCCCATTACCCTAGCCTTCGCCGGCCCCGACAAAAAGCTCCTCTACATCGGCGGCATGGGCTCGACTAGCCTAGGCGGCGAGCAAGTCCAATTCGCCCCCGGCGTCCGCGCGACGTCCATGACGGTGTATAAAATCTCGATGCAGTCGCAAGGATTCAAAGGACGCGCTAAGTAAATGAAACGCTTCTCTTCCATCTGGCTCCGCCGAGCCGCCGCTATCAGCCTGTGCGCCCTCGGCGTCGCTCTATTCGCCGCCGACAAGATCACCGAAATCTCCATCGGCCAACCCAAGGACCTTTTCCCCGAAAGCATCACCTCGCTCAAGGACGGCACCATCATCCTTGGCAGCGTCCCCGGCGGGATCTACAGAATCAAACCGGGCGAAACCGAGGCCAAGATGTTCGTCGCGCGCGAAGGCAACGGATTCACCACCGTGCTCGGCGTGCTCGCCGATGAGAAAGCTAAGACGCTCTGGGTGTGCAACACCGGCCCCGGCGCTCTGAAGTCCTTCGACCTCGCCACGGGCAATGCGAAGGCCACCTACCCCATGCCGCAAGGCGCAGTCTGCAACGACATCGCCGTCGCCGACAACGGCACCGCCTATGCGTCCGACACCTCAGGAGCCAAACTCTTCATGTTGAAGAAAGGCGCAACCGCGCTGGAACAAGCCGCGGCCGACCCGCTGCTCGCCGGCGTCGACGGCCTCGCCTTCGGTGACAAGAACACGCTATACGTCAACAGCGTCACCGCCAACAAGTTGATCAAGCTCGACCTCGGCCCGGATGGAAAATCAACCAAGGTGACCGACCTCAAGCTATCCGGCGCGCTCGGCGCTCCCGACGGCATTCGCGCCCTCGGCAAACACAAATTCATCCAAGCCGAAAATGGCAACGCCGCACGCGCGGGAGGCCGGCTCGCTTTGATCACCATCAATCCGAAGGCCAACACCGCCACCATCACCACGCTGAAAGAAGGCATGCTGGCAACCCCCGCCACCACCGCGACCAAGGGAATGGCCTGGGTCGTCGAAGGTAAGCAGGATTACCGCGGCAACGGCAAGAACAAGGGCCAGGACCCGACCCCGTTCAAGCTCTACGCCGTGAAGCTGCCGTAGCCAGCCGCACTCACTTGACGTTCGTCAAGCCCTGACTCAATTCCACTGTTGTGCCCCAAGGATCAGTAAAGACGGCCACGGCGAATGGGTCAGGGAAATTCTTTCCGCCGTCGCGGATATCGGTCAGCCCGGTTGCCCCGCTATCCTTCAACGCCGCGACGGTCGCCTTGAGATCGCGCACCTCAATCCCGAGCGTTCCCAGCGCACGCCCCCGCGTGGGAGCCATCTTCTCCTTCGACTCAGTAAACGTCAGCCGAGCACCACCAATATCCACCCCGAAGAACTTTTCATACCATTCCTTGGCCCCCTTCGGCGCCACCATGTGGACCTCATCCGCCGCGAGCGTGGTCGCCAGCTTCGCGTCCTCCGTCAGATGCACCTTTACGCCATCGGGCCCCAACACGAACGCCTGCCGGTTGTTCGATCCGGGCATGGCCTTGTACCCCAACGCCTCGATCTTCGCGAGCGCGCCTTTGAGATCCTTCACCTTGAACCCAAGCAAATCGACCGACGATCCTTCCGTCCCGCCCCCCGAAACTCCGCTCTTGGACTGGTTGATGTAAAGCAGCGCCCCCGGGACTTTCACCATCTTCAAGACGCCCCACTCCACGTCCTGCCCACCCAGCGCCCGCCAGAACGCCTTGGCCTCTTCAAGGTTCTTCACGCTAAAGATGTGATGCCCCGCCATGTTGCCCTGCTTGTTCGGGTTCTGCAGCTGCGCCATCATCACACTGGCCGAAATCCAGGCCATCACTACGGCAAATACCTTGATCTTCATATGAGGTCCCTCGCTTCGGTACATGATACCTCCGCCGGTGCAGCATCCGGGAGCAGCGATGAGATATGGGCCTAGAGTGTCCCCTGGCGCAAGTGTCGTGGTCCGACTAATGTACCCGGATCAGTAGTGTCCGGCTATAAGTCGAACAGATTCAGCTGGTTGAAAAATGGGTCTGATTTTTCTCCGGTATGTTGTAGCTGAAGGGCCTGTAGAATGGGCGTCCGCTCGAAAATGGTGACGCTGACAACCTGTAGGATTTGGTAGAG
>CANFEY010000048.1 GCA_947446025.1 Bryobacterales bacterium
GCGGCCAAGGTTCATCCCTCATGGTGTCAGCCTCGTGTTTCGTCTTCTGGTATTTCAAATCGCGGCAACTCAAAAGAGGCCTCAACCGCCTACTCTTCAGTTAGTTGCCGTCGGCGTGTCGCGCGTTAGCCGGACACTACTGATTGTTCTTCTTGATCGGGATGGTGATTGCGTTGGTCGCAAGAAAGATGGGCGTGTGGTCGTACAAAGCCGGCGTTGGCGTGGCGATTGTGACCGGGTTCGTCTTGGCGTGGTCGACCTGGGTCCAGGCCGCGGACTTGGAAAACCCGGCGAATTTTTGGTATGACATCGTGCTCATGGTGGGGGCGATTGGAGCGTGGCTAGCTCGGTTGAAAGCTCCGGCATTGGCCTGGACGTTGTTCGCGATGGCGGCCGTGCTTGTGCTGATCTCCGTGATCCTGCCTTCGGGCGCGACGCCCGACCAAGCGCGGAGAATGATTATCGGCCACGCAGTCTACGTGGTGTTGTTCACCGCGTCAGGCATGCTGTTCCGGCACGCAGGTTTGTCAGCAACGAAATAGGCTGAGGCCGAATACGATCAAGCCGCGCCCGCTCGGCGTGAGCCCATGAGGCAACTGTTCCTGTTAGCTGTTCTGCCATTGGGAACTTCCATCCACTCCTGCCGCAACCAAAGGTCTACCCGAGGCCGCGAAGGCGGAACTTGAAGTGGCCTCCTCCACGACCAACGGGACGAGAATGGCTGCCGTGGATGGGTTTGTGATCGGCCGGGTTTCGAGGCCTACGGACAACTGACAACTCGCTGGAAACGGCGTGCTCACCCGCGATCCGTCGCTAGCGCCCGCGTCCCTGATACGGCGGCCACCCCGGACCTAGTTCCGGTCGCGATTGCGACTTCCCGCTACCCATCCTGCCGCCTTTCTGTTTATCCTCGATTCGGGAGGCCGAGCATGGCTGAGATTGTCAATTCCCGTTGCGTGCTGGCGGTGCGCGACCTTGAGGTTTCGACGCGTTACTACACGGACGTTTTGGGATTCCGGAAGGATCCAATAGACGCGCAGGGATGGAGTTTTCTTACTCGGGATAAGTTCCGCGTAATGCTGGGGGAATGCGCGGACGAACGGCCCGCTAGCGAACTGGGAGATCACTCGTACGTTGCTTACTGGAACGCAAGAGGGCGTGGATGATCTGTACCGGGAGTTTGTGGCAAAAGGGGCGATGGTTTCATCCAAGCCAACCGACAAGCCTTGGGGGCTGAGAGAGTTCGGGCTCCGAACGCCAGATGGCCACAGAATTACTTTGGGCGAGATGATCTGAGTGGTACTCCTAGCATCGACGGACAACGGGTACGACTCGTTACGACGAACCGGCGGTGTTGGATGTTTTGTGTGGAAGGCTGGCTGAGTTGGCTGGGCGGTTGGATGCCGATCCAGGGTTGGTGGGGCGGCGGTTCGCGGGGTTGGATTTCGGGACTACGGGGGCTCGGATGTTGACGTTGGAGGGTGCCCAGCTGCTGCATGTGGCGGCGGAGTATCAGAATTTGGAGGCGGCGCAGTTGCTGCTGGATCGGGGGGCGGATCTGAATGCGGCGGGGCCGGGCGGGCAGACTCCGCTGTTTCACGCGGTGACGCAGAATGAGGATCGCGGGTTGCCGATGGTGCGGCTGTTGCTGGAGCGCGGGGCGGACTTGGCAATTCGGGCTCGGGTAGCGGGGCACTATGAGCGTCCGGGGGAGATTTTGGAGTGTACGGCGTTGGGGTACGCGGCGGCGTTTGAGGATGAGCCGGGGCGGGGGGATAAGCGCAAGACGGTGGCGTTTCTGCGGGGGATTGGGGCTGCGGAGTGACCGGGGGAAACCCTGTGCGACGTCCCGGGTTTTACCGCGTGGTAGGCCGAGCCTCGCCGTCTTGGTCACCGGACTCTTCTAGAGTTCTTGGCGATCATCATTGCCTGAGCCAGCTACGGTAGCGGAAGATCAGCCGCCAACGGCGCACGCGGTCCGATAGCAGAGCCCACTGCGGTGAGCTGTCCGTCACTGGGTCGCGGCCTTGTCCTATACGATCTAGCTGGCGCCGCACCTGAGCAAGAGTGGCGGCGGAGGCCATCAACTTGTCCTTCCAATTTGGGCCTCGCTGTTGAATCACGGGCGACTCGCCGTTGCGCCAGCAGGTTGGAAGGTCCGGGACCAGCGCTAAGGCCGTGGCGACTCCAACCAAGGACACACCCGCGGCTAAGACCGAGTCTGCCACTTCGCGCCGCCGGATGCCGCCGGTGGTCATCACGGGCATGCTCGCCACAGCCGCGATATCGCGGGCGAACTCCAGAAAATAGGCTTCCCGAGCCAGTGTCCGCTGATCGGCAGTGCGCCCTTGCATGGCCGGGCTTTCATAGGTGCCGCCGGATACCTCCACCAGGTCGACGGCAAGAGCATTCAGCCACCGCACGACCTGCTGGGCGTCGGCGGCGTCGAAACCGCCACGCTGGAAGTCCGCCGAGTTGAGCTTGACGCCTAAACCGAACGCCGGCTTCACCGCCGCGCGGACAGCGCGGACAACATCCAGCAGAAGACGGGCGCGATTTTCTAGCGGCCCGCCCCAGGAGTCCGTGCGTTGATTCGCGAGCGGTGACAAGAACTGAGAGAAGAGATAGCCGTGCGCGGCATGCAACTCTATTCCATCGAAGCCGGCCTGCTGGGCGCGCTTGGCCGCCTCGGCAAACCGGCTGACGACCTCGCCGATTTCGGTCTCTGCCATTGCTTTGGGCTGCGCAAACATCTTGGAGCGTTTTCCCATATTGAGAGGGATCGCAGATGGCGCCAGGACCCGGCCGCCCATGTCGACCTGAATCGCGCGCCCCGGATGGTTGAGTTGCAGCCAGAATCGTGCGCCATTCTGCTTGCCTGCTTCGGCCCATCGCTCGAACGGTAAGAGCGGGGTATCTCTTTCCAGCACAACCGCGCCGGGAGCGACCACCGCGTGCCGGTCAATCATCACGTTGCCCGAAATCAGCAGACCAGCGCCGCCCGCGGCCCAGCGCCGATAGAGCTCAAAAAGG
The DNA here is from genome assembly GCA_947446025.1 of Bryobacterales bacterium. Classification (GTDB taxonomy): domain Bacteria; phylum Acidobacteriota; class Terriglobia; order Bryobacterales; family Bryobacteraceae; genus Palsa-187. The sequence continues at coordinate 3,034 of CANFEY010000048.1, forward strand.
GCGTTGCCTGGCACTTGTCCGCGTTCCGCCATGTCTTCTTCCATCGCCGCCTTGGCGATGCGATTGGGCAGGATGCTTCCGTTGGGGAGAGTGAGCCGCTCAAAAATGCCTGGAGTCATTATGAGGTACCTGCCTAGTCCGAAATAGAGACGGCCTCGCGAATGTACTGATCGCTTCCGGCAAGTGAAATGAGAACGTCCGCCGCGTTTTCGAGACTGACGGTGAACCCAAGACCCTTGCCGTTGGCGCTGAAACGAGGTGTGCCTTTGGGCTTTCGATCCGCCAGGCCCGGCATGCGCACTGCCGTCCAACGCGCGCCGGAAGCGCGGAGCGCCGCCTCCATCTGCTCCTTGTCCTGGAGGATTGGCCGCAGCCAGCGCACGAAGATAGGCAATGCACGAACGATGAGCCCGCCCGAACTCTGCACTCCGGTGTTGGATACCGTAATGAGACGAATCGGCCTTGTGCCCATCGCCGCCAGCAGGCGCCTCACGCCCGTTGCGCAGATGTCGGTGGGGCGGCCGTCACCCTTGCCGCCCACGCCGAGCGACTGGATCACGGCGTCTTGCCCATCGAGTAAGGGCGAAAGATCCGCCGTGCGGACGTCGCCTATCACGATGTTCGCGTTTTTCACATCAGCGCCGAACTTGCTTGCGTCGCGCGCCAGAACCGTGACTTGGTGGCCAGCCGCCAGGGCACGGCGCAAAACGACGGCACCGAGCATTCCGGTTGCTCCGAGAAGCAGGATCTTCATTTTGCTGCACTCCTTGCTACTTTCCACATACGATACTGCATTTGAAATCAGTATCGTATGCGACGCGCGGCGATGTCAAGATGCGACAGTAGATCCAGATGCAGTATCGTATGTAAAGGAAGCCATGGCGAAAACGGCAAGAAGACGGCAAACCCGGGAAGAGAGCCAAGCCCAGACCCGGGAACGGCTGCTGGAATCAGCCAGCAAGCTCTTCTGCAAACACGGCGTGGAGGCAACCTCGATTGAGCAGGTTACCGAAGAGGCGGGCTATTCCAGAGGGGCGTTCTATTCCAACTTCGAGACTCGGGATGTCCTGGTTTGCGCTGTGTTGGAACGGGAGCTGGCACAGAGCCAGCGGCGCTTCGAGGCCATTGTGAACGGGGAGTTGCCGCAAAATCTATTGGCGGCGCTGCGCGAATATTACGTTAATCACGCCACCGATCCTCAAGGGTGCATGCTTGGTGTTGCGATTCAGATGTACGCCTTCCAGAACTCGAAGATCCGCACAAGGATCGCAAGCCTCCTTCGGAGCGATCAAATCAGGAAGCTCGAAATCCTAGCTCAAGGGACCAACCCCTTGGCCGGACGCGGCGTAACGCTTCCGGCAGAGCCTGAAACTTTGCTGCTGGCGCTTACGTCGCTCGCAAATGGTCTGTGCATCTCGTGGATGGTCAACCGAGAGTCGGTAGATGTCAGCAAAGTCCGCGAGGCCTTGCAGCTTACGTTTGACAGGGTCACCGGTCTAGACGGCCGGAAATGAACCTTGCTGGCCTCGGACCTTCGGCAGGAGTAGATAACTCTCGAGGACGTCGTCGACCGAGGAGCACTTCAGATTCCCGAAGATGGCTGCGACAGGTACGCGGGTCCCGGGCTAAGTGCCGCTATGTGGCCAGGGCTATTTGACTATCATAGGGGCGTGATATGCTTGAGTCGATGCGAAATCGAATGATGGGCATGATGCTTGCGGCGGCGCTGGTGCCGGCTGCATGGGGGCAGGCTGCGCGGCCTGCGACGGTGGCGGGGCACCCGAATTTCAACGGCATTTGGCGGGCGATGAACACCGCGAATTGGAATGTGGAAGCGCACGGCAATGAGGCCATCGACAGGGCCTGGCAGTTGGGTGCAATTGCGGCGGTTCCGGCGGGCAAGAGCGTGATCAAGGGCGACGGGAAGATTCCTTATCTGCCCAAGGCGCTGGAACAGCGCGCGAAAAACCGCGCGGCGGGGGCGGCGGAAGATCCCGAAGCCAAGTGCTACATGCTGGGCGTGCCGCGGTCGATGTATCACGATCTGCCGTTCCAATTTTTGCAGGGCAACGGCGATTACTTCGTTTCGCAGCCCTTTGCGGCCACCAACCGGGTCATTTACATGGGCACTATTGAGGAACTGCCGGTGGAATCGTGGATGGGCCAGTCCAAGGGCAAGTGGGAAGGCAACACGCTGGTGGTGGTGACCAAGGATCAGAACGAGAAGACCTGGTTCGACCGTTCCGGCAATTTCCACAGTGACGATCTGCTGGTGACGGAGCGGTTCACGTTGATGGATTCCACGCACATGCGGTACGAGGCCACGATGGAAGATCCGCTGACGTTCGCTCGGCCGTGGACCATTGAGATGATTCTGTACCGGCTGATTGAGCCGGACGCGCAGATCCTGGAGCACAAGTGCGTACCGTTCGCGGACAAGCTGCTGTATAGCGACTTGATGGGGTTGACGCCGCCGAAGCCGGGTGCCGCCTTGGTGCCGCCGCAAGTAAGATAAGAGAAGGAGAAGAACTCATGAACCGCAAACTGATGACGATGGTGGTAGCCGGCATGTTGGCCGCGCCGCTTGTGGCGCACCACTCCTTTTCCGCGGAATTCGATGGGAGTCCGGAAAAGCGCCTTACCTTGACGGGACGCGTGGCGAAGATGGACTGGGTAAATCCGCACGCTTGGCTCTATATCGACGTGGACCGGAACGGGAAAACGGAGCGCTGGGCGGTGGAGTTCGGCTCGCCCAACGTGTTGTTCCGGAATGGCTGGTCGAAGACGACGTTGACGGAGGGCATGCGCATTGTGGTGCAGGCTTCGCCGGCGAAGGACGGGTCGTTGCGGGCAAACTCGCGGGGCGTGGAATTCCCCGATGGGCGCAAGCTCGATACGGGCAGCAGCCAGGGCAAAGACGGAAAGTAGGTCGAATGCGTAAGTCTCTTCTGCTGGCGGCGCTGGTGGTGTGTCCGGTGTATGCTCAACCCGCGGGTTGGGTGGATGCGTTCCCGCCACATAAGATCATGGATAACGTCTACTACGTGGGGACGAAGGAACTGGCAACGTTCCTGATCACCACGCCGCAGGGGCACATCCTGATGAACAGCAACTACGAAGCGGGCGTGCCTGTGATCAAGGCGGGCGTGGAACAGTTGGGGTTCAAGTTCAGTGACGTCAAGATCCTCATCGCCGGGCATGCGCATCCGGATCACGTGGAAGCCGACGCGATGGTGAAGGAGATGACCGGAGCGCAGGTCATCGTCGGGCGGCTGGAAGTTGAGCGCACCAAGGAGTTCAAGCCCAAGGGCAAGGAGCATCCGATTGACCGCGTGGTGGAAGACGGCGAAAAGGTGACGTTCGGCGGCGTGACGCTGACGGCGCACGTGATGCCCGGCCACACGCGTGGTTGCCTTGCCTGGTCGATGGACATGACCGAGGGCGGCAAGACCTACAAGGGCTTCATCGAGTGCAGCCTGAACGGCCAGTTCATGGCGTCGCTGGACCAGTATCCGGGGATCGCGGATGATTTCCGCGCGACGTATAAGAAGGCTCGCACGATGCCGGTGGAAGTGTTCCTCAGTTCGCACGCGTCGTTTTATGGGTTGCCCGCGAAGTACGAGAAGTTGAAGGCTCGCAAGCCGGGCGATCCGAATCCGTTCATCGATCCGCAGGGGTACCTGGCGCACGTGGACGAGTTCGAGAAGAGCTTTGAAGCAGCGTTGGCAAGACCTCCGGCGCAGGGTAAGGGGAAGGCGAAGCAGTAGGCAGCCAAAGGACTTCCCCAGGATTTTCGGATCGCGCGGTGCTAGGAAGATCGTATAAGAAGGCATCAGAACGATACTAAGACTTTCGAAGAGTTGACGTTCAAGGAACAAGCGCTTGCGATGAACGCAGCCGCGGCTCAGTATCGCAAAATGATCGATGCGAATCTTCGGCTCGCCGAAGCGGAGAATCGCCCGGTAGATGAGGTGCGTAGAATCCGCCTCGGGCTACTGGAGCGGATCGTGCGCGATTATTCAAACTAACTACAACCCGAAATTGGGAGCGGGATGCAGAAATGCTCGCCGCTTTTTGCTGCTACGACTCGATTCTATGCGGGCTGACTTTGTTGGCCTCCACGCACACAGAAAGGCGAACAGGCTGGGCGCGCCGGTGCGACGAGCACCATGCTTCTTCCTCCAAGGGGAACCACTCGGCGACGATCTCGAGGTCGCTCTCCGCTGAAGCGAGAGCTTCTGCTTTCAATTGTTCGCGAAGATTCATCACACACCCGCGGCTTTCAGCGCGGCGAGCACCCGGTCGTCGCGGAAGGGGACCCTTCTAATGCGCACGCCGGTGGCGTCGTAGATGGCGTTGCCGATGGCGGCCATTAGGGGCTTCAGCATCGCTTCGCCGCCGCCGTAGGCGGGGAGGTCGGGGCGAGCGGGGTTGGGGTCGCCGTTGACCAGCACGATGTCGATGCGCTCGGGGGTGTCGGCGTGGCGGAGGCTGGGGTGACTGAACCAGTCGAGGCTGGTCACCTTCTCGGTGTCGAACTTCACTTCCTCATGCAGCGCGCGGCTGAGGCCGTAGAGGCTGCCGCATTCGATGGTGCGGCGGAGGCTGAGCGGGTTTACCACCAGGCCGCAGTCGTGGGCGCAGACCAGGCGCTTGGTGTAGACGTGGCCGGTTTGGCGGTTTACTTCGACCTCAGTGATCACGGCGACCATGGTCAGGCCTCGGAACGTGTAGGCGATACCGCGGCCGGTGAGGATGTTGCCGGTGGCGCGCGGCTTGGGCGACGGGCGCGTGTCCCAGCCATAGGCGTCGGCGGCGGCTTTCAGGACGGCGATGGAGCGGGCTCGGCGGAAACCGTTGTCGTCGGTTTTGTCGGCGCCGAGTAGCTGCAACCGTAATTCCAGGGGATCCGTCTTCGATGCCGCCGCGATTTCGTCCAGGAACGATTCGGCGGCGAACGTGGATTGCGGGCCGTTGGGGTCGCGCAGGTTGCCCAGGCGGAGCGGTGTTTCCCAAGGGTTGGGCAGGCTCACGACGTCGCCGCCTACCTTGCGGTTGGGGATGGAATACATGTCGTTCGGCGTGGCGGTGCTGCCTGCGCCGGGACGGGCGGGACGAATGCCCATGAGCTGCGCGATGAGCACGGTGTCGGGTTCGTTGTAGCCGACGTGGCCGTAGTCGCACGACCGGGCGTTGTAATCGTACGCGACCAGCTTGCCCGAAGCGTCGAGGCCGGCGCGCATCTTGACTAAGAACGCGGGGCCCTTGGTGTCCCACGCGGTTTCTTCTTCGCGCATCCACTGCATGCGCACGGGGCGGTTGATTTGCTGCGCGATCCAGGCGGCTTCGCAACCGGCGTCGTCCGCGGCGGTGCGTCCGTAGCCCTGCGGGCCTTGCATCCAGACGACGCGCACGCGGTCGAGGGGCAGGCCCAAGAACGTGGCGACGCCGCGGCGCATGCCGTACGACTTCATGTCATTGGTGTAGACGGTCATCTGGCCGTTCGATGGGTCGGCTGTGGCATGCGCTCCGGCGAAGGCGGTGTGGCCCTGGAAGGGAATCTGGTACTCGGCTTCCAGCTTGGTGGCGGCGCTGGCGAACGCTGCATCGGCGTCGCCGTTGGTGATGGGGCGCGAGGTGGACGTGGGCGTGGCGGTGCGCAGGTAGTTGAAGAGATTTTCCGATGTCGGGAAGGGCGCGGTGGCGGGCTTCTCCCAGGTGGTCTTGAGAGCGCGCGCGGCTCGGATGGCTTGCTCCTCGCGTTCGCACACCACGGCGACGTAGTTTCCTTTGCTCAGCACCTTGATGAAGCCGGGCAGCTTGTTCACTGACGATTCGTCGATGCCGGTGAGCTTGGCGCAGGCGAAGGGAGGCTTCACGTTGCGCGCGTGGACCATGCCGGCGGGCTTCACGTCCACGGCCCACTTGGTGGTGCCGTCGACTTTGCCGGCGAGGTCGTCACGCAGGAGGGGTTGGCCGGTGTACTTGAGGTCCTGGACGGCTTTGATCTTGGCTTGGCCGGTGACGGCTCCAATGTTGGCGCCGGTGAGGGTGACGTTGAACTTCTTACCGGCGACGAGTTGGCCGTAGGTGACGCGCTTGGTGGCATCGGCTTTGGCGGTGATGACAGCGTCATTGACGGCGACTTGATCGACGGGCACACCCAGGCGGGCCGCGCCCATTTCGAGTAGCGTTCGGCGGGCCTCGGCGGCGACGCGGCGCATGACCGGCGATTCGCGCTCCATCGCGGTTGACCCACCGGAGCCGCCCTGATCAACCGTGTTGTCGGTGCTGCCCATGATGCAGGTGGTGCGGTCGAAGGCGATGTCGAGTTCGTCGGACATCAGCTGGCGGAAGCCGGTGCCGGTGCCTTGACCAAGGTCTGTTTTGCCGACGTAGAAGGTGGCGGAGTTGTCTTCGTGGATCACGATCCAGGAGTCGAGCTGGTGGAAGTCGGGGTCACGATAGGGGCCGGGTGTTTGGGCTTTGGCGTCAAACGCAGCGTAACCGACCAGCAGCATGCCAGCGCTTTTGAGGAAGCCTCGGCGGTGGGTCGTGAGGATTTCTTCTACTTGGTTCATGCTGCACCTCCGGCCATCACGCGGGCAGCGCGCTCGATGGCGGTTTGCACGCGGTAGTAAGTCATGCAGCGGCACAGTGTCTGATTCATGGCATCGACCACTTGCGCTCGAGTGGGGCGGGGGTTCTTATCGAGCAGCACCTTCGCCGTCATGATCTGCCCGTTCTGGCAGAAGCCGCATTGCGGCACCTGCTCATCGAGCCAGGCCTGCTGCAGCGGATGCAGCTTGCCGTTCACCGCGAGCCCTTCGAGCGTGGTGATTTCGGCGGTGGCATTGGACACCGGCAGAATGCAGGAGCGCGTCGCGTTGCCGTTGATGATCACGGTGCAGGCTCCGCACTGCCCCAGTCCGCAGCCGAAGCGCGGGCCTTGCAGGCCGAGGTCGTTACGCAGGACGTAGAGGAGTGGCGTGGCGGGGTCGACGTCCACCGTGTGGGAACGCCCGTTCACTTTGAGGTCTAACTTGGCCATCGGTTGCTGCTCCTTGCAGGGCTGTTTCGATTGACACTATTCTACGCCTTCGCGCTGCCGAAGTTATACCGGGGACCGTGGATCAGCAGTTTGTGACAGGCGGTTCCGTCTGCCATTCTGTGGTGGACTCGATCCAGCAAAGGGTGCCGACTCAGAGCCGCTGTACACCGCCACAGAATTGACATATAATCCCACGTGGGGCAATCCGCATGAAACTTCCTTTTGCAGTGGCGATTCTCACGGTGGTGGGGGCTGCGATTCCAGCCCACGCGCATCACTCCTTCGCGGCGGAGTACGACGAGAAGAAGGTGATCAAGCTCACCGGAGCGATCACCAAGGTCGACTGGACCAATCCCCATGTGTACTTCTACATTGATGTGGAAGATGACAAGGGCAACGTGACCAGCTGGTCCATGGAAATGGGCGCGCCGGGGGCGCTGCGGGGGCGCGGGTGGGACAAGAACACCCTGAAGATCGGCGAAGTGGTGACGGTGGAAGGCACTCGGGCGAAGGACGGCGGGTTCCACGGGAACGCGCGCAATGTGACGACGTCGGCGGGCAAACAGCTCGGCGCGGCATCGAGCCAAGGGCAGTAGACTTATGCGCCTGTCAATTTTGACCGTTTCGTTGTTGACCGCGGGCGCTCTGCTCGCACAGCCTCCGGCGGCTGCGCCTGCGAAGCCTGGTGTTGCTGGATCGCGGACGGGCGGCCTGGGTGCGGGCGCGGCAGCGCGGCCTCCGTCGGCACCTGCGCCGCGCTGGCCGGACGGGCATCCGATGCTTTCGGCGGCACCCGGCAAGCTCGGGTTCTGGAACGCGGGCACGGGCGGGCTGACGGGCAAGAACGGCATGAATCTGCCGACGAACCTGGACATCGGCGAAGTTCCGTTCCAGCCATGGGCGAAGGCGCTTTACGAGGAACGGCGGCGGGATCAGCAGAAAAACGATCCGCATGCGCGGTGCATGCCTCCGGGCGGTCCGCGGCAGTTCCACACGCCTTACGGGCTGCAGATCTATGAGCTGCCGGAGATGAAGCGGGTGCTGGTGCTGTCCGGCGGCGGTCCGCGCACCTGGCGCGAGATCTTCCTGGACGGCCGTCCGCATCCTTCTGAAGATGACGGAAACTTCGTGCATGGCTTCCTGGGACATTCCGTCGGCAAGTGGGAAGGCGACACGCTGGTGATTGACACGATCGGCTTCAATGAACAGTTCTGGTTCGCGCGGGCGGGGTATCCGCACACCGAATCGCTGCACCTGATTGAGCGCATCACGCGCGTGGATTACAACACGCTGAAGTACGAAGCCACCATTGACGATCCCAAGGCGTACACCAAGCCGTGGACCGGCGGTCACTACATCTACTGGACGCCGGACGAAGATTTCGAAGAGTACTTCTGCCAGGGCAACAATCGGGACGCGGAACATTTGGTGGGACAGTGAGATTCCGCACCCTAGCAGTCGCGTTGTTTTGCACGGGCCTGTTGGCGCAGGAGGGGCATCCTTTACGCGGCACCTGGCACGGTACCTGGGGCATGAACGCCAAGGAACGCACCACGGTCACCTTGGTGATGGATTGGGATGGAGCCAACATCACGGGGATGATGAACCCTGGACTGCGGTCCTCAAAGCTGGAAAAGACGCAGCTCAATCCCACGGGTTGGGTGTTTCACTTCGAGACGGATGTAAAGGATCGCACCACCGGTGCCGTGTCGCATGTGGTGGTGGATGCCAAGATTGAAGATGTAACCAGTCCGCGCAGGTCTCTGGTGGGGACCTGGACGCAAGGCACGCTCAAGGGCGATTTTAAGGCAGTTCGAGACAATTAGCAGCAGGGGGTTTTCTATGCGTTCAGTACTTTTCACCGCGCTCTTCGGAGCGCTGACGATGTTTGCGCAGTCGAATCGCGGCACCATTACGGGGACGGTTACCGATCCCACGGGCGCTGTGATCGCGAACGCGCCGATTGAGGCGCGCAACAGCCAGAACGGAGTGGTGATCAACGTGGCGTCGTCGGCCACGGGCAACTACACGATTCCTTCATTGGCGTCGGGCAGCTGGGACCTCAAGGTGGGGTTCATGGGCTTTAAGGAATATCTGCGCACGGGCCTTGCGGTGCAGGCTGCGCAGACCATCCGCATCGACATTCAGCTGGAAGTCGGCAGCTCGGCCGAGACGGTCACGGTGACCGATGCCGCGCCGCTGCTCAAGACGGAGAGCGGTGAAATGAGCCACGTGGTTTCGATCACGCGTATGGACAGCCTGCCCGTGCTGCAAACCGGTGGCAACGCCGGCAGCGGCGGCATCCGCAACCCGATCATGGTGGCCGCGCTGATCCCCGGCTCGGCGCTGTCAGTCGGTGTGACCGGACCCACCATCCGCATCAACGGCGGCGTCAGTAATTCTCAGACGATGCTGGTGGAGGGCATGGACGCCTCCAACAGTCTGGGGCAGGGGGCCTCGCAGCAGAACCAGGTGCCGACCGACGCCGTGGAAGAGTTTGCCATCCAGACCAGCAACTACGCGGCGGAATTCGGCCAGGCGGGCAGCGCCATCATGAACATCACGCTGAAGTCGGGCACCAACAAGTATCACGGCAGCGCCTACGAATACTGGGTCAACGAAAAACTGAACGCGGGCCAGCCGCTGCTGAACACGTTCAATACCCGCGCTTCCAACATCGCCAGCGGCAACCCGCGCCCCAAGACCCGGCGCAACGACTTCGGCTTCACCTTCGGCGGCCCTGTGTCGGTGCCGGGTGTCTACAACGGGAGCAACCGCAGCTTCTTCTTCCTGAACTGGGAGATGTTCCGGGCCGGCAACAACGTGATCGCGGACGCGATTTCGGTGCCGACCGCGGCCTACCGGGCTGGGAATTTCAGCTCCGCGTTGGTGGGCACCAATCTGGGCAATGATCCGCTGGGCCGCGTGATCAACCCGAATATGATCTACGATCCGCTGACGCGCCAGACGGCGCCGAACGGGAACGTGGTGACGTCGCAGTTTCCCAACAACACGATTCCCACGGCGCGGCTCGATCCGGTGGCTCTAAAGGTGCAGGCGTTGCTTCCCAGCCCCACCAGCCCCAATCTGCTGGTCAACAATTTCCAGGGCGGTTTCATTCAGGAGCGCATTACCAAGGTCCCCTCCTTGAAGATCGACCAGGTAATCAACTCGAAGACCCGCTTCTCGCTTTCGGGCAACCAGACCACCACCAAGTGCGACTATTGCGCGGGTGCCGAGGGTCTGCCGCTGCCGGTTACCTCAGCGATCGGGACCAACATCCGCTCGCATACGGAGCGGCTGAATGTGGACACCACCTTTACGCCGACGGTACTGCTGCATTGGGGCCTTGGCTTCACGCAGAACTGGCTGGGCCGTCCGGCTCTCTTCGATAACTATGACGCCACCGCGAACCTGGGGCTGCGTGGCCCGTTCAGCGGACGCGGCGCGACGTTCCCGAACTTTACCGGTCTAGGAAACACGCTGAGCGGAGGCAGTTCCAACATCAGCTCCACCGGCGCGCTGGCCGAGGACGTGTTCCAGCAGGTGGGTGCCACCGCTAGCCTAACGTGGGTGAAGAATAACCACACGTTCAAATTCGGCGGCGAGCTCCGCAATCAGGGGGACTACCGCCTCGACTCCAGCGGCGTCAATGGCACCTACGGCTTCGGCCCGCAGCAGACCGCGATGCCCTACGTGGTGGCCGCGAATGGCAACGCGCAGGTGGCCGGAAACACCATCGGATTCCCCTATGCCAGCTTCCTGCTGGGCTTGGTGAACACCGGCAATGTGAAGCCCGGCTCGCGGGCGCGCATCGGCAAGAAGCAGCTCGGCTTTTACATTCAGGACACCTGGAAGATCACCCGCAAGCTGACGCTCGACTACGGCCTGCGCTACGACTACTCGACCTACCTGAAGGAGCAGCATGGCCGCATGGCCAACTTCGCGCCAAACCTGGCCAACCCCAGCGCGGGCGGGCATCCGGGCGCGGTGCAATATGAAGCGAACTGCAACTGTAACTTCGCCAACAACTATAAACTCGGTTTCGGCCCGCGCCTCGGCCTGGCCTACCAGATCAGTGACAAAACCGTGTTGCGCGCCGGCTTCGGCGTGGTCTACACAGGCACGCCGCAGTACAACCTGGCGGGCGGGGCGATTTCCGCCAGCAATCCGTTCGGCCCGAACTCCGATCCGGGCCGCGAAGTCATGACGCTGGCAAACGGCATTCCGCTCACGAACGCCCAGATCGCGTGGCCGAACTTCTCGGCCGGCTACTATCCGGTGAACGCCTTCGTCGGCGCTGGACCGGGCTCGGTCATTGACCAGAATGGCGGCCGTCCGGGCCGGCAATTTCAGTGGTCCATCGGCGTGCAGCGCGAAATCAACCGCAACCTGGTTGTAGACCTCGCCTATGTCGGCAACCGGCAAGCGTGGCTGACCACCGGCGGTCTGGTGAACTACAATTTCCTGAGCACCGGGCGGCTCCAGACCTATGGATTGAACCCGACGCTTACGGCGGATCAGACTATCCTCAACTCCAACGTTTCAGTGGCGGGCGCGGGCCGCTTCCGCAATCAGCTCCCGTTCGCAGGATTCACCGGCACGGTGGCGCAGTCGCTCCGCCCGTTCCCGCAGTTTAACGGCGGGTTGGCGGCGATGTGGGCTCCCCTCGGCAACGCCTGGTACGACGGCCTGCAGCTGAAGGTCACGCAGCGCTTCTCGCATGGCTTTGAATTGGGCTACAACTTCACGTGGTCGAAGGAAATTGACACGCTGTCGTCCGGCAACTTCGACGTGGAGAACCGCAAGCTGTTCAAGTCGCTATCGTCGAACTCCCGCCCCTTGATCAGCGGCCTCAACCTGAACTACACCGTGCCCACGTGGAGCACCAACCGCTTTGTGTCCTACGCGCTCCGGGACTGGACCATCGGCGGCTTCTTCCAATACGCCAGCGCCACGCCGTTCGCGGCCCCGACGGCCACCACCAACCCGGGCCTGGGCAATCTGGTGTTCCAGAACACCTTCCAGACCCGCGTCGCCGGAGAGCCGCTATTCACCCAAGACTTGAACTGCCACTGCTTCGATCCGAACACGGAGTTCGTTCTCAATCCCAAGGCTTGGACCAACCCGGCTGCGGGGCAGTTCGGTAGCGGGACCTTCTACGGCGACTTCCGCCGCCAGCGTCATCCCTTCGAGAACATCGCCTTTGGCCGCGATTTCCGCATCATGGAAAAGGTGAAATTGAACGTGCGCGCGGAGTTCACCAATGTGTTCAACCGCGCGTACATCAACGATCCCACCGCGGCGAATCCGGCGGCAGTGCAGACCCGTCTGGCGGGCACTTCGCAGACAACCGCCGGCTACGGCTTCATCAACAACGCGACCCTCAATCAAGGGACCTTCGCCACCGGCGGCGGGCAGCCCCGGCAAGGGCAGATGGTCGCCCGGCTGACGTTCTGACCCAATTACGGGCGGGGTACAATTGAGAAATGAAATTCCTCACATTGGCCCTCGCCCTTTCCTTGGGCACTCTCTTGATTGCACAGCCCCCAGCGGGTAAAGGCGGAGGTGCCCCCGGCGGGGCTGGTAAAGGCGGCGGCGCGAAGGGTCCTGCCCGCCCGGTACTTTCCGTATCCTCCCCGGCATGGCCCGACGGCGGCGAAGTTCCCATGGTGAACGCGGGACGTGGCGGCAACAAGTCGCCTGAATTCGTCTTCAATTGGAGCATTGCTGGAGTAGCCGCGCCCGCGCCCATGGAACTGCAGACCTACGCGGTGATCTTCCACGACATCGAAAACTCCTCCAACAAGACCACGGTCGATACCCTGCACTGGTCGGCGTTCAACATCCCCGGCACCGCCAAGGGTCTTCCCGAAGGCCTGGGCGCGGGCGACCTCGCCGACGGCACCCGCAACGGCCCCGGCATCCGCGCGGGCGGCGGCGCTCCGGCGTACTTTGGACCCGGCGCGGGCGTGGGTCCGTTCCACCACTACGTGTTTGAGTTCTACGCGCTGGACGCCAAGCTGGACCTGCCGGCCACCGCCACGCGGGATGAGTTGGTCAAGGCGATCGACGGCCACGTTGTGGGCAAGGCGGCGTATGTGGGCCGCTTCCACGCCGTGCAGTAAGCAAGTACTAGTTACGAGCAGGGCCAACCGGCCAGGGATTACTCCAGCGCACGTCGCGGAGCAGTTCCTGGTCGGTTAGTGTTTCTAGGAACTCGACCAGATCGTCCTTTTGGGCGTCGGTGATGGAGAAGGGGCGCATGAGGGGAGTCCGATTGGCTTGATTTAGGCCGCCACCGGAGGCGTAGTGCTCGATGACTTCTTCGAGCGACACCTTGCTGCCGTCGTGCATGTAGGGGTCTGTCACGGCGATGTTTCGCAATGTGGGCGCGCGGAAGCGGCCGAAGTCGTCGAAGCGGCCGGTGTTTTCGTAGAGGCCGCGATTGGGGGCTTCGTAGGTCAGACCGGTGTTAAAAAAGATGGCGCTGCCGACGCTTTCGGGCTCGCCTTCCACGCGGACCGCCTCGAAGTTGAAGCCTCCGTGGCACTGCGCGCAGCCGACCGAGGTGAACAGGGCTTCGCCGCGCTTGGCCGCGGGGGAGATGGCCGAGGCGTCGCCGCCGAACTTGTAGCGGTCATACGGCGAGCGCATGGAAACGATGGAGCGCTCAAAGGCGGCCAGGGCTTTGGTGACATTCCTGAGCGAGACGGGTTCGCCGGGGAAGACTTGGGCGAAGAGGCGCTGATAGGTGGGGTCGGCGCGGAGCATGTCGAAGAATTCCTGCTCATGTTCGAGCAGGCCGAGCTCGATGATCGGGTCGATGGTGAGCAGGGGAATGAGGGCTTGGTCTTCGAGCGACGTTGCGCCGGAGCGGGCCCAGGTGAGTGACGGCGCGTAGGCCACGTTGACCAGGCTCATGCTGCCGCGCGGGTGGATGTCGCCGACGACGCTTTCCGGGCGCGCGTGGCCTTCGGTGAAGGCGAGTTCCTGAATATGGCAGCTGGCGCAGCCGCCCGCTCCGTTGACCGACATGCGCTTGTCGTAGAAGAGGTGGCGGCCCAGCTCGACCTTGGCCGGGGTCATCGGGTTGTCGGCGGGAACGGACGGGCGCGGGATGCCGTTGGGAAGCCGCCAATCCCAGTCTTGCGCGGTCAGCGCCAGGGTGATGAGGAGCAGTAACGGCAGCAGTTTGCCCACCAGGCTACGAGTCATCTTTACAGCATACGCCTGCGTGAGGCGGGATGCATGGTCGCTCCCCCGCTACTTGGAAAACGCGAGTTGGTTGGAAAAGAACGGGAGCACGACTTTCTCAAAGTTCGTGGGGACCTGGCCGTTGTGGTCGCCTTCAAAGGTCTCGAAGTGATGCGCGACGCCCGCCGCAGTGAGCGCCTCGTCCATGTCGCGATTCGGGCCCAGCAGCGGTTCCTGCGTTCCGACGTTCATGGAGATTACCTTGTACTTCTTGAGTGCGGGGGCGTATTGCTCCAGCATCACCATGAGCGAGTTGGCGGCCCACTTGGCGGCGATTACCGCGCGCTGCTTGCCGTCTTTTGAGGGCAGATCGAGGAAGAGCGGCGGGTTGGCGGGATTCGACGACCAGGCGGCTCCGCGCGCTAGAGGCGACTTCTGGTTGAAGCCGATCTTGGCGGCGTCTTCCTTGGTCTTGACGGCCTCTAGCGCGGTCATCGCCGGATTCACTTCAGCGGTGTCGAGCATGCAGCAGGCGGACATGGCGTAGAGGCTGGAGAAAACTTCGGGGTGTTTCATGCCGATGCGGAACGTGCCGTAGCCGCCCATGGAGTGGCCCATGAGGCCGCGGCTGTTGCGGTTGGCGAGGGTGCGGTAGTGGGCGTCGATGTAGCTGACCAGTTCGACGCCGATGAAGGTTTCCCAGTCGCCGGTGGTTTTGGAGTTGGAGTAGAAGCTGCCGTTGTGGAGGGAGAATGCGTCCGGGCTGACCAGGATCATTTCCTTGGCGGTGCCGGCGGCGAGGTCGCGTTCGAGCGCGCCGTAGTTGGCGAAGCCGATCCACTGTTCGGCGTGGAGGCCGTAGCCGTGGAGCATGTAGACGACGGGATAGCGGCGGGCGGTCTCTTTCGTATAGCTGGGCGGGAGGTAGACGAAGACGTCCCGGTCGGCCGAGTCGCCTTCGAGGTTGCCTTCGAGCGACTTGCCGTGGACCTTCACGCGGTCGAGCTTGCCTTTGAGGGCCTTCTCCATTTCGGCCACGGGCTGGATGAGGCTATTGCCTTTGGCTTGAGCTTTGCCTTTCTCCTGTTGGGAGAAGAGGAAGGCGGATGAGGCCAGGGTCAGGCTGAGCAGAAATACGACGGTGCGCATGGGGAAACCTCCACACGGAAGTTTAGCAGTCCTAGCGCACGGCCAGCGTCACTCCGAAGGGGGTTGCTGCGGGACCGACGTTGACGATCACGGACACGGCGTCAGTGGGAATGATTTGAAGCGGGATGCGGGCGTTCACCTGGAAGATACCAGCGGCGGTACCTTGGACTCCCCCGACGTAGATGAGATCGGCCTGGACGCCGTTCATGTAGACGCTGACGGGAAGTGTTGGTCGGGTGGCGCTGAGATCGCCAAGTTTGCCGTCGACGCCGCCAGGGACGGTCTGTCCTTCGCCGGTGAGATACATGGCGATGATGGAGCCGCGCGTGGCGGGGTTCGCGGGAGAGTTGACGGTGCCGTTCTGGTTGAACAGGACGCCGGTGCCGGAACCGCTGAAGTCGCGGGTGAAGAGGGCGGGTTGGGCGGCAGCGACGGGGATGCGGACAGGGTCACTGAGCCGGCCGTTGAAGGAAACTTGGACGTCCGTGCATTGCTTCTGCGCTGTTGCGTAGGGGACGAAGGCACTGACTTGTCCAGCGGAGGTGTAGTAGATGGGCGCGGGGACGCCGTCGAAGAGCACGCGGGTGCCGGCAACAGTGGTGTCCAGTAGACTGCCGGAGAATTGGTAGCCCGCGAGCGTGGCCGGACCGAGGTTCGCGCCGAAGATGGTCAGCAGTTCGCCGGGGGCGATGGAACCGGGCTTGAAGCTGGCGGCGTTGGTGATGCCGTTGGGAGCGATCCAAGGCTTGTTGTCCTGGGGCGCAGGCGTCGACGGTGTGCGAGGATGCGCGGAGAAGAAGGCCCATGCAACTTCGCTGGCGGACATTTCATAGCTCGGCGCGTCGCCGGTGAGGGTGACGGGTCCGCGGCCGCCGGCCCAGGCGTGACCTTGATTTTCGATGCTGTGGAGCGTGACGTCGGCGGCGCAGCCTGTGTAGGTATCCACGGCGATGTTGCCGGTGCGTGCAGTTGTGGGCACAGGCGGGCAGCGGTTGTTGCGCGTCCAGAAAGCCACCGATTCGGGAACGGACAAATCGGCGCGATTCATGACTTGCGATTCCGCTCCGACGCCGCCCAGGTAGGGGACGTTTTCGTCCAGCTTTCCGTGGATCATCACGATGGGCACGGGGCGCTGGGGCTGAGGAATGGTGTAGGAGATGCCGGCATAGGTGCCGCCGATACTTCCCGCTACGGGAGCGACGGCGGCGAACAGACCGGAGAGTTCGGCGGCCAGCCGGTGGGTCAGCATCGCTCCGTTGGACATGCCTGTGGCGTAGATGCGGTTGGGGTCCACTGGATAAGCTGCGCGCAGGGCGGCGATGACGGCGCGTACGAAGCCGACGTCGTCGATCTTGTTGTCGTAGGCATAACCGCAGCAATGGCCGAAGTTCCAGGTGTAGAGCGGGAGCACAGGGCTCGCGGATGTTCCGTCGGGATAGACTGCGAAGAAGCCCTCACGGTCGGCGATTGGGTTGAGCTGATAGCTGCTGGCTGCTTGTGCTCCGTTGCCACCGCCTCCGTGGAAAAGGAGCACCAGCGGAATGAGCGTCTGGCAGCGCGCGGCGGGCGGGACGTGGATGGTGTAGGTTCGGGTGCGGCCGTCGAAGGGGATGGAAGCGCGGTAGTCGCCGGGAACTAGGCTCTGTGCGGAGGCGGACACGGCGAGGACAAGAAGAAGCAGGCGGGCCATTGCAGGTCTAAACACCACATGGCCCGCCAAGTTGCGCACAGACTACGCCGAGCGCGTGATTTCGAGATCGATCTTGACTTCCACTTCGTCGCTCACCATGAGTCCCACACCGGGCAGTTCCATGTTCCAGCCCATGCCAAACGCGCTGCGGCTGATCTTGGCGTCGGCGGTGATGCCGCGGCGCTTCAGGGTCCAGGGGTCAGTCACTTCGTCGGAAACGCTGCTCACGTTGAGAGTGGTTTCCTTGGTGACGCCACGCAGGGTCAGATTGCCGACGACGGAGTAGCCGGAGCCCGCCTTGGAAACTTTGGTGGACTGGAAGGTCACTGCTGGGTTGGCTTCGGCGTCCAGAATGTCGGGCGACTTCATGTGGCCGTCGCGTTGCGCGTCGCGCGTATAGAGGCTGGCGACTTCGATGGAGACGTCTACTTTCGAAGCTTCGGGGTTGGAGGGGTCGAAGTCGACGGTGCCGGTTACATTGCCGAATTCGCCCTTCACGAAGGCGATGGTCATGTGGCGCACCTGGAAATGGGCGGCGCTGTGTTTGGGATCGATCTGATAAGTCATTGTTCTGTTCTACACGAGAATGGGTGTCCAGCGCCAGGGGTCCGCTAAACGCTTGACAGGAATTTGCACCTCGCGGATAATTTACTCCAGGCGGCCTACCTGGTTTCTCTTTTTGATTGCAGCACTCGCCGGCCACGCGGCCGTGACACCGCGAGTCGGTTGGAGACTGACCGCCGATCTGATGCAAAAGGGGGACTGGGGGTGTGCCAATGTGCAGGCCGCACCGGATCTCAGTAGCGTGCGACTAACAGGGGGCAGGGCTTTACGTCGGTTTCTCAGTTGTTGGGCGCTCGTTTGGGAGTAGCGGGGAACTTCGCAGTGCTGGCCGAGGTGCAGTCTTCCTCCACCCAATACGTCGGAATGACACTGCTGGGGCAGCCGGGCACGGGGGGTGAATTCTGGCAGGGCCTGAAGCGCCTAGACGTGGGTTACGACAACACAAACTTGACCATTTTCCATTGGACCGGGAGCAACTCGACTCCGGTCGCGCTGAGTTTTCCCTTTCCCGGAGGGCGTCCCGCGGGTCCGGCGCGGATCGAAGTGGCGCGGGTGGGCAGCGAGTTAATTTTCTACGGAAACGGCATCGAGGCCGGCAGGATCGCGGACCCCGGGCTGTTTCCCAACGGTTACGTGATTTGGGGCGTAATTGCGGGACCGGCGACCACGCTCACGTTGACCGATATGCGGGCGGCCATGCCGGATGGCGCTCCCGACGCAACTCTGCAGGCGGCCTATTTGCAGAAGGTCGCGCGCAGCCAAGGTGGCACGGCTTTACGCGACGTTGCCGCTGATCGAGGGCTGCTCTTTGGATCGGAAATGGCGCCGGAAAACCTCGGTAGCGAGATCTACCGCAATACGCTGGGACGCGAGTTCAGCTCTTTGGTGCCCGGCAACGCCATGAAGTTTGATGCGGTGCATCCCGCACCCACGCGCTACTCTTTCTGCGGCGGAGACAATTCAGTGGCGTTTGCCGAGGCCAACAACATGAAGGTTCGCGGACATGTCCTGCTGTGGCACAACCAGCTTCCAGCATGGGTGAGCGGCGGTACGTTCACGCGAGCCGAGGCGCGGGCTTTAATGGAGGACCACATACAGACAGTGGTAGATCACTATAAAGGCCGGATCGCATGGTGGGATTTGGTGAATGAGGCGATCGTCGATGCCGCGCCCAATGGGATGCGGTCGACATTCTGGCTGAACAACGTTGGACCTGACTATATCGACGCTGCGTTCCGCGCCGCTAATGCCGCGGATCCGGATGCACGGCTTTTCTACAACGATTACAACGTAGAGGGCCTGAACAGCAAGTCGAATGCGATGTTCACCATGGTCCAGGGCATGCTGTCGCGCGGCGTGCCGATTCACGGCGTTGGGTTGCAGGCGCATTTCCAAAGCACCGGGGCGCCGACGCTGCAATCGATGACGGACAACATCAAGCGTTTCGGAGACCTGGGAGTAGAGGTACACATCACAGAGCTGGATGTGCGGATTGCGAATCCGACCACCCCAGCCAAGCTGGCGGACCAGGCAACCGTTTACCGGAACATGATCGCGGCCTGCAATGCGCACCCCAAATGCACTTTGGTGACAACCTGGGGCGTCACCGATGCGATTTCGTGGATCGACAGTTTCTTCCCCGGCTTCGCCGACGGACTGATGTTTGATCGTCAGTATGCGCCGAAGTCTGCCTACACTGCCACGCTGGACGAAATCAGGAAGCGGACGTTGAAACCCAAGATTTTCGACGGCGGTGCCGTGATCCATGCGGGCGTATCGGGCGATGTTTCGCCGGGGACGCTGGCGAATCTGTACGGGGCGCGGATGGCTACATCGACCGCGACCGCTACATTCGGAGCTCTGCCCAAAACGCTGGCAAATGCGCAGGTGTTGGTGAACGGCGTGGCGACGCCGCTGTATTACGTGAGTCCTGAGCAGATCATTTTTCAGATTCCGTACGAGGCCAAGATCGGGCGGGCACAAGCGGTGGTGGTGATCAACGGCGTGGCGTCCATATCGGCACCCATGAACATCAAGGCCACTGCGCCGTTCATCCTGACCTATGGGGCCAACCGCGGGATTGTGCAGAACGCGGACTCCACTCTGAATAGCGCGACGAATTGCGCAAAGGCGGGGAGCTTTATCACCGTCTATCTCATGGGCTCGGGGCCGCTGGATGGGGTGGTGACTACGGGAAATCCGGTTCCCTCCGATCGCGTCTTCAGGCAGACGCTGCCCACCAAAGCGACTTTGGGGACGGTGGACGCGCCGGTTCTGTTCGCGGGGATGACGCCAGGATTTTTCGGTTTGATGCAAGTGAACATCACCATCCCGCAAGACGTTACCGGCGACGTTGAGTTGCGCATTGACGTGGGTCCGGAGCAGAGCAACCGTCCGCTGGTGTGCGTAACGCGGTAGGAGTCCCACGCGGACAGGCAGTCCCCCGTCCCTCGGGCAAGCGCGCTACTATACTGGCGATGGCCGCGCGTTCCGATTACAGCCCCGTGCCCCTGCCCAGACCGCTGATCGATTTGCGGGACTTGCGGCCGGAGCACCTGGACGGACTGCTGCGCGAGGAAGGCCGGGAGTGGCTCACGGAGCTGGACTGGGACTTCGACCCGTCGGCGGATCTGGTACGGCGCTTCATCGGAATGCGCAACCTGATGGGCTACGTGCTGCCGGGTCCGGGGTCGGCTCCGCCGCGCGGCTACGTGTACTATGTCGCTGATGAGGGCAAGGGATTGGTGGGCGGGCTGTACCTGACGGCGGCGCATCGGACGCAGGAGAATGAGAACCTGTTGCTGACGGCGGTGCTGGATGCGCTGTGGAAGACTCCGGGACTGCACCGCGTGGAGGCGCAGTTGATATTGCTGGATTCGCCGCTAGCGCGCGCGGTGCCCTATGCCGACAGCTTCCGCCCGCATGCGCGCATGTTTCTGGAAGTATCACTGGCGCATGTGGCGACGTTGCCTCCACGCGATCCGAAGATTGTGATTGCGCCGTGGGCGGACAACCGGCGGGCGGATGCGGCGAGGCTGATTTCGAGCGCCTATGCCGGCCACATCGACAGCCAGATTAACGATCAGTACCGCTCCCCCGGCGGCGCGCGGCGTTTTCTGGGGAACATCGTGGAGTACCCGGGCTGCGGCGCATTTTTCGGGCCAGCTTCGTTTGTCGCGCTGCTGGGTAATGGACAGGGACTGGCCGGGATGAGCCTGGCGAGCATTGTAGCTCCAGGGGTGGGGCACATTACGCAGGCATGCGTGGCTCCGTCGCATAGGAGCACCGGGTTGGGGTACGAGTTACTAAGGCGTTCCTTGGTGACCTTGGCCGCGCAGGGGTGCCATAAGGCGAGCCTGACGGTGACGTCGGCCAACACGGAGGCGGCGGAGCTGTACTTTCGAATGGGCTTCGTCAACCGGCGGGAATTCGCGGCGTACGTGTGGGAGATGCGCTAGGCTTGCAGGACGGAATCCTGCCCCACGTGCTGTTGCCGCTGCATGTTGGTGAGCATTCGCAGGATTACTAGGTCTGAGGCCTGGAAGGTGTGCACGGGCACGTTGGTGAGGTCCTCATCGCGGTCGACGACGTGGCTGCGGATCATGGTCCGGAGCTGCGTGGTGCTGATGCCCAATTCTTCGGCGGCTTCGGTTTCCGTGTATTGCGACTTTGTTCGGGTGGGCGGCATGGCTTACAACTCCGATTCTATGTGGGGGAGGGCGCATGCCCAATCGGGAGAACTCTTATTTAAGCCTCGGTATCGCCTGACGGACTTTTGTACTAGGGTTACTCCTCGCGGAGGGCCTCGGTGCATTCGACGCGGGTGGCGCGACGCATGGGAATCCAGATGGCGAGCGGGGCGGTGAGCATGATCGCGGCGACGGCGAGAGTTATGGTGAGCGGATCGCGGGCGTTGACTTGGAATAGCTGCGCCTCGAGGACGCGGCCTAGGGCGAGGCTCGCGCCGATCCCTAGTACCGCGCCGATCACGATGGGCCGAAAGCTCTGTGCAGCCACCATGCGCCCGATGGTGGCGGGCGCCGCGCCGAGGGCCATGCGGATGCCGATCTCGCGGGTGCGCGAGGCGACGAGGTTGGCGAGGACGCTGTAGACTCCGATCATGGCGAGTAGTAGCGCCAATGCGGCAAATGTGGCCAATAGCACCAAGCCGAATTTCCGGACTGCCAGCGATTCGTCCACCGCTACCTGCATCGTTTTCAATTCCGGCGTCACCAACTCCTTGTCAAGTGACCAGAGCATCTTTCGGATCGCACCAGTCAGAGATTCCGGCGGCACTGCGGCACGTAGGATCAGGATCGAGTCCGCCGCATCCGCCCCAGCGCGCAAGTACTGCGGCACGGCAGGCTTTTCGGCTCCCTCCGCGCGGAAGTTGGCCACCACGCCCACAATTTCGTGTGGGCCATCGAGCACGATACGTTGCCGCAGCGGATCTTCGCCCGGGGAAAACGCGTCCGCAAACGCTTGATTGATCAAGACGACTCCGTCTACTTTTCTGCTGCTTTCGGGCAGATTCCGCGCCAGGTCCGTAGCGACCAGCGTCCGGCCCGCCAGCAGAGGAAGCCCCATGACCTCCAGGTAGTTGAGGCCAATGTTCGAATGGTAGGTTGTCGAAAGTTGGCTGGTAGGCGGCTCCGGCCGGTCGGCGCGATAGAAGGTGCGACCCATCCCAGAGTGCAATGGCATGGTATCGGCGATGGTCACGGAGCGGACACCCGGAATTGCCCGCGCGCCTGCCACGGCATTTCTCAGGAAACGCGCGCGCGCTGGAGCGTCAGCATAGCGGGTTTCGGGAAGATGGATGTCCACCACCGCGAGCTTGTCGATATTGAATCCGATGCCCGCCTGGACGGCGTTGCCGAAGCTTCGGATCAGCAGTCCCGCACCGGTCAGCAGTACCAAGGCCATGGCCACTTCAACCGCCGTAAGCATCTGTCGGCTCCTGCGGCCCACCGGCGACACGGAACGGCTCCCGCTTTTTAGCGCGGCATTGACGCTGATTCGAGAAGCGGACATCGCGGGCATCAGGCCGAACAACAGCGTCGTCAAAATACTAGCCCCGGTAGCGAAGACTAAGACCGGAACACTCAGGCTCCCCATTTCCACGCGCCACACATCCGGCGGCGCGAACAACTGAAACGCTTGCACGATCCACATCGCCACCAGCAGCCCCGCAGCAGCTCCCGCGAGGGACAGCAGAAACGATTCCGAAAGCAGTTGCAATACGATATGCAGCCGCGACGCCCCCAGCGCGCGGCGCACCGCGATCTCCCGCATCCGCAGCGTGGCCCGCGCGAACGTCAGGTTCGCCAAATTCGCGCAGGCGATCAGCAATACGCAGCCGACCGCGCCCAGCCAAAGATAGAGTTTTCCATTCAACTCCTCGGACTTGTCTTCCACAGCTGCCGGGATTATGTTGACTTGTCCCGAGCCGAAAAGGCGCTTGTCCGCAAGGTGCTTCTGGGTAGCGATTCCGGCGAGTTCTTCTTTCGCCCGCTCCATCGTTACCCCCGGTTTCAGCTTCGCCACGACGTTCAGGAACTCAGACGCACTCCCGGTCAGTCTGCCCCATCCGCGCGACAGCGGGAGGAAGGCATCCGGATGGTATCGATTCTCACCTGCGTAGTTGGAGGGCAAGCGGAAACTCGCGGGCAGCACTCCGATCACGCTGTAGTCAACCTTGTTCAGCGCAATCGACTGCCCGAGCATAGTGGGATTGCTGTGAAATCGCTTCTCGAAGTACTCAGCACTCAGCACAATCACGCGATCCCGGCCAGCTAGTTCTTCGTCAACCCGGAAGAGGCGGCCCAGGATAGGTTGCGCACCCAGCATAGGGAGCAAATCGGCGGCCACATAAGCGGTGTTGATCGCGTTTGGCCGCTCTACCGCGGTCTCAGCCAAGGGTTCGCGTGCGGTAAACGCCGCGATGCCATTGTAGGACTTCGCTTGCTTCCTCCACTCCTCGTATACCGCCCGGCTAGCGCTCATCCGCTCGCGGAGGAATTCAAACTCAGGAAACCGTTCCCACAGGAACACCAGCCGGTCCGCGTCCGGATACGGCAGCGGCTTCAGCACTACCGAGTAAACCAGACTGAAGATCGCCGTGTTCGCGCCGATGCCGAGCGCGAGAATGGCGATGCAGGCGGCGGTGTAGCCGGGGCTGTTGCGCAGGGCTCGGATGGCGTAGCGGAGCATCACCTCATCGTATTGCACGCGGGCGGCCAGTTGTAAGGGGCGTGTTTTCAGTGGGGCGTCGGCGCTCGGGTGTTCGGATTTGGGATGTGGTGTGCGATTTCGGACGCTTGCGCTGGCCCCGTAAACATACAATACTGTGATACAGGAATGAGATTCATTTGGGATCCCGCCAAAGCACGGAGAAACCAGCGGGCGCATGGTGTCTCATTTGAAACGGCAGCCGAGACCTTTGATGATCCCCATCAAGTGGTTGGCGACAACTACTTCGTCGAGGACGCCGGTGAGCAACGGCTACAGATGATCGGGATGACCCGGAAGCTGGTCCTGTTGCTGGTGGTGTTCGTTGAACCTGGTTCCGGCGTGATCCGTTTGATCTCGGCACGAAAGGCGGTTGACTATGAAAAGAGCATCTACAACGACCAATTCCGATAGGCGGGTCAAGATCAGCAACACGACACGGAAGGCCTACGCGAAGCGGGACCGGGCGCTTGACGCTGCCGCGGACGCGCCGCAGATGCCGCCTGAGTACTGGTCGAATGCTGTTATTGGGAAGTACTACCGCCCCCTGAAGACGCAGGTTTCGGTTCGCCTCGACAATGAGGTGCTCGACTGGCTGAAGGCGCAGGGTGGCGGGCACCTGACGCGGATCAATGAGATCCTGCGTGAGCGGATGGCTCGGGGGAGCTAAACCTTCTCGGCAATCGACTTGGCTTGCGTGAACAGATACAGGTAGTCCGCGCCGCCGGCCTTGGAGTCGGTGCCGGACATGTTGAAGCCGCCGAAGGGGTGTGCGCCGACGACGGCGCCGGTACATTTGCGGTTGATGTAGAGGTTGCCGACGTGGAATTCGCGCTTGGCACGCTCAATCTGTCCAAGCGACCGGGTGTAGACTGCGCCGGTGAGGCCGTAGTCGGTGTTGTTGGCGATTGCCAGGGCATCGGCGAAGTCGCGGGCGCGGATGACGGCCAGCACGGGGCCGAAGATTTCTTCGCGGGCCAGGCGGGCGTCGGGGGCTACGTCGGCGATGACAGCCGGCTCCAGCACGTAGCCTTCTCCGGGAGCGCGCTTGCCGCCGGCCACCACTCGCCCCTCCCCTGCCCCGATGGCGATGTAGCCGAGGATGGAATCGAGCGCACCCTGGTTGATCACGGGTCCGACGGGAGCGTTCTCTTCGGGGTTGCCGATTACGAGCTTCCCGACGCGCTGCAGCAGCTTGGCCAGGAACTGGTCATAGACAGCTGCCTCCACGATCACGCGCGAGCAGGCCGAGCATTTCTGGCCCTGAAAGCCGAACGCTGCCGCAGTGACGCCGTCGGCTGCGGAATCGAGGTCGGCGTCGGCGGCTACTACGATGCCGTCTTTGCCGCCCATTTCCAGAATCGTGCGCTTGATCCACAGCTGGCCGGCTTGCTGCTGCGCGGCGGACTGGTTGATGCGCAAGCCGACGTCGCGCGAACCGGTGAAGGCGATGAAGCGCGTCTTGGAGTGCGCCACCAGTCCATCGCCGAAGGTCGCGCCCGCGCCGGGGCAGAAGTTGACTACGCCGGGGGGCAAGCCGGCTTCTTCCATCGCCTCGAAGAACTTGGCCGCGATGGTGGGGGAGTCGCTGGACGGCTTCAGCACCACGGTGTTGCCGCACACCACCGCTGCCACGGTCATGCCGCACAGAATCGCGAGAGGGAAGTTCCACGGTGGGATCACCGCGCCCACGCCCAGCGGAATGTAGCGCAGGCGGTCGCGCTCACCGGGGAGTTGCACCACGGGCTCGGCTTGGTCCATGTCGAGCGCGAGGCGCGCGTAGAGTTCGCAGAAGTCGATGGCTTCGCAGGTGTCGGCCTCGGCTTCGGCCCAGTTCTTGCCGACTTCGAGGATCAGACACGCGTTGAACTCGAACTTGCGGGCGCGCAGGATGGCGGCGACGCGCGTGAGCCACGCAGCGCGGTCTTGCGCGGGCACGAGGCGCCAGGAATCAAACGCAGTCAACGCGGCTTGCATGGCGGGTTCGACGTGTTCGGGTCCGGCTTTCTGGTGCAGACCGATGAGTTCCGTGGGCTGCGCCGGATTCAGGGACCGGATCTTGGCGGTGGTGTGCGTGCGCGCGCCGCCGATGACCAGCGAATACTCGCGGCCCAGCTCGCCTCGGACCTTGGCGAGCGCTGCGCGCATCGCCGCTGCGTTTTCAGGGCGGGAGAAATCCGCCAGGGGTTCGTTGGTGAAGGTGCTGACAGATGCCATACGTCCCAGTCTACAATTGACCCATGTCCCAACCGGCGTCTTCTCCTGGATTCGTACGCGGCCTGAACCTGTTCGACGCGACCATGGTGGTCATCGGCACCATGATCGGCTCGGGGATCTTTCTGGTCTCCGCGGATATGGCGCGGCTGATTAACTCTCCCGGCTGGCTGCTGGCGGCCTGGGGACTCACCGCCGTGCTCACCATCGCGGCGGCGCTGTCTTATGGCGAACTCGCATGCATGATGCCGGAAGCGGGCGGGGTCTACATCTTTCTGCGCGAGGCCTACTCGCCGCTGTGGGGTTTCCTCTACGGATGGACGCTGTTTGCCGTGATCCAGACGGGCACCATCGCGGCCGTGGCTGTGGGATTTTCGCGCTTCCTCTCCGTGCTGATGCCGTGGGTGGCGGAGAACAACTACATCGTGGCTCCGATCCATATTTCGGAGGGCTACGCCGTCTCGCTGTCGACTGCGCAGTTGGTGGGCGTGGCGGTGATCCTGCTGCTCACCTGGAGCAATTCGCGCGGGCTGCAGTACGGCAAGATTGTGCAGAACGTGTTCACCACGGCCAAGGTGGGAGCCATCGCGGCGCTGATTCTGGCCGGGCTTTTTCTGGGACGCAACGCGGAGGCGGCGGCGAACTTCACGGATTTCTTCCGCGTGGGGACCTTCGACGCGTCGTTGGGTGTAGTGGCGGGCAGCATGTTCGGATTGATGGTGGCGGTGTGCGTGGCGCAGTCGGGCTCCCTGTTTTCGGCGGACGCGTGGCATGACGTCACGTTCATCGCGGGCGAGGTCCGCGATCCGCGCCGCAACGTGCCCAAGGCGCTGGTGATCGGCTGCACGGCGGTGGTGCTGCTGTACCTGTTGGTGAACTTGATCTACCTGCTGGTGCTGCCGCTCGCAGGGATTCAGACCGCGCCGTCGGATCGCGTGGCGACGGCGGTGGTGGAGCGCATTTTCCCCGGCTACGGCAGTGCGCTGATGGCTGTGGCGATCATGGTTTCGACGTTCGGGTGCGTGAACAGTCTGGTGATGGCGGGGGCTCGGGCGTATTACGCCATGGCGAAGGACCGCTTATTTTTCGCGAGCGCGGGGACGCTCAATTCGGCCAGCGTGCCGGGGCACTCGCTGTGGATGCAGGGGGCGTGGGCGGCGGCCCTGGTGTTGCCTCGGACGTTCAACCCGGCCACGGGGACCTATGGGAATCTCTACGGGAATCTACTGGACTACGTGATTTCCGCCGCGCTGATTTTCTACATTCTGACGATTGCCGCGGTGTTCCGGCTTCGTGCCACGCGCCCGGATGCGGACCGTCCGTATCGAGTTCCCGGCTACCCCGTGGTCCCCGCGCTCTACATTTTGGGGGCGGCGCTGGTGCTAGTGATTCTGTTCGCCTACCGTCCCGCGACCACTTGGCCCGGACTGCTTATTGTACTGGTGGGAGCGGCGCTGTACGCAGCACTACCGAAGCAGCCTGCGGGGCCGAAGCCTTCGGGCGGATCTCGTACAAAGTAACCTTGCCGCGTTGCAGACGCGGTTCCAGATCCTGACTCGCGCGGAGCTTCTTCACGATCTGCGCGCCGTCTTCGTCATCGACTCCCAGGCTGACGTCTACACCCGCGAAGTCGAAGTAACTCAAGCCGTGCGCCCGCGCGTAATCGACGGGTTCGCCGAGCCAAGCCACCGTGCCCGGATGATCCTCGCGATACCACAGGAACGGAGGCACGGGACGCCGCATCGCACGCCTGCCGGTGTTGAGGTAGACCATGCCATCGTCGGCGGACAGCACTGCGGCATCGGCGGGAGTATTTGCCACCAGCCACTTGTAAGACGCCTCGCGCTCCAGCTTTTCGGCGCGATGGCTGCGCGCGTCTTCAGGCAGGAAGGATACGCTGACGTAGACCTGGACGGCCAGCAGCGCCACGGCGAATACACCGGCAAAGCCCATCATCCCGGCCGCCACCACACGCTGGCTGCGGTCCTTGTGACGGCGGCTGGCTTGCAACAGCCACACGAAATGTTCCGCTTCCACCAGCAAGCCCGCCAGGGCCAGGGGGAACAGCGGCAGCACCAGCCGTTCATTCGGAGGGAAGTGCCACACCAGCATCAGCAGCGCGCTCAAGGCCGCGAAGATGCCCATCAGCGCGCCCGCGCCTCGGCGCAGCAACCGGACCACGCCGGAAATCATGGCGACGGCGATGACCTGGGAGAAGATTTTCTCGAACAATGACCCGGTCATTTTCGGCAGCATCATCCCGCCCAGCCCCGCGAGAAAACCGTCGACGTTCTTCCACAACATCACGGGCAGATCGCCGGGTGCGATGGCGAACCAGCGGTAGCCGATATAGTCGGTGTAATACATCAGCTCAGGGTCGGTGGTGGGGGTTTGGTGCAGGCGGACCCACAGCATCCAGCCGATGGCGAAGGGCAGAGCGGCCGCGGTGAACAGACCCGCCGCACGGCGCTTGTTGCCCATCCATAGGTAGGCGGCCCCGGCGGCGAAGAACACGATGCCGGCTGTGCGCGTGAGATACGCGAGGCCAGCCATCGCTCCGGCTGCCAAAGCCCACTTGAGCGACGCACTAGAGCGCGCACGCTCCACCAGCATCATCGCGGCCAGCGTGAGCGCCAGGAACCACAGTTCGCTCAGCAGCTGCGTGCTGAACAGAATGATGTACGGGTTGAGTCCGAACAAGGCCAGCAGTATCCAGGTCTGCCTGCGGCTGAACCCCAGCCGAGGAAAGAGCCACACCAGCTGCGCCAGGATCACCGGCAGCGCCAGCCAGGAGAGCCAGCCCGCCGGCGCGAGATTCGCCGGAAACTCCGGCGTCACGCGCCACGCGATGGACAGGAGCAAGGAATAAAGCGGAGGATACTTGGTCTGCGCGGGCGCTCCGGGCAGGCTTTCGATGAGGTAGCCGTGGTCCTGCGCCAGCGACTTCGCCGACACGAAATAGATGCTGTCATCATGCAACTGGCCGAAGCGCGGCATGTCCGGGAAGCTCGCCAGAAACCATGCCGAAGGCAGCGCTAATGCCCCTACTATCAGCAAGTTCCAGACCTTATGTTTCGTACTAAGTGTGCCGATCATCAGGGTAGGCAATGAGCTCCATGAACTTAGTTTCGGCAGGAACCTTGGACGGCGTTACCCCGGCGGCTTCGGCTGAGCGTGCGGAACGCGTGTTTGCGCGCGGCGTCACGGTGGCCTCAGTGGCTGCGGCGGTGGTTCTGTTGTGCTCCGTGGGCGTCGCTTTCTGGGCGCAGAATGAGCTCGCGCCGCCGGAATCCGTGGTGGCTGCGCAATCGCTGATGCTGGCGCAGCAGGGCACACTCTACTACGATCTCAACCAATACCCGTACACAGTCTCCGCTTACATGCCGGTGTTCTATGGCCTGGAGGCGGGGCTGATCCGGCTGGGGCTGCCCGCGTTCGCGGCGGGGCGCTTGCTGAGCCTGGCGGCGCTACTGGGATTGGTATTCGTGACGGCGCGCATCGTGCAGCTGTATACGGGTCACGTCATCAGTACCCGCATCGCGGCGATTGCCGTGGCCATCAGCCCGTTGATGTTCTTCTGGGGCGTGGTGGGGCAGGTGGACCTGCTAGCCGTCTTCCTCACCGTGGCGGCGTTCTATCAGTTTTCGCGCTATGACGTCTTGGGCGAGCCTGTGCTGTGGCGCGCGGGCGTGCTGGCGGGGCTGGCGCTGTTCACCAAGCAGACGATGCTCGCGGGTCCCGCGGCTATGGTGCTGGTGTTGGCCGTTCGCGATTCGAAGAAAGCTCTGCGCTTCGCGGTGTGCTTGGGCATTCCTCTGAGCGTCGCGGTGTGGGCTGTGAATGCGGCACTGGGCGGGCGCTTCCTACAGAACACGCTGTTCGCGAACATGAATCCGCTGAGCGGGGAGAAGCTCCTGGCCCAACTGCAATATTTCGGAGGGGTGTGCGGCGGGCTGCTGGTGATCGCACTGGCTGCGCTGCCCAAGTTGCGCGGCAAGGCGCTGGCTCCGGCGGTCTATATGGCCTGCGCCGGGGCGGTGTTCCTGGCCACTGCGCCGAAGGTCGGGTCGGATACGAACTACCAATTGGAGCTAACCGTCACCTTGGTGCTGTGCGCGGTGATCGGGCTGCATCAGCTCGACTTCTACCGCTTGCACTTTGCGGGCAGCAAGAGCTGGATCACGCTGCTAATTCTTCCCCTGGGCGTTCACGCGGCGGTGGGAGTCCGCATGGCCTGGAACATGTTGCCGGTGCGCGCGGCCAATGAACAGGTGTTCCGCGCGGAGGTGGAGGGGTTGCGGCCGTACGTCCCAACGGACGGCAAAGTGGTTTCCACCGATTACAACGCGATGGTCCGGCTGCGGCAAAAGATGGACGTGGAGCCGCTGATCTACGGTCTGCTGGTTCAGGCCGGTCAGGTGGATCCGGAACCGTTGCGGCGCGACCTCGAAAGCAGCAGCATCGCTGCCGTGATTTTGCACGAAGACGCATTCCACGAATCGCCCCTGGCCGACGCGGAAATCGCCTCCCTGCCGGAGCCCCAGTTGGCCGAATTGCGGGTCCATTACCGCATGGCGGCGCACGTCCCGGGACCCTTCCTCGACGGGGTCTTCGTCTATCTACCCCGCTCCTCACAAAACCCCGTACAAAATCAATGACCAGCCCCATGATTCAAGTCCCCCAAGCCGATTACCACCAGGTCCGCTTTCCGTTCGATCCGCGCCGCGCCCCCGTGTGGCGGGCCATCGCGCGGTACCTGCAGACCTGGGTGGATGACGCGCAGCCGCTGCTGGAACTCGGCGCGGGCTACGGCGAATTCACGCGCGCCATCCGCGCATCGGCGAAGTGGGCGCTGGAACAAAACGCCGCGTTGGTGGACCACTGGGAGCCGTGCGTTCAGCCGGTCATCCAATCGGTACTCGACCCCTGGCCCATTCCCGACGGGAGCCTGGGCACCGTGTTCGCGTCCAATTTCTTCGAGCATTTCACGCTGGAGCAAGGCGCGGAGATCCTGACGCAGGCCATGCAAAAGCTCCGCCCGGGGGGCCGCATCGTGTGCGTGCAGCCGAATTTCCGGCTGGAACCCCGCCGCTACTTCGACGACTATACGCATCGCACCGCCTACACCGATCAGGGTTTTCAGGACTTCCTCACCGCCTTGGGCTGGCGGGTGGTGCACGCCGAACCGCGTTTCATGCCCTTCACCATGAAATCCCGCATGCCGACCGCTGAGTGGCTGGTGGATCTGTACCTCGCGCTGCCCGTCCGCCCCCTGGCGGGCCAGTTTATGGTGGTGGCGGAGAAACCCCGCTAAAGAACCTGTCCAAGGAAGCCGATTTTAGAATATGTGGCGCGGTCAATCAGTTACGGTCATTCTCCCGACGTATAACGAGAAGGACTCCATTCGCGCGTCCGTTCTGGAATTTCGCGAGACCGGGTTGGTGGACCAAGTAGTCGTAGTCAACAACAACGCCGCCCCCGGCACCTCGGAAGAGTTGGAAGGCACCGGAGCCATTGAAGTCTTCGAGCGGCGTCAAGGCTACGGCAACGCACTGCTGTGCGGCATCGACTACTCCAAATCAGACATTCTGATCTTGTGCGAGCCGGACGGCACCTTCAGCGCCGGAGACGTAGTCAAGCTGCTCGCGTACTGCGCCGACGTGCCTGTGGTGTTCGGCACCCGCACCAGCCGCGACTTTATTTGGGACGGCGCCAACATGGGCCGCTTTCTGCGTTGGGGCAACTGGGCCGTGGCCAAGATGACGGAGGTGCTGTTCAACACCACCACGCTCTCTGATATGGGCTGCACCTACCGCCTGTTCCGCCGCGACGCAATTGAGACCATCCGCCCGCACCTCACCATCGGGGGTTCCCACTTCGGCCCGCAGCTGCTGATGGAAGTGGTGGCCCACCATGTCCCCTTCGTAGAAATTCCCGTGAATTACCGTCAGCGCGTGGGCGAATCTTCGGTGACAGGCGACATGTGGAAGGCCTTCAAGCTGGGCCTGCGCATGATTGTCCTGGTGTTTGAGTACCGGATGGGGCTGCAAAGCGTGGCGCGCGTCCGCTGGACCGGCGAACGCCGAGGCTCAAGCCGCTTGCCCGAATCCAGCCCCAGCAACTTGTAACCCGCGTCGCTCGCGCCTTTCGACCACTTTCGGTGCGCCTCCGTTACATGTTATGCTGAACGGCTGCAAATGGCGCAGAAAACCATTTTTCCCCCGATCTGTATCGCGCTCGGCCTGCCGGACACCGATAGCCTGATCGACCAGGCACGCGCCGAATACCAGGCGGGGGAGCGGTTCCTGGAATTCCGCCTGGACTATATTCCCGACCCAGAGCGCGGCATCGCGGCGATGCAAAAGTTCCTGCTGCGGCACACGGACTGCACCATCCTGGCCACCTGCCGCCGCCGCCAGAATCAGGGCAAGTTCACCGGCAGCATCGAAGAGCAGCTGCGGATGTTGAACGCCGCGCGTGAAGCGGGAGCGCATGCGGTGGACCTGGAGATTGAAAGCGCGGAAAACTGCGAAGAGCGCCTGGCCGATCTGCGCGCCTCCACGTATCTGCTGCTCTCCTACCACAACTACGGAGGCACTCCGCCGCGCCTCGACCACGTCCTGAAGCGGATGACCCGCATTCCGGCCCACGGCTATAAGATCGTCACCACGGCGCGCAAGCCCTCCGATACCTCGCGCGTCTTGTCGCTGGCCAAGTCGCATCCCAAGACTCCCACCATTCTGCTGGCCATGGGCGAAACCGGATTTGCGACGCGTGTGCTCTCCCCTGCCTTCGGCGGCCTCTATACGTACGCCGCGCCGAACATGGCCCTGGGCACTGCGTCCGGGCAGGTGGGTGCGAAAAAGCTGCGCTCCATCTACCGCGTGGGAAAGATTTCACGCGACGCCAAGATCTACGGCGTGATCGCGGACCCCGTGAACCATTCGATATCGCCGGCGGTTCACAACCGGGCGTTCCAGGCCAGGCGCATTGACGCGAGCTACCTGCCCTTCCTGGTCAAGCCCGGCCAACTCAAAGATTTTTTCGCCATGGCGGAAGACCTGCCGCTCGCGGGCTTCAGCGTGACCATTCCGCACAAGCTGAAGATCATCCGTTACCTGGACCAAGTGGACCCGGTTGCAAAACGCATCGGCGCGGTGAACACGGTCTGGCGCAAGGCGGGCAAGTGGCGCGGCACCAATACCGACGCTCCTGGCGTGACGGTCCCGCTGGAGAAGCATTTGCGGCTCAGCAAGTCTTCCGTGTTGGTGGTGGGCAACGGCGGCGCTGCACGCGGAGCTGCCTTCGCGCTGGTGGAAGCCGGAGCCAAGCTCTCGCTCACCGGCCGCAACATTGATCGCGTGCGGGCACTGGCTTCCGCCTGCGGGGCCGAGCCGCTTTCGCGCGAACAGGCCGAAGCGCGCATGTTCGACGCGGTTGTTCACGCCACCCCGCTCGGCATGTCGCCCAACACCGACAAGTGTTTCTTCCGCGATAAGATCCCCGCGAAGTTGGTCTTCGACATGGTGTACACGCCGATGGAGACCGAGCTGCTCAAGCGCGCCCGGGCCCAGAAGGCGGTGGTGATTCCCGGCATCGAGATGTTCCTGGAACAGGCCTCGCGCCAATTCGAAATCTGGACCGGTGAACGCGCCCCCCGCGCGGCAATGAAGCAAGCCGCCCTGGAAGCCCTGGCAGCGCGGATCAAAACGTAGCGGTAGGGCAGGCGGCTTCGCCTGCCAGCTTGCCCCTAAGGCTTCAGCACCGCAGCCCCCAAAATGTGCCGGTTCTCTTTATCCTGCACCAGTAGTGTCCGGCTAACGCGCGACACGCCGACGGCAACTAACTGAAGAGTAGGCGGTTGAGGCCTCTTTTGAGTTGCCGCGATTTGAAATACCAGAAGACGAAACACGAGGCTGACACCATGAGGGATGAACCTT
This sequence comes from Bryobacterales bacterium, assembly GCA_947446025.1. GTDB lineage: Bacteria > Acidobacteriota > Terriglobia > Bryobacterales > Bryobacteraceae > Palsa-187. Next base: position 37,070 of record CANFEY010000048.1, read on the forward strand.
GGCCGCA
>CANFEY010000049.1 GCA_947446025.1 Bryobacterales bacterium
CCTCTACCAAATCCTACAGGTTGTCAGCGTCACCATTTTCGAGCGGACGCCCATTCTACAGGCCCTTCAGCTACAACATACCGGAGAAAAATCAGACCCATTTTTCAACCAGCTGAATCTGTTCGACTTATAGCCGGACACTACTGATAATTCATCCATATGACAAGGAACCCTCGCAGCCCCAAGCCGGAGAAGCAGCCGGTGAAGGGCGTAGTTCGGCCTTCCCGCCGGGCCTCGGCGTCCGGCGACGTCGCGCCCCGTCAGACACCCGGGGCCATCGCTGGATTTGAAGTGCGGCAAGCCACCGACGGTGCGCAAATGGCGAAGGCGGCGGCGATTGAGAGCATCGTTAGTGGAAGTGAGGTCGTTGAAAAACTGCAGCCGCTGTTGCAGGGTGCCTCGGCTGACGATCTGGAGATGCTGCGGAATTCGCTGGACCAACGGCGCACGGGGTTGCTGAATGAAGAGCAGCGCAAACTAGACGACGAGCTTGCGGCCGACTGGCGCGATGGCGGGTATCCGTACAAGAACCTGATGTCGCGGCGCAGTTACGAGCGCAGCAAGTACACGTTGCAAGTGGAGCTGCTGAAGCTGCAATCCTGGGTCAAGGGGACGGGGCAACGCGTCGTGATCCTGTTTGAGGGGCGCGATGCGGCGGGCAAGGGCGGTGCCATTAAGCGCTTCATGGAGCATATGAATCCACGCGGCGCGCGCGTGGTCGCGCTGGAAAAGCCGAGCGAGGTCGAGAAAGGCCAGTGGTATTTCCAGCGCTATGTGGAACACTTGCCGACGGCTGGCGAGCTCGTGTTGTTCGACCGCTCCTGGTACAACCGCGCGGGCGTCGAGAAGGTCATGGGATTCTGCACCCCGGACGAATACGCCGAGTTCATGCGCCAGGCTCCAGAATTCGAACGCAACCTGGTGCGCAGCGGCATCTACGTGATCAAGTTTTGGTTCTCCGTCAGTCAGGACGAACAGCGCCGCCGGTTCAAAGAGCGCAAGCTTCATCCGCTGAAGCAGTGGAAGCTTTCGCCGGTGGACCTGGCGTCGCTCGATAAGTGGGACGACTACACCAAGGCTAAAGAGGCCATGTTCTTCTACACCGACACGGCGGATTCTCCCTGGACGGTGATCAAGTCCGATTACAAGAAGCGAGCGCGGCTGAATGCGATGCGCTGCATCCTGCACAAGCTACCGTACAAGGATAAGAACCTGGACAACGTTGGTCCGCTGGACCCGTTGCTGGTGGGGCGCGCGAGTTTCGTGTATGAGCGCGGGGAGAGTCCCGCGCTGTAATCAACCGACAAGCTCCAGCAAACCAACTACGATCTGTTGCACGTCCTCAACGGGAAGAGTCGCGATCCGTTTGCCCAGCCGATCCACCGAGATGGTACGGATCTGAGAAATCTTCACCCACGACGGTTTCGGCAGCAGATGTGGCGCAACAGCGAACGTCAAAGGGAAGCCAGCTCTTTGGGGTTGGCTGGTCACAGCCATTGCGATGACAGTCTCCGAGCGCCGGTTGAAGAGTTCCTGACTTAGAATCAGCACGGGCCGCAGACCTGCCTGTTCCCGCCCCCGCACCGGGTTTAGGTCGGCCCAGTAGATTTCGCCCCTTAGTATTCGGGCCATGCGTCGGTAAGGCCCTCTTCGGCGAGTTGCTTCTCTTCTTCGGGATCGAGCTTGGCCAGTTCGCGAGAGAGGCGCGTGCGGGTTTCGCGTTCGGCCAGCAGGTCGACGGCGGATTGGATGGCGCGGCTGCGGTTGGGGAAGCGGCCTTCTTCTACCATGCGGTCGAGGCCAACGAGCGATTTGCGGTCCAGCGTGACGGCTACTTTGCACATCATGCGGATAGTATGACAAATCCTACCACCGGGCGGAAGCGCTACTTCCGCAGCGCCGCCTGCCAGTTGGTGACCACGGTGAGCGACACGTCGGTTCCGCTGCCACCCGGGGGCAACTGAACGATGAATTTCTGCCCATCGCGCGTGACGTCAAACGAGTGCAGATCGCCGGCGGCGGAGCCGGCTTTGAACAACAATTTCGGCGTGTCCACTTTCAAGCCTGGTCCGTCTTCTCGAATGGTAGCCACCATAATGTCGCCGGCGGGAGTTTCGTAGTACAACTCCTTGCCGTCTCCGCGCCAGGCGATGTCGAGGCCACCAGAGTTGGATACTTGCCAGCGGCCTCCGGGAGAATTGTTTGCGCCAGGCGGAACAAAGGGCTGAATATAGACCTCGCTCACTCCCGATTCCGAGGAGTGGTATGCGACCCATTTGCCGTCCGGGGAAAACCGGGCAGCGTTCTGGTCAGCCGGCGCCACCACCACGGGGAAGGGCTTGCCAGCTGGCTTTCCTCCTTCGCCCAGCGCGATTCCGCAGATGTCACGACTGGTTGTATCCCCTTGGAAGCGACACAACAGAAACTTCCCATCCCTGCTCCAATCGAGCGGGAGTAAACCGCCGATGGGACTCTCCAGCAACAATTCGGGTTTCCCGGCACCGGAAGCGTTCATGCGATACAGCCCCTTGCCCACAATTTCGTATACGAACTGCTTGGAGTCGGGCGACCAAGCTGGCACTTGTTCCACTTCCTTCTCAAAGGTAAGCCGCGTCGCCACCGACCGTTCGAACTCCCACACGCCAATGTCGGTACCCTGGGTCTCCTGCCTGCGGACGGCGAGCCGTGTTCCGTCGGGCGAAAGGGCTGGATACACATTGCCGCCTTCTGGCATCGCATCGCCAAGCACCTTTCCATCCCGCGCCATCCACACGAGGCGATTCTTGGTTACACCTCCGCTTCCGTTCAGGTAAGCGAGCAGTCCCGCATCCGAGGCCCAGAAGGCGGCGCGGATGGGAGATGTCGCATTGCGGCTTATTCCTTCGGCCACGCTGACGGGGTCGCCCTCCCGTTCCAGTGTGTCTACGTTAAAACGCTGGGCCACCAGATTCTCTTCCTGCATCCACAACAAATAGCCGGGTGCAGCACCCTTGGGTGGAACATAGACTGCCTTGGCATTGGTGCGGACGATCAACGTGCGTTGTTGCGGGGCATCGAGCGAACTGGCGTAGACGCCCATGATGTTGGAATCTTCGCTGGCGACGAAGAACAGGAAATGGTTCCCATCCGGCAGGAATTGCGGGAAGCCGTGGCCGGATTCTTTCTGCTGGGCATCCACCTTGGTCAGTAGCGTCGCACCGCCGCCGGACGCGGAGGTGCGCCGGATGCCTTCGGGACCGCCGAATAAGATGACGCCCTCAGGGTTCCAGGTTCCCACTGCGGAAACATTGTTGGTGTGCCCTGGCGCGTCGGCGATGGTGAGCGCCGCCCCGCCCGTGATTTCCACGCGTTTGAGTTTGCTTTCGCCGGTGTCGGTGAAGACTATGGATTTACTGTCCGGCGACCAGAACGAATAGTTCGGAGGTCCGCCGGTGCCAGGGAGCGGGCGGGCGGCCAACGAATCGATGGGACGCAGCCACAGAGACGGGCCGTTCTTGCCGTTGGCCGCGAAGACCACATAACGTCCATCGGGCGAGACGGAAAAGGCGGCGTAGTTATTGATGAAGCGTTCGTCAGTGGGCTCTGAAATGGAGAGTTGCACCGACTGTAGCTCGGGCGGTGGCGCGCTGCGCCACATCCAGAATGCAATGCCTGCCGCGATGGCGAAAAGTGCGGCGACGGCGGGCCATAGCCACGGCAGCTTCGGCTTGGCTTGGATGATGACGGGTTCAGGAGCGACGACATCTTCACCGAGCAGCAGCCGCATATCGCCGATGGCTTGCAGCCGCTGCTGCGGGTCCTTCTGCAGGCAGGCTTGCACCAACCGGCGGACGCGCGCAGGGACGCGGGTGAAGTCAGGGTCGATCTTGACCACGGTCGCCAGCGTGTCGGCCAGGTCTTCGCCCGTAAAGGGCTTGTGGCCGGTGGTGAGTTCGTAAAGAATCACGCCGAAGGACCAGATGTCGGCGCGGGTGTCGACCGGCTTGCCGCGCGCTTGCTCGGGGGACATGTAGTGCGCTGTGCCCAAAATCGTGCCAGCTTGCGTGGCGGCCATGGTGAGCGTCGGGGAATCTTCACCAATGGCGACGGAGGTATCGGTGGTGCCGAATTTCGCCAAACCGAAATCGAGGACCTTCACCGTGCCGTCAGCCTTCACCAGGATGTTGCCCGGTTTGAGGTCGCGGTGGGTGATCTTCTTCTCATGCGCGTCCGCCAGGGCGAGCGCCATTTGGTGAGCGATCCTCAGCGCTTCATCCACGTCGAGCGGGCCTTTCGGAGATTTGCCCTCGACGTATTCCATCACGATGTAGTTGGGACCTACGTCGTAGATTTGGCAGATATTCGGATGATTCAGCGCCGCAATCGCCCGCGCCTCAATCTGAAACCGCTCCGAAAAGCGCTGCGCGGAGGTCTTGATGGCGACGTCGCGTTGCAGCCGCGGGTCGTGGGCTTTGTACACCTCTCCCATCCCTCCGCGACCCAGGAGGCTGACCACGGTGTAGGGTCCGAGCTGTTCACCGGGTGTCAGAGGCATTGGGATTAGTGTAGCGAAAAACTACTTCTTCGGGTAGCTGGCGTACACCGATGCCTTGCCCGCAAGGTCGATGAGCATGACGTTATACGGCTGCGTGCGCGCGGCTTCCATGCCGGGCGAACCCATCGGCATTCCGGGAACCGCCAGACCTTTCGCCTTGGGGCGTTCCCGCAAGATGCGCTGCACCTCCGCTGCTGGAACGTGGCCTTCCAGCGCATACCCTTCCACCACACCGGTGTGGCAGGACATCAGCGAATCGGGGACGCCGAACTTGCGGCGGTATTCGGTGGTGTCCGGCACGTCCTTCACGGAGACCTGAAAGCCGTTGGTGCGCAGGTGCTGCACCCAATTCCCGCAGCATCCGCAGGTGGGGGTCTTGTAGACCTGTACCTGGGGTGCGGCGGCGCGCAGGGCGGGGATCACCAGCAGCGATGCTAGGAATTGTTTGCGGTTCATCGATGCGCTTCCATGAGGACTTCCTTGGCCACAAGTTCCCCGGTGGCCAGCTTGGTACCGATGACGTTGATCTTATCGCCCTTCTTGAAGTGCTTGAGGGCGACAGCGGCGGTGCCCATCTCAAACTTCGTGTCCTTGTTGAGGGTGACGGTGACGTTGCCCTTGGCGGTCTTCATGACGAGGTTGGCGGCGGCCACCGAAACAATTTCACCCGCGGTGGCGTTGCCTTTGTGCAGCTTGGCATCGTGGGCGCTCAGCGCGGCGGCAAACATCAGGCAGGCTACAAGGAGGTATTTGCGCATCTTGCCTCTATTCTAGACTATTCATTTCGCGCATGAAATCCACCTCCAGCGGGGTGAGCCGGGGCAGGTATCGGATGAAGAGCACCAGCTTCCAGTTGTCTTCGTCGCTGCCGCCCCATCCCGGCATGCCGGTGAAGCGGACTCCGTTCTTAATGATGTAGAAGAGCTCGCCGTCGGAGAGCTGCTGCGTGCCGGACTGGCGCATATCGGGCGCGGGCGGATAGAGTCCGGCGTTGATTTGCGTCTTGCCGTCGCCGTTGTTGGCGTGGCAGTCGGCGCAATGGTCGGCGAAGTGATCCCGCGCCTCGGCGATGGCGAGCGGAGTTGCGCGGATGGGATTCTTGAGATTCGACGCACCAGGTTCGGAGGCCAACCGCCGCGCGTTGCGGGCGAGGAAAACCTCATACCACGCAGGTTTCTCTCGCGCGCTGAAGCCATGCGAACGGATGAACACAAGCCCGAGCGTAGCCGCCACAAGACCGGTCAATGCCGCGATCCTGATACGGGTCACTACTTGCCTTTGACGGCAGCCGCGACTGCGACGGGAACCTTGCGCTGCTGGAACGGAGCGCTCTTGGCTACGCCCAACACCAGCTGCGAGAAGCGGTAGTTGCCGGCGGATGCGTCCTTCACAATTTTGCGCACTGCGGGCATGTCGTAATAGTCGGCGCGCCGGCCTAGAGCGTACGTCATCAGACGCTCGGTGACAGTCTGCACAAACTGCCGCGGACTGGCCACCAGCGCCTTGCGAAGATCGGCGGGGCCGTTCACCGCGGTGCCGTCAACCAACTTGCCGCTTGCGTCGATCACGGTGCCCGCCCACTTATCCTTCACGCGGTAAGCACCCACGGCATCGAAATTTTCGAGCGAGAACCCCAGCGGGTCCATCACGCCATGGCACGAGTTGCAGGTCGCGTTCGCGCGATGCAGCACCATGATCTCGCGCACCGTGAGAGCTTTCTCGCCGTCCTTGTTCTCGCGGAAGCCTTCCACCCCGGGAGGCGGGGCAGCGGGCGGCGTGCCCATGATGTTCTCCAGCACCCAGGCTCCGCGCAACACCATGGAGGTCCGGTTCGGATACGAGGTCACCGTCAGCATCCCGCCCTTGCCCAGAATGCCCAAGCGGTTTTCGTCCTTGAGCGTCACACGGCGAAACTGATCTCCACGCACATCGGGAATGCCGTAGTGCGCCGCCAGCCGCTCATTCAGGAACGTGTAATCGCCGCCCACGATATCCACCACGCTGCGGTCTTCGGTGATGATGCTGTTGAGGAACAGTTCCATCTCCCGGCGGAACGCGGTACGCAGGCTGGCGTCGAAGTTGGGAAACAGAATGACGTCGGGCTCGGACTTATCCAGTTCGCGCAGCCGCAGCCACTGGAAGCCGAAATTGTCGATCAGGGCCTTCGCGCGCGGGCTGGCCAGCATCCGCTTCACCTGCGCGTCCAGCGCTGCGGGGTCCTTCAGCTTGCCTTGTTCAGCGGCGGCCAGCAGTTCCTCATCCGGCACGCTGGACCACAAGAAGAACGACAGCCGCGAGGCCAATTCCAGATCACTCACCCGATGCACCGTACCGGCCTTGGCATTTGCCGGATCGTACTCCGCGCGATACAAAAACTTTGGGCTGGCGAAGATCGGCATGAGACCGGTCTGAATGCCCGCTTCGAAATCACCCATCTCCCGGCCATCGCGGAAGAACTGCATGGGATAAGTCAGGTCGCGCTCCGTCACCGGCCGCCGGAACGCCCGGCGCGCCACGCTCGCAAAAATTTTCCCGGCGCAAGCTTCCTCGTCCGCCTTGGACGCCGGCTTGCAAATGAAAATCCTGGCGCGGTTCGGAGTCTCGATACGCGGCCCCGTGGGATTGAACGGACCATTGATCATCAGCCCGGCCACCGGTCCGCCGCGCGCGGCTCCGTTGCCGCCGTAGGCAGGCCCCCCCTGTCCGGGCACAAAGGATTGCAGCAACTGCTCGCCTTCAATGGAACTGTGCATCGGCGTGCTCACGCCCACGCGATGGTAGCCCGCCTTCACCGCAATGCGGCCGGAAAGCGGAACACGCGCGCCGTCCAGCGTGACCACGTTGGTGGTTTCAGCGGCGGCTGCTGCAAGGGGAGTAGGAGCAAGCGCGGGCGCGGCCGCACCACCTCGTCCACCCCGGCCGCCGGCGGCAGGAGGCAGACCGAAACGGAACTCATATTCGCCGTCGAACGGGAACAACTGCTCCACCAGCATCGTCGGACGCATGCCCAGCGGCACCCCAGTGCGCGAGTAGGGATCGCCCGTCACGCCCCCGCGCACGGTGATCAGCTGCGGACCATCCGCCGGAGCCGTTCCCACGGCCTGAATCGTCACGGTGCGCGCCGCCGAAACATACTGATCAATGAATGACGGCGACACCTTCAGCACCGCCGCGATGTTATCGAATCCGTCGCTGACGTCGTCGGTGGGCAGCAGCGCGGAGGCGTCCACGCGCACCCCCAGAACATCTTCAATCGCATTCGCATACTCAGCGCGGTTCAGCCGATGCAGCGCCACCACGCCCGGATCAGGACGCGCCGCCGCGTATTGGTCGAGCGCGGATTCCAAGTAGTCCACCATCGCGGTCACCGCCGCGCGGTCCGGCTGCGGAGCCCCCGGAGGCGGCATCATCCCGGCACGCAGCTTGCGCGCCGCCTTTTCCCAAACCTCGGCATCGGGGCCAACGTTGCCCAGGTTCAAAACATCCAGAGCCAACCCAGCGGTCTTAGTGCGCGAATTGTGGCAGCCGTTGCAGTAGCGGTCCACTAGCACTTTGTGCGGCGCGGCTTTCGCGCTCAACACCGGCTTGGCCTTCGCCGCTGCTTTCGGCGCGGCTTTGGCCGGACCCGCTTGTGGCGCAGCCACCAGAAACAACGATGCCGAAGTGAGAATCGCAGTGGCGGCCAAGAATACAGTTCGCGTCTTCATCTTCATCTCCTAAACGATCCCGCCCACTTCACGCACATGACCCCACATGCCGTGATACGCGTTGTGAAGAAACTGCTTGGGATCGCCCCACTGCGCGTCGTATTCCTTGGTCAGCCCGTCCGCCTGCATTTCATCCGCACCCTTGCCTTGGCGGAACAGCTTCACCATGCCGTCGCGGATCGCCAGCAGCTTGTCGAAATGCGCTTGCAGATCCGCCTTCGTCATCACCCCGCCGGTGCCGGCGACGATTCGTGTATCGTCCTTCGCCACCGCCAGCAACGCGCGCTGGCCTTCCACCATGCCGGTGATCCAGCCGCCGGTGGACCAGTCCAAGTCCGGATAGCGCCCCGGCGATACCACATCGCCTACCATCAGAAGCTTCGCCTGCGGGAAGTGAACGTAGATATCGCTATCGGTGTGCGCCTGCAGCATGTAGCCCGCTTCAATCTGCTGCCCGCCGAACTCCATCTTCTTGGTGGTGTAGAACGTCTCCGAGGGCCGAGCGATTTTCGGCACCGGGCTGAACACCTTGCCCGTCCAGTGCATGTCATTCTCCGCGCCCAGCCACAACTTGGTGTTTTCGTGCGCGACAATCTTTGCGCCCGCCTTGCCCAGCGCTTCGTTCGATCCAGTCGATTCGTAGTGCCAGTGCGTGTTGAACAGCACCTTAACAGGCTTGTTCCCGGTCTGCTCCGCGATCAGCTTCAGCAGCTCCGCCGATTCTCCCGGCGACCCGCCGTCCACAAGCAAGCTCCCATCGGCCGAGGTGTACAGCAGCACGTTTGACCCCGCCCCGCTGATGAGCGTGAAGTCGCCGCCGATCTTGGTAGCGGTCAAGCCCGCTGCTTGTCCAATCGCCAGCGCCGCCGTCCCGCCCAGCAGAGCCTTCAGGCTATCCCGCCGCGTCAACCGGAAGTTCATCAAAGAGTCCACCGCCTCAGTCTACTATGGCCAGCAGACCGGCTGGTAGGGCAGGCGCTTCCGCCTGCCGCAAAAGCGCCACATCTCGATTACCCAGCTAGATAAGGTGGAAGCTCACCGCAATCGTGGCCCGAACGGTAACCGGCTGCCCGTCTTTCATGCCCGGCTTGAATCGCCAAGCTTCCACAGCCTTGATGGCCGCGGCATCCAGCGAAGGCTCGAGCGACTTTGTCACCGCCACCTGCGTCGGAATCCCACTCGCATCAATCACGACCCCTAACCATACGTCGCCTTCGATCTGCGCGTCCTTGGCTTCTGCCGGGTAGGCAGGCTCCGGCTTGACGATCGCGACCGGAGCGCTCACCCCATTTCCGATCCGCAAAGGTTCCGTGTTGGGAGCAGGAGCAGGCACAGGCCCAGCCGGAGGCACCACGGGTTTGGGCGCGGCCTGCGCAAGCAACACAGGCTGGCTATTGACGTCTACCATTTGCGGACGAACAACCCCCGGTGCGGCTGGCGTTGGAGGCGGCGCGATGGTCCGGGCCTGAAACGCCGCCAGGATCGGTACGGTACAGAATGCGACAACGGCAATCAGCGCACGGCTACCAGCACCCGCCGAGGCTCGCGCCCGCGTCGCGTCAAGGATCGCGGAAACCCGCTCTGAAAGCGCTGCGTGACGGACCATGGCGACGGCGCTGACTTGCGGCACGCGGTGCAGGCGGCGCGCGACTTCGAGGAGCTGCTCAGCGTAGCGCACAGGTTCTGTACCCGATGCAAGCACGGCGTCGTCCACCGCCAACTCGGCTTCCTGGCGCAGGCGCGCGACCGCGAACCAGACCAAGGGATGGAACCAGAAGATGGCGGCGACCAAACGCGCCAGCGATTGCCACATCCAATCGCGCCGCTGAATGTGGGCCCGCTCGTGCGCCACTGCGATCGACCAATCACGCGCATACGAAGGGAGCAAAATCGTGGGCCGGATCACGCCCCAGGTCAGCGGAGAAGAAATACTGTGGCTCACCAGGACTGCCCGTTCGCCGGTTGGCTCAGCGCGACGCGTCAGCCAGTGCAGTTGCGCCACCCCGGCGGCGAAGTGCCCGGCTACGATGAGAAACCCCGTGGCCCATAGGATGCCCCAAAGGGGAAAGAAGTTGGCCGCAGCGGGAGAACCGGCGGCCGATACCCTATACACAACATCCATTCGGACTGCGCCAGGGACGGTCACCGGGACAAGCAGCGCAGCGAGCCCACACAACGCCGCCAGCCAAATGCGGTGGCGCAGATCCGCCGACCAGTTGCGGAGCAGCGCCGTCACAACCCAGGCGAGCATCAGTAGAGCGGTTCCTTTGAACGCCGCCACAACGATTATCGAGGTCATGACTTCTTCTCCTTGTGGGACTGAATGATCGACTCCAACCGGGCCAATTCCTCGACCGACATCTTCGCGGCCGAGCCATCCACCAGCGCCGCTGCGGCATCCGCAGCCGACCCGTCAAAAAACGTCTGCAACATGTGCCGCAGCGCGCTCACCCGCGCCTTCTGGCGGGAGACAGCAGGCAGGAAAACAAAGCGCGGCCCATCCACTTCATGCCGGATGTGCCCCTTCTCTTCCAGAATGCGGAGCAAGGTGCGGGTAGCGGAATTGCTAGGCGAATCCGGCAGCGCCGCCTGAATTTCGTTCGCGGTGGCGCGCCCCTGCCGGTAGAGAATATCGACAATCTGACGTTCGCGGCGGCTGAGAGATTCCATCTGTTAAATATTTAACACGAACCCGCCCGGCGGTCAAGTTAATTTTTTAGCAATGAATGAAAACCGATGGTCACCGTCACCTTCACCGCCACCGGCTCCCCATACTTCATCCCCGGCTTGAAACGCCACTTGCTCAGCGCCGCGATGGCCTCTTTGTCGAGCAACTGCCCAAGCGACCGCGTAACCGCAATCTCCGTGGGCATCCCCTTCTCATCGACCATGATCGAGAGCCACACCTCGCCTTTGATGCCCGCGTCCCTCGCCTCTTGGGGATACACAGGTTCCACCCTGAAGACCGCCACCGGCGGGGTTACGTAGTGTGGGTTCACGGAGTCCGGCGCGAACGCCAGCGCGGCAATGAAAAGAGCCATGCAAAGAGTTTACACGGCTCAGGTGTATCAATTCTTTTACTTGGACGCAACCGCCCTAGCTACTTCGTGAGCAGCGTCCGGATGGCCTGCAGCTCCGCCCTCCGCTCCGGCGTCGGCTCGGGGTAAGACATCTTCAGGCTGGCGAGCGTCTCCACAACCACACGCGAAATCAGAATCTGCGCGTTCGTCTTGTCGTCCGCCGGGACCACGTACCACGGAGCCGTCTTCGTGCTGGTCGCCGCCAAACACGCTTCGTAGGCCTTCATGTATTGTTTCCAATACTGGCGCACTTCCATATCGGCACTACCGAACTTCCAGTTCTTCTCCGGCTGATCGATGCGCTTGAGAAACCGCTTGCGCTGTTCGTCCTTCGACATGTGCAGGAAGAACTTCACAACGCGCGTCCCGTTGCGATGCAAGTGATCTTCCAGATTCACCATCGACGCGTAGCGATCCTTCCAGATCGTCTTGTCATTCGCCAGTTCATCCGGCAGGCTCTGCCCTTGCAGAATCTCCGGGTGAACGCGCACAATCAGCACCTCTTCGTAATACGACCGGTTGAAGATCCCGATGCGGCCGCGCTCTGGCAACCGGCCGGTGGCCTTCCACAAGAAGTCGTGATCCAACTCCTCCGCGCTGGGATGTTGGAAGCTGAACACCTGGCAGCCTTGCGGATTCACGCCGGACATGACTCGCTTGATCGCGCTATCCTTGCCGGCCGCGTCCATCGCCTGAAAGATAAGCAGCAGCGAATGCTCATTGGACGCATACAGCAGGTTCTGCAGCCCGCTGAGTTTGCCCACCTGCTCCGCCAGCAGTCGCTCGCCCTCTTCTTTGGACTTGTAGAGCGGCTGAATGGCCGTCGCCCACTTATCCAAGCTGACCCGCTTGCCGGGACGAACGCGGAAGTCTTCCGTGGATACGCTCTTCACGTTAAAGCGTAATCCCCAGCTTCTTGGTCCACGGCTTAGCACCCTTCAGCGCCGCGTTCACCGCGTTGATGTTCTTGACGCCCTCGGTGGACAGCCAATCTTCCAGCGCCGCCAGGCCCTTCGTGCCGTAGATCGGCATGCCGTCCTTCCACGTCGCGCGGCCGCACAGCACGCCCGAATAATCAGTGTCCGCTTCGGTGGCCATATTCAGACTCTCCACGAACTGCGCGTTTCCCACCCCGGCCGACAAGTAAATGAACGGCTTGGTGGCGACCTCAGCCGCGTTGCGGAAGTGCGTCAGCGCTTCGGCCATGCTGTACGCCTTCTCACCCTTATAGACCGCGCTGCCTTCGACGTAGTGCGCGTTGATCGGCACTTCCACCTTCAGCACATCCACGTTGTACTGCGACTTGCTGAATTCCTTCATGGACCCGATCACCGCCGCCGGCTTGATCTTCGCGTATTCCAAACCCTTCTCATCGCCGCCCTTCGGATCGTACACAACGAACTCCAGGAAGAACGGAATCTCATACGTCTCGCACTCCGCGCCGATGCGCTCAATGAACGCGTGCTTGATGTCGTTGACGCCTGCATCGTCAAACGGCGAGTAATAAATCAGGATTTTGACCGCGTCCGCGCCCCAGTCCACAATGCGCTTCACCGACACGTGCGGCAGCAAGTCCGGCAACCGCCCCGGCTTGGTGTTGTCATAGCCGCTCTCTTCATACGCCAGCAGCAACCCGGCGTTCGCCGACCGAGCCTTCGCGGCGTCCAGACCCCACTCCGGGTCCAGCAAAATCGCCGAAGCATGCGGCGTCAAGATGCGAGTCACCGCGGTCTTGAACTCCGACATCATCTGGTCGGTGATCTCTTTTTGGTCCACACCCTTGGCCGATGCAATCGACTTCTTGAGCGACCCGCGTTGATCCATGGCGGCGGCCGCAATGATGCCGTCCTTATTAGATAGCGCCTTCAGGTGCTTCAGTTTTCCAGCGGAAAGTTTTGACATGTTTCTACGAGTTTAGTCGGCGGAAGTAGCCGTTCGCTATAGCAACGTCGCGCAAAATCTGCCCCCGCAGCGCTTCCGGTGAATCAAACTTCCGCTCCGCCCGCACCCGCCGCAGGAATTCGAGCCGCACCCGGTCCGGCCCGGCCCCCTGCAACGCATCCAGCAAATACGTCTCCACCGACAGCCCGCCCGCATTCTCAAACGTCGGCCGCATGCCGATATTCGTGATCGAGTTCCACCGTGCCCCGCTCATCAAGTCCGTAGTGCGCGTAATGTACACCCCGTTGGCCGGCAGCACCTCGGAATCCGTCCGCAAGTTCAACGTCGGCACCGTCTGCTTTGACCCGATCCCATGCCCGCGCACAATCTCCCCGCTCACCGCATACGCCCGCCCCAGCAGCCGCCCAGCCAGTGACACTTCCCCGCCCTCAACCCGCTTGCGGATCTCACTTGACGAAACCACCAGCCCTCGCCTCCGCACCGCCGCCACCGGCCGCACATCAAACCCGAGCGCAGCCAGCATCCCCACATCCCCGGCGCGCCCCTTGCCGAAGCGGAAATCTTCGCCCACAACAATCCCGCGCACGCCGCGCAACGGACCCGCCGCGAACTCCTCCGCCGTCATCCCCGCAAGCCGCGCATCGAACGTCAACACGCGCACGTCGTCCATGCCTTGCGCGCGCAGCAGCTCGCGCCGCTCCTCAATCGAATCCAGCAACCGGGGCGCCCTCTCCGGCGCAACCACGCACGCCGGGTGCGGATGAAACGTGAGCACCGCAGCCGTGCAGCCCAGCTCCTTGGCCGTCTCCACCGTCCGCCGCAGCAGCGTCTGGTGCCCCACATGCACACCGTCGAACACCCCAATCGCCGCCACCATCACTCCGCCACCTCGATCTCCAACCCGTCATACGCCAGCCGGATGTGCGCAGGTAACTCCGCCTCCGTAGCCGCGTGGCCCAGGTCGTGGCACATGTGCGTGAAGAACGCCCGCTTTGGCTTCAACTCCTCCACCAGCGCCACCGCATCGTCCAACGTCGTGTGCGTCGGATGCGCCCGCCGCCGCAGCGCGTCCAGGAACAACACATCCAACCCTTGCAGCAGCTCCTTTGACTCGGGCGGAATCGCACTGTGATCCGTCAAATACGCCGCCCGCCCGAAGCGGAATCCGTACACCGTGCCCTTGCCGTGCTCCAGCCGCACCGGCGTAAACTCGCGACCCAGCACCTCAAAGGGCGACCCATCCAGCGTCCGTAAATCGAGCCGCGGCCGCGACGATTCGCCTTCTTCAAACGCATACGCAAACACGCGCCGGATGATCGCGAACGTCTCTTCAGTGGCATACAACGGAATGGTCGACTTCTGAAAGTAGTTGAACGGCCGCACATCGTCCAGCCCCAAGATATGGTCCGCATGGGCATGCGTGTAGAGCACCGCATCCAGCCGCTGCAGCCCCACCCGCAACACCTGCGCGCGAAAATCCGGCGTGGTGTCAATCAGCACGCTGTGCCCGTCGAACTGCAGCAGCACCGATGGCCGCAGCCGCTTATCGCGCGGGTCCTGCGAGTGGCACACATCGCACGAGCAGCCAATTGTAGGCACCCCTGAGCTAGTGCCCGACCCCAACACCGTGATTCGGACTCCGCTCATTCGACCGGCTTCGTTTCGCTCACCTGCACAAAACGGAAACGCAGCTCCGTGAGCGAATTTTCCACCAGCCGCTGCTCTTCCAGACTCAAGTTGCCGCGCGTCTTCTCTGCGATCATCGCCAGCAGATCAATCGCATGCCGCGCGGCCGGTAGATCCGGCTCGGAGTCTTTTTCTTCCCCAAAGTTCACCAGCCCCAGCCGCATCTCGGCCTGCATCTTCAAGGACAACACCAAAAACTCAAACGTAGGAGGAGGTATCGGAAACCCAGCGTCGCTCATAAGGTACAGTTTAGCGCTTCACGTATTTTGTGATTCCCCGCAGTTGCGCTTCGGCTGTATAGACGTTGCCCGCCGCGTCAATGGCGATGCCTTCGCCCATGGCGCCATCGGCGGAATTTGGCACCACGTGCGGCGGAATGAAAGTTGTCACCTTGCCGTCCTTCAGACTCCCGATACGGATGCCCCTCTGCCAGCCCGCGTGGACCCGCTCCGTCGACTCAGAATCTGCCGTGTAGATCACGTCATTCTTGTCGATCGCCAGACCGCTGGTGCGGCCGAAGCCGTCATATTCAAGGACAAATTTTCCCGCCTTCGTCAGGATTTGAATGCGATGGTTGTGGCGGTCCGTAACCACCAATTGCCCCTTGGAATCGAACTCCAGCGCGTGCGGCGTGCGGAATTCACCCGGCCCGGTTCCTGTTTTGCCGATGCTTCGGAGAAATTTCCCGTTCTTGTCAAACACCGAGATCCGCGCGGCAAGATTGGGGTCCGCCACGTCCGTATGGCTCTCGGCGACGTAGACATCCCCATTGCCCGGGTCGGTCACCACGTCCGTCGGATCCGTCAACGCTTCCGGCGGATTTCCCCGCACCCCCGGCTTGCCCAGCGTCAGCAGGACCTTGCCCTCCGGACTGAACTTGACCACCACGCTTCCCTTCTTGTCCTCGCCCGGAAAGTTCTTCAGCTCTTCCACACTCGCGGCTCGCGCATCCGTCACCCACACATTGCCGTCGCCATCCACATGGATTCCGTGCGGCCACACAAACATCCCGCCGCCGAAGCTCCGCACCTCCTTGCCGGATTCATCGAAAAGATGCACAGGGTTCGCCTTCGTCCCCAGACACCCCGGTGCCGTCCCAGGCGAGCACCGGTCCGTCGCCCACACCGACTTCCCATCGCGGTCGATGGCCACGCCGTTGGACCCGCCCCACGTCCGCCCCTCTACACTCAAGCGTGCCGAGTCCCGGATGACCGCATACGGATTGGCACCGCTATTCACCGCGGCCACCTTGTCCGTCTGCACTGTGCCGCCGCGCTGCTGCGCCTGCAGACACAGCGTAAGCACCAAGGCTGCGAACGCAAATCTCACCCGCATCTCTACGCTCCTCATTTCCAGGCCTGGATCGCCTTGTAATGCATCGACTCCGCAGGCAGCTCCGTCAGTTCAATGCGGCCCATGTAAGGATCGGTGATGTTCGCAAGAATTGCTTTCGTGCCACTGACGTTTGTATCCGTAACCGTCAAACCGGCTTTCCTAAGACGCGCAACCGCCTGAACCGCGTTCTCCACGTGGAGCCCGTAGTGAGTAAAACCCGCGGGTTGCTGCGCAGTGGCCGGCTGTAGCTCGAGGAAGGTGTTCTTGCTGATCTGCATATAGACCAGCCGCGGCTGTCCCTTGTCATCATTGAGGCGAAAGGCTTCCCGGTAGCCCATTTTCTGCGTGTAGTAGGTAACCGCTTCGCCGACGTTTGGCACGTTGATGCCAACGTGGTTCATCATCACCACGCCACCATCGGCGTTCTGCGCCATCCCTATCTGCACTGCCAACGCCGTCAACACACCCGCCGCAAATAGCATCGCTCCGCGCATACAGCCTCCTCCAATGAATTCATCAATAGCCACCCATTCTGCAACAGCCAAGGTGCCAAGACAAGCTGAAAATACTGTACTCTGTACTAGAGAAATGGGAGCCTAACCATGAACAGACTAGCACTGTTGGCCGCCGTCAGCTCGCTTACCGCTTGGGGACAATTGCCCATCCCCGCGCCGGGACAACCGCCCACCCAGGCCGGACGTGGCGGAGGACGCGGAGTTCAGCCCGCCGCCGCGCCCGTCAAACAAGTGGTCACACCTCTTCCCAGTGCCATCGAAGTCACCGGACCCGGAGACTTCTTCGAGACCTTCATGGACAACTACGACGACGTGAAAAAGACCGCCGTCTCCGCCAAAGACACCTACGCCAAATTCAACTACGAAGCGAAAGAGTATTTCGTCTCCGGAACCACCTCCGCAGGTGCGCCCTACAAGACCCGCATCGTCGTGCGCAAACCCAAGGACAACACCAAATTCAACCGCCTCATCCTCGCCGAATCCATGCACCCCAGCGGTAACCCTTGGGTGTTCCACTTCACGCAAGTCTACGCCATGACCACCGGAGTCATCGGCCTGGAAATCCTCACCTCCACGCCCGCCGGACTCGCTGCGGCGAATGAGGCCCGCTACAAGGATCTCGTGGTTCCCAACGGAGCAGCCAATGACATCCTGGCCCAAGTCGGAGCGCTCATCAAGTCCGGTCGCAATGACAATCCCCTCAGCGGACTTCCCGCCGCCAAAATGATCCTGACTGGTTCCTCGGCGTCCGCCGGCGTCGCCCAGGCGTACCTCACCACCGCTCACATGACGCAACGCCTAGCGGACATGAAGCCCATCTATAACGCCTTCATGCCCACCAGCGCCAACGGCCAAATCCCGCTTCTCGATGTCCCCACCATACTGGTTCCCACCATGCGTGAAGCCTTCACCGGCACTGGAACCACTCAACCCGACAACGATAAACTCCGCGTCTACGAATTCGCAGGTATGGCCCACATCGATTCGCGCGTGGCCGGCGGCTACTACCCCGATCCTTGCAAATACCCCATCAGCCGCTATCCCCTCGGAGCCGAAATGTCCGTCGCGCTGGACAAGCTCTTCGCGTGGATCGACAAAGGCATCCTGCCTCCCCACGCCGACCGCTATTACGTCGATTTCAACCCCGATAACAAACCCAAGCTGGACCGCGACAAAGGCTCCTTGCTCGCTCTCGACGAATTCGGCAACGTGAAAGGCGGCATCCGCAACACCTACGTCGACGTTCCCGTGAAGAGCTTCCACGTCCCGAACGAGGGTGCTGAACCGCGCCTCTCCAACCCCAACCGCTTCATCCTAGCCCGACGTACAGGCGGCGCCGATCCCGACGCTCAACTCTGCGGCTTGGCCAACTTTGAAACCGCTCTGTCCAAGGACCAACTGAAGAAGCTCTACAAGAATCCAAAAGACTATTCCACCAAGGTCGCGCAACGCTACGATCAGCTTGTGAAAGAAGGCTGGGCGCTGCCTCTGTACCGGGAAATGGCACTAACCGAAGCCGCGGGTGTCACGTTTTGACAGGGGCCAACCAAATCAGGTCCGTGAACGCGCACTCTTCTGCATCAGAGGCATGGACCCGATCAATGACCGCAGAACCGAATTCACGGATGCACCATCTTTGAAGACTCGGGACACGTCGGGGTCCAACATTACTACAACCGTATCTTTCCCTTTGCCCGCAAATCGATTGGACTTGGCTTTCGAATAGTCGAACGCGTACTCGGGCCGCAAGCCCGCGTCCCGTTTGACTTTAGTTGCCGGTGTAGTTTTCATGTGCCCGCGCTTCCCTTTTTGTTGCTGATCTTGCACTGATAATTCGAATCCGCCCATCTCCGCGCTCCGTGAAACTCACCATCACGAGCCGCTGCCTGATCGAGTGGCCCACAACAATCTCGCGCGACTCGACGTTAGAGTGATCGCCGTCCTCGAAGATCGCCGCGAGTGGATCATCGAACACCGTAACAGCCTCATCGAAACGAACTCCATGCTTACGGTAGTTCGCTCGCGCCTTGCTGTGATCCCACTCATAGATCAAGCCGTTTCTCCTCTTCAATCATACGCCCAAGAACAGCCGCCGCAAACCGCACTTACCCCTTGGCTCACGCTCCCTCGGTGTGATACCTTCGAGTGTGCCGCACCGCATTCTCGGCGTAATCCCTGCACGGTACGCCTCCACGCGATTTCCCGGCAAAGCACTTGTCTCTATCGGCGGAAAAACTATGCTGGAACACGTGTGGGAACGCGCCTCGCAAGCCCGCTACCTCACCAGCGTCGTCATCGCCACCGATGACGAACGTATACGCAGCGCCGCGCAGAAATTCGGCGCCCGCGTCATCATGACCCGCGACGATCACGTCTCCGGCACCGACCGCGTTGCCGAAGCAGCCTCCACCTCCGACGCGCACTGGATCGTAAACGTCCAAGGCGACGAGCCCACTCTCGACCCCTCCGCCATCGACGCCGCCATCCTCGGCATGCTCGACCAGGAAGAAGCATACCTCGCGCCCATGGGCACCCTCAAAACTCCCATCACCCGCCCCGAGGCCGTCAACGATCCCAACGTAGTCAAAGTCGTCACTGACCATCACGGCAACGCCATCTACTTCTCCCGTTCACCCATCCCCTTCCACCGGGAACCGAGCCCCGACCGTGAGGCCGCGGTCCACTACAAACACATCGGCCTCTACATCTATCAGCGCGACTTCCTCCTGGCCTACCCCGACCTCCCCATCGGCCCGCTCGAACAAGCCGAGCGCCTGGAACAACTCCGCGCGCTCGAAAACGGCTTCAAAATCCGCGTTGTCGAAACCGACTACGATTCCCTGGGCGTCGACACGCCCGAAGACTGGCAGCACGTCAACGAACTCTTCACCCAACCCACTGAACCGCGACCGTCAGGAAGCAGACAAACAAAAGGAATGTCCCTCTAAAATGGCCAAATACATCTTCGTAACCGGCGGAGTGGTTTCGTCCCTAGGCAAAGGCATCGCCGCTGCCAGCATCGGCTGCCTGCTCGAAAGCCGCGGCCTAAAAGTGACCCTCCAAAAATTCGACCCCTACCTCAACGTCGACCCCGGCACCATGAGCCCCTTCCAGCACGGCGAAGTCTTCGTCACCGACGACGGCGCGGAGACGGACCTCGACCTGGGCCACTACGAACGCTTCACCCACGCCCCCCTCTCGCAGACCAACAACCTCACCAGCGGCCGCATCTACGAACAAATCATCTCCCGCGAACGCCGCGGTGACTACCTGGGCAAAACCGTCCAGGTCATCCCCCACGTCACCAACGAAATCAAAGCCGCCGCCCGCAGAGTCGCCATCTCCGGAGATCAAACGCCCATTGACGTTGTCATCATCGAAATCGGCGGCACCGTCGGCGACATCGAATCCCTGCCCTTCCTCGAAGCCATCCGCCAACTCCGCCACGAACTGGGCCGCGAAAATACCTGCTTCGTCCACGTCACACTCGTCCCCTGGATCGCCGCCGCGCATGAGCTGAAAACCAAGCCCACCCAGCACAGCGTCAAGGAGCTCCGCGCCATCGGTATCCAACCCGACATCCTGCTCTGCCGCACCGACCGCCCCATCCCGCAGGACATGAAGGACAAGATCGCGCTCTTCTGCGACGTGGCCCCCGAAGGCGTCATCACCGCCTCCGATGTCGCCAGCGTCTACGAAGTCCCCCTCACCTTCGCCGAGCAGAAAGTAGATGAGATCGTCCTCCGCCACCTGCAAATCAACGCGCCTCACTCCAATATGACCGCGTGGAGCGACATGGTCCACCGCCTCAAGCACCCCTCCCAAGAGGTCAACATCGGCCTGGTAGGTAAGTACGTCGAATACGAAGACTCCTATAAGAGCCTCAAGGAGTCGCTGCTGCACGGCGCACTCGCCCACAACGTCAAGGTGAACATCAGCTGGATCGAAGCCGAGCGCCTCAAGTGGCCCGACGCGCAAGCCGAACTCCGCAAGTTCGACGGCATCCTGGTCCCCGGCGGCTTCGGACGCCGAGGCGTCGAAGGCATGCTGCAAGCCATCCGCTTCGCCCGCGAAGAAAAAGTTCCCTACTTCGGCATCTGCCTCGGCATGCAGACCCTAGTCATCGAATTCGCCCGCAACGTCTGCGGCCTCGAAAACGCCAACTCCACAGAGTTCGACCCCGCCACCGCCGACCGCGTCATCTACAAACTGCGAGAACTCAAAGGCGTCGACGAACTCGGCGGCACCATGCGCCTGGGAGCCTACGAATGCCAGCTAGCCGAAGGCAGCTTCGCCCGCGCCGCCTACGGCAAACGCGAAATTCAGGAACGCCACCGCCACCGCTACGAATTCAACCGCGAATACGAAGACATCCTAAAGAAACATGGCCTGAAACTCACCGGCGAAACCCCCGACGGCGTGTACGTCGAAATCTGCGAACTCGCCGACCACCCCTGGTTCCTCGGCTGCCAGTTCCACCCCGAGTTCAAATCCAAACCCCTCGAGCCCCATCCCCTGTTCAAGGCCTTCGTAGGTGCCGCCCTCGCATACCGTGAGGCCCACCAGGAAGCCCGCGCCGAAGTCCAAGATGACGCCAAGCCCCTAGCGCAGGCCATGATCGTCCAGTGAGGATCACCGACCAAGTCTCCATCGGCAACGGCGCGCCCCTAGCCCTCATCGCCGGACCCTGCGTCATCGAAAGTGAACAACACGTCCACTTCCTAGCCACCGCTATCGCCGAAATCGCCGCCCGCCTGAACATGCCCTACGTGTTCAAAGCGTCCTTCGATAAGGCGAACCGCTCCAGTGTGTCTTCCTATCGCGGACCCGGCCTCACCGAAGGCCTCCGCATTCTACAAACCATCCGCGACCGAGGCATCCCCGTCTTAACAGACATCCACGAACCCGCCCAAGCCGAACCCGTCGCCGCCGCCGTCGACATCCTGCAAATCCCCGCCTTCCTCTGCCGCCAAACCGACATCCTCACCGCCGCCGGCCGCACCGGCAAAGTAGTCAACGTAAAGAAAGGCCAGTTCGTCTCCCCCCAAGACATCCGCCTAGCCGCCGAAAAAGTCGCCTCCACGGGCAACCCCAACATCATCCTAACCGAACGCGGCTCCTCCTTCGGCTACAACAACTTGGTGGTCGACATGCGCGGCCTGGCCATCATGCGCGGCTTCGGCTACCCCGTCATCTTCGACGCCACCCACAGCGTCCAACTCCCCGGCGCAGCCGGCACAGCCTCTGGCGGCCAACCCGAATTCATCGAACCCCTCTCCAGCGCCGCCGTAGCCGTCGGCATCGACGCCGTCTTCCTCGAAGTCCACGAGTCCCCCGATCGCGCCCTCTCCGACGGCACCAACGCCCTCCGCCTCGACAAACTCGAACCCCTGCTCAAGAAACTCCAACGCCTAGCGGCCGCTCGCTAGTTTAACGGGATCCGCACCGACCCCGTCTTCCCCGTCGCCTGATCCATCACCACCAGGTGCAGTTGCTTCGCTAGCAGCTTACCTTTGTTGTTAGTCACGCGAATCTGATTCACGACCACCATCGCTCTGTTGAGATCCTTGAGATTCACCGAGATTGTTTGATGCAAACCCTTGGGCTTATTTTCAACGTCCGGCACGATGGCGACTTCGATGCCGCCCACGAAGCGGCCGTTCTTCTGTTCGAGCTTGAGTGAGGTTGGGTCGATGCCAACCTCCACATCGTAGTATCCCGGCTTGTTGATCGCCGGCACGGCAGCGGCTTGGATCGGAATTTCGGTGGACTCCAGCGGCTGACTCACCCAGGCCGCCAGCGTCGCCTTGAGGAATTTGTTGGTGAGCGGCTTCGCGGCGGTCTCCGCCGTGTACGACTGGCGATAGCGCGCCTCCACCCCCGTCCGATTCACCTTCACCGAAATCGCATGCGGGCTACCGTCGAACCTTTCCTCCGCTGGATAGAAGCCCAGTGTGTACGTGAGGTCCGTATCACTGAAGGCCGCCTCCAAAACCTCCGCCAGATCGTTATCGTTGTACGCCGCCCTGCCGCCGGTCATCTCCGCCAACCGGATCATCGTTGTAATGCCCGTATCCAGCAGCCCTAATCCTTCCGCAGGGGTCATGACCCCGCGCGGGTCGATGGGATAAATCGCCACGTTCGCATCATTGAGCAGCTTCATGGGAGCGTAAATCTGCTTGCTGAGGTTGGTAAATTCCGTCATCATGACGCCGTTGCGCTCATTGTCCTGCGTGAAGGTAAGCGGCATGCCTGCGGTAATCCAAATTAGTTTCTTGCGCCCCGGCAATCCCGCCAAATGCCGCGCCAACGACTCGAAGGCAAACGTGGTGATATCCGCCTGACGCTGAAAATTCATCGCGCGCGCCGCGTTGGCCGCGTTGCCAGTGAGTCCTGAGAGCAGGCCCGGCGTATTGTTGCTGCCGTCCTGCAAATTCAACGACTGCACCATCTTGTACCCGTCCACCGCCTTGCGCAACAGAACGCGGTCTTCGGTGAACTCCTGCAGCACCTTCAGCGTGCTGTCCAGCGCGTACACCGCCACCAACTCCCGGCGACCCGCTCTATCCAAATACTTCAGCGCTTGGATGCGGGCCCGGCCCTGATACTCCGGGGCGGTGTTCTGCTGGTCCATCAACACCACCGTGGCGGAAACCGGCTCCGGTCCACGGAACTGCTGACGATTGGTCACCACTCCCTTGGGGAGTGGGACGATCTCCGGGCGAGCCACCTTGACCTCGCGCACGGCGAACACGGCGATCTGCTGGGGCTTGCCGTTATCCAGGAGCTGGAAGTCATCCTTAGTGAGTCCTTTGAACGGGCGCGTCCTTGGCCTTCACCACCACATCCACCTGGACCAGGCGAGTGCTGGTCCGGAAGGTAGGGGCATCGGGCTGTTGCCCGAGCAGGGCTCCCGCAAGCAGCAGAGCGTGAAGGGGACGAAGTGAAACCATGGGACTCCGACGGCGGCTAACCACGATCCGTTTCCGCCCTGGGACTACATTATCACCAAATAGTTCTTGACCTTGGACTATTTCAATCGTATGATTGAAACGAACGTATGGCAGAAAAGGCCGACACCAAAGCCAGAATCCTCGATACAGCCGAAAAACTGTTCGGAATCAATGGCTTCGAGTCCGTCTCCCTGCGCGACATCACAACCGACGCCAGCGTCAACCTCGCTGCAGTCAACTACCACTTCCAGTCCAAAGACGCCCTCATCGACGCCGTCATCGCCCGCCGCATCGAACCGCTCAACGCCCGCCGCCTCGAACTCCTCGACGCGGCTGGGCCAAACCCGGCCCTGGAAAACATACTGGACGCCTTCCTCCGCCCCGTCTACGAGCTGCAAATCGCCTCGCTAATCCCGCTGATGGGCCGCGTCATGTCCAACCCCGACATGTTCGTGGACCGAGTTTTCGACAAGCACCTGGCTCCAGTGGGAGCGCGCTTTTTTGCCGCCTTCCATGCCGTGCTTCCCGGCCTGCCCATGGCCGACGTGGCATGGCGGATGCACTTTTCGGTGGGCGTCATGACGCACACTCTCACGTGGGGGCGAATCTACCCCCGCATCACCAACGGCCTCTGCAGCATCGACGACCGCGAGGCGTTGCTGCGGCGCACCATCCAATTCCTTGCCGCCGGATTCCGTACTCCGGCATCCAATCCTATTTTATGAGACACGTATTTCTCACTCTTGTGTTCTCCGCTGCAGCCCTCGCGCAAGCCACCCTGCAGCTAAGCATGGCCCGAGCCGTCGATATCGCGCTCAGCCCCGAAGGCAGCCTCAAAATCGCGCTGGCGGAACAGTCCATCGTCCGCGCCGAAACCCAGGTCCTGCAAGCCAAGTCCGCCCTACTGCCCACAGTGGACGGCACGTTCCAGACGCGCAACCAGACCGTGAACCTGCGCACCTTCGGCTTCAGCTTCGATTTTCCGGGCTTCACCACGCCTAACGTCGTCGGCCCCTTCACGGTGATAGACACCCGCCCCACCGTTCGCTGGACCGTGCTCGATTTCGCCAGCCTCCGCCGCTATAAAGCCGTGCAAGCCGGCGTCGACACCTCCAAAGCCGACCGCGACGTCACCCGCACCCAAGTCACCGATCAAGTCGCCCGAGCCTACCTCACCGCCCTCCGCGCCGACGCCGCCCTCGCCGCCGCCCAAGCCAACGTGGACCTCGCCAAAGAATTAGTTGACCTCGCTCTATCGCAGAAAGACGCCGGCAGCGGCACCGGCATCGAAGTCACCCGCGCCCAAGTCCAACTCGCCAACAACAGCGGCCGCATGATCGTCGCCCAAAATGATCGCAACCGCGCCGGTCTGCAACTGCTCCGCGCCATGGGCCTCGATCTTTCCGTACCCATCCAACTCACCGACAAGCTGAGTTTCAACGCCGTCGACACCGCGGGCGTCGAAGCCCTGCTCACGCAAGCCCGCGATTCTCGCCTGGAACTCCGTGCCCAGAAACAACGCGAAGCCGTCGCCCGCATGAATACCTCCGCAGTCGAAGCCGAGCGTCTCCCCACCGTCTCCACCTTCGGCGACTACGGCGGCATCGGACGCGCCAGCATCGGACTCGCCGCCACCCACACCGTAGGCGTAACCGTTTCCGTCCCGCTCTTCGACGGAGGCCGCCGTGCCGCCCGCCGCCTCGAAAGCAACTCCGCCGTGCGCGCCGAACAACTCAAAACCCGCGACCTGGAACAGCAAGTCGAACTCGAAGTCCGTCTCGCTCTCGATAGCGTCCGCTCCGCCGAGACCCTAGTCACCACCGCTCGCGAAGGCCTTGCCCTAGCCGAAAATGAAGTCGCGCAGGCCCAGCGCCGCTACCAGGCTGGCGTCGGCGTGCCCGTCGAAGTCACCGACGCGCAGACACGCCTCGACCGCGCCCGCGATACCCAAATCCAAGCGCTCTACAGCCACAACGTGGCCCGGCTCGACCTCGCCGCCGCCACCGGACACATTCAGGAGTTTGTGAAATGAAAAAAGTCATCCGCATCGTTCTCTTACTGGCCGTCGCAGGCGGTGGTTACTGGTATTGGAATCAGCAACAGATTTCCGCCAACACCAACGTGATCCAAGTCTCCGGCAACTTGGAATTGACACAAGTCGACCTCTCCTTCAAGACCGCCGGCCGCATCGTCGAACTCACCGTGCGCGAGGGAGAATGGGTCAAGAAGGGCCAAGTGATCGCAAGGCTCGACGCCGCGCAGCTCGAACAGCAGAAAGCCCGCGACACCGCAGCCGTCAGCGGAGCGCAATCCCAGCTACAACAACTGCAAACCTCCATCGAGTACCAAAAAGCCACCATCGATAGTGACGTAGCCCTGCGCCGCGCCGAACTCGCGCAAGTGCAAGCCCGCCTCGACGACCTGCTGGCCGGCAGCCGCTCCCAGGAAATTGCCGCCGCGCAATCCGCCGTCACTGACGCCAAAGCCTGGAACGACATCGCCAAGTCCGAATGGGAACGCGCGCAAACCCTCTACAGCCGCGAAGACATCTCCACCTCGCAACGCGATCAGGCAAAAACCAAAGTCGATAGCACCGCCGCCCAGCTCCGCCAAACCGAACAACGCCTCGCGCTAGTGCAGGAAGGCCCGCGCAAGGAAGAAATCACCGCCGCCCGCGCCGCCGTCGCCCGCGCACAAGCCGCCATCGCCGTCGCCGAAGCCAATCATATCGAAGTCCGCCGTAAGCAAGAAGAGCTCACCGGACGCCGCGCCGAAGTCACCCGCAACCGCGCCGTTGTCGGCATGACCGAAGCCCAACTCACGGACACAACCATCATCGCCCCCATCGACGGCGTCATCCTGCTCAAAGCTGCGGAGAACGGCGAAGTAGTCGCCGCGGGCACCACCATCATCAGCATCGGCGACCTGGACCACCCCTGGCTTCGCGCCTACATCAACGAAACCGACCTCGGCCGCGTCCACCTCGGCGGCACCGTGTCCCTCAGCACAGATTCCTACCCAGGCAAGAAGTACCAAGGCCGCATCTCCTTCATCGCCTCCGAAGCCGAATTCACACCCAAGCAAATCCAGACCAAGGAAGAGCGCGTCAAGCTGGTCTACCGCGTCAAGATCGAAGTCAGCAACACCGATCACGAACTCAAGAACAACATGCCCGTCGATGCGGAGATCGCGCTGTGAACCCAGGGGACAGCATCGTAGTCGCGGAGAATCTCACCCGCAAGTTCGGCGAAATGACCGCCGTCAGCGGCCTCAACATCGCAATCGCCCCAGGTGAGATCTTCGCGCTCGTCGGTCCCGACGGCGCAGGCAAAACAACTACCCTTCGCATGCTGTGCGGCCTCATGAACCCCACCGAAGGCCGCTGCATCGTCACCGGACTCGACGTCGCCAAATCCCCCGACGAAGTCAAAGACCACATCGGCTACATGGCGCAGAAATTCGGACTCTATACCGACCTCACCGTCGATGAGAACATGAATTTCTACGGCGACTTGTTCGGCATTGTGGGCAAGGAACGCGAGGCTCTCTCAAACCAACTCCTAAAGATGACCCGCATGGAGCCGTTCCGCGGCCGCCAAGCCGGCAAACTCTCCGGCGGCATGAAGCAAAAGCTCGCGTTGATGTGTACCCTGCTCCACAAGCCGCGCGTGCTCTTCCTCGACGAACCCACCAACGGAGTTGACCCCGTCTCCCGCCGCGACTTCTGGGCGATCCTCTATCAACTGGTCACCGAAGGCCTCACCGTCATGGTCGCCACCGCCTACCTCGACGAAGCCGAACGCGCCAACCGCGTCGGCATGATGCACCTGGGCAAACTCATCCGCTGCGCCACCCCCGCCGCCCTGCGCGCCGAACTGACTGAAGCCTGCTACAGCGTCACATCAACAGACCTCCGCAAGACACGCACGCAACTCGAGACCCAGCCCGGCGTTGTAGCTGTGCAGCCCTCCGGTGCCGACCTGCACGTCTTCCTGGACGAAACCAAAGCCTCCATCACCGCCCTGGCCGCGAACCTAACCTTCGACCACCGCAAAATCTCCCCGTCACTCGAAGACGTCTTCATCGCCCTGGTAAAACGCGAGGAGCTAGCCCGTGCAGCCTAGTAAGGGTCCCGCCGTCCGCATCCAGTCGCTGACCAAAAGCTTCGGCGATTTCGTAGCCGTCGACAATGTCTCCATCGATGTCGCCCCCGGCGAAATCTTCGGCTTCCTCGGACCTAACGGCGCAGGCAAATCCACCACCATCCGCATCCTCTGCGGCCTGCTCGCGCCCACCTCCGGCACCGCCACCGTGGCCGGCTTCGACGTCGCCAAACAATCCGAAGACGTCCGCAAACACATCGGCTACATGTCGCAGAAGTTCTCTCTTTATGACGACCTCACCGTCGACGAGAACATCGAATTCTTCGGCGGCATCTACGGCGTCTCCCCGGAGAAATTCAAAGCCCGCCACGACCACGTGCTCGAAATGGCCGGCCTCACCGAAAAGCGCAAGTCCATGACCGGCTTGCTCTCCGGCGGTTGGAAACAGCGCCTCGCGCTCGGCTGCGCCATCCTCCATGAGCCGCCCGTGCTCTTCCTCGACGAACCCACCAGCGGCGTCGACCCCATGGCCCGCCGCGACTTCTGGGACCTCATCTATCAACTCTCCGCCGCCGGCCACACCATCTTCGTCACCACCCACTACATGGACGAAGCCGAATACTGCCACCGCATCGCGCTCATGGGCGGAGGCAAAGTCATCGCGCTCGGCTCGCCGTTCCAGCTGAAATCGCAACTCGGCTTCGGCCACCTGCTGAACCTCGAAACCTCTGACCTCTTCACCAGCATGAAACTCCTGCGCGGCCACCCCGGCATTGAGGACGTCGCTGTCTTCGGCGCGGGCCTCCACATAAAAGTGGACGACCAAACCACCGGCTCCGCCAACGTGCGCTCCATCCTCGAAGCCGCCGGCATCGGCATCACCGTGCTCGAACCCATCCCGCCATCCATGGAAGACGTCTTCGTCACACTGTTGGAATTCCAGGACAAGAAGCTCACCCAATGAACCTCCGGCGCACATTCGCGATCGCCCGCAAGGAAATCCTGCACATCGTGCGGGATAAACGGAGCTTGATGGCCGCCATCATGCAGCCGCTCCTGGTGCTGCTGCTCTTCGGCTACGCCCTCAGCCTCGACGTCGACCGCGTACCCACCGTCGTCTACGATGCCGCTCACAGCGCCGAAAGCACCGCGCTCACCCTGCAATTCCGCGGCTCGCGTTACTTCCAAATCATCGAAGAGGCCAACAACTACGCCGCCATCGAACGCGCCATCGACCAGCGCCGCGCCCTGGTCGGCGTCGTCATCCCCGTCGACTTCGCCGAAAAAGTCGCCCGCGGCGAACAAGCCAAAGTCCAGATCCTGGTCGACGGCTCCGATTCCAACACCGCCGCCATCGCCCTCGGCTACGCGCAGGGCTTGGTCCAGCTCTACGCCGCCCAGCGCATGGGCAACACCCAAGCTCTCCCCGTCGATGTCCGTACCCGCGTCTGGTACAACACCGACCTCGTCTCCCGCCACTTCATCGTTCCCGGCCTCATCGGAGTGATTACCATGATCATCGCCGCGCTGCTCACCTCCCTCTGCATCGCGCGCGAATGGGAAAACGGCACCATGGAGCAGCTCCTCTCCACTCCCGTGCGCCCTTCCGAACTCGCCATGGGCAAACTAGCCGCGTACTTCCTCCTCGGTCTGGTGGACATGGCCATTGCCCTCTACGTCGGCATCTACGTGTTCGACGTCCCCTTGAAAGGCAGCCTCGCTCTGCTCGTTTTCTCCTCCGGCGTCTTCCTCTTCGGAGGCATGGCCTGGGGCATCTTCATCTCCGCGAGCCATCGCAGTCAGCTCACTGCATACCAGATGGGTACCTTCACATCCTTCCTGCCCGCCTTCCTTCTGTCGGGCTTCGTCTACTCCATTCAAAACATGCCCGTGGTGATCCAAGCCATCGCCCTCTTCGTCCCCGCCCGCTACTTCATCAACATCGCCAAGGGTATCTTTCTCAAAGGACTCGGCATCGAAATGCTGTGGTTCGACCTGCTGCTGCTGATCGTCTACGGCCTCAGCATGTTCTACTTCGCAACCCGCAAACTGCGGCAAAAGGTGGCCTAATATGCGACAACGATTGGCCTGCATCATCCGCAAAGAATTCCGCCAAGTGCTGCGCAACCCGCAAATGCGGGCCATGCTCGTATTGCCGCCCCTCATCCAACTCCTGGTCTTCGGCTACGCCGTGAACCTCGACGTCAACCACGCCCAAATCGCCTGGATGGACGAAGACCGCTCCCCGCAAAGCCGCGAACTGCTCTCCCAATTTGAAGGCTCCGGACTCTTCGAGATCCTCGCCACGCCCCAAAGCCCCGCCGAAATGCAGCGCCTGCTCGACACCAGCACCGTCGACGGCGTCATCCGCGTCCTCCCCGGCTTCGCCCGCGACATCGAACACGGCACCTCCACCGGCGTTCAAATCCTCCTCGACGGCACCGACTCCAACAGCGCCCAGCTCGTCTCCGCATACTCCGCGCAGGCCATCGGCCGCTACACCACCCAAGTCGTCGCCCAGCGCCAACGCAACCGTCTCGTCGCCGCCGGCTCCCCCGTCGCGAACAACGCCCCGCGCATCTCAGCCGAGCCGCGCGTCTGGTTCAACCCCGAACTCAAAAGCCGCAACTACTTCGTCCCCGGCGTCATCGTCAACATCCTGATGCTCGTCACCCTCTCCCTCACCACCATGGCCATCGTCCGCGAAAAAGAAATCGGCACCATGGAGCAGCTCATGGTCACCCCCATCCGCCCCTTCGAACTCATCCTCGGCAAAACTCTCCCCTTCGTCATCATCGGCTTCTGGGACCTCATCCTCGTCATGGCCGCCGCCCTCCTCATCTTCCGAGTCCCCTTCGCCGGCAGCTTCGGCCTGCTCTGCTTCGCCTCGTTCCTGTTCATCCTCACCAACCTCGGCGCGGGCCTCCTGATCTCGACCGTCTCCAAAACTCAGCAGCAAGCCAACATGGCAACGTTCCTGCTCTTCCAGCCCTTCATGATGCTCAGCGGCTTCTCATTCCCGATCCGCAGCATGCCGGAAGCCATCCAGTGGTTCACCTACATCAACCCCATGCGCTACTTCCTGGAAGTGGTGCGCGGCATCTTCCTCAAAGGTTCCGGCATCGATATCCTCTGGCCCAACCTGCTCGCCCTCGGCATCTTCGGCGTGCTCATCCTCTCCATCAGCATCGCCCGCTTTCACAAGACCCTGGAATAGCCCCGCCCGCGCCCGCAACACACCGTTTCCCGACTCTGTAACGTACTTGTCTTTCTTCCTGATACCGCTCCCGCCGACCCCTCTCCCCCCGCCACCCCGCGCTACCCTCGGACCGCATGCCCCGCTCCCCCGACTCCGGCCACCTCAACCTAGCCGACGTCTTCCACCGCCTCCAACAAAAACTCCTCGCCGACCTCCACACCACCGCCGTCTTCGAACACCCCTCCGCCAACGGCACCGCCACCGAACAAATCTGGATCGAACTCTTCTCCCAATTCCTCCCCGCCCGCTACCGAGCCGCCCCCGCCTTCATCATCAACGCCGCCGGCCAACGCTCCCGCCAAATCGACATCGCCATCTTCGACGCCCTAGCCTCCCCGCCCCTCTTCCCCAACCCCGCCGGCATCCACATCCCCATCGAATCCATCTACGCCGTCTTCGAAGTCAAACCAACCATCTCCAAACAATGGCTCCGAGACGCCAGCATGAAGGCAGCCAGCGTCCGCGCGCTCCAATCCTCCAACCGCAAAATCCTAGCCGGCCTCCTAGCCACCTCCTCCGTCTGGCGCGAAGACACCTTCCCCACCAACCTCCGCCGAGCACTGCGCCCCCTCCCAGCCCCCCAAAAAATCGACTTCGGCTGCGCCCTAGAACACGGCAGCTTCGAACACCACCGCTCCATCAGCGTCTCCCCCTCCAACCGAGCCCTCATCTTCTTCCTCCTCCGCCTAGTAACCCGCCTAAACTCCCTCGGCCCCACCCCCAAAATCGACCTCCTAGACTACCTCCGCCGAGCCTGACCCCATCTATTTCCGAAACAATTCCCCCACAGCCAGGCTCCTCCTAGTGCGGGCACAAATCCACCCAACATCGCCAAGGAACTCACCATGAGAAACATCTTTTACGTCATCGGAGTAGTCGTCGTAGTCCTCTTCCTCCTCAGAATGGTAGGCGCCCGCTAGAACCGCGCGCGCGTTCGCAGCCGGACAAACGCCAATATCCCCAACTCCACCAAGAACTTGCGTTTTCCGACGACGCAAGCTCCCCAAGCCGGGGTGTAACTCTTGGCCATGACCAAACAAATTACCCTAACCCCCGCCCGCAAGGCCCCCAAGGAACTCCCCATCATCCCCATCCGCCAATCCGCCCCCATTCCCCCAGTCTCAAAGAGTTCCGCCCCCCGCCCAACCCTCCGCAAGCAACTAGGCCTCGACCCAATCGGCAAACAGAGGTAGCAACAACCGCCGTCGGCATCCCAGAATCCGCGCATCGCTCAACGTGCTCCGGTACTCAAACATTTTCACAGCTCAATGTTGCTATTTTGTTGACTGTGGACAATTCGTCGCTAGATTGGCACCGTCTCCGCCCGCTGGAAGGTTCCCTACCTAAGGCCTTCGAAGAACTATGCGCTCAACTGGCCGCGAGCGAAACGGAAAATATTCCGCCCGGGTCACGTTTCGAGAGAAAAGGATCTCCCGACGCTGGTATTGAGTGCTACTGGGAAGCACCAAGCGGCGACATCATTGCTTGGCAAGCAAAGTTTTTTCGCGAAACGCCTACGGCTGGTCAATGGAAGGACTTAGACAAGTCCTTCGCGAAGGCCCTGGAGAAGCATAGGCAGCTGACGCGCTATATCATTTGCCTTCCGATCGACCGCCCTGATCCAAAGATCGAAGGTGCTCAATCGTTCATGGACCGATGGAAGACTCATGTTGAGAAGTGGAAACAAAGGGCTCGACAAACAGGTCGACAAGTGGATTTCGAATACTGGGGCCAATCTGAGTTGCTCAAGCGACTCGCCCTAGAAAAACATCACGGACGGCACCTTTTCTGGTTCAGTCGTGAACTATTCACTACCGAATGGTTCAAGAACAGGTTGGACATAGCAATAGCGGATGCAGGTCCACGCTACTTTCCAACCATCAACGTAGACTTGCCAGTGCGAGAGTGCTTCCGGGGACTGGGCAGGACACCCGATCTCTACGACCACATGGATCGCAGGAGAGGCGAAATACGGAGAGCTCTCAACGATTTTCGCTATTCCAAGCTTGAAGGCGAACACGGCGACCTATTCGAGAAACTAAGAAACGCGGTGGTCCATATCGGCGATGACCTTGCGTTAGTCCAGACGTCTCCGCCCGCCCCAATTCCCATATCCGGTTTGAAAGCGCTCA
Source organism: Bryobacterales bacterium (assembly GCA_947446025.1). Lineage (GTDB taxonomy): Bacteria > Acidobacteriota > Terriglobia > Bryobacterales > Bryobacteraceae > Palsa-187. The sequence goes on from CANFEY010000049.1 coordinate 33,207, forward strand.
CGCAGGAGGCCCTAAGAACATTGGGCGAGATCGGCCGAGCGACTAGAGACAATACAAAATCCTCAGCGACCGTGACGGATACCGGCCGTTCGTCGGACAGTGATCTGCACTATCTATATAAGTTGAAGGACGTCTTGGAAGACCTATACGACTGGCTCAACAGCTCAGACGCGTTGCTCGCAAATGTGCCAGCTTTGCTCTTGGTCGGTGATGCCGGTGTTGGCAAGACCCACCTTCTATGCGACGTCGCCCGGAAGCGAGAAGCCCTGAGTCAACCGTCGATCCTACTTCTTGGACAACAATTCTTGGTCGACGAACCGTGGACGCAATGTTTAACATTCTTAGGGCTCTCATGTAGCGTCGACATACTGCTGGGTGCATTGAATTCGGTCGGGCAATCTCGCGGCGTACGCGTGCTGTTCTTGATAGACGCCCTCAATGAGGGCGAGGGCGTAAACATCTGGAACAAGCATTTGGCGGGGATGCTTGCCCGAATCGCCGCGTACCTGTCAAGGGCGGAGTAAAACTAGACCAGTGGGGCGGAGAGAAAGTAGACCAGTCCACAGGGTGGATGGGCCTTAGTTTGAAGGATTTGCGAGGGTGGCGGGAGCGTAGGCCTGCGAACCGCCTTGCGGGGCGCGTTTAGGCCGGAGCG
>CANFEY010000050.1 GCA_947446025.1 Bryobacterales bacterium
CCTCTACCAAATCCTACAGGTTGTCAGCGTCACCATTTTCGAGCGGACGCCCATTCTACAGGCCCTTCAGCTACAACATACCGGAGAAAAATCAGACCCATTTTTCAACCAGCTGAATCTGTTCGACTTATAGCCGGACACTACTGAAAGCTGCCATTGAGCGCTGGGGACTCTTCGAGAAGGATGGCAAGCTTTTTATTGGCCGGCGTTGGAAGTAGCTGAAGTTACGAACCGGATCCCGGCCTCACGCCGTTTTCAAGCAGTTCTTCATCGTACTCATAGCAGAGCAGCGAGTACTTCTGCCCTCCCAAATTTGCTACAGGTTTCCCGATCTCGCGGTTGAGTTTATTAACGTAGTCAGCTTGCGGGCAAGTCATGAACAGCTCAATGATCACGGCGTCCACGGCCTCGCATACCGCCCGGATAATTTCGGTGCTTTGCCCCTTTACCGTCCCCAGGCTCTCTAAGAGGTCTCCCGTTTGTCTCTGCTGCCCTGGCTGAATGACGATAAATCCCTTTTGGAGCCTATTATTCTCGTAATCAGTCGTACCGCCGGGGCGAACATGCCGATCACGTTCCCGGGCTCGGGAGGTCTTCTTGAGGCTCACGTGTTCGTCCGTAATGTTGAACGAGTGGAAGAGATGGTTGATGTTCCCGTAGAAGACGCCATGCTCGTCGAGATGGGCTTTCAGGGCGCTAATAAACCGGGTCCCTTGTTTTGCGTCAGGACCGATACGGAGCCTAACGGCGAGGTCCCACCTGCCCATTAGGTCGTACATGCCGAGCAGGTGGACATAGAACCCAAGGGGTTTCCCCGGCTTGTATGACTTGACGAACTTGCGGACCTGAGCACGGGCTTTTGCACAGTCGACAGCGGTCATGAACACGTAGAACAGGTCGGAGTTGTCATCATCTTCGGTAGCTGTCGATACTTTCTTGGCGAGCAACTCATTGGTGGTGGCGATGCCAATTTGGCACATGTCGGACACCGCTTCAACCGGATAGTCCAGCTTGGTCGTTTCTCCAGCTTCGAAGAGAGATTTATCCGGCTTGCTTGACTGGCGGTACGAGGTAACGGCGAGGGAGGAGCGGTTGAATTCGTGCACGAAGAAATGCCGTGGGTCCTTGCTGCCACAACTGCCGGCCGCCAGAACGTGCACGTGCCGCTTAGAGTGCAGGTGATTGCGATAGGTGAGGATCGCCGGTTCATGCTGATGTCCATGCAGCACGGCCGTAGCTCCCCACTCGGTAAGTTTCTGTAGGACTTCGACCGCGTCTACTGTGAGACTCGGGAGCTTAACGAGTGCCCTCCTGGGGTTGTTGGGATCTAAAATCTCCTCCACACATATGGGGAGGAGATGGTGATGAAGGACGGCGACGATATGATGTGATTTTGAGTTTACAGATTGGCCCTTGAGAAGTTTTTCGATCCTCAGTAATTGCGGGGTGGAAATCCGGCCAAGACCCGCTGTTGTTTGGCCTTCCACGAGGCAAGAGTTCATCAGAATCAAGGCCAGCGGTTTGGTTCCGGCCTTTGCTTCCAGTACCTTCACCATGGGTAGTTCTCCGCTTTGCCCAGAGAAGCCAAGGTCGACCAACAAGTCGTCGTAGAAGTGCAGGGGCTTCGAGCCGTAATCGGGGTCCCACGTGAGATCGTGATTTCCGGGAACGAAAAATACGCGGTCCTTGTCCACGCCGATCTTGGCCAACATGGACTTAAGTTCGAGCTTGGCTTTGGCAACGTCGGCTGCTGCGTTCACGTCCAATAGATCGCCGGAGATGACCACGGCGTCGAGCGCCGCAAGATCGAGGGCTTCCAGGGAATCGCCGAGCGAAAGACGACCGGGATCGCTTAAGGCTGTGCGAAAAAAGTGGCTGGCTCCAAAGTGGAGATCTGAGATGTGAAGAATCCTGTAGTCGCAACTATCCATTTTTGTCCTATCGAATCGCGATGTACCTAATTTCGAGGCCGGAATGTCAACCGGTGGGACCGCCACGCCGGGACCCCTCCGGAGGGTGCTGTTCTTCCGTGGAGCCAGAGCCGGTCATCCAGCAGATAGCCTTGTCCGCGCACTAGCGGCATGGTCTCTTGGGTCGCCGACATGGCATTCCACAAGTCCTCGTACCAAGGATTCTGCTCGCCGTGAACTAGTTGTTTGAAGTCCATAAATCGATCCCCACGCGTTGTGGGCGAAAAGAGCGCCTTGATCTGGTCCCGGGCAGATTCGTCCATGGAACTCGTTTGGTCCAAAATTTCAAAGAAGTCTGAAACGGGCAGGAACGTGGACTCCCCGGTGCCATCGGTGGCTACGTGGTCGAAGATATTGAGGAGACTGCGCGAATCGTACAGGTCGGCGTGAAGCCTGAATTCGCCTACGTCCGGACCAGTCTTGCCGAGCGGCGCGTACAAGGCTGCAAACGAATCGTGCTCCCCAACCGCTATGCAGTGACGTGTGAAAGCCAGCAGGTAGTGAAGCGCCTGGCTCGACACTCCCTTGTCTAGTAGACCAGAGAACATGGTGCGCCCAGAATCGGTGTGGAACTGCCGGAGGGCAGCCGCGAATTCGTCCAGTCGGCTACGCAGGATCGCATCGGACAGCATGCCGGGATCGAGCGTGTAGGTGTGATCAAACGGGATGCCGCCCGAGAGGTTCACAAGCTGCGGCTCTGGAAGGCGGACCACCGCGTCATCGAGGGCGGTCAGCAGCAACCGTGCTTCTGCGGACCAAGTCCAAAACCCCGGTTTGTCCTCAAATGGCTGGAAAATCCGCAAAGGTCAACTCCAAGTCTCAGAGAATACCATTAGGTTAGGGGGATACCCGGGGCGGCAGATCACTGCTGGTCCCAAATCATCTGCCTCGGAGAAAGTCTGCCCGTGAGGCTAGAGCGGTGCAGGGGACTCCAAATCTAGAGGTCGACGGCTTCGCCACCGGCCTGTTTCGCGGAAATCCGGCACCGATTTGCGCTCTTGACTCATCGTTGCGGGAGTCGTTGCTGTAGTCTGAACAGAAGAACTTGGCGGAAACCGCGCTCTACGCGCCGGAGGGCCGGATTGTGGTGTAGCGGGCGCTACACAGTACACTAAAACATCATGCGGGAAAAAGGGATAGCGTCGGGGGCGTTGCTGGAGGGCGAGCGGCAGTTCGAGGTTACGCTGCGGCCGCAGCGGCTGGCGGATTTTGCGGGACAGGCGAAGGTGAAGGAGAACCTCGCGATCGCGATCGAGGCGGCGCGGCAGCGGGGGGACGCGATGGACCATGTGTTGCTGTACGGTCCGCCGGGGTTGGGGAAGACGACGCTCGCTTCGATCATTGCGAGTGAGTTGGGCGTGGGGTTGCAGCAGACCTCTGGGCCAGTGTTGCAGAAGAAGCTGGACCTGGTGGGCATCCTTAGCAACGTTTCCGAGCGCGAGGTTTTTTTCATCGATGAGATTCACCGGTTGCAGCCGGACGTGGAGGAGATGATTTACTCCGCGCTCGAAGACTTCCGGATGGACATTCTCATCGGGACGGGGCCGGGGGCGCGGACGGTGGCGATGGACATTAAGAAGTTCACGGCGATCGGGGCGACGACGCGGCAGGGGTTGATTTCGGCTCCGCTGCGGGGGCGGTTCGGGCTGGTGCTGCGGTTGAATCATTATGACGTGCGGGAGCTGACGGGGATTGTGGCGCGGTCGGCGGAGTTGCTGGATGTGGTGATCGACCGGGAGGGCGCGGAAGAGGTAGCGAGGCGGGCTCGGGGGACACCGCGCATCGCGAACCGGCTGCTGCGGCGGGTGCGGGATTATGCTCAGGTGCGGGCGGCGGGGAAGGTGGATGCGGGGGTGGCGCAGAAGGCGCTGGACTTGCTGGAAGTGGACCGGTATGGGCTGGACGAGATCGATCAAAAAATCATGCTGACGGTGCTGGAGAAATACGGCGGGGGGCCCGTGGGGGTCAACACGATTGCGGCGTCGATTGATGAGCAATCGGACACGATTGAGGAAGTCTACGAGCCGTACTTGATGCAACTGGGATTCTTGGATCGGACACCGAGGGGGCGGGTGGCAACGCCGACGGCGTTTGATTACTTCAAAGTGCCTCGGCGTGCGGGTGGCGCACAGTCGCAGTTGTTCTAGATGAAGACGGCGTATTTGGGATTGGGGACGAATTTAGGGGATCGCGAGGGGAACCTGCGGGCGGCGGTGGAGGCGTTGCGGTCCGAGCGGGTGGTGGTGGCGAGGGCGAGTTCGGTGTGGGAGACGGCGCCTCGGGATCTGTTGGATCAGCCGTATTTTCTGAATCAGGTGATTGAGGTGGAGACAGACTTGTTTCCTCGGCAGTTGTTTGAGCGGGCCAAGCAAGTGGAGCGGAAGTTGGGGCGGGTGGCCTCGCAACCGAAGGGTCCTCGGGTGATCGACGTGGATATTTTGCTGTATGGGGATGCGGTGGTGAGCGTGCCTGGGTTGGAGATTCCACATGCGGGGATGGGTGGGCGGCGGTTTGTGCTGGAGCCGCTGGCGGAGTTGGCTCCGGGGCTTCGGCATCCGGTGACGAAGCGGACGATTGCGCAAATGCTGGTGGGGGTCCGGGACCAGGAGGTCCGGCGAGTCTAATGGGTTCGCTGGGGCGGGCCGATGGGGAGTGATGAGCCCTCTTTTGGCCGGCGCTACGATTTTTTTAAGTTCGTTTTTCCTATTTCAGTTGCAGCCCATGGTGGCGAAGGCGATCCTGCCTTGGTTCGGCGGGTCGGCGGCGGTGTGGGGTACGTGCCTGGTATTTTTCCAATCGGCTTTGTTCCTGGGATACCTGTATGCGCACTGGCTGACGACGCGGGTTGCGGCAAAGCGGCAGCCGTGGATTCATGGGGGGCTGCTCGCGGTGAGCGCGTTGCTGTTGCCGGTGCTGCCAGCGGAGACGTGGAAGCCTACGGGCGGAGAAAATCCTTCAGGTTACATTTTGTTGCTGCTGGTAGCTACGGTAGGGTTGCCGTATTTTCTGCTGGCGAGCACGAGTCCGTTGGTGCAGTCGTGGTATGCGCGGAGCCGGGGGCAGCTGCCGTACCGATACTTTGCGTTGTCGAACCTGGCGAGTTTCGGGGCGCTGCTGGGGTATCCGATGTTGCTGGAGCCGAATTTCGGTTTGCAGCAGCAGAGCTGGATTTGGTCGGCCGGTTACGGGTTGTTTGCCGTGGCGTGCGGGACGGTGGGATGGTTGGCATCGCGAGGCAGGGCGGGGGCGGCGGCGGCGGATGTGGTTGTGGCGGGAACGGCTCCGGGGCTGGGGACCAAGGTTCTGTGGATGCTGCTGGCGGGATTTGCATCGATCTTGTCGTTGACGGTGACGAATCATTTATCACAGAACGTGGCTCCGATTCCGTTGTTGTGGGTGTTGCCGCTGGGTGTATATCTGCTGAGTTTTGTTGTGACGTTTGAGAGCGACCGGTGGTATTCGCGGGGTGCGGGGCTGACGTTGCATGCGGGGTCGCTGGCGGGGCTGAGTTACTTGCTGTTGATGCAGACGCCGGAGAGCAATGTGCGGCAAGTGATCGGGCTGTTGCTGGCGGGGCTATTTTTCAGCTGCGTGTTCTGTCACGGGGAACTGGCGCGGCGGAAGCCGGGGAGCGCCTATCTAACGCAGTTCTACCTGATGATCGCGCTGGGCGGGGCGCTGGGGGCGGTTGTGGCTGGTGTGGCATTTCCGCTGATGCTGGCGGGCAGCTACGATCTGGCCGTGGCGCTGGCGGCTTGCGCGTTATTCACGCTGCTGCTCGAATACAAGAAGTGGTGGGCTACGGATGTGGCGCTGACGGTGGTCGCGGTTGCGGCTTTCGTTGGGGCTGGATCGCAGATGCGGAACTACAAGGCTCCGGCGCGGGTGATCATGCGGAGTTTCTATGGCGGACTGCGCGTGGTGGATCAACAGGGACGGCGGACGATGGTGCATGGAGTGGTTTCGCACGGGATGCAGTTCCTGGAAGAGGGCAAGCAGCGGATGGCGACGACGTACTACGCTGCGGGGACAGGAGTGCAGCGGGCGATTGAGGCGACGCGGCATGTGGGGCAACGGGTGGGCGTGATCGGCTTGGGGACGGGGACGCTGGCTGCGTACGGGCATGCGGGGGATACCTACCGGTTCTATGAATTGAATCCGCAGGTGATCGAACTCGCGGCACGGGAATTTACGTTCCTGCGGGACAGCGGCGCGAAGGTGGATATGATCGCGGGGGACGGGCGGTTGTCTCTGGAACGTGAGGGTCCGCAGAATTTTGATGTGCTGGTGGTGGACGCGTTTTCGGGGGATTCGGTGCCGGTGCATTTGTTGTCGCGGGAGGCGATGCAGGCGTATCTGGGGCACGTGGCGGCGAACGGGGTGATCGCTTTTCATGTATCCAACTCGGCGTTGGCGCTGGCGGGAGTGGTGCGGCAGGTTGCGGAGAGTTTAGGGGTGGCGTCGATGCTGGTGGCGGTGGAGGGGGATGAGGAGCTAGGAAGGTCGCCTTCAGAGTGGGTGGTGGTGACTCGGGATCCGGGGGTGTTGGGGCGGGCGGAGTTTGAGGGCGTGGGGTCGCCGTTTACGCAGGTTGCGGGGATGCGGACTTGGACGGATGCTTACAGCACTTTGTTTCCGATACTGAAGTAGTGGAAGCGGAGCCTGGGCGTCCTAGCGCTGGGTGACGATTTTTACGCGGGTGATGCGGTTGCGGTCCATGCGTTGGACGGTGAAGGTATGGGATTCGTGGGCTACGGTGTCTCCTGGCGAGGGGATGTAGCCTAGCTTGAAGAGAATGAAGCCTGCCAGGGTTTCAAAGCCGGCGTCGCCGGGGAGTTGGATGTTGTACTGGTTGGCGAGGTCGAGGATGCTGGTGCCGCCGTCGACTTCGACAATGGGTGCTCCAGGCGCGGGGACGGCGCGGCGGGCGTCGTGTTCGTCGCCGATTTCGCCGAAGATTTGTTCCAGCACGTCTTCCATGCTGACCAAGCCTGTGATGGTTCCGAACTCATCGACCACGACGGCGATGTGGGTGTGGAGCTGGCGGAACTCGTCCACCAATTGGGAGAGGGGCTTAGTTTCGGGGACGATGAGGGGTTTGCGCACGTAGCGGCGGAGAAGGAACGGTCGAGCGGGGAGGCGGGAATCGTTGGCGGTTTTGCGTTCGCGCCAGGAGCGCATGAGGTCTTTATAGTGGACAATGCCGATGATGTTCTCGGGCTTGTTTTCGAATACGGGGAGGCGGGAGTACTTGTGTTCGAGGGTGATCTGGAGGAGTTCATCGAGGGTGGCGGTGACGGGTACAGAAATGATGTCACGGCGCGGGGTCATGATTTCGCGGGCGTAGACGTCTTTGAGGCCGAGGAGGCGGCTCATGGTGCCTTCCTCGAAGCCTTCTAGGTGGCCTTCGCGGGCGCTGGCCTCGATGATGAACTTTAGTTCTTCGGCGGAGTGGCCGCCACCGTGACGCCATTTGATGCCGAGTAGGCGGGAGAGGCCGGTGGAGGCTCGTTCGACGATGAAGACGAACGGGGATGAGAGCTTATCGAACAGGATCAGGGGCGGTGCGACCAGGAGCGCGAGCTTATCGGCCTTGTCGAGGGCGAGATTTTTGGGGACGACCTCGCCGATCACCACGTGAAAGAAGCTGGTGATGATGAAGCCGATGCCAAGGCTGATCCAGTGGAGTCCGTTTTCGCCGAGGGATTCGGTGAAGCGGGCGAACAGGGAGTGGATGACGGTGGCGACGGTTTCTTCGCCGGCCCAACCGAGGGCGAGGCTTGCGAGGGTGACGCCGACCTGCGTGACGCTGAGGAGGCGTTCGGGGTTAGATAGGACTTCGAGTGCGGCGCGGGCGCCTAGGTGTCCCTGTCGGGCGAGTTCCTCGAGTTTGGAGCGGCGCGCGACGACGAGCGCGACCTCGGCTGCCGAGAAATAGGCATTGAGGGCGAGGATCGCGACAAAGATAATGAACCGAAGTGACATTTCCGGCTACAATCGAGCCGTGACCCCTTCTATAATCCGACGGCGCTTCAGCCTGCTGCGGGCAATCAATCTGAGCATAGCGGTTTTGCTGGTGCTGGCACTAGCGGGCGTGTATTGGTACGTGTGGCGCGCGCTGCCGCAGACGTCGGGCGAGATCAGCGCGCCGGTTTCAGGTGCAGCTACTATTGTGCGCGATACGGAGGGTGTTCCGCATATTACGGCGGGGTCGTGGGAAGACGCGGTGTTCCTGCAGGGGTACGCGACGGCGCAGGATCGGATGTGGCAGATGGACGCGATCCGGAGACTGGCGGCGGGGGAGTTGGCGGAGGTGGTGGGGCCGAGGGCGATGGCTCTGGATCAGGAGTCGCGGCGGCTACGGCTGCCGCAGATCGCGGAAGCGCAGGAGAGGCGGCTGACGGCGGAGGCGAGGGCGGTGTTCGGGGCGTATGCCCGCGGGGTGAATTATTTCTTGGAGACGCATCGGGATAAGTTGGCGGTGGAGTTCCGGGTGCTGCGGTACGAGCCGAGGCCGTGGCGGTTGAGGGACACCCTCCTGATCGGGCTGCATATGACGCGGACGCTGACGACTTCGTGGCAGGAGGAGTTGCGGAAGCTGCACATGTTGGCGGGCGGGGACCGGGAGAAGGTCGCGTATTTGTATCCGGCGCGGACGGGGACGGAGATTGCGCCGGGGTCGAATGCATGGGCGGTATCGGGGGCGCATACGGCTTCGGGGAAGGCGATGTTGGCGAACGATCCGCATATGGAGTATTCGCTGCCGTCGACCTGGTACATGGTGCATTTGAAGGCGGGCGATTTGGATGTGGCTGGGGCATCGTTGCCGGGAGTGCCGGCGGTGATCATCGGGCACAACCGGAACATTGCGTGGGGCATGACGAACCTGGAGTTCGATATGCAGGATCTGTACCGGGAGCAAGTGGATGCGCAGTCGGGGCGGTATGCGCATAAGGGACAGGTGGAGCAGGCTCGAGTGGAGCGGAATGTGGTGCGGGTGAAGGGGCAGAAGGCGGTGGAGGCGGTGACGTTGGGGACGCGGCATGGTCCGTTGTTCGCGTCCGATGGGAACGTGAGTTATTCGTTGCAGACTTTGGTGGCGGGGTCCAGTGGGGATTTGGATTTTGCGTTTCTGGCGTTGAACAGGGCTCGAAATTGGGTGGAGTTTAATACCGCGCTGGAGCGGTTTCCAGGGCCGCCGCAGAATTTCGTGTATGCGGATGGGGAAGGGAACATCGGGTATCACGTGGCGGGGCAGGTTCCGGTGCGGGCTGCGGGGTGCGGGGGGGATGTTCCCACGGACGGGGTGATGGGAGCGTGCGATTGGATGGGGGTGATCCCGTACGCGGAGTTGCCCCAGGTCTTCAATCCGGCGTCGGGGATTATTGTGAGCGCGAATCAGAATCCGTTTCCGGCGGACTACAAGTATCCGGTGGCGGGGGTGTTTGCGCCGCCGTACCGGGCGAAGCAGATCCGGGACCGGTTGACGGCGGGGAAGAAGTGGACGGCGGAGCGCATGGCGGAGTTGCAGAAGGACGTGTACTCGCCGTTTCTGGATTCGGTGGGGAAGGCAGTTGTGAAGGCGTGGGAGAAGAAGCCGGGGCGGGATGCCGGCTCGGTGGAGGCTGTGGCGGAATTGCGGAAGTGGAACGGACAGATGGAGAAGGGGTTGGCAGCTCCGATGGTGGCGGCGTTGGTTTACGCGGAGATGCGGCGGGCTGTGGCGGAGCGGGCTGCGCCGGGGATGGGGGCTGAGTATGCGGCTCGGGCAGCTTCGCCGGTGTTGGAGAGGCTGTTGCGGGAGAGGCCGCCGGGGTGGTTCGCGGATTGGGATGCGTGGGTGGTGGAGATGTTGGGGAAAGCGTTGGTGGTGGGGGTGAAGGTGCAGGGGTCGAGTGTAGCGCGCTGGGATTACGGGCAGTATGTGGAGCTGGAGATCAAGCATCCGGTGTTGGGTCAGCTGCCGTTCGTGGGTGGGTATTTCAATGTGGGGCCGGTGGCGATGGGCGGGGCGGACAGCACGGTGAAGCAGTTTTCGGGGGGGCTGGGGCCGTCGTATCGGATGGTGGTGGATTTCGGGGATGTGGAGGGAGCGCTGGCGGGGGTGACGGTGGGGCAAAGCGGGCATTTTCTGTCGCGGCACTATCGGGATCAGTTTGAGGGGTATGTGAATGGGGCCGGGGTGAGGATGCAGTTTGGGCGGGTGGAGGCGGAGGGGACGCTGGTGGTGAGGAATTAATTGGGGCGGACCAGCATGCCCGGGGTTAGGGGGCGGTCTGAGGGGAGGGCGATTTGGTCGCCTTCGGCTAGGCCTTTGACTTCGGTGTGGGTGGTGTTGTTGACGCCCTGGGTGATGTCGCGCCATTCGAGGTGGTCTTTGACTAGGAGGTAGACGCCGGTCTTGCCGGCTTCGCGGAAGACGGCTTCCTTGGGGATGGTGACTACGTTTTCGGCGGTTTCGGATTTGATGCGGGCGGTGACGTTGGTGCCGGGGATGAGGTCGAGGCCGGGGTTGTTGATGACGCAGGTTACTTCGCCTACTTGGCGGGAGTCGAGGGGTTTGATCTCAGTGGGGAGGCGGTCGACGGAGCCGGACCATTCGCGGCCGGGGAAAGCATCCCAGGTGATGGTTACGGGGAGGCCGGGGCGGACGCGGCCCAGGTCGGGTTCGTCGACGAAGACGATGACGTGGACTTTGTCGAGGCGGCCGATGGAGGCGACAACGTCGCCGGGGTTGAGGTAGGCTCCGGGTTTCAAGTCGAATTGGTAGATGGTGCCGGAGATGGGGGCGCGGATGATGCTCTGTTGGATGCGGAGTTCGATTTGTTGTTTTGTGACTTCTTCCTGGCGGAGGCGTTGTTCGAGGGGGCCGCGGTCGGTGGGGGCAACCAGGGTGGAGAGGCGTTGGTTGAGGCCGCGGATGGTGGATTGGATGGCGTCGACGCGGTTCTTGCGGAGCGTGACTTGTTCGCGGGTGGAGCCGCCGCGGGATTCGAGGCGGGTTTCGCGGTCGAGTTCTTCCTGGGCGGCTTTGAGTTCCACGGTGGCCTGATCGATTTGGGTTTGGAGGACGAGCTTTTCGGGTTGGCGGCCACCGGCATCGATTACGGAGATGTCGGATTTGGCGGAGGCGATGCGGGCCTCCGCGGATTCCAGGTCGTGGCGGAGTTGTGCGGTGTCGAGGGTGACTAGCTCGTCGCCAGCGGCGACTTGCTGGCGGAGTCTTACGGAGATGCGCTCGACGCGGCCGGAGGATTCGGAGCGGGCTTGGGCGAATTCGGAGGGGTCGACTTTGCCGTTGGTGGAGACGGAGCTGGAGATGGTGGAGCGGGTGGCTCTGGTGAAGGCGACTTGGGGCGGGAGGTTGCGCCACTCTAGGAGTTGCCATGCTCCGACGGCTAGCGCGGCTAGGAGGACTAGGGGGAGTAGGAATTTCATGGTTGCTTGCGTCTGCCCGCTTCCTTACGGTCGCGGTTCAGTGGGTGCAGCTGATGCTACTGTTCAGTATTCCATATGAAGGCACTGGTGTTGTCGGGGGGAGGGTTGTTCGGGGCTTGGCAGGCGGGGGCTTGGAGTGTGCTGGCGCGGGAGTTTGAGCCAGACTTGATCGTGGGGGCGTCGATTGGGTCTGTGAACGGGTATCTGATCGCATGCGGGGTGAGTCCGGAGGAGTTGATGGGGATGTGGCGGGACCCCTCGTTCCGGAGGCTGGACGATTTGCACGGAATGTTGTTGAAGTTAACCACGCGTTATAAGCTTCGACGTCCCTATGCGCTGACGGTTACCGACATTTTCAGGATGCAGGTGCGGGTGTACCGGGACGGGGAGATTACGTGGCGGCATTTGGCGGCTTCCTGCGCGGTGCCGTTGATGTATCCACCGATTCGACTGGATGGGCGGTGGTGCGTGGATGGGGGGCTGTTGGGGCCGTTACCGGTAGGGGCAGCGGTGGATGCGGGCGCGACGGAGATTGAGGGGTTGCATGTGCTGGAGACATTTCCGTCGGCATGGCTTGGGCCATTGGTGGAGGGGTTCCGGTGGGTGTTCGGACACGAAGCGGAGATGCCAGAGGGAGTGGGGTTGCGGGTGCTTGGGCCGAGGGCGAGGCTTGGGGGCTTGAAGGCGACGTTGTGGGGGACGCAGGGGGACGTGGAGAGATGGATCGAGATGGGTGTGCGGGATGCGCAAAAACCATTTCCCTTATGAATTGTTTTAGGGCATAATGGGCGGAGCCATGGCAACCTATCAGATCCACCGATTGAAGGCGCATTTGCGGCAAGGGTTCCGGTTCGCGCCGCACGTGAGCGGGGTGACGAATGCGAAGCAGCGGGACTATGAGGCGAAGGGGACGGTGGAGGCGGCAAGTCCGTACGCGGCGTTCTTTGCGCTGAAGGATAGTCCGGAAGCGCTGGAGCTGGGGGACGTGCTGGAGCATGAGGGGCAGCTACGCATTCTGAAGTTTGTGGGGTTTGAGGAAGCGCAGTGGGTGGTGGTGGAGGCAAAGGGTCCGGTGATGGCGGGGATGGACTCAGGGCCGGTATCGGCAGCGATACAATAGCCCTAGATGAGTTCAGCGGACGATCCGGGGATCAATGTCTTTTCGCTGGTGGCGTATCTGCCAGAGCCGCTGGCGGGGTTCGTGGACGCGTTGCGGAGGGACGTGCAGCCGGGGTCGACTGCGCGGGGGCACGTGACGCTGTTGCCGCCGAGGCCGCTCACGGGGACGGTGGAGCGGGCGTGCGAGGAGATCGGCGCGGTGCTTTCGGGGGAACATCCGTTCGATGTGCATTTGGGGCAGGTGTGTGTGTTTCCGGCGTCCGGGGTGGTGCATTTGGCGATCGGGCAGGGGTCGGCGACGCTGATCCGGTTGCATAGGGCGCTGAATCGCGGGGCTTGTGAACATCTGGAGATGTTCTACTATCATCCGCATGTGACGGCGGCGCAGGGGTTGCCTCCTGAGGCGGTCACGAAGGCCACGGAAGTGGCGGTGGCGCGGTGGAAGGCGTATGAGGGTCCGCGGGTGTTCGCAGTGGAGCGGGTGACGCTGGTGCAGAACACGGTGGGGAACGAGTGGCGGAATCTACAGGAGTTCGCGTTGCGGACGGCCGTGATTTCGGTAGTTGAGTAAAGAGCTGGGGCGCAAGGTTCCGGTGGCAGCAGTTCTTCAAAAAACAATTCCTTTGCAATTAGCGAGATAGGTAGAAACTCCAGGGCGGAAGTTTCGGAGGAGGGGATACCTTTGTCTGCGTGAGGGCTGAGCGTGACGGAACAGAGCAGCGGACGAAGGCAGGCAAAGGTACTCGGCGAGTTGCTGGCGAAGGTGGAAGCGCAGTTGGCGGGGACCAACGAGGTGAAGGTGACGCTGGCGGATTACGTTCGGTTGGTGCAGTTAAAGAAGGAATTGGACGAGGACGAGCCGAAAGAGATTCGGGTGACGTGGGTGGAGCCCGGGTCTTAGAGTATGGGATTCCGTACAAGCGGCTGCCTTCGCAGGAGCGCTTTCACAAATCGGGGGCGCGCTTCAAGGGGTTTTCCGGGCCGGTGGGTTCGGGGAAGAGTCAGGCGCTCTGCCAGGAGGCCATTAAGCTAAGCACTTTGAACAAAGGCCGGACGGGGTTGATTGGGGCTCCGACGTATCCGATGTTGCGGGATGCAACGATACCGGCGCTGTTAGAAGTTTTGGAGCGAAGCCAGATTCCGTACGAGTTCAATCGGGGAGAGAACCACCTGGTGTTCAAGGGGAGCCGGTCCAAGATACTGTTCCGGGCGGTGGAGGAGTTCGAGCGGTTGCGGGGGAGCAACCTGGCATGGTTCGGGGTGGACGAGTTGACGTACACGTCGGAGGATGCGTGGTTGCGGTTGGAGGGGCGGCTGCGGGATCCGCAAGCGACGCGGTTGTGCGGGTTCGGGGTGTGGACGCCGAAGGGGTACGACTGGGTTTACGAGCGATTCGTGGCGAAGCAGATCGAGGGGTACGAGACGATCCTGGCGCAGCCGTTTGAGAACCGGTTTTTGCTGGATCAGATTCCGGACTACTACGAGCGGCTGCGGCACAGCTACGATGCGCGGTTCTATGAGCAGGAAGTGTTGGGCAGCTACCTGCACATGAAGGTGGGGCGTGTGTATCACGCGTTTGACCGTGCGGGGAATGTTGGGGATTCCACTGCTCCGTGGCTCAAAGAAATGATGATCACTGACGGCAAAGATTTCGAAAGCACCGTAGGGTTTGCGCTTGACCAATTTTGCCTCATCGGGTATGAGCTGCCGTTTCCGCAAAGCACTCGCCGCGCCGTCCGCGTCCACCGCTAATCTGCCCCCCGCCATTCTGGTATGCTCAAACACTTATGAGCCTCTTCGCCAGAAAACCGTTAGAGGCGCTGATGAAAGACTCCGGGTCCGAATCGCTCAAGCGAACGCTTGGGCCATCGCAGCTAGTTGCGCTCGGAATCGGAGCAATCATCGGCGCTGGGTTGTTCTCCTTGACCGGCATCGCCGCGTCGCAGAACGCGGGACCGGCGGTGGTCCTCAGCTTCGTGATCGCAGCGGTCGGGTGCGCGTTCGCGGGACTCTGCTACAGCGAATTTGCCACAATGATTCCGATCGCCGGCAGCGCCTACACCTACGCGTACGCTACGATGGGCGAACTGATCGCTTGGATGATCGGGTGGGACCTGGTCTTGGAGTACGCCGTCGGCGCGGCCACGGTCGGCGTCAGCTGGTCCAAGTACGTCATGAGCTTCTTCGCGGACTTCGGCATCGCGTTCCCTCAGCAATTGGCGGCTTCGCCCTTCGAGCCAGTGAGGCTGCCGGAGACAGGACAACTCATTGAGGGCGTGATCAACCTGCCCGCATTTTTCATCGTCGCGATGATCTCACTCCTGCTGATCATCGGGATTCAGGAATCCGCCCGCATCAACGCGGCGATTGTCGTGATGAAAGTTGCCGTCGTACTGGTTTTCATCGCACTCGGCTGGGCGTACATTGACCCCAACAACTTCACTCCCTTCATCCCGCCGAACACCGGCGAAACGGGGGCGTTCGGATGGACCGGCGTCTTAAAGGGTGCCGGCATCGTGTTCTTCGCCTTCATTGGCTTTGACGCAGTCTCCACGGCCGCGCAGGAAGCGAAGAACCCGCAGAAGGACATGCCCATCGGCATCATCGGGTCTCTTGCGGTATGCACCGTGCTTTACGTGTTGTTCTCTCACGTCCTTACCGGGATCGTCAATTACACGGAACTCAACAGCGCCGCGCCCGTTGCGGTTGCGATTGACCGCACCGACTATCGCTGGTTGCGGCCGGCACTGAAGCTCGCCATTATCGCCGGATACACGTCAGTAATTCTCGTAATGCTGCTTGGCCAGAGCCGTGTGTTCTTCTCCATGTCGCGCGATGGCCTGCTGCCGAAGTTGTTCAGCGACGTGCATCCGAAGTACCGCACGCCGTGGCGCTCGAACTTGCTGTTCATGGTGCTGACCGGCTTGATCGCCGCGTTCGCACCTATCGGACTGCTGGGCGAAATGACAAGCATCGGAACCCTCTTCGCCTTCGTGCTGGTCTGCGGCGGCATCCTGATCATGCGCCGCACGCACCCCGATCTGAAACGCCCGTTCCGCACGCCTTGGGTTCCGCTGATTCCGCTTCTTGGGATCGCATTCAATCTGGTGTTGATGTATTACCTGGGTTGGAGCAATTGGATACGGCTGATCGTCTGGATGGGGATCGGCATGGCGATCTACTTCGGCTACAGCCGCAAGCACAGCATTACCCGCAACAGCTAAGTAGCGAAGACGAGGCGCGCGAACCAGGCGCTTGCCAGCGCGAAGATGACACCTGCGGTCGGCTTCCGCCATCCGAGCGGCATGCTCAATACCGCGGCAGCCGCACACCCGAGCAGTAACACCTGAACAACTATCGCGCCCGCCAAGTAGAGCGGCGGGAACGCGACGAACGGCAACCCATGCACGAATCCAAGCAGCGGCACGATCACCCATCGAGACGAGCCATCAGGCAGCAACAGTAACTCTCCCGCCAGGTACGCCACGGTGAGAGCCATGACGGCTTCTAGAAACTCCGGCGACATCGTGAGCGGAATATACGGCGACAGCGGCCGCACCATCCACTCCGCCGCCACAAACGCCACGCTCAACAGCGCCGCGTCGCGCCAGGAGCGGGCGGCCAGCCCGACCACCAATAAGAACAGTAAGCCTGCCGGAGATTTCAGGAGCCGCAGCACCCCGGCCGCCCCGTCCCGAGTCACCGACTCCCACAACCACGGCGGATGAAAGCGCAGCTCCCGCGCGGAAACATTCTGGTCGAACACTTGTTGGTCACTATTCTCTCCCTGCACCGCGTAGAGCATGTGGATGTGATTGGGCACGGTGACGCGGTAGAGCGTGCACTCGACCTCAATCTTGTCGGGCACAGGCTGCGCGAACGCGTAGGTCGCATGGCACGTCACCCAGTCCGCGTCCTTAGAGCATTCCGACCCCGCGCGCGTTGCGCCCGCAAAGCGCAGTTCGTCGAGGAGCGTGGTCTCGGGCGTCGCGACAGTCTCTACTTCGTAAGCCGGGATGCGGAACTCAAGCACCGCGGTCTGTCCCGTAACGCGCAGTTCGCCATTGCTGATGCTCACCACATGCCCCCAGGCGGCAACGCCCGTCAGCAACAGCAGCAGAGCCCTATTCCAGCAGAACACTCGACGGCTCCACTTCCAGCTTCTGCCTCCGAATCCGCACCACGATGATGCGCAGCGCCGCAATCACCGGCACCGAAAAGAACATCCCCTCAATCCCGGCGATCTGCTCTCCCGCAAGCACGCCGAACAACACCGCGAGCGGATGGATCTCCACGCCCGCGGCCATCAGATGTGGATTGATGACGTAGTCTTGCACCAACCGGAACACCACCAGGAACACGAGCAGCCACCACATGTGCCCGTATCCCGACAGCAACGCGACGAGCAGGATGATTACGCCTGATACCAGCGGTCCCGCAATCGGAATCACCTCAAGCAGTGCAGCCAACGCGGCCAGCAAGATCGAATACGGCACGCCCGTGAAGTACAGAAACGCCGAAAACACAGCCAGGACAATCAGCGCCAGAATCACCAGAGCCTGAATATACTGCACCAGTAAGTGGTGCAAGTCTGCCAGAATATCCTCGGCCAGATCGCGATGCTCTCCTGGGACCAAATCGATCACTGCGTCGTGAATGTCGCGGCTATCCTGCAGAAAGAAGAAACTCAGAATCGGAATCAGCGCAAATGCAAGCGCGCTCCCAAGGAATCCGGCGATGTTGGATCCGACGTCCTGAAGAAAAGGAATCAGCCTCTCTTCAAGGTCCGGTAGCTGCTCTCGGAGGCTTCCCGTAAGCTTGTCGCGTAACGGTTCCAGCCAGGCGGGCAGCTTCAATTTCGTCAGCGGATCCTCGTCCAACGAAGAGGGAAGAGAACCAGCCAATTCGACGGCTTGTGTGCCTACCTGAATAAACACCGGCGTCAGCGCCGCCGCAATGGCCAGAATCATGATGAGGTACACCACGGCCAACGACAGGTTCCGCGACACCCATTCGTCCGGAATCCACTTCTCCACCCGCTCCGCCATCGGCCCCAACAAGTGCGCTAGGAAGATCGCGAGCGTGAACACCACCACCGTGCTGCCGATCATGTATAGCAGCGCCGCCATCAGCGTGAACAGGAAAACCGTCCACACAATCCGCAACGTTCGCGTGTCGATTCCAAACATGGTTACTAGGATAGCGTCATCCAGTCGCCTAGAATAAATACGTGACCGCATCCCCAGCCGAGCATATGCGCCAGCTCACCCGCCAGCTTCAGGACCTGGAAGATCAGCTGCGCCTGGGCGGCGGCGCGAAGAAGATCGAAAAGCAGCACCAAGCCGGAAAACTCACCGCGCGCGAACGCGTAGCCCACCTCATTGACCCCGGCGCACTCTTCCTCGAAATCGGCCTGCTCATCGCGCACGACCGTTACGACGGCCAAGCCCCCGCCGCGGGCGTCATCACCGGCATCGCCCGTGTGGAAGGCCGCCCCACCGTCATCGTCGCGAACGATGCCACCGTGAAGGCCGGAGCCTGGTGGCCCGAAACCATCCCCAAAATTCTCCGCGCCCAAGAAATCGCGATGCGCAACCGCCTGCCCATCGTCTACCTGGTTGACTCCGCCGGCGTCAACCTGCCCTATCAGGATGGAATCTTCCCCGGCCAGTACGGTGCCGCCCGCATCTTCTACTACAACTCGCTCATGCGCCGCCGCCTCCACATCCCGCAAATCGCCGCCGTCATGGGAATGTGCATCGCCGGCGGAGCCTACCTGCCCGCGCTCTCTGACTCCATCATCATGGTCGAAGGCACCAGCTTCATGGGACTCGGCGGACCCAATCTCGTAAAGGGCGCAGTCGGCCAAGTCGTCGACGCTGAGTCCCTAGGCGGAGCCTCGCTCCACACCAAGATCAGCGGTGTTGCGCATCACTCCGTGAAGGACGACCGCGCATGCCTCTCTCTAATCCGCGAAAAAATCCGCGCACTGCCTTTGCCTGCTCCCATCCCCAAAGGCGCCGCGCCCGCGAAGCCTGCCGACGGACTCTACGACGCGCTCCCCGCCGACCATCGCCTGCCGTATCCAATCGAAGAAGTCATCGCCCGCATTGTCGACGCCGACGGCTACCTCGAATTCCAACCCGACCACGCCCCCGAAATCCTGTGCGCCACCGCGCGACTGCACGGTCGCACCATCGGAGTCATCGCCAACCGCCGGGGCTTCCTCAAATCCGCCGCCGGCCCCCGCATCGGAGGCATCGTCTACCCCGAATCCGCCCGCAAGGTCGCCTACTTCGTCGAAAACGCCCAGCGCCAGTCAACGCCCTTGCTCTACCTGCAAGACGTCTCCGGCTTCATGGTGGGCCGCGAAGCCGAATCCGCCGGCATCATCCGCGCCGGAGCCGAAATGGTGGAAGCCATGGCTTGCGCCACCGTACCGAAAATCGTAGTGACGCTGAATCACTCCTCAGGCGCAGGCTACTACGCCATGGCGAGCCAAGGCTTCGACCCCACCTTCACCTTCGGCTGGCCCACCGCCCGCATCGGCGTGATGGAAGGCGACGCCGCCGTGCAAGCCGTCCATGGTCCCGAACTCGCCACATACAAAGAGAAGGGCGAGCCCATCCCCGCCGAACTCGCCGCCAGCATCGAAGCAACCCGCGCCGACTACGAACGCTGGCTAGATGCCCGCTACGCCGCCGCCCGAGGCCACGTAGACGCGCTCATCGATCCGCTCGAGACCCGCCGCATTTTAGAACTCGCCTTCGAAGCAGCCACCGCCTACCAGGGTGGGGAACACCTGCCCATCGCTTTCCTGAAAACCCAACATGATTCTTAGTCAACAAGACGCCCGAGTCCGCCGCATCACCCTAGCCGACCCGCAGCGCCGCAACATCCTGAACGCCGCCATGGCCCGCCAGCTCCTCACTGAACTCGCCGCCGCCGAAGCCGACCCCAACACCGGAGCCATCCTCATCAACGCCGAAGGCCCGGTCTTCTGCGCCGGCCTGGACTTCGACGATCCCCCCGAAGAAGCAATCTTCACCTTCGGCACACGCGCCACCAAGCCCATAGTAGCCGCCATGCAAGGCGTAGCAACGTCAGCCGGCGTAGCCCTGCTGGCCAACGCCCACATCGTAATCGCCGCCCAAGGCTCCAGCTTCGGCCTAACAGACATCCGCGAAGGCCGCATACACAAGGGAGTCTTGTCCGCCGTAGAATCCGTCCTAGGCCAACGCCGCACCCGTGAGCTCGCTCTCACTGGCCGCATCTTCACCACCCCCGACGCACTCAACTGGGGCCTGGTCCACGCCGCCACGCCCGCCTTCGAACTAGAGGACCGCGTCTCAGCGACAGCCCACGGCCTAGCCGGAGCAAATCCCGATGCGGTCAGAGCCGTGCTTTCTCGCGCGTGACCAAGTCATGCGCAAAAGGGGACAGGCTCGACTTTCGCCGCCTTTGCGAAATTTCGTGCCTGTACCCTTTGCCCCGTCCGAATTCCTTCACTACCCTTAGGATCTACCGCCCCGCCAAATGGACGCAGATAAAATGCCGCCGAAGATCTCTTATCTGTGTGTACCTGTATTCATCCGTGGCCGATTCCTATTGCGCCAAGCGTAATCGTACGTTCAGCCGATTCTGTGAGTTCAATAAGTTCAGAGATAGCTGCACTTCGGCGTCGCACACCCCTCGCCCTGGAACAAGGTCGAGACGCCGCCCAGGTTGTGTCCGAAGCCGTGGAACGCTTGGTCGACTACGACACTTGGTTCATGAAAGCAGTGCAAGAAGGACAGGCCTACGCGGATCGCGATGAGCTTCTCCTACACGACGAAGTCGTCCAACGCGTTGAAGCCATGCTCGCTAAGCCGTGAGCCGAGCCCACCCCCGCAGCGCAGACCCGGAAACCGCCACACACTCCGCTACGTCCATATCCTATATGAGCACCTCCACGCGCTATAATCGATCTATGCGATACCTCTATGTCGCCTTTGTGCTTTCCCTGGCCGCCCCCTTCTTCCTGCACGCCGCCGACGTGCTGTTGATGGAAGAAATCGTGGCCAAGGTCAACGGCGATATCATCACCAGCACCGAACTCCGTGACGACCGCAAGGCTGTGGAAGAGGAACTCGCCAAACAGAACCTCACGCCCGCCCAGCATGAGGAAACCCTCAAGCAGATGATCGCCGACCTGCTGCGCAACCGCATCGACGAAATCCTGCTGCGCCAAAAGGGCAAGGACCTCAACCTCAAAGTCGAAGCCGACGTCAATAAACAGATCGCCGACTACCAGCGCCAATTCCAAAAGGCCGACCCCGACGAATTCCAGCGGTTCGTGGCCGAACAAACCGGCGCGCCGTACGAAGACTTCAAGGGTCGGCTCACCGATCAAGCCCTCATCCAAGGCGTGATCCGCGACGAAGTCATGCGCAAGATCCAGGTCCCCGCCGAAGAGATCCGCGCCTACTACGACGAACACAAGAGTGAACTCCAACGCCAGGAACGCGTCTTCCTGCGCGAATTGCTGGTCTCCACCGAAGGCAAAACCACCCCCGAAGAGCTCGCCGCCGTCGAGGCCAAAGCCAAAGCTTTGGATGCCCGCGCCAAGAACGGCGAAGCCTTCCAGCCCATGGTCACCAACAACTCCGATAACGAACTGACCAAGGAACGCGGCGGCATGCTCGACGCCTTCACCAAAGGCCAGCTCAATCCCCTGATCGAAGCCGAAGTGTGGGACAAACAACCCGGCTACGTCACCGCGCCCATCAAGTTCGACAACGGTTGGGAAATCTTCAAGGTCGAAGACCACCAGCGCGCAGGGCTCGCCGGCTACGACGAAGTTGAATCCGAGATCCAGAACATGATCTACAGCCAGCGCCAGGGTCCCGCTACCCGAGCCTACCTCACCAAGCTCCGCAATGACGCGTTCCTGCAGATCAAGGAAGGCTACGTCGATTCCGGCGTCGCTCCCGGCAAGGACACCCGCTGGGGAGACGTGGCCACACTCAAGCCCCTCACCGTCACACGCGACGAAGTCATCGCCAATCCGAGCATGAAGCGCCTGCTAGGCATGTTCCCCGTTCCGGGAACCAAGAAGACCGGCGCGTCATCCTCACGTTAGAATGAAGTCCCCCTACGTCAACGAACTGCAGCCGAACCAGAACATCGAAGCAACGTTCCTCGTCTCGCACAAAGAAGTCCGGCAGAAGAAGACCGGCGAGCCGTACCTTTCCCTCACGCTTTCGGATCGCACCGGCGACCTCGACGCCAAGATGTGGGACAACGCGGCCGAGGTCATCGGCATCTTCTCCCCCAACGATTTCATCCGCGTGAAGGGCGCGACGCAGGTCTTCCAGAACCGGATGCAGTTCACCATTCACAAGTTGAAGGTGGTGCCGGAATCCGAAGTCGACCTGGGCGATTACCTCCTCGCCTCAAAACGCGACCGCAACGAAATGTGGGCCGAACTGCAAGGCTACATCGCGGCCATGACGAATCCCCATCTTAAAGGCCTGCTCGAAGGCATCCTCTCGGACCCCGCCGTCGCCCAAGCCTACCGCGACGCGCCCGCTGCCAAGAGCGTCCACCACGGCTGGATCGGTGGCCTCATTGAACACGTGCTGTCCCTCTGCGGCCTCGCCCGCTTGACCGCCGCGCACTACACCAACATCGACGCCGACCTGCTGCTCTCCGGCGTCGTCCTGCACGACATCGGCAAGATCTACGAACTCGAATTCGCCCGCTCCATCCGCTATGGCGATCAAGGTCAGCTCCTCGGCCACATCCAAATCGGCATGCAGATGGTTACGGATCAGATCCACAAGATGCCCGACTTCCCTCCGCGCCTCCGCGACCTGCTGCTGCACATGATCCTCAGCCACCACGGCCAACTCGAATTCGGCTCGCCCAAGCTTCCCGTTTTCCCCGAGGCCCTGCTCCTCCACCTGCTCGACAACATGGACTCCAAGATGGAGAACATGCGCGGCCTCATCGAACACGACCGCCTCATCGATGGCAACTGGACCAGCTACAGCTCCATCCTCGAGCGCACCGTGCTAAAGAAGGACCGCTACCTGGCAGCCCCCCCTCCCGTCTCCGCGCTCCCCCCCGTCTCCGCGCCCCCCACTGAACCGCGACCGTCAGGGAGCGGACAGACCGCAGCAGCCTCCCCCTTCGCCGACAAACTCCGCGGCGCACTAAAATAAGATCTCACCATGGCAAAGTACAAACCCGCCGGCGGCAAGAAACGCGAAGCCCCGGCATCTACTCGCGGCTTAGTCCCCTGCGCACTCGTCATCCTAATCGGTATGGCCGTCATTGGACTGCTGATGTTCTACTCCCTGAAGGGCTCCGCATAATGAGAATCGACAGTCGTCAACCCGCGCAAATGCGCCCCGTCAAAGTGACCACCGGCTACCAGGCCACAGCCGAGGCCTCCTGCCTCATCGAAGTCGGTAACACGCGCGTCCTGTGCGCCGCCTCCGTCGAAGAATCCGTGCCGCCCTTCCTGCGCAACTCCGGCAAAGGCTGGGTCACCGCCGAATACGCCATGCTCCCGCGCGCCACCAACACCCGTACCCCGCGCGAAGTCACCAAGGGCCGCCAATCCGGCCGCACCATGGAAATCCAACGCCTCATCGGCCGCTCCCTGCGCACCGTGGTCGACATGCAACTCCTGGGCGAACGCAGCATCATCCTCGATTGCGACGTCCTCCAAGCCGACGGCGGCACCCGCACCGCCGCCATCACCGGAGCTTACATCGCCCTCTCCAGCGCCATCAACCAACTGCTCAAATTCGGCACCCTGAAAAAATCCCCGCTGCTCGACACAGTAGCCGCCACCAGCGTCGGCATCATCAAAGGCGTCCCCATGCTCGACCTCTGCTACGAAGAAGACTCCTCCGCCGAAGTCGACATGAACGTAGTGATGACCGGCTCCGGCAAATTCGTAGAAGTCCAAGCCACCGCCGAAAAATCCGCCTTCGACGACGACCAAATGGCCGCGCTGCTGGCCCTAGCCCGTGCCGGTATCCGCGACCTCACCGCGATCCAAAAGTCCAACGCATGACCACCGTCTACTGCGCCACCAGCAACCCCGGCAAGCTGCGTGAGTTCCAACTCGCCGCGCCGGACTTCGACGTCCGCAAACTCCAAGCGCAGCTCGCCCCACCAGAAGAAACCGCCGAGACCTTCGAAGAAAACGCCATGCTCAAGGCCGTCTACTGCGGCCAACACACCGAAGGCTACCTCTTCGCCGACGATTCCGGCCTTGAAGTAAATGCCCTCAGCGGAGACCCCGGAGTCCACTCCGCCCGCTACGCCGGTGAGCACGCCACCGACGCCGACAACAACGACTTGCTGTTGGAAAATCTACTAGCCATTGAAAACCGCACGGCAAGATTTGTCTGCGTCATCGCGCTAGTCAAAGACGGCTGCCCCGTAAAAACCTTCCGAGCCTCCGTAGAAGGCCGCATCCTGGAAGAGCCCCGCGGCACCGGCGGCTTCGGCTACGACCCCCTCTTCTTCCACGAACCCTTCAACTGCACCTTCGGAGAAGCCCCCATCGCCGACAAAATGCGCGTCAGCCACCGCGCCCAAGCCCTCAGCGCGATGTTCGCTTACCTACGAGATACCGCTGCCACTTCAGAAACCCAATCAGCGTCTTAGCATCCGTAATCTTCCCGCCCGAGATCATCTTATCCATCTCCGCGACACTGAACCACCGAGTCTCAATCCGCTCATCCTCCATCGGAGTCTGCTCCCCTAGCGTCAGCCCCGTAGCCAGATAAATCGTCATCTTCTCAGCCAAGAATCCCGGACTAGCCCAAAACTCCGCCAGCTTCACCATCTTCCGGGCCCGGCATCCCGTCTCTTCCCCCAACTCCCTCCGAGCCGCCTGCAACACCGTCTCCCCCGGATCGACACGCCCCGCCGGCAACTCCCACAGCGACCGCAGCGCCGGCAACCGATACTGCCGAACCAGCATCACGCGGTTCTTGTCATCCACCGGCATCACCACCGCCGACCCCCCATGCTGAACCACCGCCCGAGTAATCTCAAACCCATCCGGGTCCAGCGCCACATCCCGCGTCACCCAAAAAATCGGCGTGCGCAGTAACTCCGTCGAAGAAATCGTTTTCATCTACCGTCCAATCCCCTTAGCAAACTCCCCCAACGGCAGCGTATTCAAAATATCCGAAGGCTCCAGCCACGCCCGCCGAGCCATGATCACCCCATACCGCATATTCAACAAATGCTTCGGATGATGCGCATCCGTAGAAATCACAAACTTCACCCCCCGAGCCTTCGCCGCCCTCGCCATCGACGCCGTCAAATCCAACCTCTCCGGACTAGCGTTAATCTCCATCATCACCCCCGCACGCCCCGCCGCCGCCGCAACCGCATCGAAGTCAAACGGAAACGGATCCCGATGCAACAACACCCGCCCCGTAGGATGCCCGAAGACCTTCAGATGCTTGCACTCCAGCGCCCGCAACAACCGATCCGTCATCTCCGCCGACTCCAGATTCATGTAGCTGTGGACGCTGCCCACAACAAAATCCAACTCCGCCAGCGCATCATCAGCCAAGTCCATCGACCCGTCGCGCTTGATGTCGCACTCAAGCCCCGAGAACACCCGAATCCCCAACCCGCGATGATCCAACTCCCGCACCCGAGCCGCGAACTCCACCGCGCGCTTCTCATCCAACCCATTCGCCATCGCCAGAGCCTTCGAATGATCCGTAATCGCGATGTACTCGTACCCCTGCGCCCGCGCCGCCTCAGCCATCTCCTCCAGCGTCGCCCGCCCATCGCTTTCCGTCGTGTGCATGTGCAGATCGCCGCGCATGTCCCCGAGCTGAACTAGCTTCGGCAGCTTCCCCGACTCCGCCGCCTCAATCTCGCCCTGATTCTCCCGCAACTCCGGCGGGATCCAAGCGAGCCCCAACGCCGCGTAAATCTCTTCTTCGGTAGCAGCCGCCACAGGCTCCTTAGTATCGATCCGAGCCAGGCTATACTCGCTCAGCGTCAGCCCCATCTTTTGCGCCCGCGTCCGCAGATGAATGTTGTGCTCCTTGCTCCCGCTGAAGTATTGCAGCGCCGCCCCGAAGTTCTCCTTCGGCAACGCCCGCAGATCCACCTGCAACCCCTCGAGTCCAAACCGCACACTAGCCTTGTTCTCGCCCCGAGCCAGCACCTCATGTACGCGCGGATGCTTCACAAACGCCTCCAGCGCCGCATCCCCACCCGGACCCGTCGCCAGTAAATCCAAATCCCCCACCGTCTCCTTGCCCCGCCGCATCGACCCCGCCGCAGTGACTTGATCCACACCCGGCACCGCCAGCAGATACTTACTCAACTCCTCCGCCGTCTCATACGCGAAGCTCAACAAGAACCGACCCGCCCGCTGCCGATACTGCGCAATCGACCGCAGGACCTTCTCCTCCAGCTTCGCCCCCATGCGAGGCAGCTCCCGCAACTTCTGTTCCTGGCAAATCTTTTCCAGGTCGTCAATCGTCGAAACACGGAACGTCTCGAACAGCACCTTGATCGTCTTCGGACCCAGCCCCTGAATCTTCAGCAGCTCCAGCGCCGTCGGAGGATACACCTCCAACATCTGATCCCGCCGTTCAAAGCTCCCCCGAGCCTCAATCTCCTCCAGCGCCGACGCGATCCCCTTGCCGATTCCCGGCACATCCGTGACCTTCTTCTCCGGGTCCCGCACAATCGCCGAAATCGGCTCCGGATACCCCTCAATCACCGACGCCGCGTTGCGATAGCTACGGATGCGGAACCCGTCCTCCCCCGCGATCTCCATCAAGTCCGCCGTCTCCGTCAGTAGTCGCGCAATGTCCTGGTTATCCATACGTGTTGTCCATACAATAGTGAGAGCGTGCCCCACCAACGATGATAACTTCTCACCCCGTCTTTGAGTCTCCCCGAGCGCGCACTCTAGCCTGCCTCGGCGTCCTCTTCGCGCTGAACGTCTACATTTGCCACAACCTCTTCAACACGGAGTTCACCCAGGAAACCGCCTCCGTCGACGTGATCTTCATGGCCTTCAGCCGCTGGCTCGCCGACTATTGGAATGACCGCTCCTGGTTTCCCTTGTGGGTCACCGGCACCCCCGCCCGCGAAGTCTACAACCCCGCGCTGCATCACGCTGTAGCGCTGCTCTCCCGCCTCTCCGGTTGGACCGCTCAACACTCCTACCACTTCGTCACCACCGCAACTTACTCGCTAGGCCCGCTCACGCTCTTCTGGCTTTGCTACCGCTTCACCCGCCGCCACGGCTACGCGTTGCTCACTGCGCTGTTCTACTCGCTCTTTTCCCCCTCGGCCCTCCTGGTCACAGCCTTCCGTATCGATAACGGCGGCCTCTTCGGACCCCGCCGTCTGCAAACCCTGGTCCACTACGGCGAAGGCCCGCACGTCACCGCGCTCATGCTGATCCCGCTGGTAATTTGGCTGATCGATGAAGCCGCCGCCAAGCGCCGCTGGATGTTTCTGCCCCTCGCCACCGTGGCGCTTGCCGCCGTTCCGCTCACCAATTGGACCGGCACCACTGGCCTGATGATGGCACTCGCCGCCTACGTGCTCGCGAAACTCGGGGCAGGGAAGCCGCTTCATTGGCCCACCTTCATCGGCATCGGCGTGCTCGCCTACGCGCTGGCCTGCTACTGGATTCCTCCGTCGCTCATCCGCACCGTGCAGTCGAGCGCCGTCAACCTCGACATCGTCACCCCGCCCATGGAGAAAGCAGCCATCCTCGCCTTCCTCGCCATCACCGCCGTCGCGTTACACATCTTCTTCAAACGCCGAGCCATCCCCGAACTGCCCCGCTTCTTCGCCTATTTTGCCCTCATCACCGGCACCGCCGTACTCAGCAAGATGTGGTTCGGCCGCGTAATCATCCCCATTTCCCACCGCTTCCACATCGAGATGGAAATGGCACTAGCCGGAGCCGGGGCGTTTGTAATCCTCGCCATCACCACCCGCTGGCCGCGCCGCATGCAACTCGCGGCAGTGATCCTACTCATCGCCGCCGCCATCCCGCAAGCTCGCTACTACCGCCGCGAATCCCGCAACACCACCAAAGCCACCGACATCTCAAACATCCCCGAAGTCCGCATGTCGAAGTGGTTCGCCGCCAATGCAAAAGGCGAGCGAGTCTTCGCTCCAGGTACCACAGCCCTGTGGCTGAACCACTTCTCCGATACCCCGCAGTTCTTCGGCTGCTGCGATCAAACCGTCCGCACCTCCGAATACCGCCACGCGCTTTTTAACATCTACAGCGACCCCTCCCCCGAAGCAGGCGTTGCATGGCTGAAACTCTACGGAGTAAGCTACATCGGCGTAGCCGACACCGGCGGCGATCAACCCTTCGCCAACCCGAAAAAATTCGACGGCGTCCTAGAAGAAGTCTGGCGCGACGGCAACAGCGTCATCTACCGCGTGCCCAGACCCAACGCCTCCCTCGCCCACGTAGTCCCCACCGCCGCGCTGAAGATCCGTCCCCTCTATGGCGGCTATGACGTAGAACCCCTGCAGCCGCTGATCGCCGCGTTGGACAAACCCGCATCCACAGCGTCCTTCCAGTGGATCAACCAGAGCGAAGCTCTCATTACCGCCCACATCGAATCGGGTGAATCCATCTTCGTCCAACAAACCTGCGATTCCGGCTGGCATCCGGATTCAGAAATCAGTTTTGAGTGCGAGCCACTTGGCCTAATGAAAATCACCCCCGGAGCGGCTGGTGATCGCAAGATTCGCCTCGTCTACACTCTAAACATCGAAGACGTCGCCGGGCGCGCCGCGCAGTTTGGTGGGCTCTTCGTGCTGCTCATCTGGACGCTGCTGGCCCGCCGCGCTACTCCGCGCTGAACGCCAACACCACATTCCCCTGCGACCCCTGCTGAATCCCCACATACCCCGACGCCACGTACACCATCCCATTCACCACCACCACCCCCGCCGGACCAAACGACCCGCCGTTCGCCACCACGCCATTCACCGTCTCGTAGTCCTGCTTCGCGTCGTACGTCCAAATCACCTTGCCCGCCATGTCCACCGCCCGCAGAATCCCATCCCAGCCGCCCGTGAACACCACCCCAGGAATCGAAGTCGCAGGACCCGCCTGCCCCCGCCTATCCGCCGCAATCGGAGCATTCCAATCCACCTTGCCCGTCATCAGCTGCAGCGCCTTCAGCCCGCCATTCGGTTGCTGCAACGGATAGTACACGCGCTGCCCATCCGAAGTCCCACCCCACACCACCAACCCCGCCGCGTTCGGAGCAGTCGTCTCCCACAACTGCGTCCGCCACACCAGCTTTCCCTCGGCATCCGGATCCAGCCCAATCGCCACGCCGCCCTTACCCGCCGCCACCAAAATATCCTTGCCCCCCACCGTCTGCAAAATGGCCGACGACCCGCCGAAATCATAGTCCGGCCCCAGCGTCTCCGGACAATTCGTATCCTTCGCATTCTGGGCCCGGCACCCGTTCATGAACGAATCCCCCGCGAACTCCTGGTGATGCCACGCAACTTTCCCGTCATCCATTCGCAGCGCAATGATCGAATCGCTATAAGCCGACGCCACGCGCCCAAAACTGTTCCCCGTGCCCACGTAAATCAATTTGCGCTTCGCATCCACCGTCGGAGTATTCCACACCGAAGCCCCCGCCGGACCCCACTGCTGCTTGCCCTTCGAATTCTCCCCCAACGCCCGCAACGGCTCCTGAACACTCTGCGTCCGCCACAGAACCTTGCCCGTATTCGCGTTCACCGCCACCACCGTGCCCCGCGACTTGCAGCACTCGTTGTCCAGATTCGCGCCCGTCAACGTCTCCGTCCCCGCCAGCGGAATGTACAGCTTCCCGTCATAGAATGCCGCCGTCGCGCTCAAATTGTTCGCGGCGTCCTTGATCATCTCGTTCTTCCACAGCAGCTTCCCATCATGTGCGTCAATCGCATACGCCGTCGACGACCGCGTCACGAAATACACCGCATACCGAGTCCCCGCATACCCCGAAATCGGCGCGACAATCGGAGCGAACCGCCCAAACTGATCGCTCTTGTACGCCCAATACGCGCACCCCGACTTCGCGTCCATCGAATACACCACCCCATCGTCGCTGCCCACAAACACCCGCCCGAAGGCGACCGAGGGTTGCGAATACAGGCTAGCCCCCGACGGCAACCCAAACGCCCACTTCAACTTCAGCTTCGGCACATCCCCCGCCTTCAACTCCGCCGCCTTCTCCCCCTGAAACCGAGCATTCGTCAACCCGCCCCACCCCGACCACGCCGGCGAGCTGTCAATGTTCCCGCTCAACGCCGGATTCGCCCGGCAAGCGTTCGTCATCTTCGTCAGATTCCCCGCCGCCGGATCCTGCAACGCCCGCTTGCCCAAAAACTCCGCAATACTCCGCCGCTGCCGCCCGCTCAAATCCGAAGCCGCCGCCTTCATCGACCCCTTCATCAGCACATCAAATATCCGCTCCGTACTCATCGCATTCAACGCACCCACGTCCGCCGCCCCCCCACCCGCCGAATGGCACGAAGCGCACTTGCCAGTAAACAAAGCCTGCCCCGCCGGCGGAGCCTGCGCGATAGCGAATCCGGAGAGAAGAGCGAAAAGAGTAAGTGTTTTCACAGTCCGTATCTTAACTCAAAAAAAACCGCGGCCCGCAACTCCCTCCCCACCGGCATCGCCTTCAAACGCCGATGCGTACTCCTCAATCGGCTGCAGCCAACTCGCCCCGTCCAGTTTGTTCGTTCGGGCCAGGTCAGCAGCCAATCGCGCCATACCACGCACCAACGTAGCGCGAGATGGCTCCTTCGCCCAAGGTTGATGATCTGGTATCAGCAGCGTGACGCAAGGTCCCTCTTGGCGTGCGATTTCTCGCAGTGCCCCCAGCGTCAGGGGTGTATGTTGGACAGCGGTTGGACTCATAAACGGTTCTCCCGCTTGGCTACAGTGCATGCCAAAGGCCGAACCACCCACGTCGAACGCAAATCCCTGTATAATGTAGTGACTGACCACAACTCACCCGGATCGGGTGAGCAAAACGGAGAGGTGGCTGAGTGGTCGAAAGCAGCGGTTTGCTAAACCGTCGTAGGCCTTTAAAGTCTACCGGGGGTTCGAATCCCCCCCTCTCCGCCAGAATTCTTAGGGGACCAACGCGCGGATCATACCATCTTGGCGCGAGGTGATCAGCAACTCGCCGTCGCGGGTGCGGCTGATGTGCAGGTCTGCCCGCGGGACCGTGGTGCCTAGCGTTTTGTTGACCAGGTCCTGCAAGGTCACGTCGATTCGCTTGCCGGTGGCGTCGCGGGTGAAGAGTTGGATTTCTTCGATGGGGGCGACGGTGCGGGGAATGCCGTCGTCGGCTTTCTTCAACGCCGCGACATCGGCGGCGAAGAGGCGGCCGCGCTGCACATCGCCGAAGACGAACTTGCCGCGCAGGGCGGGGATCTTGCCGTGATAGGTGAAGCCGTCGGTCACTGCGACCCCCTCGTCGTGATCATATACGGCCACCGGGTAGAGGTAGCCATCCTTTTCTTTACCGCT
This sequence comes from Bryobacterales bacterium, assembly GCA_947446025.1. Taxonomy (GTDB): domain Bacteria; phylum Acidobacteriota; class Terriglobia; order Bryobacterales; family Bryobacteraceae; genus Palsa-187. The sequence goes on from CANFEY010000050.1 coordinate 31,102, forward strand.
TAGCAGGGCTTCCGGCAGTGGATAGAGGTGATTCAGGTCTCCGCCTAGGGGCCGCGCGTTGGAGAAGTAGCCTTCGCGCTTCATCCAGCCGTAGTTGCCGCCGTTGCGGACGATGTTGATCTCCTCCACCTGGCTCATTCCTATGTCCGAGGCAAACATGGTGCCGTCGGTCATGTCCCACGAGAGGCGATGCGCGTTGCGGAAGCCGTAGGCGTAGATTTCGCCGAGTGTTGCGGGGTCGCCATCCGCGGCGAATTTGTTGGACGGGGGGATGGTGTAGTCGCCGAGCCCTTTCACACCCTTGCTCACCGATGGGCTGCGCGGATCGATGCGTAGGATGGCGGTCATGATGGAATCAAGGCGCTGGGTTTGCGCGGGATTGCTGGCGTTGGGACCGCCGCCGTTGCTAAAACCATGATCGCTGCCGCTGGTGTAGAGCAGGCCGTAGTCCGCGTCGCCGCGCTTGGCGGTGGGATTGAACTCCACCGCGCCCATCGGGTGTGTCAGGTTCTGCACCACGTGGGCCTCGCGCAACAACTCACGACGCGTGCCGCGAAACGTATCCGCCGCTGGATTCTCCGCGTGCCACTCGGTGATGATGTTGTGGTGGGTCACGTCTTTGAGCCCGTAGCCGATGGGGATGAAGTCCAGAGGCTTCGGATTGCCGGGTCCGCGCTCACTGTGGATGGTGTAGAACAGGCCGTTGGCGGCGAAGTCGGGATGAAACGCGAAGCCGATGAAGCCGCTTTCCAGGCGGTTGTAGACGGCGAAGGGAAAGGCCTCGGCCACGTTGGCGTACACGGTGGGAGCGGCGCTTGCGTGCAGCAGATAGAGGAATCCGCGCGAGTCATTGGCGAAGCGGCGGCCGTCGGGCAGATCCTTGACGAAGCTCACGCGGGCCCAGCCGGAGGGCGTCACATCCTGATCCGCGGGCCGCATGCTTCGCGTCTCGGGTAGGCGCACCAGATCCTTGATTTCCACGGCGAGGCCGCGCTTGATGATGGGCTCGGGAATGGGGTTGGTGGTGATTTGTGCGGCCAGCGGAAGGGCCAACAAGAAAGTGAGGTAGCGCATTCGGCACGATGATAGCAGAGCAGGAGTCGGGAGTGAGAATTCAGAGTTCAGAATTCAGGAGGAGGAGCAGGAGTTCACGCATTCTGTCGCGTGGGGTTCGCCTGCTTTTGCTTGGAGATGGCGGTGCAGGGGGGGCGAGGATCGACGGTGCGGAGGGTAGCGTGGGCTGGAATATATGCCGCGACACGCAGACTCTGGACAACTCGACCTTGCGGAAGTATTTCGCCGCGTGCAAGAAAAGATGAAGGCTGAGTTCGCGATCGGGGGGATGTTTGAGCACTCGAGTTCCAATGGGAACGCGGCGGAGCTGCAGTGGATCGACTTGCTGCGGCAATACCTGCCGCAGCGCTATGGGGTCGCGTCGGCGTTCATCATCAATGCGGCGGGGCGGCGGTCGCGGCAGATTGATATTGCGATTTACGATTGCTCGCACTCGGCTCCTTTGTTTCCGCATAGCGCGGGGATTCACGTGCCGATTGAGAGCGTGTATGCGGTGTTCGAGGTGAAGGCCGTGATCACGGCGACGTGGCTGCAGGACGCGGCGGAGAAAGTGGCGAGTGTGCGGGAATTGCGAACGGGAAAGCGTAGAATTCTGGCGGGATTGCTGGCGGCTTCGTCGATTTGGAGCACGGCGACGTTCGCGCCGAACTTGGGGCGCAAGCTGGGGAAACTGAGGGGGCACAAGCGCTTGGATTTGGGGTGCGCGTTGGACACGGCGGCTTTTGAGCGGCGGGCGACGTTGGTGGTGAGTGATCGGGAGCAGGCGCTGCTGTTTTTTGTGATGCGGCTGATTGATCGGTTGAATGGGCTCGGGCAGGCGCGGCACGGTGCGTGTCAACGACTTTGAGACACTCCGGGATGGAGTTTAGAGAGTATTTTCGTCTGAGCTTTGTGGTTTGTTGATCCAGACCTCCTTTGGAAGGGGCAGCGGAGTAGGGGGCCTGCGGACGAACCTGTCCGGGCGAGCCAAG
>CANFEY010000051.1 GCA_947446025.1 Bryobacterales bacterium
CCCCCCCAAAAAAACAGTCCAAAGCCGGATCGGACCCAACGCAGTCTCGAAGAAGCCCCTTGTTAAAGGAGCCGCAGCCGCGTAACCTATGAAGGTCGAGAGTCGCTAACTTTCAACGACGTTCCGGGCAGTCTGGTTTCAGCAGGAGGGCATGGGGCAACGCCACGATAAGTAATAGCGTGCCGTAGAGCCACCAGCCAACAAAGTCACGGCGGTCTACTTTCTCTCCGCCGTTAACGCCGCTCACGCGGCGTCTACTGGTCTAGTTTGTCAGCGGCGCTTATACCCTATGACTTGGGAAACCGTTCTGCAGCAGTTGCTTGCTACCGGGATAACGCTTGCTGGTGCGTGGGCATTCGTCAACACAAAGTTGGACAAGTGGCTAGACAACCGCTTTGAAAAGAAGCTACAGGCGCTACAGTTCGAGCATGAGAAAAACCTAGAAGCCGTGCGTCACAGGATTCAATCGGAGTTCAGCCGGGTCAGCAAGATTCATGAAAAGGAATTCGAGGTCTTCCCTAAGCTGTGGCTCATGCTGCATGAAGCACACGGTTACGCGTTCAATGCTGTAGGTCTACGGATGGTGTCAGGCGCCAATTGGAGTGCCATGTCAGAAGAGGCTGTTAGGGAGCAAATGACGAAGATTGGCTTTTCTGAAATTCAGATAAAGAAGCTGCTTAGTCTAGATGACGACAAGGCGAAGCAAGACTACTACTTTGAAACTGTGCAAGGGAACAACATTGACAACGCACTGAACAAGCAACGCCTTCTGATGAACTGCATTTGTGAAAATCGAATCTTCCTAACGCCTGAGTTAGACACGCTCTTTACCGATGCGACTAAGAGCATAGGCGTTGCTCTCGAGTGCTACGTGATTGGTAAGCGTGCTGGTGACTGGGATATGCAGCGGGAAAACATGGACAGCATCAAAAGGCTAGAGGGTACGCTTCCTGATATCGCTAGACTCATTCAGGCCCGTCTCTGTCACGATGCAGCCGGGGTTAGGCTGCTTTCCGAAACCACCGGCTAGCATGTTGGCTGTACTTAGCAGGAGTCGCGCGGACAGTTGGCGGCGAATCCCCCACACTCGCGCCGGGGGCTTTGTTCCGTTCGCGATAACGGCTTATCGCCTTACCGTAATGCTGGCTTGATCCCCCGTGAGAAATTGATCCATGCCGACGCCCTTGGGGGCGGCCGGGATGACCAGTTTCACCCACACGGCATCCGGACCCTTGAAATACGAAGTCTCGGTCGCCTTGCGCAGGGCGTCGAGGCTGTCTTGCTGCTTTCCGGACGTCGCGCTGGCGTAACCCGGCAGTTCGAACACGACCCATGAGTCTTTGGCCATTTCGCTCAAGCTGAGCGCCACTTCCGGTCTTTCGGACTTCACACGGATCTCGGTACCGGCGCGCACCGTGCTCTGATTGACGGTCATCTTGAAGTCCTTGCCATTGCGGCTGAGGACGATGGGCGCCGGGGCAGCAGGAGCACCGCCCGGAACTCCACCTTTGGCTGCGCCAGGACCACCCTTCGCAGCGGCGGGGCCACCTTTCGCAGCAGCGGGACCAGGCGACCGCAGGGCAACATCTTTCAGCGCAAGACCAAGACCGCTTGTGGCTCCGCCCCTCCGGATGCTGAACTGAAGGCGTCCGATATCCCCCGCGCACACCGAGGCGTTCCAGGTCGGCTGGATCTTGCAGGTGTCGTCCGTGGCGACGCTGTCGTTCTCGCCGTCGTGGATCAGAGCATAGGAGTCAGGGATGCCGGTCGTCGAGCCGTCCAGATCGTGGATCGCCGCGGTCCGGTAGGCCGAACCACTCCGGTTGTCACCGTCGAACCTGGAGTCGATCTTCGGGAAATACACCGGCTTGGCATTGATGTATTTCGCACTCCTGACTGTGTTTTCGGTGGTCACCCCGGCGCCCGTATACAACAGCCAGGAAAGCGCGCCTGATCCGCGCTGTTGGTTGTCCTGGAAATTCACGAAGGTCGTGTTGACCACGTCATGGCGATAGTCGTAATACTCGTAGGCGCGGATCGGGAAATCTGGAAGCGAGCGTTTCGGCAGGCTGCGGCCGTAGGCCTTTTCTTCCGGCGTTACGGGGTTGCCGATGTTGTCGGTTTCGCCCACGAACCGCGAATCCACCACCAGTGACGTAAATGTGTCCGCGCCGAAGGAACCCGTCGAACTCGTGAACCCGATGGCATTGTCCGCCGCCTTGAAGTTCTTGTAGACGTGCAGCTCTCCGCGGCTCCAGGCGCCGCCATTGCGGTTCTTGTAAGCGGTGAGATCCACCAGGAGTGATTCCACGCTCTTGCTGTTGTCGTCAGCGGGGTTTTCCTTGGCAACGTGCGAGGGGCCGGCCAACCCGAAGACGCCTTCCTGGTTGATGTTCCGGTCCAGCATGAACCCGTCGAAGTTGGAGTGGGCAACGTTGCCCCTGAATTCCGCCATCTTGGTCCGGCGCGGCCAGGTGGTCTTGCTGATCTCCGTACCTTCGAACTTCCCTATCGGGTGTTCCGGCAACGACCACCAAAAGCCACTCTCATCGGAACCCGCTGCCACATTGTCGATGAAGGCGTTGTCCGGATTGGTGATCCAGTAAGCTGTCACCGTGTTGTCCGAAGGCAGCAGGGTGTCCTTGCCGGACATGCTGTCCGCCCTGTAGGTCGCGCGATTCAGCGAATTGCTTCCTCTGTTCTCTCCGTTTGCGGCGAGATTGGTGGGCGCGCAGGGCTTGGAGGTATGGCACTTGATCTGAATGGCCAGGTTGTGCACGAACTGGTTCCCGTGCTCCGCGCCATCTTCGAGGAAGAAGCAGTGACCGACGGCGTTGTAGGTCACATTATTTTCAACCCGAAGAAAGTTGGTCCCGTGCACGGTCACGCAGCGGTTGTACGTGTCGTGGATCGAGGCGTTCTTGATGTACTGGCCAGGGGCATCGCCGATCAAATGCCAGTGGATCGGATACCGGGCAAGCGTCAGATTCTGGCCCATGCGGTTGAACTCGACGCTATCCACAAACATCTTGCTGGCGGCCATCGCCATGACGTGCCCGCCGTAGAAGGACTGTTCCGCGTCGGCCGATGCCTGAAGCTTGATATTGCGTGTCAGCAAACCGACTTCGCCCCGCTCATCCACGTCGAAGGTGATCTTGCCGAAGTGCATGTAGTCGAGTTTCTTATCGAGCGTGATCGTATTTCCGCTGATGGCCGAGATGGTTCGCCGCTCTGCCTGCCGGGGATCGAAGTCCGTCGATGCCAGAACAATCTCGTCGCCCGCGCGCCAGCCAGCGGCGTTCAGGACCTGGATCGAGGTGCTGCCTGCATTGGCCGTATTGGCGAGCTTGGTCCAGGTGTTGCTCCGGTCGCCGTGCAGGTTCAGCGTTCCGCCCATTAGCATGATCCCGCGGTCGCTGCGGTCATTCCCGCCCATTCCGCCGAAATCTTCGCCTTTGATGTTGTCAGAGAGGGTAATCGTCGCCTTGCGAGTATGCGGTTTGGCCTCCGTTCCGATCTCCAACTCCCCGTGCAGCATGATCCACTCGGTGGTCAGTTCCAGGTCTTTGCTATCTGCAAAGCTCAGCTTACCGTTGATGGTCAAACTGCGCAGCGCCGGCGGAGCAACATCGAGAATCACGTCCACGTTCCTGTCGATGGTGACAGCGGCGTTCGCGCCGGGTACCTTTTTGTCTGCCCAGGTGGCGGCATCAGACCAGCGTCCACCTTTGACTGCAGTGGAAGTTGTCTGCTGAGCTTGAACGACAGCATAGCCGCCAAGACCTAAGAAGGCTGGGACTAGCAAGGACAGGAGCAAGAAAGAACGTTTTTGCATCGTCAAATCTCCGTGAGCGGTCGTGTTGCGCTACTTTCTCCAGCGAGGGTCGAAGGATGGGTAGCCAGGATAATTTTACACCTATCTTTCATTGAACGTCGGCACCTTCGGCGCACCGCGACGCTAACGCATCGCTCTCGGCTGGACTATCCGCACAGAAAAGCCCCCGGCTTGCGCCGAAGCCTTCGGTCCGTTCGCGAAGCAAACAACTTTGGGAATGGACTCGCGCAGACGCATCGAATGAGTTTGGAGCGGGAGACCGGGATCGAACCGGCGACGTTCAGCTTGGGAAGACGACTGTATATTGATAACAGAGACTATATTTAACGGAGATCACGCGTCAAAGAGTGTGCGGGGATAAGGGTTCGCGATAAACGTGACAAACGCCTCGTTTGGGAAGCTGTTTGCGCGGCGCTTCGTCCCGTCTTTCTTCTTGGCCTTCACTTCCAATGTCCCTCTATTTTCCATCTCTTGAAAAACTTCTCGCATGTGCTTGGGCAGGTAGGCTGTCTCATCGCTGACGAAGGTCTCAATATCCTCGATGAGCGTCTGCGCTGCGCTACCAAATTTCTCCATCAGAGCATTCGCGAGTAGGTCATTTGAGGGTGCATCGTACAAGAGGGATTGTTCCGGAACCGTGGCGTCAGAGAACCGGAAGTCACCTTTAGGGTCCACCTTCCACATGGCCTCCTTCATTTTCAAGTGACCCTTCGCGTTGTTTGATGCGAAGAACAGATAGTACACGACACGGTCCTGGCGGTTCCGCATTTCGAAGTACCGCACGAACTTTGCCGCTTTATCGAGCTGTCGATGGTAAAGGTCTTTCAGCGCAGTCACACGGACACCCGTGCCATCTGCCACGCTGATCGCTTCTTCGGTCCCGAACGTGTCAACAATGTGACTTCTGATCACGTCGTTGCGAAGCTCAAGCCACCGATTGATCGATTCGACCATCACGGTGATCAGCACTTCGCTCTTGTTCTGGGAGAGCAACCGCTGGATGAGCGTGTACGGAATGTTCGGCGACAATTAGATCTCCTGGCTGACGACAATTAAAACTCCCGCTCGGCGACAACAATGTGACGATCGAGAATCGCGCTCCAATAGCGCCGAGGCAATGGTCACAGACGAGCAGGTGAGGAGGTTGAGAAAGTTGTCGAACACGGAGAAGAATCAAGAGCTTGCGGCGGCGAAGGCGGGGATGGACCCGGCGACGGCGCGGCGGTATCTGAGGCTGGAGCGGTTGCCCAGCGAACTGAAGAAAGAGCGCCCGTGGCGGACTCGTGGAGATCCGTTCAGCGAGGTGTGGGGAGCGGTTCAGAAGCAGATTGAGGAGAGCCCAAGTCTGGAGGCCAAGACGCTGTTTGAGTGGCTGCAGCGGGAGCACCCTGGGCGATTTAGCGACGGGCAGATTCGTACACTACAGCGGCGGATCAAACTGTGGCGGGTGACGGAAGGGCCGGCGCAGGAAGTGTACTTCGGCCAAGTGCACGTGCCGGGACGGCTGTGCGCGTCGGACTTCACGCACATGACCGAGCTGGGAATCACGCTGGCCGGGCAGACATTCGAGCATCTGGTGTACCACTTCGTGCTGACGTACTCGAACTGGGAAACGGGCACGATCTGCTACTCCGAGAGCCTGGAGAGCCTCAGCGAGGGCTGGCAGAACGCGGTCTGGGAGTCGGGCGCGGTGGCGTCCGAGCACCGTACCGACAGCCTGTCGAGCGCGGTGAACAACATGAGCAATCTGGAGGAGTTCAACCGGCGTTATGAAGGCGTGATGCGGTATTACGGAGTGAAACCGCAGCACACCAATCCGGCAAGCCCGAATGAAAACGGGGATTGCGAGCAAAGCCATCATCGATTTAAGCGAGCGGTGGAGCAAGCGCTGCTGCTGCGCGGGAGCCGTGACTTTCAAAGCATGGCCGAGTACGCGCAGTTTCTGAAAGACCTGTTCGCGCAGCGCAATGCCGGGCGGCGGGCCCGGCTGGCGGAAGAGATCGCGGTGATGCGCGAGCTGCCCGCGCGGCGGATGGAATCGGCCAAACGCGAGCGGGTAAAAGTGGATTCGGGCAGTCTGATCCACGTAGAGCGGAACGCGTATTCTGTGAACAGCAGATTGATTGGAGCGCAGGTGGAAGCGCGGTTGTACTTGGACCACGTCGAGGTCTGGTACGGACAGAAGAAGGTGGAGCACCTGCCGCGGCTGCGCGGACGGGGCAAGCATCGCATCGATTACCGGCACATCATCGAATGGCTGGTGCGCAAGCCCGGCGCCTTCGAGAACTACCGCTATCAAGAGGACCTGTTTCCGACCAGCCGGTTTCGCATGGCTTACGATGCGCTGCGGGAAAGCACGCCGCAGAGGGCCAGCAAAGAGTACTTGAAGATTCTGAAACTGGCGGCGGAGACCGGGGAGGTGCAGGTGGATGAGGCTTTGCGCGAACTGCTGGCTGGAGAAGCGGAAGCGGTGTTTACGGTGGAATCGATCCGCGAAGTGCTGGTCCGGCTCGATACCATTGCGCCGGTGACGATGGTGGAAGTAACGCTGGTGGACCTGGCCAGTTTCGATCAGTTGTGCACGGGGATGCAGCAATGAGCGCGCTCTTGATGCGCTCCCGGCTTTAGATGCCCACCGTGACAAAGTCACGGGCGTTGCCGGGGTACATGTCGACCTCCACATCAATCAAATGTGCGTCGATGCCGTAAACGGTGGCGGAACGGGTTCGGAACAGAGCCATCCCTCACGTAGTGGTCCAGCGGGGGGATTCGTCTCTACTGAACTTGAAGAGACTGGCGGAATTCCTGCACAGCCCCGCTGATTTTGTCGCGCAGGGTCAGGACCAGGGTATGTTCGCCGGTGGGGACGTCCTTATCCATGTCGAGACGGAAGGTGCACGGGACCCAGCGCTGCGGGTAAAAGGAATCTTTGGTTTCCTCGGCGACGGACTCCTGAAAGAACAGAGGCTTGGCCACCCCGTCAGCGTTGGGCGGGCCGAGGATGGAAATCCCGTAGTCCACCGAAAAGCGGTTGTTGCCTTCCAGCTTGTGGCCCACGATGTCAAAGCGCGCAAATAGCGCGGCCCCCTGCTTGTAGACAGCGGGCCGCAAGGGCTGGCGAGCATCTTCGTTAGCCAGGAAGCGGAAGTTGCGCAGCCCGAACGCAGTCCCCGCCGCCGGGGTGTCCTCACCACGGACGCGGAACTCGATTTGCCCGGAGACTTCGGTCTTCGCCAAGTCGTCGCGGATGGTCACGGGAATCTTATACAGGCCGCGGACCACGTATTGCGGCACCTCAAAACTTGCGGTGAACTTCGGGACCCAGGTCTTATCTTCCAGGCGCAGGGTCTCTTCCACCACGCCGCGCATGGGCGGCATCAGCAGCGTGCCGGCCGGGTCCAGCGCGCGCAACTGCCAGGTCACCCGGACGTGATCCAGGCCCGCATCCTTGTCCGCCGTTTCGCGCAGGAAGCCGTTGACCCGTCCGCTGAACCAAACCGTCTCACCGGGCAGATACTCATAGCCGGGCGTCACCAGCGGACCGTCCTCGTAGTCGTGCAGCGCCAGCCGCTGGATGGCCAAGTCCGCGCCGCCGGCTACCGACGCCAGCAGCCATGCGCAAACTACCGTCCGCAAAACCACGCTACGCTCCTATCGCCGCGCCGGACCCTGCTGCGGCAGAGGAGCCTGCACGTCGCTCGAATCCAAGCTCAACGGAATGGTCACCCAGGAATATTTCTCGTACCCGGTCTCACCGCCATCGGGGACACGCAACCGGTAGGGACCCAGCGGTGCGTCGAACAGGATGCGCCCCTGCAAAGTCTCCGCGGGCTTGGCCGTCCGCAGCACGCCCAACCAATTGGTGAGGCCTGTACCATCGCTCAATTCCTGGTAGAGCTGGCCACTGGAGCCTTCAATGCTCAGCATGGGCACGGATGCCTCGGAGCCACCGCTGTTGGTGACGGAAATGGTCAGCAGCAGAAAGCGATTCTTCGCGCCGCGCGTCTGGAAACCTTCGCCCAGCTCGCTGCGCCACGCGCTTTCCACCACCACGTAAACGAACGGGCCGATCTCCACCCGTTCTCCCATTTCATAGCTTAGGTTGGTGCGCGGCTGCTGTTCGCAGCCTGCCAGGAGCAGCAGGGAAAGAGCCAGAAGCTTGGGAGACCGGAGCAGCTTCATTCTTCATCAATGTAGCGGGTCCACTAAAGAAACGCAACGAAACCCACCTCACCCGGGTGCGCGACATGGAGTTGGAAATCATATCTGTGTGTATCCGTGTCCATCCGTGGCCAATACGTTTTGGCCGGAGCGTAGCCTTACGCTCAGACCACGACGTCCAGCATTCCCTTGCCTTCACCATTCGACGCTCCCCATTTCGCGCTGAAACGTTACATCCTGATGATGCCCTTGCGTACCGCGTAGAGTACGATCTCTGCGGTGTTGTGGAGACCCAGCTTGTGCATTAAGTTGGTGCGGTGCGTCTCTACCGTATACGGACTCAGCTTCAAAACCGCCGCCGCCTCTTTGTTGGACTTGCCCTCCGCCAGTAATTGCAGGACTTCGCGCTCACGCTCCGTGAGCAGTTCACAGGAATCGCGCATGTTGCGTTGCCGCATCACCTGGACGTAGTCTTCGAGCAGCGTCTGGGTAATGGCGGGGGAGAAGTAGGGTTTGCCGGAAGTCACCACGCGGACGGCTTCTTCGATGTCGTCATCGGCCTTATCTTTGATGAGGTAGCCTTTGGCTCCCGCATCCAGGGCCTTTAGTACGTAGCTTTCGTCGGCGTGCATGCTGAGCATGATGACGCCGGCCATGGGGTTTTCCTTGACGATCTGCGCCGTGGCTTCTAATCCGTTCAGCAGCGGCATACCGACGTCCATGATGACAACATCCGGGCGCAGTTGCTTGGCCATGGTCACCGCTTCGCGGCCATCGGTAGCCTCGCCGGTTACCTGGATACCGGGGATACGTTCAAAGAGCAGCCGTAACCCGGTCCTCACGATTCCGTGGTCGTCCACGATCATCACGGTTGTGTTTTGCATTGCTCGGATCCTTATAGATCGTTTGGTTCGGGCAAGGCGATGTCGACGGCAGTTCCGCCGCCGGGGACCGATGAGATACGAAACTGGCCTCCCAGCTCGCGGACCCTCTCACCTATGCCCACCAACCCGAGTCCCCTTCTTGTTGACGCGGGATCAAAGCCGCGGCCGTTGTCGGCCACACGGACGTGTACGGTCCCCATGGCCCACCTAATCTGCAACTCAATCTTGCCTCCGCCGGAGTGCCGGGCGGCGTTTGTCAAGGCTTCCTGTACCACCCGGAAGATACACGTGCGGTGCACGTCCGGCAGTTCATCCACTCGCTTGTCGATCTCGAGGTGTATCGCCATACAGCTGGAGCGATCCATTTCGCGCGCCAGCCAGGTGAGGGCGGGCGTAAGACCCAGGTCGTCCAACATGGAGGGACGCAGCAGCATGGCGATGTTCCGCACCACGCTCAGCGCCTGTTCAGCGGTTTCCTTGGCACAGTCTACTGCGGAACGCAGCTGAGGGTCAGCGGCGGCGGGCGTGCGGGCGATGGCAGCCAGTTCCATGCGGAGACCGGTCAGCATCTGGCCCACCTGATCGTGCAGCTCCCGCGAAAGGCGGCGGCGCTCCTGTTCCTGCGTGGTTCGAAGCTGGCCGGAGAGTGATCGCAACTCGGCTTCGGCGGCTATGGATTGTGTTTCGAGCGCGCGCATCCGGTGCAGTGCGAATCCGGTCACGCAAGCCCCTAGCAGTAAGGCGACGGCGGCGATCCATGCGAGAGAGACGCGGAAGGTGCGGTCTTCCGTCAAGCTCAGCGTGCGTTGCCGGGAAGTGGTGTCCGCGGACAGCGCAGCCACATGCTCAGTGAGCGCAAGAATGTCGCGCCGCCGCGCCACGCGCTGACGCAGCGCACTCTCCCGCAGCTCCATGCTCTGGCGCGTGGTCCAGGACACCATCAGGTCATTCGAGCGGGCGTATTCGCCGAGCTCCGCCGTAAGCTGCCGGATGGGTGTTCGCAACTCATCGGCGGCAACAAGGTCAGACAAGGTCTGCAGGCTGGCGTCGGTCCGTGCGTGCAGTGTTGTGAACTGCTGCGTGTAGTCCGCGGTGTTGGGCAGATCCTCCAACAGGAAGTCCCGCGCCAAGATTGCTGCTAGGAATACGTTCGAGCGGATGTCGCCGAGCGCGGCCTGAACGGCCAGCTCGCGCCGGCGGAGCTCCACTGCACCTTACTGTGCGGACTGCGTGTTGCTCCAAATGACCCACGCGGCACCGCAGCAAATGGCGAGCAGCGCGCTGAAGGCGGCGATCAACAATGTGGACCGGGAGATGGACCGGCGGAGCAACATAGTGTGAGTTCCGTCATAATTGTCCCATGGCTTGCTATACCCTGATTGCACTAGCCGCGCTGGCGGGAAGTTTGACGGCGGCGCAGTTGGATTCAGCCGATGCGTTGACCTTCGGGCCGCCGGGAATCCTCTTTGTCGGCGATGCGCAGGCTGGCGCGGTGGTGGCACTGGATACGGGTGATCGAGCGCTAGCGGCTGCCGGGCCGGGACCCAGTGTACAGGGAATCGACCAGAAGGCGGCGGCTCTGCTGGGGATTCGTCCCAGCGAGATCCGCTTCCATGACATCAAAGTGAACCCGCTTTCGAAGAATGTATACCTCGCGGTCTCACGCGGCCGGGGTCCCGATGCCATCGCCGTAATTCTGCGCGTAGATGGCACCGGCGCGCTTTCCGTGCTGGACCTGGCTTCGCTCCCCAGTACGCGCGTGGAACTGCCGGGACTGCCCAATTCGCCGGTGGCCCGCCGCCGCACCTCGCGCGCCATAGTGATCTCTGACTTGCAATATTCGGAAGGCCGGGTGATTGTGGCCGGGCTTTCCAACGAGAATTTTTCTTCCACCTTGCGCGTGGTTCCCTACCCGTTCCGCACGGCAGACCGCGGCGCATCGATTGAGATTTACCACACCTCGCATTTCACCTACGAAACCAATTCGCCGGTGCGCACCATGGTCCCCTACAGTCACGGCGGCGAACAGTTCCTGCTGGCGGCCTACACCTGCACGCCTTTGGTGAAGCTGCGTCTGGCGGATTTGCAGGACGGCGCACACATCACCGGCGACACACTGGCAGAACTGGGCCGCCACAACAGCCCCATCGACATGGTGCTCTACCAGCGCGGCGGCCAGGATTTCCTGCTGGTGGCGAACACCCTCCACGGCGTGCAGCGCCTCTCCCTGAGCGGCTTCGACGCGTTTGAGCCGGTGAATGAGGATGGCGGCGATGATGCGCAGATCCCTATCCAGCGCATCACCAGTCTGAAAGCCGTGGTGCAGTTGGACGCCTACGACGATACGCGCGTGCTGGCGATGTTCAACCTGAAAGATCGTCTGGACTTACGCCTGGTCCCGCTCCCGTAGGAGTGGTGCGCCCGGACCGATTCGAACGGCCGACCCTCTGGTTCGAAGCCAGATGCTCTATCCAGCTGAGCTACGGGCGCGCATCGCAGTGCATACACTACGAGTCTAACGCGTTGCCAGCTTGGCTTCCAATTCCTTCTTGATGCCGGCCAGGGATTCCTCCGCGCCGGAGCGCGTCTTGGTGGTGATCACGCGGCGCATGATGCTGCCCAGGAAGCCCGTAAGCCCGGCCTGCTTCGACGCCTTCATACTCATCAGGTAGCAGCCGGGTTGACCTGGAGGCAGGCGCGGATCGCGAACGCACATGCTCACATCAATGGCCGACTGCAAGTAGTGACTGGCCCACAACTGTTTCACCGCGATCACGCCCGCGTCCGAGGTCGGCGTCCGCGACTGGTAGCGGATGGAGTGATTGATGCGCAGCGTCGGCTTCAAACCGAAGCTGACGCGTTCCCAGTAAAACAGCGACTCGGCTCCGGGCAAGAGCACCTGCGGGTAGCCCGTGAGGTGACGCTGAAACTCCGGCAGGAAATCGACGGCAATGGAGGGGGCCTTCAGCAAGTCAGCAAAGTGCTGCTCAATGCTGACGGGCTTACCTTGATCGTTGTACGAACCTAGTTCCCGCATGCCGCCGCGCTGGTAGCGCGCCAGAATATCCAACGCCAGCAGCCGCGTTTTCGCGCTGATCTGTTGTGTGACGTCGGACCGCTTCCAATCGATGCCCTGCGTGAAGCCGGTATCAGGCAGTTGGACCTCGCATTTGCCCGGCTTGCAGGAACGCAGTTCCTTGATGTCATCCGGCTCCAGCTCAAAGCCGCGCAGGTTGTCGCGTTCGGGTGTCGCGCTGAAGCGGTCGAGCGCGAGGTACTGCGGAAGCTTGCGCAGGAACTCGGCATCGCCCGCGTAGCGCAGGTACTGCTCGGGCATGGCCTTTACGTACACGGCACCGAAGACGTAGATATAGTCCGGCGAAGGGGCGGGCAGCAGTTTCGCGAAGGCTTGGCCAGCGTCCACACGTGCGATCTCCGCCGCGGTGAACCCCGCCCGCTTCTGAAGGAAGGCGCGAACCTCCTCCGCGCTCTGCGCGTATCCAACCATCGCGCATGAGAAAGCTGCGAGAAGCAGCCGGCAACGCATACCTCTATACTATCAAGGTGTCCGGTTACGATCACCAACTTGCCGACATTGTTGCGCAGCTGAACCGGTCCGTTCCTGGAGCGCCGGTCGCCGCGCCACCCGCGGCAACACGGGTTGACACCTCTTCGCTCGATCGTTTGCTGGCCCACGCCGCCAAGCGTGGAGCATCGGATGTGCTGGTGATCGCGGGCGCTCCAGTGACGCTGCGCATCGGCGGAGCCTTATCGCCTGCTCCTGGCCCGGCCCTCACCGCCGAGGAGACGCGCGGCATTCTGACGTCAGTCCTGACCGCAGCGCAGCTGCAAGAGCTGCAGCGCCACAAATCAGTGGATCTGTGCTTCAGCCGCGACGGCATCGGACGCTTCCGCGCCAACGTGCACCATCAGCGCGGAACGCTTTCCGGGAGTTTTCGTTTGTTGCCAGAGAGAGTCCCGTCTTTGGAATCGCTGCACTTGCCGCCTATGCTGCGCAAGCTGGCTGAGGCCCGCCAGGGATTGGTCCTCATCACCGGGCCCACGGGCTGCGGCAAGAGCTCCACGTTGGCAGCGCTGGTGGATCTGATCAACACCAACCGCCAGCATCACGTGGTGACCATCGAAGATCCCGTGGAATACGTCCACGCCAACCGCAGTTCGGTGATTGAGCAGATTGAGGTGGGTCAGGACGCGCCGGATTTTGCGAGTTCGGTGCGCAGCATTCTGCGGCAGAATCCGGATGTGATCCTGGTGGGGGAAATGCGCGATCCGGAGACGATTTCGACGGTGCTGACGGCGGCGGAGACCGGGCATTTGGTGTTGTCTACGTTGCACACCAACGATACATCGCAAGCGGTATCCCGGATTCTAGATTCGTTTGGGTCGGCGAATCAAGCGCAGATCCGGCAGCAGCTATCGCTGGCGCTGCTGGCTGTGGTCGCGCAGCAATTAGTGCCCACCTCCACAGGCGGGCGCTATCCGGCGGTGGAGATTTTGATGGCCACGCCGGGTGTGCGCAACCTTATCCGTAAGGGTGAGGACCACCAGCTTTACAACGCGATCTCCACCAGCCGCAATGCGGGCATGATCACCATGGAGCAGTCGTTAGCCGAGATGGTCCGCGCGGGGCGCATTACCACGGAGGTGGCGCTGGCCCACTGCCACCGTCCTCAGGATCTGCACGCCGATTAGAACGCGAACGTCAGGATCGCTTCCACCTGATTCACGCGCGTATTCCCGTGAATGGAATCGAAGGGCTTGCTGAACCAGCGCGTGTAGCGTACTTCAAGGATGGAGCGGATGCCGAAGTCGTCAATAAACTGGCCGCCGATACCGCCGGAGAAGCCGAGCGAAGTTTTCTTGAATGGCAGCGGCTGACTCTTCTTGAAGCGGTCCCCCTTGGGCGGAACGATGTCCAGTTCCGTGCGGACCTGCGAGGTCTGCCGGATGACGGGACCCGTCTCCAGGAACCAGCGCGCACCGCTTTCATGCCGCGGCTTGTTGTAGCGGCGCAGCAGCACCGGTATGTCCAAGAAACGCGCCGTGGTGTCTTCGTTGATCTGCGTCTTCGCGCGTTCGTCGATGAAGGTGCTGGAATTGTCCACGCCCTCAAAGCTCTCAATGAACGCGTGGAAGGCGACCTTGCGCAGGGTGGGTGCCACGGCCACGGCCAGTCTCTCAGTTAGCGCGAACTGGGCAGTGATCCCGTAGCCGAAGCGGTTACTCTTCGGATCGACGGAGGCGTTGTTCTGAATGGGGGGGGTTGTTGTGAGGTTCTCACTAAGACTCTGTTTCGGAAACAGATTCATCGGCACGATATTCAAGGAAATGCCAAGCGATACTCTTCGTACGTAAGCCTTCTCTTCCAACCGCTCCGGTGCGGCTTCTTCTGTTGGTGGCGCGACGGGCGGAGGCGCGTTCTGGGCCCAAGTGGTCAAGGCGGAGCACAATAGTAGCCCGCCGGCTAGCAACGATTGCTTCAAGATAGAATTCCCCTTCGGTTTGCGCTTCCTTAATGATAGCCCCACGCGCAAGCCTCGGGCTGAATCACACCCGCATGATGTCGACCGCCTGCCGCAAGCTGGCGATGAAATCGCGGCCTTCCGTGGGGTGATACTCGTGCGAGACGAAGCCGGCGTAGCCCAGGTCCGCGATCACTTGCGCGACGTAACGGTAGTTGATCTCCTGCGTGTCATCCAGTTCGCGCCGGCCGGGGACGCCGCCGGTGTGGAAGTGGCCGATCCAAGGATAGTAGTCACGGATGTTGCGGATGATGTCGCCATCCATGATCTGCATGTGGTACACGTCGCACAGGATTTTCACCTTGGGCGAGTTCACGCGCTTCATCACGTCCGCCGCCCACGCCATGTGGTTGAAGATCTGGTCTGTTCGGCCCAGCGCCGGATCGTCATTGCGCGTATTCACGACCTCGGTCACAATCATCACGTTCTTGTCTTCCAGGTGCGCCTTGATGCGGTTGAAGAAGGCGACGGCGTTGTCCGCGCCCTGCTCGTAGCTCATGCCGCGGCGCTGTCCGCCGACGCCGATGATGTTGGGGCAGCCGCCCGCCGCGGATTGATCGATCAGCGTGCGCACGCCCTTCTCTATTTCGTCATGCAGCTCCGGCCGGATGATGCCGTTGGGAAAGCCCATGCCGCCGCCGGTGGTGGCGGTGGGCTGCAGGCCGTACTTGCGCAGCGTCGGCCAATCGTTCTGGCCCACCAGGTCCATGCCCCACATCCCCAGCTCCGCCGTGATGCGGCAGCGCTCTTCAATGTTGACGCCGGCGGGAAAGTTCTGGCCCATGGAGCACTGCTTCAGGCGTCCGGTGTTCTTGGCGGTTTGTACGACGGCTTGCATAAGAGATAGACTAGCGCACTCTTTGGGTGATTTCTCTAGAGAAATCACTGCACAATAAAGCCCAGCGTCCTGGTCTCCGCCGTGATGCGCTCGCTGACGCGCTCGAACAGGTCCACGTCGAAGGGGCGGCCGATGCGGTTGCCCGCCAGATCTTCCAGCGCCATGTCGATGACCAGTTCGTAGTGGCCGGGCTTGAACGGACGCGTGGGGGTGAAGCGCCAGCGGGTTTCGTCGCGGTCGATAGCGGCGGTGCCTTCGATTCCCTTCACGCTCAGGACGTGTTGCAGCAGCGCCCAGTCGAGCGGACGGTCGAACTCTACAGTCAGCCCATCAGGCGCAGCACTGAGCTTCCACTTCTTCGGGTCGATGCCCTCGCGCAAGGACGGAGCCACGCGGAATTGGCGGTGGAACTCGCCGGTGAGCGGCTGGGCGTTGGCGTCCCGCATCTCTCGGCCCACCACCAAGGTGTAACCGCGGCCTGGGGTCAACACTTCGCCCATCTCCACCTGAGGCGTCACGCCGCGCTTGATGCGGCCGGGATCGAAGAGCACTGTGAGGCGCTTTTGGTCAGGGCTCCACAGTTCTTGATCGATTTCGAGGAACGGCAGCTCCACCACCAAGCCATCATCGCGAATCAGACGGATGTAGCTCCACACGCCGCCGCGCGACATAGGTTGCGAAAACTCGAGATAGAGCTTTAACTGATTTGCAGGAAGTGCCGCTGCTGAAGGATACATGCGCAGCAGTTGCGTGGGCTCCGTCGCCCGCCGGGGCAGTTCAAATGCAATCGACAGCCCGCTCACGGACGCGCGATACGGCACGCCTGGGACCAGAGGATAGCGCGGCGTGAAGGTCAGCACTCCGTTGCGCAGCGCCGTCGCTCCAGCCATGGCCGGAACATCGGGCGCATCGCCCGCGAACACCCGAATTTCCCCGCTGGAGACACCGGTGGCCTGCACCGTCCCGGTGGCGGGATCGAACTTGAGGTCGGCGGCGCTGGCCGCGACAGCCAGCGCCGCCACTAGAAGGAGCTTCACGGAAGCAGCATCGTGCGGAGGCTCATATTGCCCGCCGCGCCACTCAGCACCACCGCGGTGGAGTTGTCGATCTTTTCCAGCTGTTGCACGCCAGTCCAGTCCTGCATCGTCTCGTACGGCACGCCGGCTTTGTCCGGGACGGGCTTAGTGATCGGCGAATACGTCTCCAGCTTGTCAGCCTGCAACTTCATCACCCCGCGCGAAGAGTTCGCCATCAGGATGAAGTCGTGCCCGTCTTTCTTGTAGCTGATCATGTCCAGCGGACGGTTGCCCGCGCCCAGTTCGGCGATGGTCGTGCCCATCACCTTCGCTCCCGCTTGCAGCGAGCTCACCGGGATCTTTACCAGCGGCGTGCAAGTGTACGCCGCCAGGATGTAGTCCTGGTTGTTAATGGTGAACGGCAGGAACGTGCGCACCGGCGAGTTGGTCTCGAACTGCGCGTGCGAACCGTGATAGAACTCGATGCTCGCGCCGCGCGCCGCCGTCTGGAACGGAAACGGGATGGAGCGCAGGTTGGAGGAGAACTCTTCGTTTGAGAGACCCGCCACGATGACGTTGCCGCTCACGAAGCTCAAGTCAGTGATGGCCGACTGGCGGTTGTTGCTGCCCGCCGCCGGAGCGTTGGCGATGGTCACCGACGCATTTTTGATGTTATCCAACGACAACTCGCTCAGCGCGCCCTTCGCATCCACCTTCACGATCACCGGCAGAGCGTCCGGACCGCGCCCGCGTGCCACGGAGATGTAGATGTTCTTGGAAATCGGATTGACCACCAGGTCATTCACCAGGATCTGATCCGCCGCCGTACCCAGCATTGCAGCGATCTTCTGGTTGACGCCCGCCACTTCGATCTTCACCGTGGCGGTGGAAGCGGCGCGATCGCCCGTATCCAGCGCAACCACCTGCGCGCCGGTTGTGTCACCCACGAAGAGGACGCCTTCCGGCCCGAACGCCAGCGGTCCTGCGGATTTTAGCGGGGCCTTGCCAGCCTTGAGCGAATCAGTAGCCGCGCCGAACGCGGCGGTTACCAAGAGAGCAGTCAGCAGTAGTTGTTTCATGGAGAACTCCTTGTCAGAGTCTGCCACGGAAATAGGCCGGTTACAAGGCCCGCTACAACTTGCGCAGCCGGATGCCGCCATTGTGCCTGGAGAGGAGAATCGTCGTGGCGGCAGGCGCATACTGGTTTTGGCGCGGGCTTTGACCGGTGGCCGGGAATTGAGCGGGTGTATCAACTTTGATGACTGGTTAGTCGAGCCGATTTGCCATCCTCCGAGACTCCAGTACACTGGTTATTCGTGCCGCGACAAAGCACCGTAATTCGGATCGGACTTATATCCCCGGGGGACGTTGCGGTCGAGCGTGATGTAGTTGCCGCAGTTATCGAACGTAGTCGACATAGATTCGAGAAACACAGCCTGTCGTTGAAATTGGCCCGCTGGGAGAATGTCGAGCCGACGTACAATCCCAAAGGTGCGCAGGAAGTAGTCTTTCAAGAGTTGGATCTAGAAAACTGCGATCTGGTCATCGCGATCTTCTGGAAACGCTGGGGCACCGTAGATGAAGGGCTTGGTTCCAGAACTGAGCAGGAGGTGCGACGAGTTATTGCGGCTCGTCAAGGAAAGAACGGTTCGCCTGACCTAGCTGTTTATTTCTGCGGTCGAGAGTACACCCCGACGGAGGAGGACCTGAAGGAATCCCAGCAGGTTCTGCAGTTTAAAAACGAAATCGTCCGCGATAATCTTCTGATCTATCGCGAATATAAGACGATCGAAGATTTCGGGCACTTGGTTACCAATCGTTTAGCGGACTACCTTGACAGTTGGCTGCTACAGAATCGGCTGGCACCAACTATTGTTTGTTGGCCGGATAAAGAACCTGCGTTCATCCGAGAGGAAGGTCTCGCGGAACCGATCGGGGACATTCGTCTTCATGTTTCCGGCCACTCTCTCGCCGACTCCAAAACCGTGCTCGCGATCGAGATCGAAGCGTCGACTAACATAACGAGTGGTTTAAGCGGGGATGGAAATTGTCAGGTATGGTTAGCTCGCAATAGCACCCCCGATACGCCTCTGGCCTACGGTGCCTTCGTTGTTTCGTTTCCCGGAAATACGAATTTCGTTCGGTTCAAAACCATATCCATTGATGCCACAGAGGGGATAGCTCGCGAAACGCTGGTGGTTCGGGGCCTCCGCGTAAACCCGCCACCGGTCTCGGCGCCCGCGATCCTCGGAAATACGTCGGTGCAGTGCCAAATTACCGTCCGTGAAGGTGGTCACGCCGGCGCACTTGTATTTCAAGGAACCATGACTGTTGCCACTGTAGTTAGAGGAATTCGCTTTGGGGCGAAACCATTGCCATCGAGGCCGACGCAAGCAGGGCAACTCCGGTTCTACGCTAGCGTGAGCTTCTCGTGTCCAACCGGTGCCCAACCAGACACATTGTTGGTGGCATGTCTTCGAGACCACTCGGAAGAATACGACGTTTACTTCACTGGTCATGACCTATCATTTGGGAAAGAACTGCCGCGTGGTGGATTGGGGGAGGGGAATGCGTCCGCAGTTCCCACCGATGTTCGGGGACACCGTCTCGAAGGGACGCTTGGTCCGGCTGTCGACAGTTGGGAGGGGAGAATTCCGATGTACAAGCTGGCCGGAGACTACCTGGCTTGGCAACCGAAAAAGAGCGTCGACCATTACGAGTTCGGCCTGGTCTTGATTCCACGCAAGACCTCTTATTCAATGATCCCGCAAGTTTCGGGTGGATTCGGGCCCTATATCCTCGGGATAGATAGCGCGAATGTTTGGGGTCAAGCCCAACATGTTAGCGCCGTAACGAGCCAGCGAGACAAACGAGCCTATTTGCCGATCCCTCGATTCCGCCCCCTATCACGTTTCATTGATCTTCTAGTCGGATAGGCCGGGAGGCTTGTCCCCCACCGCGAGCACCGTCTCAAAGTGCGGAGCCTCGGTCTCCCGATGCACCACCGCCAGCGACACATTCGAAAAGCCAGCGTCCTTGAGCAGCCGCTGCAGGTCGACCTTCGTGAAGCCCAGGTGCAGGTCGGCGTACATCGCACGAGCTTCTTCAAAGTGGTGCTTCAGCAAATCGAGCACCAGCACACGACCGCCCGGCTTCAGGATGCGGTGAGCCTCGGCAAGCGCTGTAGCGGGGTGCTGGGCGTGGTGGAGGCTTTGACTGAACAGCGCGACATCCACCTCTCCATCCGCGATCGGTAGCGATTCGAGGTCTCCCAGGCGGTACTCCAGATTCTCCACCGCGTTGCCGAGCGCCAGGTTGGCTCCGTATTCCACCATCTTCTCCGAGTTATCCACCGCGATCACCTGTCTCGCGCGCCGAGCCAATAATTGCGATACCGTGCCCTCGCCCGCGCCCAGGTCGGCGATCACTAGAGGCGGCATCAGCATCAGCAAGGTCTCGGCCAGGCCCTGCCAACTGCGGCCGGGAACGTACTGGCGTCCGAATTTGCCCGCCAGTTCGTCGAAGTAGGTCCGCATCTTGTCTTGGCGCTGCGCCAACACCAGTTTCAGAGCTTCGGAATCATCCGGGACTTCGGCGTGGCGTAGGACCGCCAACAACTCCCGTGGGGCCCCCGGTTTCAAGCTATAGAGGATATTTTTGCCCGTCCGCCGGTCCTCCACCAAGGCCGCCTGCTTCAGCTGGGCCAAGTAAGTTGAGATTGTGCTCTGGCCCATGCCCAGGATTTCCTGCAGCTCCGCCACAGAAAGTTCTTCTTTTTCAAGCAGAAGCACGATTCGCACCCGGCTCGGCTCGGCCAGCAGCTTCAGTGATTTTAGGATTGACGCCATCAATGACTCTCAGGTATTATATCGTTGTATCTAGATTTGTCGATACAAACTTTTCCCCGAGGTAAACAAATGAGCACCACCATCGCCAACCCCGCCGATCTGGCGTACAAAGTTGCAGACATGAAGCTGGCCGAATGGGGCCGCAAGGAAATCAGCATCGCCGAGAGCGAAATGCCCGGCTTGATGTCGATCCGCCGCAAGTATGCCAAGGACAAGCCGCTCAAGGGCGTCCGCACCACCGGCAGCCTGCACATGACCATCCAGACTGCGGTGTTGATCGAAACGCTGGTCGAGCTGGGCGCCGATGTGCGTTGGGCCAGCTGCAACATTTTCTCCACCCAAGACCACGCAGCGGCGGCCATCGCTGCGGCAGGCATCCCCGTGTTCGCCTGGAAGGGCGAGTCCCTCGAAGAATATTGGTGGTGCACCGATCAAGCGCTGAGCTTCCCCGGCGGCAAGGGTCCGCAGCTGGTGGTCGATGACGGCGGCGACGTGACGCTGCTGATCCACAAAGGCTTCGACCTCGAAAAGGGCGACGGCTGGGTGAACACCGCGTCGGGCAACCATGAAGAGCAGGTGATCAAGGACCTCCTCAAGAAGATCCACGGCGAGACCCCCAAGCGCTGGACCGGTGTGGTCAGCGAATGGAAGGGCGTCTCCGAAGAAACCACCACGGGTGTCCATCGCCTGTACACGATGATGAAGGAAGGCAAGCTCCTGGTGCCGGCCATCAACGTGAACGATTCGGTCACCAAGTCGAAATTCGACAACCTGTACGGCTGCCGCGAATCGCTGGTGGACGGCATCAAGCGCGCCACCAACGTGATGGTTGCGGGCAAAGTTGCAGTCGTCTGCGGGTATGGCGACGTGGGCAAGGGCTCGGCGCAGTCCCTGCGGGGCTTGGGCGCGCGCGTCATCATCACGGAAATCGATCCCATCAACGCGCTGCAGGCTTCGATGGAAGGTTACGAAGTGACCACCGTTGAGGACACGCTGGGTCGCGCGGACATCTATGTGACGACGACCGGCAACCTGGACATCATCACGCTGGACCACATGTCGAAGATGAAGGACCAAGCCATCGTCTGCAACATCGGCCACTTCGATAACGAAATCCAGATCGACGCGTTGAACACGGCCAAGGGCGTGAAGCGCACCAACATCAAGCCGCAGGTGGACATGTACTCCTTCGCCGACGGCCACAGCATCTTCATGCTGGCGGAAGGCCGCCTGGTCAACCTCGGTTGCGCGACGGGCCACCCGAGCTTCGTAATGTCGAACAGCTTCAGCAACCAAACGCTGGCGCAGCTCGACCTGTGGAAGAACAAAGACACCTACAAAGTCGGCGTCTACGTGATGTCGAAGGCGCTGGACGAAGAAGTGGCTCGCTTGCACCTCGAAAAGATCGGCGTGAAGCTGACGGTGCTCAGCAAGAAGCAGGCGGACTACTTGGGCGTGCCGGTGGAAGGTCCGTACAAGCCGGATCACTATCGCTACTAGAGAAGGAAGCAGTTCTACGGGGCGGCGGGCAGCGATGCTCGCCGCCTTTGCTTTTGGGATGACCGGGGCACAGCGAACCCTTAAAACCCTCGACTTTCCTTTGCGTATCTTCGCGCCTTGGCGTGACCTTCAAATAGGCTAGTTCCTCGTCGTGGGCATGTGACCCTTGTCTTTTTCATTCTCTGCGCAGACGTATTCCAGAATGTCCGCGTCGGGCTGCAGCAGATGGGTCACTTTTGCGGTGATCGGTTCGTTGTAAAACGCCGGGTCCTCAAAGGTCATTTGGTGCTCCATATGCCCGACGTCGAGCCGAGTGTAACGCTCGGTCATCTTCATGCCTGGACTAATGGGGTGCCGTGCATCGAGGATCGTTCGGCCATTAAAACCAACCGTTTCGACTACCAGGGTGTCCTTCTCCCAATGCCCAATCGAATAGCCCTGCCACGACGGGCTGGGGTCTTTGGGTAGAGATCGCTCATCGGTGTAGATTTGGCGCCACTGGCTGTCGAGTTCCAACAGGATCAGCGTCAAACCTGGAGTCTGCACGATCTTCTGCACCTCCGAGAGGAGAATTGTGCGTGGCATGCCAAAGGGAAGGCATCCATTTTTGTCTGCGGGAGCTATTGCGTTACGAGCGGCCACGACGGCTTCCGCTGCTGGAGTTAGTACGATGCTGCCGGGGGGAAGGTCGCGGGTAATATCTTGCGCGTAGAGCGAAGTTGTGAATGACTCCATACCTGGAACCTGAAAGACGTCAGGACGCTGGCCCAGCTTGACCTTTTCCTCCGCCGTTTCAGACTTCACGTGCCAGACCCCGGAAGGTCGGGCTTGCCATCACGGGTGCGAGGCGTTTTCGCGGTGAGATTCACCTTGCCATCTTTCGTACGCGGCACACCGGGCGTGGGGTAATCGAGCCACTGGGCGGAACAGAGGGGACCAACGGAAATCAGGAACAGCGCGAGTTGGGTGGGGCGCAGTGTTTGCATGCGGAGATTTTAGCATCACCGATGCGCGAATTGACCCGGCGCCAACATATTCGTCGACTCCGGACTCCTCGCGCCAGGGGCGGACTGGACTCGCACCAGTTGTGTAAATGGGCTACTATCCCTACTTGAATCGAATTAAGAGCAACGTCCGAACCGTTCTATGTGCCGCCATCTGCATGGTACTACCGAGTCTTAGTGGTCAAAACGTGAGGCCCTTTGACGGAACGTGGAAAATGAACCTTGAGTTGTCACAAGGTCAGAATGATCAGACCCGGGTGATCCAATTCAGCAAGCTTGCGGATGGCCGCTTACTTTTCACGCTCAGTGCCACAGGTCCTTCCGGAGAACCTCTATTCACTCAAGCCGTTTTGCGTTTGGACGGTGCGGCATCACCACTCCACCAAACACAAGACTTCGCGACTCTGCTGGCAAGTGAGACTGCTACAGCGAAGCAAGTCTCGGCAAAGCTGGAGAACGGCAATAGGATTGCCGCAATTCACGCACCAAGCGGTGCACCCCGAACTTGGACGGTCTCACCTGATGGAGCCACGCTCACTGAAGAAACGCGGGCTGGAAAGGCGATCTACCAGAAGGTGCGCTAGGAGGAGTTTCCTTCCCCCCCTCCGCTCAACCGGCTCGCGTGGAATATCCCATGAGTCGCCGAACCGCCCGTCAATACCGGCGGAAGGCAGCCTGGTGAACCTCGGCTGCGCGACGGGTCACCCGAGCTTCGTGATGTCGAACAGCTTCAGCAATCAAACGCTGGCGCAGCTCGACCTGTGGAGGAACAAGGACACCTACAAGGTCGGCGTCTACGTGATGTCGAAGGCCCTCGACGAAGAGGTCGCGCGGCTGCACTTGGAGAAGATCGGCGTGAAGCTGACCGTGCTCTCGCAGAAGCAAGCCGACTACCTCGGCGTGCCGGTGGGTGGGCCGTACAAGCCGGATCACTATCGGTACTAAGAAATCCTTTGGTGGGATTAAAGGCGGCGGGCAGCAATGCTCGCCGCCTTTTCTGGTTTTGGCGGCCCATTGCAAGTAGACTAGTAAGGCAGGCCCGGGTGGCGAAATCGGCAGACGCAAGGGACTTAAAATCCCTTTTTCCGTAAGGAGAGTGTGGGTTCAAGTCCCACCCCGGGCACCATATTTGAACGCGCAAAACGGAGCGCGGCATACTGCGCCGCGCCCTTTGCGCTTGAGAACTTATGACACGCAAAAGCATCGAAATCCCAGGCGTACACCACACCAACCCGATTCCATCGGCCTCCAAGATCGGACCGTTCCTCGCCAGCGGCAGCATTTTCGGCAAGGACCCGGACAACGGCGGAGCGTTCGCCGACGGGCCCGAGGCGCAATGCGCCTTCATGTTCGCCAACATCCGGCGGCTGATGGAGGCTGCCGGCGGCTCCACCGACAACGTCCTCAAGCTGGAAGTGTGGGTGAAGGAACCGGCGTACCGCGCCATCGTGAATCAGCAATGGCTAGTGATGTTTCCCGATGAACACGCGCGTCCAGCGCGGCACACCTTCATCACGGCGGACCTTTCGCCTGGAGCACTGATGCAGTGCGCCGTGCTCGCGGTGTTTTAGCCGATCCGCAGGGCGTCCGATTCACCGCGCGCCGCTGCCCCGCGGAATGCTCGGCGCAGCAGCGGAGGCGCGATCAGCGTGGTCGCGATGGACATGAAGACGATGGTGCCGTAGACGCTCGGTGCCATCACTCCGAAGCCAAGTCCGATCTGCGCCACCACCATGCCCACCTCGCCGCGTGGGATCATGCCGACGCCGATGCGAACCGCGTCCGTGCGCCCCAGCGGCAGTGCAGCCAAGCCGCACGCGAATAATTTCGACGCCACCGCGGCCACCACGATCAGCGCGGTGAAGCCAGCGCCGTCCCGGAAGAGCGCCGGGTCAAAGTTCAAGCCGATGCCGACCAGGAAGAACGGCACCAGTAGCTCCGTCACCCCGTCGGTGAGCGGGCGCACGCGCTGGTCGATGGATTCGGAAAGCGCCATGCCCGCAAGAAACGCTCCGATGATGGCTGCGACGCCCGCGTAGGTGGCCAAGAGGGAGAGTCCGAAGAGCAGGCTGAGGGCGATGGTGAACTCCGCCTCCACGCCGCGCATGCCGCTGCGCATTTTCGGCAGCAGACTCCCCATCACACGCGCGCCGGCGAAGATGATCAGCAGCGTGAACCCGCCGGCCAAGGCTGCAGTGATGGCGAGGTCCGTGTAATCCACCGCGCCGCGCGCCATGCTGCTGACCGCGGCAAGCACCAGTAGGCCGAGCACATCGTCGATCACGGCGGCCGCGACGATGAGTTTGCTGGCGCGCTCCGACATCCAGCCCCCGGCCGCGAGCACCTGCGCGGTGATGCCGACGCTGGTAGCCACCATCGCCGCGCCGATGAAAACGGATTCGAGCGTCGGCAGCCCCCACCAGATCGAGAGTCCCCATCCGCACAAGAACGGCACGATGACCCCGGATGCCGCAACGAGCATCGCCTGCCCGCCGAGCGCAACAAGTTCGGAGGATTTCACTTCGAGGCCGACGCGAAACAGCAGGAACATCACCCCGAGCTCGCCCAGCAGCGAGACCGCTTCACCCGGAGAGATCCACCCCAGCGCGTGCGGTCCCAGCAGCACGCCCGCCAGAATTTCCCCCACGATGGCCGGCTGCCGCAGGCGTTCAAATATTTCGCCCAGCAGCTTCGCGGAGACGAAGATCAGCAGCAACGTGAGCGGGACTTCGGCGCTAGAGGGCATTGGAGGACTTCTCCAATTCTAGTGGAGAAACGAAACAGGAAAGCGCCTAGCGCCCGAAGTAGGCGGCGTTCTTCTGCGCGAAGTCGCCCCACTTCTCCGGCAGGTCGTCGAGGGCGAAGATGGCGGAGACGGGGCACACGGGCACGCACGCACCGCAGTCGATGCATTCCACCGGGTCGATGTAGATCAGTTGTTCGCCATCGAACTTGGGGTCGTCCTTCTTGGGGTGGATGCAATCCACCGGGCAGGCGTCCACGCAAGCTGTGTCTTTGGTTCCGATGCAGGGTTCAGCGATGATGTATGCCATATAGGGTGGAACTTCTGATTGTAAAACACTGCGGCGCGCCGCCGCAATGCGATTGGTGGGAACGGGCAGATTCGCGCCTGCCGGCCTGCCGCTTAGGAGGCGGCCGGACCACTTTTTGATCGCGCACAACGGACTTGCGCCTGTGCGCTCAAAGAGCCGCCGCAGAGCTCGCGGATCGCTCGGGAATGTGGTGGGAACGGGCAGATTCGAACTGCCGGCCTGCCGCTTAGGAGGCGGCCGCTCTATCCAGCTGAGCTACGTCCCCACTGTCCCGATTCTACCAGCGTTTGAGGCCCTTGGCGCCGATGTCGCGACGGTGGTGGGCTCCGGCGAAGTGGATCTTGTCAACGGCGGCGTACGCGTTGCGCATGGCGGCGGCCAGGTCCGCTCCGGATGCCGTCACGCCCAGCACGCGGCCGCCCGAGGTTTCGAGGCCCCGTGGCCCCACCTTCGTGCCTGCTTGGAAGACCTCCGCGCCGCCGCCGTTGTTCAATGGGATGCCGGTGATCGCATCTCCGGTGCGGACCTGGCCGGGATACCCATGGGCGGCCATGACGACGCAGACGGACGGGTCCTTGCCCCAATCGAGGGTCACGCCCGCCAGACCTCCGGGCGTTGCCGACGCCAGCAGGACTTCGCCCCAGTTCGACCGCATGCGATGCATCAGCGGTTGCGTCTCGGGATCGCCCAGCCGCACGTTGAACTCCAGCGTCTTGGGACCCGACGCCGTCATCATCAGACCGGCGTAGAGGAATCCGGTGAACCCGGTGGCCTCCACAGCGGGCCGGATGACGGCATCGATCGCGTGCGCACTCTGGGCAGCGGTAAAAATGCGCCCGTCGCAATACGCTCCCATGCCGCCGGTGTTGGGACCGATGTCACCATCCCCCACGCGCTTGTGGTCCTGCGAGGCTTCGAGCGCGACCACGTGCTTGCCGTCACTCAGCACGATGAAGCTGACTTCTTCGCCTTCCAGAAATTCTTCGATCACCAGCCGCGGGCCAAGCGAACGCACCGCCGCCTCGGCCTCTGCACGGTCCTGCGCGATGATCACGCCCTTGCCCGCTGCCAGCCCGTCGGCCTTCACCACAATCGGATAATCGAACTCAGCAAGCGCGCGCAGCGCAGCAGACTCGTCCTCAGTGCGCAGGAAACGCGCCGTCGGAATGCCCACGCGCTGCATGAATTCTTTCGAGTAGATCTTGCTGGCCTCCAGCTTGGCGCACTCGCGCGTCGCGCCCACAATCTTGCGCCCCGCCGCGCGGAATTGATCCACCACACCGTCCGCCAGCGGAGCCTCGGGACCCACAACCGTCAGGTCCACGCCAGCCGACGCCGCGATAGACAAGTAGTCCGTGGACGCAACCACGGTGCCCACTTGCGCCATGCCCGGATTCCCCGGCGCTCCCCAAATTTGATGCCCTTCGTTCGCGAGTTTCCATGCAATTGCGTGTTCGCGCCCGCCGCCGCCGATGACTAGAATTTTCATGGGTGAATTGCCAGTGTACAATCTCTAATCATGACAACGCGCAAGCTCCGCACCGTCGAACCCGGCATTACCATCCTCGAAATCTCTGGCCGCCTCAACGTCGGGACCCATCTGACCAATACCGAGACGCAGATTTCGCAGCTGATCCAGATGGGATCACGCAAACTGATCCTGGATTTTTCGAAGCTCGATTACATCGACAGCGCGAGCATCGGCATGCTCACCGGTGCGCACAAAGAGATGCTCGAGGCAGGCGCCCAAATCCGCCTCGCCGGTGCCCAAGGCCCCGCGGCAAGTACGCCGAACGCCAGGTAGACCTGCGGCTGCGGGCTACTGCCCAGCAGATGATCCTGTGAGACACTGGCCTGCACGAAGCTGACGCGCAGTTCATTCAACTGATTCGGGCGGACGTTGAAAACGTGCGTGCCGCCTACACTATGATTGCCCGAAGTTGTGCGGTCGCCGCTGTCCGCCCCGCCGCCGCCATGCACCGGGATCACGCCTTCAAATGGATCGCCGGTCAGACTGCGGAAGTCGGTGACGTCGTAGGTGAGGCTGACGCGCTGACGGGCGTTGATGGTGTGGTCCAGGCGCAGGTCCCCGGTGTCCGAGTGGAAGCGGTAGCTCTGTGACACCTGGTAGTTGTTGAACCAGCCGTTCAGGATGCCGGGTGCATTCGGCTTCGGGAACAAAGTCTGCAGCGTGCGCAATCCCGCTGGACTCACCCGAGCCACCGGGATCACGTTGCCGGGGAACTGCTGAGCATAGAAATTCGACGCGTAAAACTGTGGGTCGAAGATGGGGATCGGCTGACCGGTGTACGGATCAAGTGAGCGCGAAAAATCGCGTCCCGCGCCGTTTGGGACAGTGTTGGCCAAATAAGAGAAGGAATCGCGCGTCCGCTTGGCCTCGTAGCCGGCGAAGAAGAATGTCTTGCCGCGGCGCAACGGTCCACCAAGGGTCCCGCCGAAGGAATTCTCCTTGAGCGCCGACGCCTGTGGAGCAAAGAAGCTGCGCGCCGTGGTCTTGTTAGTGCGCAGGAATTCGAACAGCGCTCCGTGGAACGCGTTGCCACCGGAGCGTGTTTGAATCGCCACCACGCCCCCGCCTGAGCGCCCGAACTCCGCCTCATAGCCGGACGTGATCGCCTTGAACTCCTCCACGGCATCCACACTGGGCCGCAGATTCGAATCGTTGTTGCGGTTGCCCGTGACTTCCACGCCGTTGATGACGATGGAATTGGCGAACTCGCGCTGCCCGTTCACCGCGTAGTTGGAGATGTTGCCGCCCGCTCCGGGAGCCACGCCGGGGACCAGCAACAGCAGATCCTGAAAATTACGGCTGAGCAGCGGCAGATCCCGGATGGCACCCGCGCCGATCACTTTCCCCAAGCTCGCGCTCTCTGTCTGCAGCTCCGGAGCGGTGTCCGTCACCGTGATCGCATCTGACCCGCCGATGATCATCTGGATGTCCACGCGGAGTTGCTGGTCCAGGTGCAGTTCGATGCCTGCCCGCCTGTACTGCTGGAATCCCTGCTTGGCGGCGGTCAGCGCGTAGATACCGGGAGGCAGTGCCGCGAAGGAGTACTGTCCCTTCTCACCGGAGGCCCTAGTGGTTTCTACGCCGGTGGCTTCGTTCTTTATTGTCAGCGCGGTACTGGAAACAAGGGCTCCGCTGGGATCGTGCACGTCACCGAGCACACGTCCACTGTTGACTTGTCCTGCTACTGTGCCTCCGAGCAACAGCAATAATGCGAGAGTGACCTGACTCACCTCACACTAGTGTACGCCTACTTTGCGGCGGCTTTCCCGGCAGCGGGAGCGGCCCGCTCCCCCATCT
Organism: Bryobacterales bacterium; assembly: GCA_947446025.1. Classification (GTDB taxonomy): domain Bacteria; phylum Acidobacteriota; class Terriglobia; order Bryobacterales; family Bryobacteraceae; genus Palsa-187. Next base: position 29,011 of record CANFEY010000051.1, read on the forward strand.
TGGTTCCGTTGGCCAGAGTTACGGAAACGAACAGCGCCCCTGGCTCGCCGGTCTTCAGCGGATTGCCCACGACGGTAACCTTGTCGCCCGGCTTTAGGGTAGTCTTCTTCCACCCGGCGCGAACTAAATACGCGGGAGCCGTCATTTCGAAATTCCACAGCGTGGTCTTCCCGTCGGCGGTAACTTCGAGCTCGATCCACGCGTGCGGATTCTGCCACGCGAAGTCCTTGACCACGCCCTCGAGCGTTTTGGACTGCGTGCGGTCAAACCCCGCCATCGAATGGTGCGCCATCAGACCGGGGACCAACAGGCATAAGGCTACAAGCAGTTTCTTCATGGCTCTCCTAGCGTACGTTTTGCGAGCCACTGGTGCTCAACATGTGTTCGTTCAAATTCGGAAGGCAGCTGGCTTCGGTGATTTCCTGGTCGTCCACTCTGCGCCACCGCTTGGTCCACTTCCACTCGCCTTCCCAGCTCTTGGGATCGGTCATGGTGTACTCAATCTCCAGCGTCGCGCTGTTGTTGAGCAGCTTGATACGCTCGATCACGTGCAGCTGATCACTGGCCGGAATGCCGCTGTCGATCCAATGGTGATGGTCGACGAAAGCCGTGGTGTCGACCACCAGCGTGTCCGCTTCCCAATGGCCGATGGATTCGCCGTTAAAGCTGGGGATCACGATGTCGGGGTCGGTGTGCTGCCGCCCGTCCAGGTAAACGATGCGGACGCTGTTCATGAAGCCGCTGATCATGTAGATCGAGGTCGGCTTCTGAATCATGGCGATGGGCCATACGCGGGTCATGAGGATCGGCAGTCCGGCGGGCCAGCACTGGCCGATGTCGTCGTGATACGCCATGCCCTCGGCCTGCGCCTTCTTGGCCGCGTCGTAGTGCTTCTGCGCGGCGGGTGTCAGCTTTGCATTGGCAGGAGGGGCGAACTGCCACGGGTTGTTCGCGCCGCCGCCGTGCAGCCAGGTCCCGGTCAGGTCGAACGCGGGCTTGGCGCGCGTCTTCGCCAGCGCGGCGATGGAGAGCGCCCCTTCAGGCACGCCTTTGTCATTCAACGGGGCCAACGACTGCGCAAACGCGCCCACCGCTAGCAAACTGATTGCAAGAATCTTCATGGCTTACTTATCCTTCATGCGCATACGCACGATCCCGTTCTCATCAATGTACTCGCGATTGTTTTCGCACACGAACTCGACCATCTCATAGTCAGGGATGAGACGGTACACAAGTGTGTAGGTGACCGGTTTTTCGAGCGTCAGTGGATCCTCAATGGTGATCTGGTCGTGCAAGACCTCGTGTGAAGGACGGCGAATGCGCTCCGTGATGCGCATCTGATCGCTGTGTACCAGGTTTTGATAGCCCGGAACCGATTCCTTGATGCCGACGGTATCCACAACCAGGGTGTCCTTCTCCCAGTGGCCCACGGAGCGCCCGGTGAAGGTAGGAGGCACGTCATCGATCGGTAGCTGCGGCTTATCGATGTACACGCGCCGGACTTCACTGAATGCTTCGGCGATCAGCGTAATTTGTTTGGGTGTCTGGATAATCTCCGTGGGGTAGGTGGCAATCGACATCATGCCCGGCAGACCATAGGGGTCACACAGGCCTCTGATGGCATACTGTTCACCGCGCGCTGTTGCTTGGCTGATTTTCGCTTGCAGCGCTTCATATGCAGCCTTGTACGCAGGCTTCATCACAACGGGCGTGGGCGGGGCAGGCGCTGCAGCACCCGTCGCGCGCGAGGGAGCCCATGAGCCACTCAAATCCACTTGCCCAAAGCAGGTCCCAGCGAAAACGGCGAACGCAAGCAGCCTCATTTTTGCGCACCCCGCCCTGGCCCGTTGCCGAGTTTTTTTCCGTCCGGAAGGGTCGCCTGGATCAACAGTCCGCCGGGATTGCCGTTCTTCAAAGGATTCAGCGACAGCGATATCTCCATGCCCTTCTTCAGCGTGTTGAATTTCCAGCCGCCCGGCTGCAAAATGCTCGGGCTGCCCATTTCGACACTCCAATGCTTGACCACCCCGGCGGCGTCTTTCACATCCATTTCGATGTAGCAGTGCGGGTTGGTCCACTCAAACCCGGTCACTGTACCCGCCAAGGTCACCTGTTTGGTGGTCTCGAACATGACGAACGAGTGGTGCGCCAGCACGGGAAATGCGGCCAGCACAAGGAAGAGAATAGCCCTGTTCATAATCTGAAATGCTACCGTTTGGGCCGCTGGAAGTCAACCGGAAAATGGCGTCAGTGTCAACCCACTTTAGAAATGTCCCCCAAATTCCCTCGATAGAAGTGTCCCTTTTCTTTTCTTCCTTGAACCAGTTCCTTCCCCCCTGCGGACCGCTGCCGGAGCGGAGCCCTGCGAGGCCGTTAGGCCGAGCGTTTAGGGCGCAG
>CANFEY010000052.1 GCA_947446025.1 Bryobacterales bacterium
CCTTCCAAAGGAGGTCTGGATCAACAAACCACAAAGCTCAGACGAAAATACTCTCTAAACTCCATCCCGGAGTGTCTCAAAGTCGTTGACACGCACCGGCGGCCCAAATCGTTCCGGCGTTACCACTGCGTCGGGAAACAGCTCCCCCATCTCCCGTCGGGTAAGGAGGCGTATGCGTGTGACCGCATCCCGGGCCTGCGATTCGTTCTCCGCGCGTGGCATCCAGCCAAACCGGCGTCTTTGCAATAGAGCCGTCCGCACAGGGAGGGGCATAAATTGCCAGCCCGGAAAAAGGAAATGCGGTTCCAGCGGAAAATATCTGTTCGGTGTTTGCACAAAGTAGCTGCGGGCAACCCGGCGTATTTCCCTCGCAACGGTCTGCTGTTCATGCAGGGAAGGAAAATGCTCAATGAGCGAACTTGAGAAACATACATCAAACTCGCCGTCGGCATAACGGCTCAGGTCTCTCGCGTCACCTTGAGTGTGGAATAATGCGGCATTTGACGCTGAATCAACATGCTCGGAGTTGAGCAGAACTACGGACGCACCTGGCGGCAGCTGGTCACGATGCCGCACCCACATGTGAGCCGTGCCGCCCACATCGAGAATTCTTGGACTATCTGGACATGCTCGAAGGAGGCCGGTGAACAATCGGAACCGATGCGCTCGATATCTTGATGCGAGGGACGCGCTGTTACCGTTATCGGCAAGCCGGAAAAGGGCGGAGGAGAAACTCACTCTAGTCCCCGGCTGCGCCTTCCGCCTTCCGCCTTCCGCTCGTAATACTTGCTGTAGTGACCGTAGTAGTAGTAATACCCGGCACTCACTTCGCGATGCACCTCATTCAATACCACGCCCACCAAATTCGCGCGGAGCCGCTTCAGCGTGCCGATCACCGTGCCCAGCGCCTTGCGGCTGGTATTGCCTGCGCGCGCCACCACGATCACGCCGTCCACCGCCGTCGCCATTTGCAGCGGCTCGGCGAACCCCAACAGCGGAGGCGCGTCCAGCACCACCAAATCGTACTCGCGCGTGGCCTCTTCAATCAAATCCGCCAGCCCCATGCCGATCAAATCCGATGCGCGCCGCGTGGCCGGACCCGCGGGCAGCACATCCAAGCCCTGCGGCGAATCGATGCGGATCACCGCGTCGCGCCACGAAATCTGCTGCAGCAGCACGTTCGATAGCCCGATGGTGTTGGGCACTTGATACAGCCGATGCACACTGGGCCGCCTCAGATCGCCGTCGATCAGCAGCGTGCGCTTGTGCTGGCTCGCATGCGTCGCCGCGAGATGAGCCGCCACCGTCGATTTGCCCTCCGATGGCGACGCGCTGGTCAGTAGAATGCTGCGCAGGCGCCGATCAAAGTCCGTCAGCAGAATCGAATTGCGCAGCGTGCGGATCGCCTCTTCGTAATTCGAAAGCGTCTGATCACTCGGATGCACCAGCGGCGTTGCGCCATTCAATGCCGGAGCATGGCCCACCGGACTCAGCCGTCGCCGCCAATCCTTCACCGCGGGCAACGACCCGATCACATCCGCGTTCATCAAGCGCTGCACTTGGTCGGGATCGCGTACCGTGTTGTCCAGCACATCGGTCAGCACCGCCGCGCCCACAGCCATGAAACTCGCGCACAGGAACGCCAGCAACAAGTTGAGCCACAGCCGAGGGAACACCGGCTTCAACCCCGGTCGCGCCGCATCCGCAACCCGGATCGAACTGTTCTGAAAACTCGCGTTGATGCCCGCTTCTTTGATGCGCCGGATGAGCTCCTCATACAGCGTCTTGTCCCCATCCGCCTCGCGCTTCAGCGTCTGATACTCGAAGGACCGCGAATTCAGATCGTCGAACTCCTTCTTCGTCTGCGTGACCGCAGCTTCCAGCATTCCTTCGCGATTCCGCGCCTGCTTGTATTCCACATCAGCCCGCCGCGTCACGTTGGCATTGGCTTCCTTGAGTTGCGCCTCCAGCTCGGTCACGCGCGTCTGGGCTTTCGGATACTCAGGATGCTTGGCTCCGAACGTGACTTTGATATCGGCAAAACGCCGCTGCGCCTCACTCAATTCGTCCGCCAGCTTCTTCAGCGTTTCCCCTTGCGATGAAGTCAGCGCCGCCGCGTAGGCTCCATCCTCCACAGACCGGTACGCGGCTTCCTTGGCAACGCGGTCCGTCTGCGCCTCGGTGTAGTTCTTGTTCAGTTCCATCAACCGCGCCGTAAGGATGCTGGTCTTTTCTTCCGGGCTGATGACATTCAATTCGCGCTCGAAGCGTTGCAGTGCCTCACTCGACTTCTCCATCTTCGCCCGCAACTCGTCCAGCTGCTTCTCCATGAACTGGCTCAACCCCGCCGTGGCTTTGTACCGGATCTCATAGGAGTGCTGCAGGTAACTCTGCGCAATCGCGTTGGTGATGTCCGCCGCCAACTGCCGATGCTCGGATCGATAGCTGATCTGCAGAATGTATGTGTTCGCCGGCCGCGTAACGCGCAGCGGCTTGAGAATCACGGGCGCTTCCAGACTTTCGTCCGACCCGTCAATCGCCTCCTCCAGTGCCTCCGGCTCCACGTCGCGAATGTGGAACCGGTCGACCACCGGACGCAGCACCGAATCCGACTGAATCAGTTTCACCTGCGTCGCCAAAAACTGGTCCGCATCATTGTTCGCAATCTGCGCGGACTCCTCGCCCAGCACCCCCGTGGGCAGACGCCGGTCGATATCGATCGTCGTGGTCGATTCGTAGATCGGCGTCAGCCGCATGGAAACGATCAGCGTCGCGATCACTACCAATGCAATGAACGCCAGCATCTTCCAGCCTTGCCGCCGCAAGATCCACAAGTAGTGCGAGAGCGGAACGTGCGCGCTCGCCGATTCATACTCCGCGTCGAGCAACGGAGCAGACAACGGCGTTCGCACCGGCTCCGGAATCGCAGGCAGATTGTGGTTCAACTTCTCCAAACAAGGACTCCCGAGGCTGTGTTCGATCCGAAGCTGGTGATGCGGTCGACGATACCCATGGTGGTGCGCCGTTTCTTGTTGTCCGGAATGTAGAGAATGTCCCCCGCCGTCAACGTCACGTCCGGCGATTCACGTTTCATGATCTTTTCCAGTTCAACCGGCAATTCCTGATCCACTCCCGAAACATCGCGCCGGATGATGAATGCGACCTTCTCGGCGTACTGCATCAACCCCTCACTCAGAGCGATCAACTTCAGCACGCTGTGATCGCCGGCCTCGCGCACCGGGAACGCGCCCGGTCGGTTCACGTTGCCCACCACGGTGATCTTGCCCGCGTCCGGAACGCGAATTTCCTCGCCCCCGGTTAGCAGCAGATTCGCCGATGGCTCCGCATCTTTCAGCAGTGCCTTGAGTGGAATCCGGAAAATCTCGCCGCCACGCGTCACCAACACCTCCGTGCCCGAATCCTGCGAAAGCCCTTCCGCCCGAGCCAACGCGTCCAGCAACGTCACCGTGCCCTCGGCCTGAAACGTGAGCGGTTTGCGCACCGCCCCCATCACCGCAATGGGACGCGAATGATACTCCACAACCGTTACCTTGACGATCGGGTTCACCATGATCTCGCCCGTCTTCAGCGCCGCGGCGATGGCCGACTCCAGTTGCCTCGGCATCAGCCCCAGCGCCGGAATCCCCGCGTCGAGAAGCGGCAAATGCACCGTGCCGTCCGGCTCGATCCGCACCGTGCGCGTCAGCTCCGGCGCGTCGTAAACCGAGACGGCCACCAAGTCATCCACGCCCAGCTTCTGCGCGGGCAGGTTTGACTTGCCCACGTCCTCCATCACCGCCGGCCGCGTTTGCGCGAAAGCGGTGAGGGCAGCCCAGAACAACAGAACGGAGACCAGCAGAACACGCATTCGTTAGTCTCCCGACTTTGCCAGGTACGGCACATAACTCGCCGCCGCAGCTTCCGCCCGCGGTGGAGCCGACGCTTCCACCAACTTCGTCAAATGCGAAACCGCCCGCGTCAAATCCCCAATGCGGTGTTCCAAGCTAGCCAGCGATGGCGTATCGCTCATCCCCAGAATGCGCGCACGCGCGTAGTCCGAAACACTCCTCGCAGCTCCCGCCGTGCAGGCTTGCTGGACCTCTTCATATTCCTCTTGCGTCAGGCGAAACAGTACAACTCGATTTCTAGGCTTGGAGATGGCCATGGGCAGTTCTTTCTTTGTGAATTGTTGCGGGTGGCTTTCGATCAGGCAAAAGTTGGCCGGCGTCGACTTCGACGGAAACGGAGCATCCCAGCGCTTCGACGCTCACGACGACGCGCCAGTTCTCATCGGCGCGCACGATGACGCCGCGTACGGATTCAAATGGTCCATGGCTGATGCGGACGTGTTCACCTACGCGCAGGAACGGACACATGTCGATAGGCCGCCCGCTTGCGATCAACGTGCGAATCGACTCGATCTCGGTATTGTCCACCGGAATCGGCTCTCGCCCATTGCGCACGATCCCACGCACCGCAGTCGATGTCATCACGCGCAACTTGTCGGCCGTGACGAAGCGGCAGAACAGGTAGCCGGGAAAGAGCACCATGTCGAGTGACTTGGTCCGGTCCGACCACCGCCGCCGCGCTCTGTGCAACGGTAGATACACCTCAAACCCCTGCGCACGCAGTCCGCGCGCCGCGAGGTGTTCATGTTTCGGATGGATCGTAAGCGCGTACCAAGGCTGCATGGTGGAATCGAGACAGAGCTATCGCTAGGTAGGTCTCAAAGAGGGGGGAATCGGACCCAGGGGAGGGAGTTTTTATTGTAGTCGTTTCGTATACAGTGTCAAGCAGTTTGTCGTCTTCTTGTTACAACGCTACAAAAACAGATCCGCCGGAACATGAAAAAGTCCTGCCAGCGCCTTGGCCTGCGCTTTGCTGATCTCCCGTTTCCCGCTGACCATCTCCGATGCGATGCCGCGTGAGCCGAATACCTCCAACCGGTCCCTCTGACGCAGCCCCCGCTCCTCCATCAGGCTGCGCAACCGGCTGTCTGGTGTCGATCCTTCCAAGGCATGGCTGTCCTCCTCGAAGGCTTCAATCAGCACCGTGAGCAGATCCGCATAAGCGCGTTCTTCGCGCGAAAGCTCCTCGTGCCTGCGGTCCAATTCTGCCAGCTCGGCGATCATTTGCTCATTTTCCTGTTCATTCTGGATCACAGTCGGAAGCCTGCGTGCCAACAAATGACCGTAGGATTTGGGATCGACCTCTAGCACCGTATCTCTCATTGCTTCCTCCATTCCCCTTTACTGTACTGGTCGTGCGTCATTACCCGGTGGATGTACACGCGCCCTGTTCGATACTCTATGCGCACCGCCAACCGGTATTTGTTCCCGCCCAGGTTAAATACCGTAAACTGGCCCACGGCGTCCGCGTGAGGGTAAGTCTTCCTAACGTCGATCAGGCTTGTCCACCGCAGTCTCTTGGTGATGCGAAACCAGTCATCAAGCGGAGTTTCGGCGTCGCCATGGCGGTCCGCAAATTCCCGCAGCGCTTTCCGGCGGGTGACGTGTATGGCCCATATGCTCTCAAAAAGGGAACGCTGTGTCGAGCGTACACCGCCGCGAGTTTGTCGGGACCCGTGCGCTATGCTGCATCTATGGGCGTACGCAAGAACTCAGTCTTCATCAGCTATAGCCACAAAGATCAGCAGTTCTTGGACGAATTGCTTGAGCACTTGGTGCCCCTGACGAGAGCTGGAAAGATTGCTGCCTGGTCGGATCGCCAGATACAACCGGGAGCCGAATGGCGAGCGGAGATCGACATCGCGCTAGCCTCTGCGAAAGTCGTGGTCTTGCTGGTCTCCCCCAGTTTCATGGCCTCCGATTTCGTGCACGAACACGAGTTGGGCCCGGCTTTACAGGCCGCCGAAACAACCACCGTCAGGATCTTGTGGTTCATGGTGCGGGCGTGTTCGTACACCGGGTCCCCCATTGCGAAATATCAAGCCATCATCTCCCCCGAGAAGTCGTTGGCGGAGATGAAGGCTGAAAGGGGTCGAGCCTATGTCACCATCAGTGAGGCGATCCTGGAAGCCGCGCAAACCACAAGCGCTGAGCAAGGGTCGGCCTGAACTCCTCACTACTGGAACCAGTGCTAACATCGTGAAGTCCCGTCCCTTGCGACGAAACAGAACCCATGCTGTCACCGATCCGCGATATCAAACTCGCCTCCACCGAAGTTATCCTCGAGAAACACCCCAGCGGAGTCATGTACGTCCGCTCCACGCTCGAACTCGGCCCCTACCCGCAGCGCATGACCGACCGCCTGGACCATTGGGCACAAACCACGCCGGCCCGTACCTTCATCGCGCAACGGACGCCCGAGGGCCCTTGGCGCAGGCTCACCTATGCCCAGGCAGCCGATCAGGGCCGCCGCATCGGGCAAGCGATTGCCCAGCGCAACCTCAACGCGCAACGCCCCATCGCCATCCTCTCCGGCAATGACATCGAACACGCGCTGCTCGGCCTCGGAGCCATGTACGCAGGCGTGCCGTATTCGCCCATCTCCACCGCCTATTCGCTGGTCTCCAAGGATTTCGGCAAGCTCAAGCACATCTTCAAAGTGCTCTCACCCGGCCTGGTCTTCGCCGCCAGCGGACAGCAGTTCGCCGCCGCACTCAAGACCGTGTTGCCCGCGGGAGCCGAAGTCGTCTGCACCCGCGAACCCGTCGAAGGCGCAACCCCGTTCGCCGACCTGCTCAGCACCGCACCCGGACCCGAACTCGCGGCAGCCCATGCGCAGGTGGAACCTGAAACCGTCTTCAAGATTCTGTTCACGTCCGGCTCCACCGGCATGCCCAAGGGCGTCATCTACACCCATCGCATGTGGACCAGCAACCAGGAAATGGTCCGCCAGTGCTGGCCGTTCCTTGAAGATGAGCCGCCCGTGATCCTCGAATGGCTCCCTTGGAACCACACCTTCGCAGGCAGCAAAGACTTCGGCATGATCCTCTATAACGGAGGCACGCTCTACCTCGACGAAGGCAAGCCCGTCCCCGGCGCGTTCGACGAGACCCTGCGCAATTTGCGCGAAATTGCACCCACCATCGTCCTCAACGTGCCCAAAGGTTTCGAGGCCATCATTCCGCACCTGCGCAAGGACCCCGACTTCCGCCGCCACTACTTCAGTCACTTGAAAGCCCTGTTCTACGCGGGTGCGGGAATTTCCCAGGAAGTGTGGGACGCTCTGCAGGACCTCTCCATCCAAGCATGCGGCGAGCGCATCCTCATGCTCTCCGGTCTAGGCGCAACCGAGACGGGCCCCTTCGCGTTGTGGGTCGGTAAGGATGTCCGCAGCGCCGGCGAATGCGGCGTGCCGGCTCCCGGCATGGACTTGAAGTTGATCCCCAACGGCCGCAAGCTGGAAGCCCGCTTGAAGGGCCCCAACATCACTCCCGGCTATTGGAATGAACCCGAATTGACGCGCGCCGCCTTCGACGAGGAAGGCTTCTACAAAATAGGCGACGCCCTCCGCTTCGTCGATGAGAACGACCCCAATAAAGGTTTCATCTTCGACGGCCGCATCGCGGAGGACTTCAAACTCTCCACTGCAACCTGGGTCAGCGCCGGACCTCTGCGCGTCAACTTTCTAGCCGAGTTCGCACCCTACGCGAAAGAAGTCGTGATCGCCGGAGCCGACCGCGGCTACGTCGGCGCGCTGGTATTCCCCGACCTCGACGCCTGCCGCGAGCTGTCCCCCCAACCCGGCACCGTGGCGGAATTATTAGCCCGCCCCGGAGTGCGCGCCAAGTTCCAAGAGCGCCTGGTCAACATGGCCAAAACCAGCACCGGCAGTTCCAACCGCATCATGCGGGTGATCGTGCTGGACGTGCCACCGTCCATCGACGCGCACGAATTGACCGACAAGGGCTCCATCAGCCAACGCGCCGTGCTCGACAATCGCGCCGATGTAGTGGATGAACTCTACCGCGGCTCCCCCCGCGTCATCTCCATCGCCTAACTCAGCCGGTGAAGTTTCATCAAGTTTGTGCTCGCCACGTGCCCAATCGGCTGTCCAGCCACAAACACCACGTTGTCACCCGCATGCAGGCCTCTCTGTAGCACGGCTTCTTCCATCTGGTGCAGCATCTGCTCGGTGGTATCCACCATCGGAGCCAGAATTGCGTGGACCCCGAAGGAAACCGCCAACTGACACGCGACCCCAGGGCTGTGCGTAAACGCATAAATCGGCACCGGCGGACGGTACCGCGAAATCAGCCGTGCCGTCGCGCCGCTGGTCGTAAACACGGCAATCGCTGCGACACTAGCGGACCGCGCCGCATGATACGCCGACTCCGCCACAATCTCCGCATTCGACGGCGTCACGCGCGGCAGCGGCTCCGGAAACCCCTTCGCCAGCAGCCAGCCCTCCGTCTCCGCCGCGATCACCGCCATCGTGCGCGCCGCGTTGCCCGGATCGCAACCCACCGACGTTTCCGCCGATAACATCACCGCATCCGTGCCGTCGCAGATCGCGTTCGCCACGTCGCTCACTTCAGCCCGCGTAGGCCGCGAATGCTCGATCATCGACTCCAGCATCTGCGTCGCCGTGATCACGAACTTGCCCTTCTCCCGAGCCCGCGCGATCAGTTGCTTCTGAATGAAGGGAACCTTTTCCAGCGGCATCTCCACGCCCAAATCGCCCCGCGCCACCATCACCCCGTCGCTTGCATCCAGCACCGCTTCAATGTTGAGCCACGCCTCGGGCTTCTCAATCTTAGAAATCAACATCGCCCGCGACTTGCGCTCTTCCAGCCTACGTCGCAATTGATAAACATCGTGCGCATCCCGCACGAAGGAGAGTGCCACGAAGTCCACATCCTCGTCCAAGCCGAAGTCCAGATCCTCGGCGTCCTTGGCCGTCATCGCCGGGGTACTCAGTTTTACGCCCGGAAGATTCACGCCCTTGTGATCCCCCACCGGCCCCCCTGAAATCACGCGAAACTCCACCCGCGAAGCCTCGCACCGGACCGCCTCCAATTCCACCGCTCCGTCATTGAGCAACACGTGGTCACCGGGACGAACCTCCGCCGGCAGCGGCGCATAGGTGCAGTGCGCGATCTCCGCGCAGCCCACCACAGCCTCTGACGTGATAGTGAACGCCGCGCCCGTCTGCAACTCGCACCCGCCGCCCGCGAATTCGCCCAGCCGGATCTTCGGCCCCTGCAAATCCAGCAGGATCGCCGCATGCACGCCCCGCACCTTTGCCGCTCCCCGCACCGCCTCAATCCGCGCATGATGCTGTTCCCATTCGCCATGGCTCGCGTTCAGCCGGAACACGTTCACCCCGGCATCGAAAAGCCGTTGCAAGCTCTCCGTGGAATCCGTCGCAGGACCTAGCGTCGCAACAATCTTGGTGCTTCTCACTGCTGACCCGCCGGCTTCGGCTCCTGCCCAGTGGCGAAGAACTCCAGTGCCGCCGCATTCATGCAGTAACGCATCTGCGTCGGCGTCGGCCCGTCCGGGAACACATGCCCCAAGTGCCCGTCACAGCGCGCGCACCGGACCTCTACCCGCCGCATTCCGTGGCTGGTATCCACAATGGTCCGCATGTGCACCGGATCGAACGGATAGAAAAAGCTCGGCCAACCCGTCCCCGATTCAAACTTCTTGTCCGAGCCGAACAAAGGCAAGCTGCACAACCGGCAGCAATACGTGCCGTCTTCTTTGTTGTCCAGCAGCCCCCCGCAAAACGGCGGCTCGGTCCCATGGTCCAGCAGCACGTAGCGTTCGTTGTCTGACAAGCGCTGCGCCAGCCGCTCCCGTTCCACCGTCGTAAGCGCGTCCAAAACATATCCACTGCGAGAAAGTTGCGGCATGTAAGCTACACTCATTATCGGCGAAAATGGTGTCTGACACTATTTGCCCCACGCCTGTTAAGAAAGCGAGCCTTATGAAGTCCTGGATCATTGCCGCACTCGCAGCCGCAGCCTGCGCCGCCGTCCTTCTCGCACAGCAGCGCCCCGCCGAACCCTACACCCAGGACCAGGCCGCCGCCGGCCGCTCCACCTATCAAACCTACTGCGCCTCCTGCCACGCCGCCGATCTTACCGGCCGCGAAGGCCCCCAACTCTCCGGTCCCAACTTCCTAACCCAATGGAGCGCCCGCACCGCCGGCGACCTCGTTAAGTACCTGCGCCTCTCCATGCCCCCCGGCGGCGCGGCCCTCCCCGGCGATTCTTACGTCAACTTAGCCTCCTTCCTCCTCGACTCCAACAGCGCCAGGGCAGGGAATCAGCCCCTCACCGCAGCTTCGACCGTCACCATCGCGAGCATCACCGGAGGTGCTCCTGCCGCGCCCAAACAAGTTGCGCAAGCCAAGCAAGCGAAGCAAGAACCCCGAGGCATCACCGCCGCGGGCGAAGTGAAGAACTACGTCCCCGTCACCGACGCCATGCTGCGCAATCCCGACCCCGCCGACTGGCTGATGATCCGCCGCGACTACCGCGCCAGCAGCTTCAGCCCCCTCAACCAGGTCACCACCCAATCCGTCGGCGGCCTGCGCCTCGCCTGGAGCTGGGCCATGCAGGACGGCTCGGCCCTCGGGAACGCCCCCGCGCCTCTGGTCCACAACGGCGTCTTGTACCTCAACAACGCGGGCATGGTCCTGCAAGCCCTCGACGCAAAGTCCGGCGAACTCATTTGGGAAAATCGCTACGGCACCACCCCCACCGCCCCGGCCATGCGAGGCCTCGCCATCTATGGCGACAACCTCTACGTCTCCACCGGCGATTCCCACCTCATGGCCTTCGACGCACGTACTGGTAAGCAGGTCTGGGACACCACCATCGGTGAATCCGGCCACGGTTCCACCGCGGGACCGCTTGCGGTCAACGGCAAGCTGCTCCAGACCCTCGGCTATTGCGGCACCTTCCGCGATGAGAAATGTTTCGTCAGCGCCTACGACGCCGAATCCGGCAAGGAAGTTTGGCGCTTCAATACCATCGCCCGTGTTAACGAACCCGGCGGCGACACCTGGGGCGGCCTCGCGGACATGTTCCGCGCAGGCTCGGAGACTTGGACCACCCCGAGCTACGATCCCGACCTCAACCTCACCTTCTGGGGCACCGCGCAAGCCAAGCCCTGGATGCGCATCAGCCGGGGCTCAGGCAACGGAGCTACGCTCTACGCCAATTCAAGCCTCGCCCTCAATCCCGACACCGGCAAGCTCTCTTGGTTCTACAATCACGCCCCCGGCGAATCGCTCGACCTCGACGAAGCCTTCGAGCGCGTGCTGGTCGAAGATCAAGGCCAGAGCCTGGTCTTCAGCGCCGGCAAGCCTGGAATCTTATGGAAACTGGACAGAAGGACCGGCAAGTACCTCGGCCACCAGGAAATGGTCTTCCAGAACGTCTACGATTCCTTCAACCCCACGACAGGTGAACCGCACTACCGCAACGACATTGTCGAACAGCGCATCGGCGAATTCGTCTCCGGTTGCCCGTCCACCGAAGGCGGCAAGAACTGGCAGGCCATGTCGTATTACCAGCCGGGCAACAGACTGATCGTCCCCCTGAGCCAGACGTGCCTCGAATTCGCCGCGCAAGAAGTGGAGAAGAAGGAAGGCGCAGGAGCAGGCGGCGGCGCGCGAGCGCGTTACTACGAAATGCCGGGATCAAACGGCAACATCGGCAAGCTAGCCGCCTATGACGTCCGCACCATGCGCGAACTGTGGAAGTACGAACAGCGCGCCCCGTTCCTCACCAGCGTGCTCTCCACAGCAGGCGGCGTAGTCTTCGCCGGCGACCTCGACCGTATGTTCCGCGCCTTCGACGCCAATACCGGCAAAATCCTCTGGGAAACCCGCCTCCCCGCCGCCGTCCAAGGCTTCCCCATCACCTTCACCGTCGGCGGCAAGCAATTCGTAGCCGTCACCACAGCCAACGGCGGCGGAAGCCCCCGCAACGTCCCCCGCCTCATCGCCCCCGATGTTCGCAATCCCGAAGTGGGCAACGCCCTCTACGTCTTCGCGCTCCCCGATCGAAAGTAGCTCGCGTGCCGGAACAGTAGACCCGACGCGACGAACATCGCCACATACACACAATGCCCGATCGCCATTCGCCGCGCCTTGTCAGGCGGCGCACCCGAAGGCAGCACCAGCGAAATCACCGCCAGAGTCACCGCCATCGCGAACAACGTGCCAGCCAACCCTCCCTCCTGCAACCGCGCCAACAATGTCCACACAGCCCCCACCCTGAGCACGCTGTAATACCGCAGGTTCGCCGGATTCTCCGTATCCGCCACCTGCACCATGCTGGACCACCCCAATGCGAACCCCGCCAGCAGCCCTACACCCACCCCGCCTTGTACGACCACGCGCCCATCCGCCTCGCCACCAGCGGCACCATCAGCGCGGCCAGCGCCCCCAGCGCCGCTAGCAGCATCGTTTCTCCAGGTTGCGGCATAAGACGTGTGGCTATTTTATCTGGAGCATCGCACCGGCGTCCGTCCCCGAGCGGTATGATGTTAGTATGACCAGCTCGAAGATTGCCATCAGTCTACCCAAGGACCAACTGGCGAGAGTTCACCGCGAGGTTCGAGCCGGCCGGGCCGCTTCGGTTTCGGGCTACATCGCCAGAGCCCTGGAGGAACAAGAAAAGCGCGAGTCTCTCCAAGTGCTGCTGCGGGACCTGATCGAACAATATGGCAAACCCTCCGCTAAGGACGTCAAATGGGCAGAACGCGCACTCTCACCGCTTCGGGGTTAGTGCTGGATGCCGGTGCGCTCATCGCCTTGGATCGGGGCGATAAGCGCATCATCGTCTTGCTCCACCGGGCGCTCGCTGAAGGGCGGGCTTTTCGCGTGCCCGCGGGCGTCGTCGGACAAGCTTGGCGCGATGGCCGCGTCCAGGTGAATCTCGCGCGCTTCTTGCGGAGCGAGGAAGTTGAAATCGTTCCTCTCGATGATCAGTTCGCCCGCGCCTGCGGAGAACTCTGCGGCGCCAGCCGCACTTCGGATCTCATCGCCGCCGCCGTAGTGGTCCTAGCCAGGGGACGGCGAGACCCCATCGTTACCAGCGATCCCAATGACCTGCGGCACCTGGACCCGTCCGCCCAGATCATTGCGATATGAGTGCCCCGACGGGGGCGGAGATATTTTGGCAACATGAGAGTCATGCTTATCGCCCATGGGACTCATTCCTCTAAACACAGCAGATACCGCCGGTGGGCGCCTTCGGCAATTGTATGGCTTCTTGCCACTTGTACTTGTTTGCCCCAGTCATTAGCCGTAACCGATGCGGTGATATACGCAAGTCCTTCGGCGCCTGCAGTCTCGCGGGCAACCGTATTGATGAAGGATGGTCGGATTGTCGCGTTCGGTAGTCGCGTTAAGATCCCTCCCGGTTACGAGGTTATTCGATGCGCGGGCTGCGTTGTCGTTGCCGGCTTCTGGAACGGGCACGTTCATTTCACGGAACCGAAGTGGGCTGGCGCGGATAGGCAGCCGGCCAATAGACTGAACGGCCAGTTGCAATCGATGCTGACTCGCTCGGGCTTCACCACCGTCGTGGATACCGCTTCGTTGTTGTCGAATACTTTAGCTCTTCGCCACCGGATCGATTCCGGAGAGTTGCTTGGTCCGCGGATATTGACCGCAGGCTCGCCCCTATATCCCCCAGACGGGATTCCATACTACGTGAAGGACGAACTGCCGGCGGAGGTGGTTCGTCAGATGACTTCTCCCGCGGATGCGAGTGAAGCCGTCGCTCTGGTGGACGCAAACCTTCGCGGACGCGCGGACATCATCAAGGTGTTCACGGGCTCATGGATTTCCAAAGAAGAGGTCTTGCCGATGCCCGAAGCAATCGCCCAATCGGTGGTGCGGGTTGCCCATCGAGCGGGCCGTCTAGTGTTTTCTCATCCCTCAAACTTGGCCGGCATGCAGGTTGCCATTGATAGCGGTGTCGACGTGCTTGCGCATGCGCCCGAAAATACTCGTGGCATTGACGACGCGCTGCTGAGAAGAGCGGTGGCCAGAAAGATGGTCATGATCCCCACGCTTAAGTTGTTCGCGGGGAACAGCAATATCGAAGACATTCGCCGCGTGGTTAGGAGGTTTCACGAACTCGGAGGCCGTGTCGTTTTTGGGACCGACACCGGGTACCTAACCGACTACAGCATCAATGAGGAATTCGAGCAACTGAGCAAGGCGGGTTTCACGTGGCGCGAGATTTTAGGCATGCTCACGGAGTACCCGTCGCGACTATTCGGGGACCACAATAGCAGAGGCCGGATTGCAGCCGGAATGACGGCTGATCTTACGGTGCTCGGATCAGATCCGGCAACCGATCCCTCCGCCTTTTCAAAGGTACGATACACGATCAGGAGTGGGCAGGTTGTCTACCAGTCCAGTAGGTAGCCGCGCGGCTATTTCCCATTTCCCGTCGACTCCCAAATCCCCGCCCCTCCACCACTTGCGCCCATACCTCCCCACAGTCCCCAAAACCCCGTGGTAGCCCTTGTCTCAGGAACCTCTCATGCCCACCTCACCCCGGCCCCAATAGCCCGAAAACAAAAAATACCAAACGAACCCAATTCCCCCGGTCAACCTATAGAAAAATCAGGGACTTCGCCCTCCAAAAACGAACCCAATTTCGCCCCCGGAACACGCCTCCACGGCAGCATGCTAGACTCGCAGTTGACCAAGGAGTTTTGATGCGCACCCTGCTCGCTTTCGCCCTATCCCTGACCCTCTTCGGACAAGTCCGCCGTGTGGACGACCTCGCGCTCAAGAACGCCGGGAAATCCGCCACCGATGGCGATTGGCTCAGTAACGGCCTCACCCCCGGCGAGACCCGCCACAGCCTGCTCACCCAGATCGACGCGTCGAACGTCAAGCGCCTCGGCCTCATGTGGTCCGCCGAAGTCAGTGACGGCGGCGGCGATCAGGAAGCCACTCCCCTGGTCTGGAACGGCACCGTCTTCGTCGTCTCCAACTTCAGCGTCGTCTCCGCCATCGACGCCCGCAGTGGCAAGCAGAAATGGCGCTTCGATCCCGAGGTCAACCGCGTCACCGTGCAGCCGAAGATGTGCTGCGGCGTCGTCAACCGCGGACTCGCGCTCTACAACGGAAAAGTCTACGTTCCCGCCAATGACGGACGCCTCATCGCGCTCAACGCCGAAACCGGCAAGCCCGTCTGGGAAACCCGAGTCGTCTACCCGCAGCAGGATCAGACGCTCACCATCGCCCCACGCATCGCCAAGGGCAAGGTGATCGTGGGGCCCGCCGGCGGTGACCGCATCACGCGAGGCTTCTTCGCCGCTTATGACGCCGAAACCGGCCGCGAAGTCTGGCGCTTCTGGACCGTCCCCGGCGATCCCACCAAGCCCTTTGAATCCGACGCCATGCGCAAAGCCGCAGCCACTTGGGACAAGGACGCGTGGAAGCTTGGTGGCGGAGGCGCGGTGTGGGACGGCATCTCCTACGACCCCGAAAGCGAAACGGTCTACGTCGGCACCGGCAACGCCGAACCCTGGCCGCAAGCCCTGCGCGGCAAGGACGTCAGCACCGGGCAGGACAACCTGTACGTCGCCTCCATCGTCGCTGTCGACGTGAACACCGGAAAATACAAGTGGCACTACCAAATGGTCCCCAGCGACCAGTGGGATTACGACAGCGTGCAGCACATGATCCTCGCCGACCTGCCCATCAACGGCAAGACGCGCAAGGTGATCATGCAGGCAAACAAGAACGGCTTCTTCTACGTGCTGGACCGCATCACCGGCGAATTCATCTCCGCGCAGCCCTTCTCGCGCGTCACCTGGGCCAAAGGCATTGACCAAAAGACCGGCCGCCCCATCATCAATCAGGAAGTGATGTACGGCAAGAACCCCGTCCCCGTGTCGCCGGGAGGCGGCGGCGCGCACAACTGGTCGCCCATGTCCTTCAATCCCCAGACGGGCCTCGTCTACGTGCCCACGCGCGGCTGGGACACCTTCAACTACGCCACCAACTTCGACTTCCAACCGCAGTTCCTGCAAGGCACCGCGCTCACCGGACTCAACTCCAACACCGCCGGCCTGCAGCGCCAACCGCCTGGTCCCGCTATCGGCCCCGAGCCCCTCGAAGGCGGCAACGTCAGCACCCTCATCGCCTACGATCCGGTCAAGCAGGAGATCCGCTGGCGCAAACCGATCGGCAATAGCCGCTTCGGAGGCACGCTCAGCACCGCCGCGAACCTGGTCTTCCAAGTCGCCCCCGATGGCCGCCTCATCGCCTGGTCCGCCGACAAGGGTGACATGCTGCTGGAACTCCCCACCGGCCTCCGTAACGGCATGGGCCCGCCCATCACCTTCGCCATCGACGGCAAACAGTACATCGCGCTGATGGGCGGCTCCGGCGGCGCAGCCAGCCCCGGCGTCACCAACCCCGGCGCCGTCACCACCCGCTCCAAGCCCCAGCTGCTGGTCTTCGGCCTGGATGGCAAAGCCGTCTTCCAGGATGGCGGCACCCCGCCGGTTGGAAACCCTTCGGACCCCCACTAGATGTTCGAAAACTTCGCCAGCGTATGGACCCCGGTCGAGCGGTCGGCGCTGTTGAACAAGCAGCCGATCTCGGTGGAACTGGCCGGTGAGAAGGTGGCTCTGTTCCGCGACAAGAGCGGCTCGGTCCGGGCGTTAATTGATCGTTGCCCGCACCGCGGGGTGGCATTGTCGCTCGGAACGGTCACGCCGGACGGATGCCTTGAGTGCGCATTTCACGGGTGGCAGTTCCAGGGCGATGGTGCCTGCTCGCACGTCCCCCTCAACCCGGAAGCCCGGCGCGACCTGCTTTCCGCCACCGCGCTTCCAGCCCGCGAACTGGGTGGCCTGATTTGGATCTACACCGCCCCTGGGGCAACCGCCCCCGTGGAACCAGTGGCCCCGGATGGTCTGGTGCGCGACGATGTAGCGCGCGCGGTTCTAGTGGAGGACTGGAACGCCCATTGGACGCGAGCCATGGAGAACATGCTCGATTCTCCGCATCTGCCTTTTGTTCACCGGCGCACGATTGGCCGTGCGCTTCGGGCCCAACTCAAGCCCAACTCCAAGATGCACGTGGACTGGGAAGAGACGCCGTTCGGCGGGCGGACAACGGGCTGGCTGGATGACACACCGAACCAGGCCGTGCTTGAGTTCTACCGGCCCAATATGATGGCGCTGCACATCCCGATCCCAGGGAAGCACTTCCGCATCCACGCCATCTGCGTTCCTCTGGGAGGCAACCGCACCCGAATGATCATCGTGGGCTCCCGCGATTTCCTGAAACTGCCGTTGTTCGACGTATTCTTTCGGAAGGCGAATTTCAAGATCATCCGGGAGGATCGCGCTGTGGTCGAATCTTCGTCACCGTCCGAAGTGCCTCCTACCGCAGCCGAGCGTAGTGTCGAAACCGACCGTGCCACTCTCCAGTTTCGCCGCTACTACCATCAGACCCTGCTCGGTGGCGATCGGCGAAAGTGATATGCTCGGGATGAAAAATCTTGAATGCAAAGGCGGACAACATTCTACTCATGGCTCGTCATAGCGTCGCTGATCGTTCCAGCATCTACCGCACGGGCCGCTGATCTGCTCACCTTTACCGACGTCATGGTGCGCCAGCCGAAGAAGGCCGGCGATCAAAGACTGGTGGACCGCGAAGCCAAGCTGGTGTTCGACGACGCAGCACAACGGTTGAAAGTGGAGTCCACTCGCGATTCGCTGGACGCTACCTACGTTGACGTTACCAAGGTGATCTTCGAGCAAACCGAACATATGCGCGGTTGCAACGAAGGCGCGTTCTGGACCAACGTCGCCACCACGCTTGTGCCCGGCGGCGGGCTCGCCGCAATGGCAGTCGCTGCTCACCGGGTGACAGACTACCTGTGCTACCTCGAAATCCGTCAGAAAGACGGCTCTTCCGTGCCGTACGTGATGGAAGTCGGCAAAGACTCCATCGAGGCCGCGAAGGTCAAGCTGAACGCGTGGTTCGCGGGGCGCACAGTGGATCCGCCAGAAGCTACCGGACAGGAACTCGACCGGAAGCAGCTAAAGGAACTGGGGTCAAAGCACAGAGCGAAGGCGATGAAACAGCCTCGAGCCATGCCCGAAGTTCAGCCCGACAAGGCACTCGTTGTGATGGTGGCGCGAACTCCGTCGGCGCGTCTCGCCGGGAAGGGCACGCAGATCAAGCTTCACGCCAATGATCGAATGGCCGATGTGAATACCAACGGGACCTGGGC
Source organism: Bryobacterales bacterium (assembly GCA_947446025.1). Lineage (GTDB taxonomy): Bacteria > Acidobacteriota > Terriglobia > Bryobacterales > Bryobacteraceae > Palsa-187. Next base: position 18,206 of record CANFEY010000052.1, read on the forward strand.
ATTCGCCTACCTCGATCCTGGCGAATATTCACTCGTCGCGCAGGCGGGCAATGCGAGCGGTCTCCAAATGACACTGGAAGCGTGCCGCGAATACTAATTCTGGGAGAGTCCAGACTATGGCGGGCTAAAGCAGAATACGATCCTGACGAGGCATAGCAAGGAATTCGTTGTGTTCGAGGCCGCCGGAGCCTACTTCTCCGATTGGTCGCTCAGGCGGTAGCATGCGCCGTCCGAAGCTTCTCTCTGGTGGTAATCCGCAGATCGCGAAGGCGGATGGCGACGCCCCCGTGCAAGCCTACATCGCCGCGATGCCGGGTTGGAAGCGCGACTTGGGTGAACGCCTCGACGCGATCATTTGGCGCAACGTTTCCGGTGTGCGCAAAGCCGTTAAATGGAACTCGCCCTTCTACGGCGTCGAGGGTCAAGGCTGGTTCCTCTCCTTCCACGTTTTCACCAAGTACGTGAAGGTCGCCTTCTTCAAAGGCGCGGCGCTGCGGCCTCTGCCGCCCGGTGCAAGCAAGAGCGAGGAGACACGCTACCTCGACATCCGCGAGGGCGACGAACTCGACGAAGCACAGTTCGCCGCTTGGGTGAAGCAAGCTGCTGCGATTCCTGGCTGGTCCGGGGGACGCTAGTTACTTCATCAGCTCGGCGAGCTTATCCTTCACTGCCGCGCCCCAGATGTCGTAGCCTTTGGCTTGCGGGTGGAGGTTGTCGGCGCGGAAGGAATCGGGCAGGAAGACGCCCTTCTCATCCAGGAACTTCGCGCCGATGTCCATGTAGAAGACGTTCTTCTGGTCATCGAGTTTCGAGACAATCCGGTTGACCTCGGCGAGCTTTTCGCGCACCGGATCGCCGGGGGTGCTGCGCGGGAAAATCGCCAGCAGCAGGATCTTCGCGTTGGGGAAATCCTTGCGCATTTCCATCACCACCGCGCCCACGCCTTCCGCGATCTCCGGCGCAGTGGACTGGCCAGAGTTGTTGGTGCCGATCATCAGCATCACTGCCTTGGGCTGGAAGCCTTGGCCTTCGCCGTTTTGCAAGCCCCACAGGACGCCCTGAGTGGTATCGCCGGCGATGGCGAAGTTCGCGGTCTTCATGCCGCCGAAATACTTGTCGAACATCGCCTTGTTGGCGTCGCCTTGTACCCACCAGTCGGTGATGGAATCGCCGTGCAGCAGCAGGTCGATGTTGCCCTTGCTCGCGGTCTCTGCGAAGCCCACATGACGGGGGCCGATGCGTTGCTGGGTCTGCGTGTAGGTGGCCGCGTTGTTGGTCTTTGGCGGCTGCAGCTTCATCAGAGATTCGAACTTCTGCAGCAGCGCTTTGTTGCCGGAGGTGTCCGCGGCGATCCACTTGGTGAGCGCGTCATTCACCTGCGAGAGTTCGGCGGGCGTGGGGCGGGGAATCGCTACTTGGGGCGGAACGGGGGCAGGCGGTCCAATCACGATGGGAGCAACGGCTCCCCGTCCCGCAGCTGCCGGCGGCGCGCCTGCGGGGGCCTGTCCAAACGCGCTGGCTGTCAGCGCGAGAATCACGAGTGTGCGGATCATAAGAATCTCCTTCCAGACTATTTGACCACAAGTGGGGGCTTCACCCACTCCATCACCAGGAACCAGGGGGCGCGCCGGTAGCTGGCCGCCCTGGAAGGCGATGTTTCCGCAATGGGCGCGGGTTCATCAAAGTGCGTCAGCTGCAGTCCCGCGCCCAGCAGCGCGCTCATGTAGGCACTGAGCGGCCGGTGATGATTGCGGATGCGGATGCCGCGATACTCCACCCACATGGACCGCTCTTCTAGATAGTGGTCGATGGGATAGTGAGCCTTGTGTCCCGAACGATCCTTGATCCAGCCCGTATCCGCGCAGGCTGTGTTGAAGCTGTTGAGATTGGCGATCAACAGCGTTCCTCCCGGTACGAGCACGCGGGCCATTTCGCGGATAGCGGTGGCCATATCGGGAATGTCGATCAGGGAAAGGTAGCTGACGACCAGGTCGAAACTCCGGTCAGCCAACGGCAGCGCTTCGGCGGAGGCCTGCGAGTAGACGCCCTTCGGATCGCGCTGGCGAGCCGTTTCGATTAACGCACGAGTCGGGTCGATTCCAGTGACCGCGATGCCGTGCTGCCGCAACATCCGGCAGAACCTGCCTTCGCCGCAGCCGGCGTCGAGTGCAGTGCGGGGTGCGCGGGCCAAGGCGCGGGGCAGCATCACCGGGTCCAGCACGTAGCGCCGCCCGAAGTCGCCGCGCTTACCCATGTCTGCGATCCAGGCTCTCGCGGACTCCTGCCAGCCGTTGTCCATTCTTCACATGGTAGGGCAAGGGCTTGGGTGCGCGCTTACATGGAGTGGAAGTTCTGGGTTAGGATTAAGGCAATATGCCAGCAGCAACAGCAACACGGTGGGCACTGCAGGGCCAAGGCTACGAATTCTGCAACTGCGATTTCGGCTGCGGATGCAACTTCGGGGGCATGCCGAACTCCAAGGACGGCAGCTGCCGCGCCTTGGTGGGGATGGTCATCGAACAGGGAAGCTGCGACGGCGTGGACCTTTCGGGGGTGAAGTGCGCCGCGATTCTGGCGTGGACCAAGGCGATCCACGAAGGCAACGGGGAATGCGTGTTCATCGTGGAACCCGCCGCCACGGATTCGCAGATTGAGGCTATGTCGCAAATCTTCACGGGCAAATTGGGCGGGATGCCTTGGGAACTGTTGGGTCCGACGTTTGCGGTCAAGGCGCTGCTGAAGGCTGAGATTTCAATTGAGGGCAGCGGGTCCAAGAGCACTCTAAGAATCGAGGGCATTGGAGAGGGCCGCGGTGACACCTTCAAGAACCCGGTGACCGGCGAAGATCACTACGCGAACATCGAACTGCCGGACGGCTTCATCTGGAAGCGCGGCCAGTGCGGCCAGGGCAGCTACGAAGCCAGCGGCGGCGGCGGCGCGATCGCCGCGGAAAAGACCAACTGGATTCTATACAACTTTGACTGGTCCAACGGATAGCCGCTTGGGGAGTATCCTTAAGCGCGAACGCTGGATCGTGGGCGGCTGCCTTGCGGTGCTAGTGTTCGCTGCATGGGCTTACCTGGTGTACGAGCGCGTCAGCATGCCCGCCGATATGGACATGCCCGGGATGGTGATGCTGGATCTGCGCGAGTGGAGCGCCGTCGACCTGGGGCTGCTGTTTGTGATGTGGAGCGCCATGATGGTTGCCATGATGGTGCCCTCCGCGGCACCCATGCTATTGGGGTTCCTGACAGTGAATGCAGGACGCCGCGAATCGGGCCGTGCCTACGTGCCGGTGTGGTGTTTCGTGGCCGGTTATCTCGCGGTGTGGATAGCCTACTCCGCAGGCGCCACGCTGGCGCAATGGGGGCTGCACAAGGCGGCGCTGCTGTCGACGATGATGGAATCCACCAGTCCCGTATTGAATGGCGCGATGCTGCTAGCGGCGGGCGTATTCCAATGGACCTCGCTGAAGCATGCCTGCCTGACCAGTTGCCGATCGCCGCTGGCGTTCCTCATGAGCGAATGGCGCAGCGGAGCGCAAGGGGCTTTTGTTATGGGAGTCCGCCATGGTGCCTACTGCCTTGGATGCTGCTGGATTCTGATGGCGCTGTTGTTCGTCACGGGAGTGATGAACCTCTACTGGGTGGTGGTGATCGCGTTGTTCGTGATGGCGGAGAAGACGCTGTCCAAGGGCGAACTTTTCTCCCGCGTCGCCGGCGTTGTGATGGCGCTGGCTGGCGTGGGCCAGCTGGTGCATTTCTGGTAGCGGCAGCAGCGCAAGGCTACTTCATGTGCACTAATGACTTCTCATTCTCCAAGCACACTTCTTCAATCAACTCGGTGTCTGCGATGTAGCGCTCTTTGATGAGCACGGTCCACGGCTTGGTGTAGGCTTTGGAATCGTCCACCGTGACGCGGATTTCCAGGTGCCCGAAATCCGGGCGGCGGATTTCCTCGCGTACCTTGGCTTGCTGGGTCAGGACGCTGCCGTTCCAATCGATCCAGGAATCGTCCTGGAAGCCGATGGAATCGACCACCAGCGTATCCTCATTCCATTTGCCTGACGAGAAGCCCTGCAATAACGGGAACAGCGCCTTCGGCAACGCGCGTCCATCCGCGAAGACTTGCCGGTAGCCGGCGTTCCACTCATTCAGCATCAGCAGCAGATTTTGACTGTGCGCGAACTTCAATAGATGCGGCGTGCCATAAGCGCGCAGGAAATTGTCGGGGAAACACTTCACGTGCGGATCATCGACGGCCTTATTTGCGGTACGTTGCTTCACCAACGCCGCCAGCCACGGTTGATAGGGCAGGCCGCCTGGGACATCCACGCCCAGGTTGATCATCCGCCGCGACGTGGTGGCGTCATTCGGATTCGGCGGGACGCCAGGCCGGCGCGGGTCGACTTCGTCACTGGTCCACACGCCGGAAAAGTCGGGCTTGCCGTCCTTCAGCCTGGGAGACTTGGCCGATGCGTCGAAGGTCCCATCCGTCTTCCTTGGGATGCCGACGGTAGGGTAGTGAACCCACTGAGCCGCCAAAGGAAGCATTGCAAAGGTGAGGGCCGAGACGAAGAACCGCGTAGGGCTAAGATACACCAACCGACGGGGATGATAGAATTCTGGCTAGCCATGAAAAGCCTCCACGAAGCAGCAACTGCGGAAGAGATCAAGGCGCGCATCGGCAAGCTTGGACCTGCCAACCAGCGCCAATGGGGGAAGATGGATGCGGCGCAAGCGCTGGCGCACTGTTCCATCGGCATGGAGACTGCGACCGGGGACAAGAAACTCCCGCGGATGTTCCTCGGCCGCATTCTGGGGCCAATGGTGAAATCCAAGATGCTAGGCGAAGAACCTCTACGAAGGGACTCGCCTACGGCAAAGGTTCTGATTGTGCAAGACCAGCGGGATCTCAACGCAGAGCAGGCGCGCCTTTGCAAGTTGGTTGATCGGTTTTGCGTCGCTGGACCGGGCGGTTGCACGACCCACCCGCATACTTTTTTCGGGGCGCTGACGCCGGAGGAGTGGGCCAGGCTGATGTACAAACACCTTGACCACCATCTACGCCAGTTCGGTGTGTGAGAGCTACTTCTTCAAGTGCTGTAGGGACTGCTCATTTTCCAGACAGATCTCGTCGATCAAGTCGGTATCGAGAACGATGCGCTGCTTCAGCGTGACGGTCCATGGCTTGGTGTATGCTTTGGGGTCGTCCACGGTGACGCGGATTTCCAGGTGGCCGAAGTCTGGGCGGCGGATCTCTTCGCGCACCTTGGCTTGCTCAGTGAGTTCGCTGCCGCTCCAATCGATCCATGTCCCGTCGCGAATTCCCACTGTGTCCACCACAAGTGTGTCGTCGGCCCACTTGGCGGATGAGAAGCCTTGCCAGGATGGAAACGGATCCTTGGGCAGAGGACGGGCGTCGGTGAACACCTGGCGGAAGCCCGCGTTCAATTCGTTGAGCACCACCAGCAAGCCAGGCGAGTGGACGAACTTCAACAAATGGGGCAGGCCGTAGGCGCGCAGGAAGTTGTCGGGCATGCAGCGGATGTGCGGGTCGTCAATGGCCAGGTTCGCGGTGCGCTCTTTCACCAGCGGCACCAGCCACGGTTGATAGGGCAAGCCGCCGGGAAGATCCACGCCGATGTTTTGCATCTGGCGCGAGGCGGTGATTGCGTTGGGGTCGCCGGGAGCGTCCTCGGTTTCGGGCGTACGGCGATTTGCTTCACCGGTCATCCATAGGCCTGAGAAATCGGGTTTCCCGTCGGCCAGGCGCGGCGCGGGTGCGGACATGTTGACCTTGCCATCGGGCTTGCGCGGCACGCCCGGTGTGGGGACGTGGATCCACTGCGCGCAGACAAGGGGCGCTACGGACAGGAGCACTGCGAATGGGTACCGCATAGGGCAAGGATACACCAAGTCCGGGACGCTATCGCCGCACAGCAGGTGAGCTTGGAGCGCGAAACAGGGTAGACTAGCGGGACAATGGACAGCACGCTGGGCGAACAAACTATCCGCAAGGTTCGCCGCCGACTCATCCCGTTTCTGCTGCTGCTGTATACGATTGCTTACCTGGACCGCGTCAACGTGGGGTTCGCCAGCCTGGAGATGACGCAGGACCTTCGCTTCTCAAACGAGGTCTACGGTTTCGGGGCGGGGATCTTTTACCTTGGGTATTGGCTGCTGGAAATTCCGGGCGCGGTGCTGGTGGAACGCTGGAGCGCGCGCAAGTGGATCTGCCGCATCATGCTCACTTGGGGGGCTGCGGCTGCGCTCACTGGAGCGGTGCGCACTCCCGGCGAATTCTATTCGGCGCGCTTCCTGCTGGGCGTGGCGGAGGCGGGTTTCTTTCCGGGAGTCGTTGTGTATTTCACCCACTGGTTTCCGGCGGCGGAGCGTGCGAAGGCTTTTGCTGGATTGCTGATCGGCAGCGCGATTGCGCAGGTGGTTGGTTCGCCGCTTTCGGCGGCGCTGCTCAACATCCACTGGTTCGGGTGGAGCGGCTGGCGATGGCTGCTGATCATGGAAGGTCTGCCTGCGATGATCGGCGGTGTGTGGACGTTGTTCTACTTGACAGACCGTCCCAAAGACGCGAAGTGGCTTAGCGATGAAGAGCGCTTGTGGTTGATGACCGAGCTTGACCGCGAGAAACAAGCTCTGGCTGGGCAATCGAAGGGGAGTATTTGGAAAGCAGTATTGCGTCCAGAGGTCCTGCTGTTGACTGCGATTTGGTTTCTGAGTACGAGTGTGACGAATGCGTTCGGGCTGTGGCTGCCGAAGATCGTGCAGGGCATGTCGGGCTTCGGGACAACGGTCACGGTGCTGGTGGCTGCGGTTCCTTACCTGGCTGCCGTGCCGTTTTCGTTGTGGGTCGGGCGGCGTTCGGATCGCACGGGGGAGCGGCGCTGGCATGCGGCGGGGTGCATGTTTCTCTCGGCTGCAGGGTTTGCGATTTCGCAGGCTACGGGGAGCCTTGTGATTGGGCTGATTGGATTGACGCTGGGGGCGCTGGGGAGTAACGCTCGGCAGGCGCCCATTTGGACGTACGCGACGTCGTTGCTGACGGGGACATCGTCGGCGGTGGCGATGGCGGTGATTAGTTCGTTCGGGCAGCTGGGTAGTTTCTTTGTGCCGTATATCGTGGGGTTTTTGACGGATCGTACAGGGTCACTGGCGGCGGGCACGATTTACTTCACTGCTTCCATGTTCCTGGCAGGCTGCTTGATGCTAGTGTTAAACCCGAAGGATCACAATGCTGCTAACTCCAGGTGAAGAGCTCGGCCCATTTACCATTCTATCTTTGCTGGGTAAGGGTGGAATGGGAGAGGTGTACAAGGCCCACGACAATCAGGTGCTCACCTGGGTTACGCCTACCGGCACGCGCGGAGCCACGTTGGGCCGAGCGGGCGCGTCCGAACCTGCGATTTCCATAGATGGGAAACGCATCGCCTACGCGCGTGCCGATTCAGCGGTGGTATACGCCATCTATGCGTTGGACCTCAACCGGAGCAACGAATCGCGCGCATCGACGGCCGTTGCAGCATTGGACCCGGTCTGGGCACTCACTGGGGACCGCCTCGCGTATTCGTCTGCCCAATCCTGATCTTCCTACACCAACTCGGGGCGTCCTCTCCAGACCAACAGGTGGTTTCAGGGCTTGAACTCGCGGATTGGTCGCGCGACGGCAACTTTCTGCTGGCCAGCAAGAGGGATCTTCTGACGCGGTTGGACATCTATGTAGTGCCGCTGACGGGAGTCCAAGGCGGCCGAGGACCAAGCCAAGCTCTCCCCGAATGGCCGTTGGCTCGCCTACCGTTCCAATGAAAACGGGTATGCCCAAATTTTTGTGGAGTCGTTTCCGAAGAAGGGCGGGAAGTGGCAGATCTCCGTGGAGGGAGGCAACCGGCCTGTCTGGAGCCGCGATGGCAAGCAGCTCTTCTTCGTCGATCAAGGAGGAAACGCCATGTACGCTGCCGAGGTGAGCGACACGCCAGCGGACGCCGCTTTCGACTGGAGCCCACCAAAGCGTCTCTTCGATGCGAACCTCGGCCTCGATCCTGGCGCCTACGACGTCGCCCCCGACGGCCGCTTTCTGCTACTGCAGTCCACCGGAGGCGGTACTAGCTTCAGCGTGACCCTGGTGCTCGAGTGGCACGGGCGCTCAGCAAGAGGTAAGGTGGTAAGCTTTGGAAATGACCAAGATCCTGCTGGCTCTCGCGCTGACCCTAGTTCCCGCCTTTGCCCAAAGCACCTACGAACGCGAGGCTAAGGACCGCGCGGAAATCGATAAGCTGATGTGGCAATACGCGCGGGCCCTGGACACGCTGAACCCCGAGGCCTACGTCGCCACGTACACGCCTGACGGCCAGTTCGGCGGAGGGGCCAACGCCACCAAGGGGCACGACGCGCTTCGCAAGATGATGGAGGGGCTCAAGAAGAACAACGCGGACACCGAAGCCAAGACGGGCAAGAAGCCTCCGGCGATGTATCACACCAGCATGAATGAGTACCTTGAGTTCGTGGACAAAGACCACGCGATCCTGCGGGCGTATTGGACGACTACGTTTGCGGGCGACGCGCCGAGCGCGCCTGGGCGGATCGCGGCGGTAGGGTGGGAACGGAATGAGTTGGTGCGGCGGAACGGGAAGTGGCTGATCCAGATCCGCGACACCGCACCAACGAAAGACTAGCGGACTCCGGCGAGGGTGCCGTGGGCTTGTTGGGCCATGGCGGTTAGGTGCTCCATGGCTGCTGTTGCGCCGCCCTGTTTGTGCGGGACGCCTGCTACGGCCAGGCCCATTTCCACGCCGCACAAGGTGCCTGCCAGCATCAGGTCATTGAAGTCGGCGAGGTGGCCGATGCGGAAGACCTTGTCGGCGACCTTGCCCAGGCCGCTGCCTAGGGACATATTGAAGCGGTCAAAGACCACCTTGCGGAATTCGTCGGCGGAGTGGCCCGCGGGCATGAGCACGGCTGTTACGGTGCTGCTGTATTGGTTGGGATCGCGGGCGACCACTTCCAAGCCCCACGCGCGGATGGCGCGGCGGGTGGCTTCGGCGTGGCGGTCGTGACGGGCGAAGGTGTTGGCGCGGCCCTCTTCGCGGAGCATCGCCAGCGCTTCGCGCAGACCGTAGAGCAAGTTGGTCGCGGGCGTGTAGGGGAAGAAGCCGGCCTTGTTCTGGGCGAACATCGCCTGCCAATCCCAATAGGCGCGGGGCATTTTCGACGCCTTGTTGGCCGCGATCGCTTTTTCGCCGACTGCGTTGAGACCAAGGCCGGGGGGCAACATCAGGCCCTTCTGCGATCCGGCAATGGTTACGTCAACGCCCCACTCATCGTGGCGGTAATCCATCGCGCCCAGCGAAGAGATGGCGTCCACCATCAGCAGGGCAGGGTGCCCGGCGCGGTCCATCGCCTTGCGCACATCGGCGACGTTGGTGTAGATACCGGTAGCGGTTTCGTTGTGTACGACGCCCACGGCCTTGATGGTGTGGCCGGTGTCTTCGGTGAGAATGCGTTCCACCTCGGCCGCCGTGGGACCGGTGCGCCAATCGCCTTCGACGAAGCGGACGTTTAATCCCAGTCTGCGTGCCAGGTCGGCCCACAAGGCGGAAAATTGGCCGACTTCAAACATCAACACGGAATCGCCGGGCGACAGGGTGTTCACCAGCGCCGCTTCCCAGGCTCCGGTTCCGGAAGACGGGAAAATCACCACGGGCGATGTCGTCTGAAAGACTTCTTTGACGTCCTGCAGCAGTTCGGTGGCGAACCGGCCGAACGCCGCGCCCCGGTGATCAATGGTGGGGGCCGAAATCGCCCGCAGAATCCGCTCAGGTACGTTGGTCGGTCCTGGAATTTGCAGGAAATGACGACCGCTCAAATACGACATGGTAAGCTCCTCAATTTCTAAAAGGGGGTAACTTCTATCTTACCTCGACGTTGGTCTTTGCGAGAATAGCCGGTAGGTTACTGAATGAACTCCAAGGTGAACTGGTTCTTTGAGAAGGACTCTCCGTGGAAGGAGTCGTATGCGCAACTGCGCGGCATCGTGCTTGCGTGCGGGCTCACGGAGGAGCTGAAGTGGGGTTGCCCGTGTTACACGGTCGACGGGAAGAACGTGGTGCTGATCCACGGGTTCAAACACTACTGCGCGCTGCTGTTCCACAGGGGCGCGCTGCTGAAGGACGCGGACGGGATACTGATTCAGCAGACGGAGAATGTTCAGTCGGCTCGGCAGATCCGGTTTGCCGGCGTCCATGAGATCGCCGGACGGAAGCGAGCGCTGAAGGCCTACATCCGCGAGGCTGTGGAGGTGGAGCGGTCCGGCGCGAAGGTGGCGCTGAAGAAGACGTCCGAATTCGAGATGCCGGAGGAGTTCGCTCTCAAATTGAAGGCGATGCCGGCTCTGAAGCGGGCTTTCCAAGCGCTCACGCCAGGGAGGCAGCGCGGGTACCTATTCTATTTTTCTTCGGCGAAGCAGAGTACGACTCGGGCGGAGAGGGTGGAGCGGAACGTACCGCGGATACTGGAGGGGAAAGGGCTGGAAGATTAGGCTGCTTTCGTCTGCTATAATTCTTGGTCAGCAACGGACCGGAGTGCGTCATGGCTACAGAAAACCCCAGCAACCAGGGCAAGACTCCCGCAATCGGGGACTTTCTGTTGCACTATCGCGTGGAGCAAATCCTGGGCAAGGGAGGCATGGGGGCAGTCTACTGTGCCTGGGACACCAAGTTGCAACGTGGCGTCGCCATCAAGGTTCTGCTGCCGGATTCGCAGGAGAATCCCGGGCGGCGGAGGCGCTTCCTGCGTGAGGCCCGGGCCGCATCCGCGCTGAACCACCCTGGCATCGTCTCCATCTACGAAATCAACGAGCAGGACGGGCTCGACTTTCTGGTCATGGAACTGGTGGACGGGCAAACGCTCTCCTCCCTGATGCGTACACGGCGCCAGCCGTTGCGGACGGCGCTCGACTACATGAGGCAGGCTGCCGAGTCCATCGCTAAAGCCCACGCGGCTGGCATAGTTCATCGCGATCTGAAGCCTGCGAACATCATGGTGACCCGAGACGGCCAGGTTAAAATCCTAGACTTCGGCCTCGCCAAGTACGATCCTCCTGCGGCTGGCAACGCGCAGAGCGACGCGACCCAGACTATGTCCCTCACCGCGAATGGGCAGGTGATGGGCACGCCGTCCTATATGTCGCCTGAGCAGGCGATGGGGATGGCACTGGATGCGCGCTCGGATGTGTTTTCCTTCGGTGTGATCCTTTACGAAATTCCTGCCGGGGCAAAGCCGTTTGAAGGCACCACGAATTTCGCGATTCTTCACAACATCACCACCGTGGAACCGGCCGCGCTGGCCACGCTGCGCTCGGATTTGCCGGCCGGTGTGATCGCGTTGGTGGCGGGCATGTTGAAGAAGCCGGTCGAAGAGCGGACCAGCGACATGGGCCGCGTGGCAGCGGGCCTGCGCGAGTTGGCGGCGTCGGTTCCGGCGGAGGCGAACCCGGATGAAGTGCCCACGCAGACCATCGTGATGCCCGGCGGAGTCCGTCCCCCGCGGCAATGGGCCAGGTTGTATCGTCCGGTGCTTGCTTTGGCTGCGATCGGACTCGCTGTGTGGGGCGGTGCCACGATCCTGGGAACGCGCCCGCCACCCGCGCCGAAGCCGCGTCCCTTGGCTGGCATCGCTACCATCGACATGAGCTTACCGGCGCGTGAGCTTTATCGCGCGGGTACGGAGGCGTTCAAGCGCCATGATTTTCGTCAGAACATCGACGTTGCCATTGAGGCTTTCAAGGCCGCCAAGGCCAAAGAACCGACGTGGACGCTACCCGACGCGGCGCTTGCCGTCGCCTACGCCCGCAAGAATACAAACGCGCCGGACCCAACATGGTTGCGGCTGGCGGAGCAACATGCCGCGGAAGTTCTAAAGAAGGAGCCATCGCTGGCCGCCGCCCATTTTGCCAGCGGTGTGGTCCATCTGAGTGCGGGCCGGCTACCGGAGGCGCGCAAGGAACTGGAGCGCACCATAGAACTTGACCCCTCCCATGCGAACGCGCATTTCCGGTTGGCTCGGGCGCTGGATCCTAAGACAGATGGCGATCGCGCCCGCGCTCTACGCCAGCGGGCTGTGGAACTGGCACCCGAGGATTGGGAAACCCATTCGGAATGGGGTCTTTTTCTGTCCGCTCAGGGAGAGTATGCGGCGGCGGCGGCGGCTTTTTCAAAGGCCACTAGCCTGGCACCCGATAACTCTGTCACATTGCGAAATCTGGCCGCATCCCTGCAAATGACCGAGCGCTACGATGAGGCTGCGGCTGCCTATCAGCGCTCTCTTGAAATCGCGCCCGCCGCCGCTACCTATTCCAATCTGGGCACTCTGCTCTATTTTCAGGGCAAATACGCCGAAGCCGCCCCTGCTTTTGAGCGGGCGGTGGAAATCAATCCAAACTTGTTCCGTAACTGGGGTAATTTGGCGGATGCCTACCGCTGGCTGCCGGGCAAGGAAGCGGAGCGGCTGGAGGCGCTGGACCGGGCCATCGCCCTGGCCCGGACGGCTCTCGCGGCGAAACAGCAAGACACGGCCACGCGGTCAAACCTCGCTTCCAATTTGGCCAAACGGGGTTTTCCGCGGGAAGCCATCGCCGAGGTTGAGCAGGTCGATGGGAACGCCGCCACGGGACAGACAGCCTATAATCTTGCCCTAGCCAACGAACTCTCCGGCCGGCGGACCCAAGCCCTGCAACTTCTCGACACGGCCGTCAAGAAGGGCCATCCTCTGAAAGAGATTCAAAACGATCCCTACCTCTCGGAGCTGCGGCGGGACGCCGAGTATCATCGTTGGCTCGGCCGGCTGCCCGCTTCCCGCTAGCTGTCGCGGGCAACTAACTAAGATCTATCTTTTGGAGTTCGGCTGTGATATTAACAAATCAGTAGTGTCCGGCTAACGCGCGACACGCCGACGGCAACTAACTGAAGAGTAGGCGGTTGAGGCCTCTTTTGAGTTGCCGCGATTTGAAATACCAGAAGACGAAACACGAGGCTGACACCATGAGGGATGAACCTTGGCCGC
>CANFEY010000053.1 GCA_947446025.1 Bryobacterales bacterium
GCCTCTACCAAATCCTACAGGTTGTCAGCGTCACCATTTTCGAGCGGACGCCCATTCTACAGGCCCTTCAGCTACAACATACCGGAGAAAAATCAGACCCATTTTTCAACCAGCTGAATCTGTTCGACTTATAGCCGGACACTACTGTGAATGGATATAGGATGCGTCGTAAGCGAAACTGGTTGCCGCACCGGTGTTGGTCACCCGGATGACATCACTGTAGGCTTCCGCTATAGCGCCGTTGAAGGACGTGTCGGCACCAGCGCTCAGGTTCGTTTGTGCCGAGGCCGAGAACGTTCCCTCGTTCGAAGCAGGAGCCGTCGCGGAGAGCAAGGTCTGCGTAAAATTCGCCCCCAGCACCGTACCCGTAGAGGTGTTCGTGCTGCCCGACCCGACACCGGACAAGCTGACCGTGCTGTGCCCGTAAAACGTGAACGAATAGCCCGCCTCGCCGAATACCGTCGCACCAAAAGCCGTAGGCGCGAGAAGCGCCGCAAACATCGCCAGAAGTCTCATAGGGAGAGCCTATTGCGAATGAGAGGAGCGCACCGGCCAAGGAGCACCAAGGTTCCGGCGGGTCTAGAACTCCCACACGCCGCTATTGAAGAACGGACGGTAGAACGTCAGCAGCCGGCCCGCGGTGATGACGCCGAGCCAGCAACTCAGCGAAACCGCGCCCACCAGCCGCGCGCCCATGGGAATCGCCGCGCCCGCTCCCAGCGTCCGCACCTTGCGGAAAAACGCGCTATAAAACACCAGAATATTCAGCCCCGCCACCGTGAGAAACACCAGCTTCCAACGGAACGCCCGGTTGTAAATGTACTGGTCCGGCGCGGCCGACAGAAAACACAAGCCGGTAAGAATGTTGCCAATGAAGCCCGCCACCCCGAACTTGATCAGCCGGTGCAACTGCGCGGGCGCGATCTGCTTGCCGATGCCCATCAGCCGCAGGTCGAACATGCCGACGGTCCCGATCAGCAGCGTCAGCCCGATGAAGTGAATCGACTCCGCCGTCGGCCACGCCCAGCGCGTGTCCATCATGATGTGGCGCATGGGCAGCGTGCCAAAGAAAATCCGCAGCGCTTCGGTGTATTCGTTCATCGCTATTCCCCCGACATCAACTTGACGTACGTGTAAGCCAGCCACCGCCCCGCGAAAATCGCGGAGAACCAGAAGAAAATCGACAGCCCTGCCACGCGCCCCGCCGCCGCCGGCCAAGTCACGTGCCCAATCACGTGGCGCTGCGTCCAGCGCAGCGTCCACAGCGCGGCCGCAATCAGCGCGAGCTTGAGGTAGAACAACGGATTGGTCAGCGCCTTGGTCGGATACCCGATCAGCAGCGAGACGCCGGAGAACACGTTGATCGCCAGCCCGAACCACAGCAGGGGAAAGAAGCTGCGCATCGCGTTCAGAGGAATCCCCGGCGCGACGCCCAGGATGCGCAGGCTGATGGAAGTGTGGATGCCCGCCAGGAACCCCATGCCGATGGCGTGCAGAATCAGCAGTCCCGGAAACCCGAACACCACCGACGGCGACTCGCGCACCCAGACGCTGAAGGCGGTGTGCTCCAGCCAGATGAGGAAAGGCTCCATAGGTGGGTACTTTTATAACACACCCTGGCCTGCATTTGGCCCGCGTGGTTCCCGCACAAACGAATCCCGCCGGTCTCCGCGACTTCGGGAGGAAGCCTCAAAGGAATCCCGTGGGATTACGGTAGGCTTAAACCCGCTATGAGCGCGAAACGTACTGGAATAGTTAGAGTCAAACTCGATCCCCGCAACCCGCCCCGGCTAACCGCAAAGCAGCGCAGCCGGCTCCATACGATTACGGACGACAAAATCGACTTGAAAGACATGCCTGAAATGGGGAGTATTGCGTGGACACGGCCCGGCTCGCTGGTCCCAGTCGAGAACAAGGAGCAAATCACCCTGCGCATCGACGCCGACGTCGTCGATTACTCCGCGGCACGGGCCGACGCTATCAGACGCGCATCAACCAAGTCCTGCGGGCGTTCGTCGACGCCCAGCATGTGGATCGAGGTCCCGCCGCACCCGCCAGGTAGGAGTGTAGGGGGTGAACTGGGGATTCCCCTCTCATGAGTCCGTTCGCTTGTAGCGTGATTTCGCCCGCGTGGTAAAATCAAGCCTTCATGGATTTCCTGCAGGGCCTCAACCCCCGCCAGCGTGAGGCCGCCGAGCATTCTGAAGGCCCCCTCCTTGTTCTGGCCGGGGCTGGCAGTGGCAAAACTCGCGTTATCACCCGCCGCATCGCGCATTTGATGACGGCGCATCGCGTGCCCGGCTGGGGCATTCTCGCGGTCACCTTCACCAACAAAGCCGCCGGGGAAATGCGCGAACGCGTCCGCTCCCTGCTGATGGAAGCCAACCCTGGGCTCGCTAGCGAATCGATGCCGACGCTGGCAACGTTTCACTCGTTTTGCGTCCGGCTGCTGCGCAAGGAAGGCGCGCCCCTTGGCCAAGTCCGCCGCGGCTTCACGCCGCTGTTCGCCATCTACGACGCCGACGACCAGCTCTCCATCATCAAGACCGCCTACAAAGCGCTGGGCCTCGACGACAAGTTTATGCAGCCGCGCGCGGCGCTCTCCCGCATCAGTTCCGCCAAGAGCCTGAAGCAAACTCCCGAAGACATCGCGCGCGACGCCACCGACCCGGTTTCCGAACGCTTCGCCGTGGTCTACGAACGCTACCAAGCCCGCCTCATCGAAGCCAACGCGCTCGACTTCGACGACCTTCTGCTCGAAGCCGTCCGCCTGCTCTTCCACGACGCCCCCACCCGCGAGCGCATCCAAAACCGCTACGAGTTCGTCATGGTGGACGAATACCAGGACACCAACCGCACGCAGTATGACCTGATGAAGCTGCTCGCCGGTGAGCGCCGCAACATCACCGTTGTCGGCGACGAAGACCAGTCCATCTACGGCTGGCGCGGCGCGAACATCCGCAACATCCTCGACTTCGAGCGCGACTTTCCGGGTTCGAGCACCATCCGCCTGGAACAAAACTACCGCTCCACCGGCAACGTCCTCGCCGCCGCCGGAGCAGTGGTCGCGAACAACACCGAGCGCATCGGCAAGACGCTGTGGACCGAAGCCCCCGCCGGCGACAAGATTACGCTCTACGAAGCCCCCGACGCCGAGAACGAGGCCCTGTGGATCGCCGACATGATTCAGGCGCGCCTCGCCACCGACCCGCGCGCACACATCGCCGTCCTCTACCGCACCAACTCGCAGTCGCGCCAAATCGAAGAAGCCCTGCGCCGCTACGGACGCAAATACATCGTGGTCGGCGGCCTAAGCTTCTACCAGCGCGCCGAGGTCAAGGACATCCTCGGCTACCTCAAACTTCTGGTCAGCCAGCAGGACAACCTGAGCCTGTTGCGCATCATCAACGTACCCGCGCGCGGCATCGGCCGCACCACTGTGGATCAGTTGGAACAATTCGCCACCGCCAACGGAATCGGCATCTGGGAGGCGATAGAGCGTCAGCTCGAAGCGCACACCCTCGGCTCGCGGGCTGAGTCCGCTCTCACCATCTTCAGGAACAAGATCACCGCGCTGGCGGCGGAGCTGGATAAGCGCCCGCTCTCAGACACCATGCAGGCGCTGCTCGAAGAAACCGGCTACCGCAAGATGCTGGAAGACGAAGGCACCGAAGAAGCACGCACGCGCCTGGCCAACATCGACGAACTTCTCAACGCCGCCAGTGACGCAGCCGAGCGCGGCGAATCCTTACGCGACTTCCTCGATCACGCTGCGCTGGTGGCGGACTCCGACAACCTGGACGACCAAGCCTCCGTCTCGCTGCTCACCATGCACAACGCCAAAGGCCTGGAGTTCCCCGTGGTCTTCATCGCCGGCCTGGAAGAGGGTCTCTTCCCGCACAGCCGTTCGCTGGATAGCGAGAGCGCGATGGAAGAAGAACGGCGCCTCTGCTACGTCGGCATGACGCGCGCCGAAAAGAAGCTCTACCTCAGTTGGGCGCGCTATCGCCGCCGTTTTGGAGGCGGGCAGCCCGAGCCGTCGATCCGTTCGCGCTTCCTCAAGGAAGTCCCCGCGACCCTGCTCGAAGTCACGCGCGGCGACGCGGGACACGTTGACCTCTATGCCGAGCGGCACATGGTCCGCGAGTCCGCTTCCAGGAACGTTTATACTGGTAAGACCTACAACTCAGTGGATTCCATCCGCCAGTTTTTCGGCGGACAGCAGTCTGGGGCAGCAGCCCCGGCGGCGAGAGCGGTTCAACCTCAGGCGTCTTCGCAGCAAGCGATGCAGCCCAAGGTCGTCGTCAAGCCTGCTGCCAAAAAAGTAGGTCCCGGTTCGCCGGTGGATCACGCAAAGTACGGGCGCGGGACCATCATGCGCATTGCGGGCACCGGTGGCGAGGCGAAAGTTACAGTCAGTTTTCCCGGTCACGGGTTAAAGATACTAGTCGCGAAATACGCGGGAATTAAGGTCGAATGAACACCAAGACAGTTACCGATACAGAAGAACGCAAGAAGCTGAAGCGCGCCGCGCGCAAAAAGGCTCCGGCTAAGAAGAAGCGTGCTGACGACGTCGCTCGTGGTTCGGCCAAAAAGAAGGTCCGCCACATGAGCAAGGGTCAGACTAAGAAGCGCTAGGCTCTCAAGGAGCCCCCCTCTTACGAGTGGGGCTAGAACATGGGAAGCCTCACCCGCACCAAGACCATTCCCGAACTGATTGCCGCAAGCGAGCATCCAGATACTCGCTTGCGGCGCAGCCTCGGCGTATGGAGCCTGGTGGGGTTGGGCATCGGCTGCGTCATCGGAGCCGGGATTTTCACCGTCACCGGAACCGCCGCAGCCGGCACTGCCGAACGCCTCGGCGCAGGGCCGGGCATTTCTCTCTCCTTCGTCATCGTCGCGATCGTGTGCGGGTTCGCCGGCCTCTGCTACGCCGAACTCGCTTCCATGATTCCGGTGGCGGGCAGTTCCTACACCTACGCCTACGCCACGCTGGGCGAAATTTTCGCGTGGATCATCGGCTGGGACCTGATCCTGGAATACGCCGTCTCCAACATGGCCGTTGCGGTTGGATTTTCGGCGTACTTCAATGACCTGCTCGACAACGCCTTCGGCATCCACCTGCCGGCATCGCTTTCAAACCCCGTGCTCGCGGGCGGCGAATTCACCGGAGCCATCTTCAACCTCCCGTCTTTCCTGCTGCTAATGCTGCTCACCGTGATTCTGGTGAAAGGCGTCAAGGAAAGCAGCGCCGCCAACATCGTCATGGTGCTGATCAAGCTCGCCGCGATTCTTGCCTTTATCTTCGGCGCGTGGAACGCCGTGGACACAGCCAACTGGCATCCGTTCATGCCCAACGGCGTCGCGGGCGTGCTGACCGGCGCGGGAATTGTCTCCTTCGCCTACCTGGGCTTCGACTCCGTCTCCACTGCCGCCGAAGAGTGCATCGATCCGCAGCGCACCATGCCGCTCGGCATCCTCATCACACTGGCGATCTGTTCGGCCCTCTACGTGGGCGTGGCGCTGGTGCTCACCGGCATCTCTCCATGGATGTCGTTGGGCAATGCCGCGCCTGTGGCGAACGCCTTGCGCGAACTGGGGTACAACCGGCTCCGCTTCATCGTCAGCGTGGGAGCGTTGATCGGCATGGTGTCTTCGCTGATGATCACACAGTACGGCCAAGCGCGCATCTGGTTCGCGATGTCGCGCGACCGCATGCTGCCTGCCATCTTCTCGCGCGTGCATGCGCGCTTCAAAACGCCCGACGTCAGCACCTGGATCGCCGGATTACTCGTCGGACTGGGAGCCGGCATCTTTGACATCGGCACGCTGGCCGACTTGGCCAACATCGGCACGCTGTTCGCCTTCGCCGTGGTCTCCGGCGGTGTGATCCTGCTGCGCCGCACACAGCCAAACCATCGGCGCTCATTCCGAGTGCCGTGGGTGCCTGTGTTACCGCTGCTCTCGATTCTTTCCTGTACCGCGCTGATGGCGAGTCTGCCGTGGGAAACCTGGCGGCGCTTCGTGGTGTGGTTGGCCATCGGACTAGCGATTTACTTTGGCTATAGCCGCAAACGGCTCCAGGCTCAGGGAAAATAGAAACTCAATCGCCATGCCCCACAACGCCACCATCAGGATCGCCCGCGCCCGCCGCTGTTTCGTGACCGCATAGCCCACCGCCGCCAGCAGCGCAAGCGGTAGTAGCATCGGTTGCGCCGCCAGCAGCACCGGCATCACGTACACGTTCGCCAGCTGCGGATTCAAGCGGTACAACGACTCTTGATCGTACAGAAACGGGTTGCACAACGCGCACACCAGCACCGGCCACTGCATGCGCCAATCATCACTCAGGCGCGTGCAGGCCCAAGTAACGGCGATGGTCCACAAGGCCGCTGCCGTGATGATCGACGCGTTCCCGCCGGACCGCGCCACCGCGCACGCGAAGGCGAATACAGCCGTGCAGCGAATCAGAAACATGCGCTGCCCTCCAGCCTCGCCGCCGCCCCCGCGCTCGCGGCCAGAATCGCATGGCTCTCCCTCGAACGCCACACCACAGTGAGTGAGCGCGCATTCACGACCGTGGGGTTCCAGTCAGAATCCAGAACAAACACTTCGGTTGCGGCGTCCGCTTTGGCTTCGTCCGCCACCTCCGCCAGTGGGTCGCCGCCGACATAGCGGTAGAAGTTCATCGCGCCGAAGAACGGCCATCCGGCAGCGAAGCGGCTGACTCCATGGCGGCTGCGCAGACATTGCAGCGTCGAATAGATTCGGCCGGTATCGGCGTTGAAATCCCACTCCTCAAACCGATCCAGCCGCATGAGAGCCACGCTCAAGATAGCGGCGAACACCAGCGCCCCAACTTGCGCGGTGCGCAGCCATCCCCCAGGAACCACCGCCGCGGCCGCAATCGCACAGAACGTTAGCGGGACCAGGAAGACGCCGGTTCGATCCATGGGATACAACAGTCCGAACGCGTGAAACGCCACGAAGTGCAGCGCCAGCGTTCCCAAAATCGCGGCGGCCAACAGTAGAGCGGCAGCAGGAATTCGATTCCAAATGCGCGCCCACCACACAAGCGTGATGAGAGCCGGCACCAAATACAGCCACGCCGTGTGATGCGCTAACTGAGACACCAGCAGGCTGCCTCCCGTTTCCAGCAGACTGTGCGATCCGTAATAAAGCTCCGCGCGCGGAAAGTTGACGATGGTCGGCACCGCGATCACCCACGTAGTAAGGATCGGCGGCAGCACAAACGCTGCGATCAGCCTCGAGCTCGGCACCCTGCGTTCCCTCCAGGCGCGCACCAGCAAGCTTGCCCCCACCGCCGCACACACGAACGCGAAGGAGAAGTTCGACGCGAAGCAGAGCCCCAGCGCGGTAGATGCCAGCACGCAGCCGGAGACGGTAGCGCAATCCGCCACCAGCGCGGTCATCAGGAAGCCCAGCGCCAATCCATAGCCGCGCGCCGCGACCAAATAGTCCATGATGAACGGGCTGTAGATCAGGCACACCAGCGCCGACCATCGCAGGACCGCACCGCCTTCAAGCCGCCTGCAAAAGCGGTAACACGCCGAAATGTAAAGAGCGCCGCCCAGCAGCGCCGGCAGGCGCGCGAAAAAATCAGATACACCGAACAGCCGCGTGGTCAACCGCATCAGCGCCGTGTTGAGCACGTGATTGTTGCCCGAGCCAATCCAATGCAACGGCTCTTCCGCTCCCACAAAAAGCAGGTATGTGGACGCCTCATCAATCGAGATGGCCTGCGTCGCCGCCCGAAAGACAATCAGCGCCATCGCGATGCACGCCGTAAGAACCAGCACGGGGGTCATTCGGCGGCGAAGTATCCGTCGCGGGCCTGAGCCTCGAGGCCTCTCAATTTCATCTGCACCCGCAGTTTGCGATAACCGGCACGCCCCGCGGAGGGAGAGTATCCAAGGCTGTATTGGAAGCGCAGCTCCTCCTGAATGCGCATGAGACTGTCGTCCAACGTGCGCTCACCGGAGACTTCATAAAACGTGCCGCCCGTTTCCTTGGCGATGCGCTCCAGCATGCGCTTGCCGGCGCGCAGATTGTCCAGCGCGGGGGAGGCGACCTCAAACGCGAACACGTCGCGGTCGTAGAAGTGGACGGGATACACCAGCGCATCGGCACGTTGCAACGCTGTGATCGCAGCGTCCGCGCGCGTGGAACTGGCCGTGTCAATGCCGTCGGAGAGTACGATCAAGGCCTTGCGTCCATGCTCGGATTGCAGGCGCTCAGCGGAGCGCAACAGTGCGTCGAACAGCGCCGTGCCCTGCGAACTCTTGCGGTCCGTTGTCAGGACCTCGAATCCTCCGCTGTCCAACCCGCCGCTGTCCAACAAGGTGACCTCGCGGTCAAAGGCGGCGAAGAAGGCGGTGTCTCCAGCACGCAACAACTTCGTTAGAAAAGCCTTCGCCGCGCCTTTCTGCTGTTCCAATACTCTGCGCTGGCTGCCGCTGACGTCGAACAGCAGTCCGACGGTGAGCGGCAGATTGCTGTCAGCGGAGAAGTAGCGGATCGCCTGCGTACGGCCATCTTCGCGCAGTGTGAAGTCTTCGCGCTTCAGCCCGCGGACCAGCTGCGCCTTCTTATCGCGGACGGTGACGAACACGTTGACCACGCGTACCGATGAGGTGAATTGCGCCCCGCAGGGTACAGCCGCGAGCAGCAGTAGCTCCCGCCGCGTCATAGCTAGTAAGCGAGCAGCCGCTCGGCTTCCACCACTACGTCATCGACCTGCGGCAGAATTTCGTTTTCAAGGTCGGGGTGATAGCCCACCCAGGTATCCAGCGCCGCAACGCGGCCCACCGGCGCGTCCAGGAAGCTGAACAGTTCGCTGGCAATGCGCGCCGCGATCTCCGCTCCGTAGCCCCACGAAAGCGTGTCTTCATGCGCAATCATCACGCGGCTGGTTTTCTTGACCGACGTCGAAATGGCCGCCCAATCGTAGGGACTCAGCGATCGCAGGTCGATCACTTCCACCGTGCGGTTCGGATGCCGGCGCTCGACCTCCAACGCCGCCTGCTGCGATTTGTGCACCAACGCTCCGAACGTCAGAATGGTGAGGTCCGCGCCCGCCTTCACCGTCCTCGCCTTGCCGAACGGGATCGTGTAGTCCGGGCCGGGATGCGGCGAACGGTTGTACGGCTCACGATACAGGCGCTTGTGTTCCAGGAACAGCACCGGGTCATCGCAGCGGATCGCAGTGCGCAGCAAGCCCACCGCATCCAGCGCGTTCGACGGGAACACGACGCGCAATCCGGGGATGTGGGTAAAGACCGATTCGCCGCTCTGGCTGTGATACACCGCGCCACCGTTGAGGTAGCCGCCGGTAGGCACGCGCATCACCAGCGGAGCCGAAAATCCATTGTAGGAACGCCACCGCAAGCTGGCCAGCTCATCGCGGATCTGCATCATGGCCGGCCAGATGTAGTCGAAGAACTGAATCTCAACCACAGGCTTAATACCGCGCGTCGCCATGCCCGCCGCGCGCCCCACGATGGCGGCCTCGGCGATCGGCGTGTTGAATACGCGGTCTGAGCCGTGTACGATTTGCAACCCCTGCGTCGCTTTAAACACGCCGCCCTTGCCTTTGACTTCCTTGAGGTGCTCTTCGCGGCTACAATCGGCCACATCTTCGCCGAAGACCACCATCTTGGGATTGTGCCGCATTTCCTCGTGCAGCGTGTGCGTGATGGAGTCCACCATCGTCTTCGGCTCGCCGGAAAAGCGCGGTTCGGATTCAAACTTGGCTGACGTCGGGTCGATGTCGGGCGAATAGAGGTACTTCAACGCCGAGCCCCTGGGAGGCGGCGCTGCCTTCAACACGCGTTCGGTGATGTGCTGAATCTCAACATCGATCTCCTGCGTGATTCGCTCCATCGCGTGGACGTCCAGGATGCCTTCCAGCACCAGCCACTCGGAAAACAGCTTGATGGGATCACGCTCGGCTTCGTTGGCGCGCTCGGAAATCGTCTTGTACAACCGCTCGTCATCGGAAAGCGAGTGCGAATACGGCCGCGTGCAAGTGGCGTGGACCAACACAGGCGACCGGTGCTGCCTGCAATACGCCGCGGCGTCGCTCATGGTCGCGTACGACTCCGCAAAGTCCGTCCCGTCGCATTCGTAGACCTTTAAACCCGCGAAGCCGGAGACCAGTTTCGCAATGTTCCCACCCGCGGTCTGGTGTTCGACCGGCACGGAGATCGCCCAGCCGTTGTCTTCCACCAAATACAGCAGCGGCAGCTTCTCCAAACAGGACACGTTGAGCGATTCCCAGAACTCGCCTTCACTGGTGGCGCCGTCGCCGGTGGTGGCCATGGTGATCGCGTCGCTGTTCGGGTCCAGCCGCCGTTCCGCGTCCGCGCATCCGAGCGCCGGCAAAAACTGCGTGCCCGTGGCCGAAGAAGGCGACACGATATGCAGCGCAGGAGAGCTCCAATGCGACGGCATCTGCCGCCCGCCCGAAGCCTTGTCCGCCTCCGCGCCCACCGCCTGCAGCAGCATGTCTTCCGCCGTCACGCCTAGTGCCAAACACAGCGCGCGGTCGCGATAGTAAGGAAAGAACCAATCGTGCCCAGCCCGCAACACCATGCCCGCGGCGGTCTGAATCGCCTCATGCCCCGCGCCCGAAATCTGGAAATAAATCCGGTTCTGACGTTTCAGCAGGATTTCACGGTCGTCAATTCTCCGTGAAAGATACATCGTCCGGAACGCATGAATGAGGCCATCCCGCCCAAGCTTCTTCGCTCGAGCGCCGCCTAGGTCCAAGTCCATGCTAAGGCTGCTGGCCATTTGTGGGTGATCGACGTCTCTATCAGTGTAGCTTTCGCGCCGCCTGCGCGCTACTTCGCATCGCGCCAGTTCGTGCCCACCCCCACATCCACAAGCAGCGGAACGTCCAATTTGCGCACGCCTTCCATCTCCGCCTTCACCATCACCCGGATTTCGTCCACCTCCCCCGGCGGGGCCTCGAACACCAGTTCGTCGTGGACCTGCAGCAGCATCCGCGTCTCAGCCCCCCGAGCCTTCAAGTTCGCCTCAATGCGGATCATCGCCACCTTGATCATGTCCGCAGCCGTGCCCTGCAGCGGCGTGTTCACCGCCGTGCGTTCGGCGAAACCGCGCGCGTTGGGATTACGGTTATTCATATCGGGAATCGGGCGGCGGCGGCCATAGAGGTTCACTGAGACACCGCTGCGGCGCACATCGGTGATGGTGTGGTCGATCCATTTGCGCACCCCGTTGTAACGTTCAAAGTACGACTTGATATAGCTGTCCGCTTCGCGGCGGTCAATGCCCAGCGACTTGGCCAGCCCGAACGCCTGCTGTCCATAAACGATGCCGAAGTTGACCGCCTTCGCGGCGCGCCGGTGCTCGGGCGTGACCATCAGCGGCGGCACGCCGAAAACCTCCGCCGCCGTGCGCGTGTGGATGTCTTCGCCGTTGCGGAAGGCCTCCACCAGCACCTTATCGCCCGACATGTGCGCCAGTAACCGGAGCTCGATCTGCGAATAGTCGGCGACGATAAACTTCCAGCCCGGCCGCGGGACAAACGCCGCGCGAATCTCGCGGCCCAGTTCGGTGCGCATCGGGATGTTTTGCAGATTCGGATTCGAACTCGACAGGCGCCCCGTGGCAGCCCCCGCCTGATTGAAGGTGGTGTGCAAGCGCCCTGTGGCCGGATCGATCAGCAGCGGCAGAGCGTCCGCGTATGTGCCCTTCAGTTTCGTCAGCTGCCGGAACTCCAGCACCTTCGCCGCGATGGTGTGTTCTTCGGCTAGCTCATCCAGCACGTCCGCCGCGGTGGAGAAGGCCTTGCCCTTGGTCTTCCCCGCCGTGGGCAACTTCATGTCCTCAAACAAAACTTGCCCCAATTGCTGCGGCGAGTTGATGTTGAACGGCTTGCCAGCCAACGCGAAAACCTCTTCGGATAGCCGCGCGATCTCCTCCTCCATGCGGCCGCTCATACGCCGCAACTGGCCGGGATCCACCGTGATGCCGAGAGCTTCCATGCGCGCCAGCACGCCCGCCATCGGCAGATCGATGTCCTGGTAGAGATCGACTAACTTGAGCGCCTCCACCTCCGGCCTCAGCTTTGTGTAAAGCGATAGGATCGCATCAGCCTGCGCCGCCGGATCGGAGTCATAGGTCCGTTCAAGGTAGCGCTCGGTGAGCGAGCCCAAGTCCGTGACGCCGGTTTCCGCCGACAGCAGGAACGCATACAGCATCACGTCGTGCTTCACGCCCGCAAGGTCGCCGAAGCGGCGCATCAACAGTTTTAAGTCATGCACCACCGAAATGCATCCCGGCAGCTTTTCCACCGGAGCCGACCGCGCCACTCCCGGCTCGGCACATACACCGGCGACAAGACTCCCCATCTGGTCCGCGATGGAAACAGCCACCAGAGCCTTCCCCTCAACGAACGCATCCAACTCGAACGCCGACCCGATCTGCTGATAGTCGGTGGACGCCGGTGCCGCAGCCTCCGGCCCCAGTTCGCGCAGCAGCGTGGAGAACTCCATCGTCCGGTACAGTTCCCGCAGCGCCGGCTTGTCGCCCTCACGGATCTCGAAGCTATCCAGGTCGAAATCCAGCGGGCAGTCTTGGTGGATGGTGGCGAGCTTTTTGCTCAGCAGGATGATGTCACGGTTGTTCTCCAGGCTCTCGCGATACGTCTTGCGCTGAACCTCCGCGGCGTGCTCCATTGCATTTTCGACGGACCCGAAACGTTGAATCAGGTCGAGTGCGCCCTTCTCGCCAATACCGGGAGCGCCGGGAATATTGTCCACCGTATCGCCCTTGAGCGCGAGCAGATCGATCACCTGCGCTGGCCGAACGCCCATGAATTTCTCGACCTCGTCAGCGTCATACCACTGGTCGTTCTTCATCGGATTCAACATCCGTACCTGATCGTTGACCAGTTGGAGCATGTCTTTGTCGCTGGAGACAATCGCGACTTCCACGCCTTGCTCCACCGCCTTGCGGGCAAGCGTGCCGATCACGTCATCCGCCTCAAAGCCCGAGCTTTCCATCACTGGAATCCGCATCGCCTCCAGCGTCTTGCGAATCCAGGGGATCTGCTCCAGCAGGTCCGGCGGCGTCTCTGCTCGGTTGGCCTTGTAATCCGCGAACGCCTCATCGCGGAACGTCGGCCCCATGCTTTCAAAAATCGCCGCAATATGCGTCGGCTGCTGCTGCGCGATCAACTTGCGCACCATGTTGTGGAAGATGTAGACCGCCTCCGTCGACATGCCCGCAGCGGTGCGCATAGGCGGTCCGCCGGAACGCGCACGGGCGTGGTAGGCACGGAAGATGAAGCCAAAAGAGTCAATCAAAAAGAGGCGCGGCACTCGTCCATGGTACCCAACGGTTCAAAAGAGCGAACTTGCCTGTTGACAATACATGCAGATGTGCTAACATCTGGATATGTTTATATGCAAACATATCCACCGCGTCGACCCGGGCTGGTCAGGAGCAGGCCATGCCCTTCCGCGCAACCGCTAGTAAACGCCTCGCCGAGCTATTTGGCCTGCTGTCGAATCCGAACCGCATCCGTCTAGTAGAAGAACTGAGCCTCAAGGGTGAGATGGACGTCAATGCCCTGGAGACGGAACTGGGCATCAGCCATTCCGCCGTTTCACAGCACTTGGCGCTGCTGCGGGCGCATCGCATCGTCGCCGAACGCCGCGAAGGGCGGCATGTGTTCTACAAGCTGACGCAGCACGGGCTGGCGGAATGGGTCCTACACGGCCTCGACTTCCTGCAAAAGGAGTTCGAACACAGTGAACCCGTGCTGGACGAAATAGAAAAGGCCCGGTCCTACTGGGCCCCGAAAAAACGAGCCGCACGCTAGCGGCAGACAGCAGCGTTTAAGATAGACAGAGGAGAGGTGTGCTCCCATGGCCACTCAAGCAGCTACATATCCGGCTCACGATCACGCGGACGGGCCGCGGCCGTTTCAAAGGCTCTACAGCATGGTCCGCCAGGAGAGCCGCACGCTATGGACCGCGATCATCTACTCCATCGCCATCGCGCTGCTCACGCTGGCCCTGCCGGTAGCCACACAATCCGTGGTCAACACCATCGCCTTCGGCAACCTATTGTAGCCCTTGTTGGTCCTAACCATAGCCGTCGCCACGGTACTGGTGCTCTCCGCAATCCTGCAGATGTTCCGTTTCCACGTGGTGGAAATGCTCCAGCGCCGTGTCTTCGTGCGCATTGCATCGGACTCCGTGAACCGCCTGCTGCGGGCCCGCGTCGACGTACTTCAGATGCGCAACGGGCCGGAAGTGGTGAACCGGTTTCTGGAGGTAGTGGGCCTGCAAAAGGCAGCCGCAACGCTACTTGTGGACGGGCTGAGCGTGGTCATGCAGACACTGGCAGGCATGCTTCTGCTGGGACTCTACCATCCGTGGCTGTTGGCGTTCGACGCAGTCCTACTGGCGGCACTGGTGGTGCTGATCTTTCCTTTCGGGCTAGGCGCAACAGCCACGGCCATCGGCGAATCCAAGGCCAAGTACGCCCTGGTGGCGTGGCTCGAAGAGCTGGCGCGCAACTCGCGCTCGTTCCGGGGAGCCGTCGAATCGCAATGGGCGTTTTCACGCACCGATAAGCTAGTGTCCGACTACTTGGACTACCGGTCCAAGCACTTCCGCATTCTGCTGCGCCAGTTCGGCGGTTCGCTTGCAGTGCAGGCGCTGGCGGGTGCCGCGCTGCTGGGTGTGGGCGGATTGTTGGTCATCGACCGGCAGTTGACGTTGGGCCAGTTGGTGGCGGCAGAACTGGTTGTCGCGGCCGTGGTGGCCGGCATCGCCAAGATGGCGAAGCACCTGGAAAGCTACTACGACTTGCTCGCATCGGTGGACAAATTGGGAATGCTCACGGATCTCCCAGTGGAGCCCGAAGGTTCCGAAACACCGCGTGCCGCGGAAGGCCCCATGGCGGTGCGTGTCCGCAACGCGGACTTCGACATCTTGCTCGCTCCGGGCGACCGCATGGGGATCGACGGCATCAGCGGGTCCGGCAAAACACTGCTCACCGACGCCATGTTCGGCTTGCGCGACCCCGCGGGATGGACGGTGGAGGCCGACGGGCGCGACATCCGCCAATTCCGGCTTGCGGAACTGCGCTCCACGACGCAGCTGGTGCGCGGCATTGAAATTTTCCATGGCACCATCTTGGAGAACGTGCGCGTGGGGCGCGACCACATCCCGGTTGGGGAGGTGGAAGACACGCTGCGGCGGTTCGGGATTTGGGAGAGCATTCAGCGGCTGCCCGAGGGGTTGAACACGATGCTGGCCACCGGCGGCGCGCCGCTTTCCGAAGGGCAAGCCCAGGTGCTGATGATCACCCGCGCGGTGGTGGGCCGGCCAAGGCTGCTGATCCTGGACGAAACGCTGGATCACCTCATGGACGCAGCCGAGCGCGACATTTTGATCGACGCCATCTTCGCTCCGCATCAACCCTGGACGCTGGCCGTGGTAACCTCGCGGGCGGACGTGTTGGAACGCTGCAACCGGATCGTGCACATGCCGGGCGGCACGGTGAAGGAGGCTCGGAAATGAAAGCAGCAGCGCAAACGTGGAACGCCCTGCCATCCATGACCCGGGTGCGCGTGCCAGCCTCGGCGCGGCTGATTGCGTGGATCATCTTTCTTGGATTCCTGCTAATCATCGCGGGCTTGGCCTACATGCCGTGGCAGCAAAATATTTCCGGCAACGGCCGGGTGATCGCGATGACTCCCATCGAGCGCCAGCAGACCCTCTCCTCGCCCGTAGATGGCCGCGTAGTCCGCTGGTACGTAGTGGAGGGAACCCGCGTCAAGACCGGCGATTTAATTGTGCAGATCTCCGACAACGATCCCGACGTGGTGAACCGTCTGGAGAGCGAATTAAGCTCGGCCCGCGAACGCGCGCAGTCTCTGGGGGACCGCATCGTCGGAATTCAGTCGGCCAGAATCAACGCGCTGGAAGCCGCGGACTCGCGCATCGGCATGGCCACCGAACGCGTCCGCGCGGCCGATCAAGGGTTAGACGCTACCAACGCGACTCTATTGGCCGCGCGCCAAAACCTGGACCGGCAAACCCAGTTGCACGCACGCGGACTCACCGCCACGCGAAGCGTGGAATTGGCCCAGGCAGACCTCGATCGCGCGTTGGCCGAAGTGGCCCGCGCGCAGGCCGGGCTGAACGCAGCCCGCAAGGACGAAGAGGCGATCGAATCCGACAGAATGCGCGTGGAAGGTGAGTATAAGGCGCAGCTCGACGACGCCAACGCAACCCGCGCGTCGGCGACGGCCGCAGTGCCGCCTCTTGAAACCCGTCTGGCGCGCCAGACCACCCAGGACGTGAAGGCTCCGCGTGACGGAGTCATCCTGCGCTTGCTCTCGCAGCCCGGAAGCGAATTCCTGAAGGCCGGTCAGCCACTCGTCGTTCTCGTGCCGGAGACCGACGACAACGTGGTCGAACTGTGGGTCAACGGCAACGACATGCCTCTGCTCCACGCCGACGATCCGGTGCGCTTGCAATTCGAGGGTTGGCCGGCGATTCAGTTTGTCGGCTGGCCGTCCGTGGCCGTGGGCACCTTCGGCGGGCGGATCCTGCTGCTGGACGCCACCGATGACGGCACCGGCAAGTTCCGTTTGCTGGTCGCCCCGGACCCCAAGGACGAAGCTTGGCCGCCCCGCCAGTATCTTCGTCAAGGCGTGCGCACCAACGGCTGGGTGCTGCTGAAGCAAGTGCCGCTGTGGTTTGAACTGTGGCGTCAGTTCAACGGCTTCCCTCCCACCAGTCCAAAGGGACCCATCCTCAGCGAGCCGAAGGAGAAGAAATGACGCTTCGCTGGATTTGGATCTGCGCGCTGGCCATGCCGCTGGGCGCGCAGACCTTGCAGCTGGAAGATGTACTGCGCAGCGTGGAATCCAACTATCCGCCCTTATTGGCCACGCTACTGGAGCGCGACGTAGCGGGCGGCGCGGCGGTCCAGGCCAAAGGACAGTTCGATACGCAAGTGGGCGCGACGCTGGGTGCCGATCAGTTCGGCTTCTATCCCAACCAGCGCTTGGACGTGGGCGTAAATCAGAACTTGCGTTGGCAAGGCGCGCAGGTCTACGGCGGCTGGCGCATCGGCTCCGGCGACTTTCCTGACTACCGTGGACTCGACGCCACGCGTGACCTGGGCGAATTCCGCGCCGGCATCAAAGTGCCAATCCTGCGCGGACGCGAAATCGACGAGCGCCGCGCCGGCCTCGCGCAAACCGAACTCGGATTGCGCATCGCCGACCTGACCGTGGATCAGCAGCGCCTGCTCGTACGCCAGTTGGCGACCAACCGGTATTGGGATTGGACCGCCGCCGGTGCGCGCATGCGGATCGCCGAAGACCTCCTGCGCGTGGCTCAGGAGCGCGATCAGGCTCTGCGCGACGCCGAATCGCTGGGCGCGATCCCGCGCGTCGAGGTGACGGAGAACCAACGCCAGATTTTGCAACGGGAAGCCCAGATCGTGGAAGCCCAGCGCGGCGTGCAGCAGACCGCTATCGCGATGTCTCTGTTCTATCGCGATGCGGCGGGCGTACCGCGCATTGCCTCCGATGCCCAGTTGCCGGATGCCCTGCCCGCCACCGCACTGCTCGACGAAGCCCAAGTCACTGGGGACCTGCGCGTCGCATTGACCAAGCGCCCGGAGATCGCCACCATCGCCGCTCAGCGCGCGCAAACGCGCATCGATATCGATGTCGCCAGCAACCAGACGCGCCCGTCGCTCGACTTCGGCCTGGGCATCACGGCGGAGAACGGTTCCGGCTCCATCAAGCGCGGACCCAATGAAGTGAAGGCCACGCTAACCTACCAAGTCCCCTGGCAGCGCCGCGTGGCCGAAGGCAAGCTGCAGCAGGCATCGGCGAAACACAGCCAGCTCACCCAGCGCGAATTGTTCGCCCGCGACCAGGTCACTGCCGAGGTCCGCGACGCCGCTAGCGCCGTCCGCGCCGCACATGAGCGGACACTGCTCGCCGCCCGCGAAGTCACCGTCGCGCTGGATCTAGCCGATGCCGAGCTGCGTCAGGTTGGGGCCAACCTCGACTATCTGCGCGCGCTCACCATCTATGAGCAGGTGACGGCGAAGCTGTTGCCGTAAGGGGTATACTTGCCACTTGCTCATGGCATTTCCTTGGACAGTGCAGTTGGGGACCGTCGCAGTTTCCGCGCACTTCCTCTTTGAGTCCGCGGCTTACATCGCCGGGTTCGCCTTGTACCAGCGGCAACGCCAGGCGCTCGGGGACGTGATCCCGGACCCCATCAGAAGCTCCATCATCGTCGCCACGATCCTGGGAGCGTTCCTTGGCAGCAAGCTCCTCTTCCTGCTCGAAGACCCCGCGCTTACGATGCAACACTGGCGCGACCTTGCCTACATCATGGGTGGCAAGACGATTGTAGGCGGACTGTTGGGCGGCACACTCGCCGTGGAATGGACCAAAGCGCGCCTCGGCATCACGCGGCGCACCGGCGACCTCTTCGTGCTGCCGCTGATCGTAGGCATGGCCATCGGCCGTGTAGGATGCTTCGTTTCCGGCCTCCACGACCACACCTATGGCCTCGCGACCAGCCTGCCCTGGGGCGTCGATCTGGGCGACGGCATCTCCCGCCACCCCGTGCAGCTCTACGAAATCAGCTTCCTTGCGGCCACCGGTTGGCTGCTGCACACCGCGCGTCCCGTGCTGCCCGAAGGCGGCCAGTTCCGCGGCTTTCTCATCCTCTATCTGGCGTGGCGCCTCGCTGCGGACTTCCTCAAACCGGGAATCTCCGTTGCCGGTCTCACCCCCATCCAGTGGACCTGTCTCTTCGCGCTACTCTGGTATCTCCGCAACGCGCCGGAATGGTTCGCCGCGCGAAAGAAACCATTGCATGGCTGACCGCGTCCGCCCATATCTGTTCTATGACACCGCCGTCTCCATCTGCTCCCGCTGCCTGCGCCGCGTGGAAGCGAAGATCGTATTCGAAGACGGCAGCGTATTCCTGCTGAAGCGCTGCCCGCTGCACGGACCGGAGCGCGTATTGATGGCCGACGACGTCGACTACTACCGCCGCTCCCGCGAAGTCTTCCTGAAGCCGCCGGAGATGCCGAACCACTACAACACTCCGGTGAAGTGGGGTTGTCCCTACGACTGTGGCCTCTGCCCCGACCACGAGCAGCACTCGTGCCTGACGCTGATCGAGGTGAGCGACTTCTGCAACCTGCGCTGCCCCATCTGCTACGCATCCAGCGGTCCGGAACGCAAGACACACCGTTCGCTGGAGACGATAGAACGAATGCTCGACTGCGTGGTCCGCAATGAGCGCCGTCCCGACGTGGTCCAAATCTCCGGCGGCGAACCCACGCTGCACCCGGACTTCTTCCGCATCCTGGACATGGCGCGCGAGCGTCCCATCCAACATCTGATGCTGAACACCAACGGCACCCGCATCGCCACCGACCGCGACTTCGTCCGCCGTTTGGCCGGATACATGCCCGGCTTCGAGATCTACCTGCAGTTCGATTCGCTCGAAGAGAATCCCTTGCGCGAACTGCGCGGCGTCGATCTGCGCGCAACGCGTCAAGCCGCCATTGAGAACCTCAACGAGTTTGGAATTTCGACCAGCCTAGTTGTGACCGTGAAACGCGGCACCAACGACCAGGAACTAGGCCGCATCCTGGAATACGCAGTGAAACAGCCCTGCGTGCGGGGCGTGGTGTTCCAACCGGTGCAGACGGCGGGCCGCACCGACGGCTTCGATCCCGCGAAAGACCGCCTAACGCTCACCGAAGTCCGCCGCCGCATTCTGGAACAATGCTCGATCTTCCGCGCGGAGGATCTCATCCCCGTCCCTTGCCACCCTGACTCGCTCGCCATGGCCTACGCGCTCAAGATCGACGGGCGCATTCAGCCGCTCACCGGCCTGGTGCCGCCGGAGATCCTGATCAACGGCGCGCGCAACACCATCGTCTTTGAAGCGGATGAGAACCTGCAGTCCACACTCTTCCGCACGTTTTCGACGAACCACTCGCCGGAGTCCGCCAGTTCCACCCTGCGGGAACTGCTGTGCTGTTTGCCCAAGCTCGACATGCCCGCGCAAATCGGCTACGACAATGTATTCCGCGTGCTGATCATGCAGTTCATTGATGCCTATTCCTTTGACCTGCGCTCGGTGAAAAAAACCTGCGTCCATATCGCGCACCCTGACGGCAAGCGGCTGATCCCGTTCGATACCTACAATCTGTTCTATCGAGACCAGTTGGAAGAAACAGTCTTGGGTCCGCTGCGGGCACAAAAGGAGGCTTTCTATGTCTGAATCCGAATACCGGGGCAGCGTGATGAAAGGAGTGGGCCGGGCGCTGGCCTACATGCTCGCCGCGTGTGTCTTGGGCGGCTTTTGGGCCACCATCTTGCCCTCCACCGTAGCCGGTTTCATCGGGATAGGGTTTCTGGGAATCGGCGTAGCACAGCTGATCTGGGTGGTCCCGGCCGTCACCTATTTCCGCAAGCGCAACGAGCCGGAGACGGCCAAGGGCATCATCATCGTGGCCGGCATCGTGGCACTTCTGAACGCCTCGTGTTGGGGCCTTTTCGCGTCCATGCTCTAGAAAGTGCGGCTAGCCAGCCACGTCCAGCCCTGGGGAGTGTGGCTATTTGACCACGCCTACGATTTAACAAGTCTTTTCGATTGATAAGACTAGCCCTCTCATGAATAGCCTGCTACAATCACAACGTGCCTTTCGAGACCACCACGCAGCGGCCTGTCGAAGCATCGGGCGTCGGGCTCCACTCCGGCGTCTCCGTCAAGATTCGCGTCCTCCCCGCCCCGCCCTCCACCGGGATCGTGTTCATCCGCACCGACCTCGACGGCTTCCGCATCCCGGCCAGTTGGCGCTACGTGCAGAAGGTGAGCTACGCGACGAGCCTGATGCGCCAAGGCGTGCTGATTTCCACAACCGAGCACCTGCTGAGCACTTTCTACAGCATGGGCATCGACAACGCGTTCATTGAGATCGACAACCTGGAAGTGCCCATCCTCGACGGCAGCGGCAAAGTGTTCGTCGAGATGCTGAACGCGGCGGGGTTGAAACAATACCGCAAGCGCCGCAAGTATCTGCGCATCCGCCGCGAGGTGGAAGTGGAATCGAACGGCAAGCGCATCAAGATTGTCCCCGACGATCAGTTCCGCCTGACCTGCGACGTCTTCTTCCCCCACCCCTTAGTCGGCCGGCAGCAATTCGATATGGAAGTGACGCCGGAAAATTACGCCCGCGAACTTGCCCCCGCCCGCACCTTCGGCTTCGAGTACGAGCTAGCCCAGATGCGCGACATGGGCCTGATCCGCGGAGCGTCGCTCGACAACGCGGTGTGCTTCGACCGAGAGAACATCCTCAACCCCGACGGTCTGCGCTTCCCCGACGAATGCGTGCGCCACAAGGCACTCGACCTGATCGGCGATCTGGCGCTGGTGGGCAAGCCGCTGCTGGGGCACGTGATCGCTGAGAAGGCCGGCCATGCCATGCACTTCGCCCTGGTCAACCGCATTATGAATGACCCGACGCTGTTTGAGATCGTCACCCACGATCAGCTCAGCGAAAAGGCCGCTGTGGCGCTGGTGTCGTAGAAGTCTCACGCAAAGTGCGCAAAGTGCGCAAAGTCCGCAAAGAACTGCCGGTCCGTTTATTTCCCCACCGGCACACGCCGCCGCACTTCGTCGAAGAAATTCAGCAGGAACGTCGCGTGGAGGTTGCCGGTGGACTCTTCGGCCACGGGGCGCGGGAACATGACTACGCGCTTGCCGTCGGGCGACACATCGAAGTTCTGGCGCACGCCGTCGCGGCGGACCTGGGTGGGCGACCAGGCTCGGGGCACCCCGGCGCTGAACGCATCGGCCTGCGTGGTGTAGCTCGCGGCCATGATGCGGTCGTCCACGCCCAGGAACAGGAGTTCGTGGGTGGCGGCGGACCAGACCGGGAACTTACCGCCCTTGCTGGATACTTTCCACTTGCCGCCGGGGCCGGGGAAGGGGCGCACGAAGACCTCCTCGTCACCGGATTCGCCGGAGGCATAGGCGATGAATTTCCCGTCGGGCGAAAACGCCGGGTCCACTTGGGCAAAAGCGGCTACAGCCAGAAACGTTTCTGGTTTGCCAGCCTTGGGATGCTCAGGGTCAGTGAGATCGATGGGGAGCGTGGAGACATAGGGCAAGCCCGACGTCGCGCTCGAGAATGCCAGCCGAGCCTCATTGTTGTTTTGCGTGGGCGCGAAAGAGAAGGGCCTCGGAGTGTCGGTTTTTTCCAGCAGCGGCTGCCGCTGCCCAGCTCCGGCGCGAATCCACCACAACGCCGTCCCATCGCCGTACACAAGATGTTGGGAATCCCGCGCCCAGGCGAGTTCGCTACTCAGCCCGCCCGTGAACGTGAGCTGCGTGGGCGTGCCGCGGTCGATATCGTACACCCACAGGTCGGAGCCTTTCCCGCCAGCGGCAAGGTAGGCCATGCGTTTTCCATCCGGCGATAACCGGGGAACGGCATAGTTCCCACTCGTGGAGAGCAGCGGAGCCGTCTTGCCCGAAGTATCGAGCCATGAAATCGGATAAGAGGTCCCCTGCATTTTGCCGCTCAAGTACACAAAGGTTCCCGTCTTGGAAACGTCGAATTGGCCTCCGCCGCCGACGAACGCCGGGTCTGCGGCGACATCGTCGAGCAACACGGTGGGCGTGCCCACCAGTTCCAGTTTTCCGGGATCGAAGCCGACGCCATAGAGGGCCCCGGCCTGCATGTAAAGCAGGTGACCCGTCGTCCCGGACGTCGGTAGGTAGCGCGGCCAATAACCGCCACGGATCAAGGTCTTTCTCGTCCCGGTGTCAAACTGCAAGACATCGATATTGAACACATTGAAATCGTACCCAGCGGCGGTTCGGGTATTCAGAAGAGCCGCCTTAGATCCGGGCAGGAACTGCGGAAACGCGTGCGAACCTGTTGCCAACTGCTGCGGAGTTCCGCCGGATGCGGGCAAGCGCCATAGGCCACCCGCAGCGGCGCCAAATAGGATGTTGTTGTCATCTCCCCAGCTTGCGCCAAACACCGCGCCAGGGGTTGTTCCAAGAGGAACCGCAGCCCCGCCCTGCGCGGGGACCTTCATGATCTGGCTGGCAGCCGGGAACCAGAAGCCGACCCACTGGCTGTCGGGTGAAAAGAAGGGTTCAAAGTCGAGAGTCGGGGTGGCCACCAGCACCGTCGCGTTGGACTGATCCAGACGGCGGGTCATGAGCTGGAAGAGTCCGCCCGCGGCTTTGGCGGTGTACACGATGCGGGTGCCGTCCGGAGAAATGAGGACGGAGACGCGCGGGTGGCGTTGAGCCTCCGGCCCGAGGTCGACGCTGAGCCGCGTGAGGGGGCGATCGGGAGTGGGTGGCGTGGACCACAGCTTCCACCCCAGCACCCCAGCAACAACCAATGCGACCGCCGCTGTCGCAAGAATGTAGGGCAGGCTCCGAGCCTGCGCGGGACTCCCAGTCCCGCTTTCCTCCGGTTCATCAATCGCAATCCGAGCCTCCGCAATCGACTGCAACCGAGTCTTCAAATTCCGATCGAGGCACCGTTTCAGCAGTCTTCGTAACTTCCCAGGCGGGATCTTCTCAAAATCAATCGGAGCCCGCAGCACGTCAGCCAGCGTGTGCGAGATCGACTCGCCCCCACTGAACAGCCGCTTCCCCGTGAGCATCTCCCACAGCACAGCCCCGTAAGACCAAACATCCGACCGCTTGTCCACGTGTAGCCCCGAAGCCTGCTCCGGGCTCATGTAAGCAGCCGTCCCCATGATAGTCCCCGCCGCGGTCATGCCCATGGTCAGCGTCGGTGAGTTTTCGGAATCGAAGGAGGCGGGTGCGGCCATCGCAGCAAGCCCAAAGTCGAGCAC
Organism: Bryobacterales bacterium; assembly: GCA_947446025.1. Taxonomy (GTDB): domain Bacteria; phylum Acidobacteriota; class Terriglobia; order Bryobacterales; family Bryobacteraceae; genus Palsa-187. Next base: position 23,954 of record CANFEY010000053.1, read on the forward strand.
CTTCACCAGCCCCGCCGGAGTGATCATCACGTTCCCCGGCTTGAGGTCCCGATGTGTCACGCCTTTTTCGTGCGCTGCTTCCAGAGCCTCGGCAATCTGCCTCGCGACTTGCAGCGCCTCCTCCTGTGGCAGCGCCCCCTTCCTAATCCGCGCCCCGAGCGTGTCGCCGGGGACCAGTTCCATGATGAGCGCGCGCCCACCTTCGAACTTTTCCATGCCGTAGATGACGGCGATGTTCGGATGATTCAGCGCAGCGAGGATCTTCGCTTCGCGATCAAAGCGCGCGAGGCGTTCGGGGTCGCTCGCCATGGAGTAAGGCAGGACCTTCACTGCAACTTCGCGGTCGAGCTGGGTGTCGAGGGCTCGGTAGACTTCACCCATCCCTCCGGCCCCGAGGGGGCCTAAAATTCTGTGTGGGCCTAGCTGGGTTCCGATGGTCAGTGGCATGAGGGATTGGTCTAGTTTAGCGCCGCTCCGGCAGTTCGAACACGTAAATCGCGTTGCCCGTCGCGGGGTGATGCACATCGGGTTCAATCGTCGCGGGCACCTGGCGCGGGCTGCCGCCGCCGACGCCTGTGGTTACCGCTACGTACTGCTTACCGCCGGCGGTGAACGTCGTGGGGAAGCCTTGCACGGACGTGCCGAGCTTCATATCCCAGAGAGTCTTCCCTGTCTTCACGTCGATGGCGCGGAAGGTGCGGTCCAGGTCGCCGATGAACGCGATGCCGCCTGCGGTGGAGAGCACTGAGGTGAGGAAGCTCGGGCGCTGCTCCACTTTCCAGATTTCCTTTAGTGTGCGGACGTCGTAGGCCGCCAGCTTGCCGACGTTGCCGTTGGTGCCCGGCATCTCAAAGAAGCGGCGATTGGCCGAGGTGCCGCCGGCTCCATCTTTAAACTCCGTCACTCTGCCCTGCATCTCCATGCAGCTCTGGCTGAGGGGGATGATCAGCTGGTTGGTCGGCGGATGGTAGCTCATCGCCTGCCAGTTGTGGCCGCCTTGCGTCGAGGGGCAGGCTTGCACCCAGTCCTTCGTATTCTGCTCGACGATTTCATTGCGGTAGTGGACCTCCCCAGTTTTGCCGTCGATCTTGTCGAAGACGTTTTGGAAGACGGTCTCACGATGCGCGAGGAACTTACCGGTCACGCGGTCGAGCTTCCACAGGATGCCGGCCTTGCCGATGGTGAACACCAGCTTCTGGCCGTTGTCGTCGACTAAGACGCGCTCGTAGACTTCGTCGAGGTCGAGCGATTCGCCGGCCGCGTGCTGGTAATACCACTGGAGCTTGCCGTCGTCGGGGCGCAGCGCAATGGTCGACGTCGTATACAGCGCCGCCGCATTGGTGTTGCGGATCGAGCGCATCCACGGCTTGGCCTGCGCTACGCCCCAATACATAAGGTTTAGCTCAGGATCGTAGCTGCCGGTGATCCACGTATCGCCGCCCGCGCGCAACAGGTTCGGAAGCAATCCCCAAGTATCGCCGCCGGGTTGGTTCTCGCGCGCCGCGGTATCGAACTTCCACAGCTGGCGTCCGGTCTCCGCATCGTAGGCGCTGATGAAGCAGCCTTCTTCTTTGTAGCGGTCACAGCCGCCCAGGCCTTCGATGATTTTTCCGTCAATGGCAAGGGGCCCACTGCTGTTCTGGTAGCCCTTGGCTTGGTCGCCGATGGTGAAGCTCCACACGATTCTGCCGGTGCGGGCATCGAGGGCCACCAAGCGCGCGTCGGTGGTGGCGACGTACACTTTGTCGCGATAGAGCGTGAGGTTGCGGCTGGCAACGCCGTCCTTCGCCTCGCCGACGGCCAGACGAGTTTCCCAGATGAGTTCGCCGGTGCGGGCGTCCAGGGCCTGCACCACATTGCCCGTGTGCTGCACAAACATGATGCCGTCGTGGACCATGGGAGTCGGCTCACTCCAGCCGCCTTCGCTGATGCCCCAGATCCACTTGAGCTTGAGGTCCTTCACGTTCGCGGCATTGATCTGGTTCAGAGGACTGTAGTTCCACGCCTGATAATTGCGCCGGATCATGAGCCAGTCTGCCGGATCAGGATTGCGCAGCATCGCATCCGTCACAGGCCGGTAATTCTTGATTTCGCCAGCCACCGTCACCCCGCGCGGAGCCAGCGGAACCGCCGTTACCGGAACGGCAGCTTTCGATTGCAAAACGAACGCCGCGATGTTCGCATACTCCGCGGCGCTCAAACTCCCCACCCGCCCCGGAGGCATCGCAGCTTGTATGTAAGCGGCGAGTCCACCCGACGCCCACTTCTGCTGGAACGCCGCGCCCGCCAGCGGCGGAGCCTCGCCACCGCCCGCAAGGTCTGCCCGATGGCACCCCGCGCAGTTCGCCTGATACGCGGTACGCCCCGCATCCTGCTGGCCAAGAAGCGCAATCCCGCCGATCACCATCCCAGCCGTCAACGCCAGCGCAGCTTTCACTTCCATATCCAGCCCCACAAATTCCCCTCGGTAGTCTTCTCACTATCGATCTGCACGTACCATTTGCCCTTCTTCAACGCGTCCAGTTGGTCAGCAGTCAAATCGAAGGAGCCCAAAACAGTGCCACTCGCCGCCTTCGTGATTGCAAGTGCGAGCACTTCCTTCCCCCGCACCCCCGTCGCCGAGCCTTGATGAATGGAGGCCGCTGTAGCATTCCCCTTTAATCCTTCGAAGGTCCCGCTCAGCGTGAGCCTGGTCCCCGACAGCGCCACCGTCACCATCCCCGATCCCGCAATATTCTCCCGCATCGCAAGATCCGCGGCGACGGGAGCGAGGCGCACTTTGTAGGACTCTTGCGCAGTCGCGCCGATCGCCCCCAGCGCCGCGATGAGCAGCATTGTGTACAGTCTCCGCATTCCGCTAAGTTTACCCCAAGTGGGGCGGGTACCTTGCCTGCCCCACTTCAGCAGCGCCTGCCCATTGGAGACGTTCTTCAGCGCGCCCACGCCGGACTCCCTGATAGCGCCCACCAAGGCCTAAGATGGTACGCGGTCCGAGTTTGTCACCTGTAGAGAGGGGCATGGGAGTTAGACAGGGGCATGGGAGTGTTCTAGATCGATTTACCTGATCGCGAGTTGTTAAAATCGAGTCGTGGAACACTTGAAACTCGTCTCCAGACGCGCGGCCCTGGCGGCCCTTCTCCTATCGGCAACCGCCAGCGCCCAGTGGATCAACTATAAGGAACCCGGCGTGCCACGCACGAGAGACGGAAAAGTCAACCTCACCGCCCCCGCCCCGCGCGTGAATGGCAAGCCCGACCTGACCGGCGTCTGGGGACACGAAAAATCGACGCTAGCCGACTACCGAAAGGTCCTCGGTCCCGACTACGACCCCGCCAAGCAGACCACGCTCATCGGCATGGAAAATGAGGCCGTCCACATCTACGGCTTCAACATCCTGGTCGACCTCAAACCCGGCGAAGCCAAGATGACGCCCGCCGGCGAGGCCGCCCTGAAGAAGCGCACCGCCGAGCGCAATGTCGCCAACGTGTGCCACGGCGAGTACGGCTGGCCCGTCTTCGGTCTGCTGGCCGAGCCTCTGAAAATCGTGCAAGCGCCCAAGGAAACCGTGATCCTCTATGAGATCGACGGCGTACACCGCCAGGTCTTCACCGACGGCCGCAAATTCCCCGACGAGTTCCAGCTCCCCGCCTACTTCGGCTACTCCGTCGGCCACTGGGAAGGCGACACCTTCGTCATCGAGACGCGCGGCTTCAATGACCGCACCCCGCTCGACGCCATCGGCCACCCGCGCAGCGAGGCGATGCACGTAACCGAGCGCTTCCACCGCCGCGACTACGGCCACCTCGACACCGAGATGACCTTCGACGATCCGCAAATGTACACCGCACCGTTCACCGTGAAGGTGAACTACGAACTGGTCCAGGACAACGACATCTTCGAGATGTACTGCGGCGAGAATGAGAAGGATCGCGTCCACATGGTGAAGTAGCGGCCGAACCACGGTAGTATGGAAGGTAACGGAAACGCAAGGAGAATGACCATGAAACTAGCAAAGCTGATTGCGCCTCTAGCGCTGGCCTCAATGGCGGCCGTGGCGCAGGTGAACGCGGGGGCCCAAAAGCCCGAAACCAGCGTGCCCTTCAATATGACCCCCGCGCCCGCCACCTTCGAATTGCCGTGGCGCATCGCGGTCCTGCCCGATGGCCGCATGCTGATCACCGAAAAGGTCGGCCCCATTTGGCTGGTGTCCGCGAAAGGCGAAAAGATCGCACCGGTGGCGGGTACGCCTCCCGTGTATTGGCAGGGTCAAAACGGCATGCTGGGCATTTATCTCTCTCCCACCTACGCCACCGATCAAAACGTCTACATCACCTACGTCGAGCCCGGTGATTACGGCGGCGGCCTCGCGCTGGCCCGTGCGCGTCTCAACGTCACCGCAACCTCGGCGGCCATTGCACGCGGACAATTCAATGTGATCTGGCGCCAGATGCCGCGCGGCACCGGCGGCCAACCGGGCGGCGCCGTCGCCTTCGCGCAGGACGGCAAGTCGCTCTTCCTCACAGTCGGCGATCGTCAGCGCTTCACGCCCGCCCAGGACCCGAATCAGCCGGTCGGCAAGATCCTGCACCTGATGCTCGATGGCAAGCCTGCGCCGGACAATCCGAACGTCGGCAAGGTCGGTGCGTCCAGCATTCCGTTGATCGATCCGCCCGCCGACACCGAAGCGGCCAAGACCGCGAAGGTGGTCAGCACCTACACGTTCCCGGCGGAGAACCTGACCCCCGCCGAAACCTGGACCATGGGCCACCGCACCCCCTACGGCTTGGCGATGTCCCCCACCGGCGAACTCTGGGAAGTCGAACACGGCCCCCGCGGCGGCGACGAATTGAACCTCATTGAGAAGGGTAAGAACTACGGCTGGCCCCTGGTCGGCCACGCCCCGAACTACAGCGGCGTAGCGATCCCCGACCCCGCAACCCGCCCCGACCTGGCGAAGGCCGCCATCTACTGGGTCCCCGTCATCGCCCCCGGCAGCCTCATGTTCTACACCGGCAACCAAACCTTCCCGCAATGGAACGGCAACGGCTTCATCGGCGGCATGGGCACGCAGTCGCTCAACCGCATCATTTTTGACGGCAAGGGCGGCGCGAAGACGGCCGAACGTTGGGCCGTAGGCAAGCGCATTCGCGACGTGGCGCAGGCTCCCGATGGTTCGTTGTGGATGATCGAGGACTCGAACCCGGGCGCGTTGATTCACGTGACGCCGAAGTAAGCGCTAGAAACGTCCGGAGCGTTTCTCACCGAGCCGCGACCGTATGGGAGCGGTCAGACCTCACAAACCAGGGGCCGGAGCAATCCGGCCCTTATGCTTTTGGGTCGCCACCGCGTGCCGAGGCATTCGGTTTCGACCACGAAATCGGACAGATCCTCATCCCCACCGAAGAAGTGGTGGAGTTGCGCAACGGTAAGAAAGTCACCAGCAAGCGGATGCTGTATCCCGGCTACGTGCTGGTACAAATGGCGATGAATGACGAACTGTGGCACGCCGTCAAGGCTACGCCGCGCGTTACTGGATTTGTGGGCGGCGGCAATTCGCCCGTGCCGCTGACCGCCGACGAAGTCAATTCCGTACTCTACCGCCAGCAAAGTTCCGCCGAGCGGCCACGGCCGAAGCTGCACTTCGAGCGCAACGAAAACGTGCGCATCGTGGACGGCCCATTCAATAATTTCACCGGCAAGGTGGAGGAGATCAACCCCGAGCGCAATACGCTGCGCGTGATGGTCACCATCTTCGGGCGCTCCACCCCTGTCGAACTCGATTTCCTACAAGTAGAAAAGGCTCAGTAACTCCATGGCAAAGAAGATAACCGCAAACGTAAAGCTCCAGATCCCGGCCGGCAAGGCCACCCCCGCGCCTCCCGTCGGCACCGCGCTTGGACCGCAGGGCGTCAACATCATGGAGTTCTGCAAGGCGTTCAATGCCAAGACCTCCGCGAAGGATCAGGAAGGTCTGATCATCCCGGTCGTCATCACCATCTACTCGGATCGCAGCTTCACCTTCATCACTAAGACCCCGCCGGTGCCGGTGCTCATCAAGCGCGCCGTGGGCATTGCGAAGGGTTCCGCTGAGCCGAACAAGAACCGCGTCGGCAAGATCACGCAGGCGCAGGTGGAAGAGATCGCCAAGATCAAGATGCCCGACCTCAATAGCTTCGACCTGGACGCCGTCATGGCCCAAGTCCGCGGCACCGCCCGCAGCATGGGCGTCGAAGTTAAGTTGTAAGCGCCCAACTCTTCTTTTCGATTTGATGTATAGACGTTCACATACATCAGAGATACGGCATTTACCACCTTCGGTTCCTGGCCATTTGTTGTCTCACGGGCGTCGCTTCGGCCAGCCTAGAGAAATCAAAGAAAGCCCGCTAACCGGCACCGGCGTCTTGTGGTCAGCCTCGATTCGCCGGGCCGACCTCGCAGGAAGCCCTTCAACTCTACCTTGGTCCTCGCCCGCATGGGAGATTCGCTTCGAGGTCTCGAATCATACGGATTCGAAAGTCGAGCTAGGTGACCTGCTTGTTGTAATTGAGCCCTTACCAGAGGGGCAAGCCTACTTGTCCTCGCATATCGCGTTCGGGTCCGAGACTGCCTACGCCGCAGAGATGCTGGAGGGTCGTTATGCTCTGCAATGGGGAGCTTCGGGCGGTGCGTGTCAACGACTTTGAGACACTCCGGGATGGAGTTTAGAGAGTATTTTCGTCTGAGCTTTGTGGTTTGTTGATCCAGACCTCCTTTGGAAGGGGCAGCGGAGTAGGGGGCCTGCGGACGAACCTGTCCGGGCGAGCCA
>CANFEY010000054.1 GCA_947446025.1 Bryobacterales bacterium
ACGGTGCGGCCAAGGTTCATCCCTCATGGTGTCAGCCTCGTGTTTCGTCTTCTGGTATTTCAAATCGCGGCAACTCAAAAGAGGCCTCAACCGCCTACTCTTCAGTTAGTTGCCGTCGGCGTGTCGCGCGTTAGCCGGACACTACTGTTCTACGTTATATGCCGTATGGAATTAGGGACAGTATACTCAATCCCCGATTTCGTGGCCGTGCAGCCTGGATAATTCGGGGATTGAGTATACTGTCCCCACAACTCAGGCGAACGCCTGGCGGATCTGCGCGATGGCCCAGTCGAGGTCGGGCTCGGAGATGACCAGCGGCGGAGCCAGACGGATCACGGTCGCGTGGGTCTCCTTGCACAGCAGGCCGAGCTCCATGAGGCGTTCGCAATAGGGCCGCGCGGGGACCGTGAGTTCGATGCCCACCAGCAGGCCGCGTCCGCGAATCTCCTTGATCTCCGGGTGGCGGATCGTCTTGAGTTCGGCGAGCAGTTTCGCGCCCAGCGCGGCGGAGCGTTCCGCGAGGTTTTCATCCCGCAGGACCCCCAGCGCGGCCCGCGCGACGGCGCACGCCAGCGGGTTGCCTCCGTAGGTGCTGCCGTGGGTGCCCGGGGAGAACACGCCGAGCACTTCCCTCTTCGCCACCACGGCGGAGACGGGATAAAATCCGCCGGACAGCGCTTTGCCGAGGATGAACGCGTCGGGCTGAACGTCCTCCTGCCAGCAGGCGAACATGGTGCCGACGCGGCCGAGCGCGGTCTGGATTTCGTCGGCCAGCAGCAGCACGCGGTTGCGGCGGCAGATTTCCTCGGCCTGTTTGAGGAAGCCGGCGGGGGGCAGCAGGATGCCGGCCTCGCACTGGATGGGCTCAAAGAGGAACGCGCAGGTGTTCGGCGTGATGGCTTCTTCCAGGGCCGCCGCGTCGCCGAAGGGGATCGTCTTGAAGCCGGGGGTGAAAGGGCCGAAGCCGTCTTTGTAGGCCGGTTCGGAGGAAAAGCCGGTGATGGTGGTGGTGCGTCCGTGAAAGTTGTTGCGGCAGACGATGATTTCGGCCTGGTCCGCAGGGATGCCCTTGATGGTGTAGCCCCAGCGGCGGGCAGCCTTGATAGCCGTTTCGACGGCCTCGGCCCCGGTGTTCATGGGCAGGACCACGTCCATCCGGCACAGCTCGGCCAGTTCCTGGCAGAAGAGCGGAAGCTGGTCGTTGCGAAACGCGCGCGAGGTCAGAGTGACGCGCTGCGCCTGCTCCATCATTGCGGCCAGAATGCGCGGATGCCCGTGCCCCTGGTTGAGCGCCGAGTAGGCGCTGAGGCAATCCATGTAGCGCCTGCCATCTGCGTCATACACCCACACGCCGCTGGCGCGCTCCACGACGATGTCTAGCGGGTGGTAGTTATGCGCGCCCCACTGGTTTTCGATTTCGATGAGGTTGTGTTGCAATTTGTCATTGTGCCACGGGGCGCGTGGGGTTGTCACACGAGTTCGACGCGGAGTTGCCGGCCCACGGCGGTCGCGGCGCGATGTAGGGTGCTCAATGTGACGCCGGTGCTGGAGGGGTCCAGGAAGCGGTCCAATGCCCGGCGGCTGGTGTGCATTCGCGTGGCCATGGCGGATTTGCTCAGGTGGTCTAGCTCCATCGCAGCCTTGATTTGGTCCGCCAGGATCTCTTTGAGCGCCTTTTCTTCGCAGATCCCAAGGATTCCCTCTTCCGCCAAGAAGGAATTGAGGGAAGATCCCATGTGCCTGTTCTTGTGTTTCTCTTGCGGCATTTCGTATTGCGAGGGGAGAGCGGTTTAGCTCCGCTTCGGTTCCCCCAAACTCCCTGCAATCTTCGTAGCCTCTTCAATCGCGCGCGCCAGCACAGAGCGGATCTTGCCATCCTCCAGCATCAACAGCCCGCCGATGGTGCAACCCGCAGGCGTGGTCACGTCGTCGCGCAGCGAAGCCGGATGCCTTCCTGACGCCTGCACCATGCGCGCCGCTCCCACTGCGGTCTGCGCCACCAACGTCAGCGCCAGATGCCGCGGCAACCCGACCCGCACGCCCGCGTCGGCGAAGGATTCCATGATCAGATATTGGTACGCGGGGCCGCTGCCGCTGAGCGCAGTGATGGCGTTGAAGTACATTTCGTCCACCTGCTGGCACAGACCGACGGCTTGGAAGACGCGCTGGGCGCGGTTCATTTGCGCGTCGCTCGCGTGGGTTCCGGCGCAGATGACGGTCATGCCTTCGCGCACGATGCAAGGGGTGTTCGGCATGGCTCGAATCCAGGGGTTGGCGGTGCCCAGGAGGTCTTCAAGTTGCGCGCGGGTGAGGCCGGCCATGATGGAGACCATCAGGGTGTCTTTCGGCAGCCCGCTCTCGCGCAAATGCGCCATGACTTTCGCGGCCTGCGCGGGCTTGACGCAGATGAGCAGCATGCCGGTGTTTTTGAGGCGATGCTCATATTCGAGCTCAACCGGCACACCCAGTTCGCGGGCCGCGGTTTCGCAGCTGCTCTCCGTCTTCGCCGTGCCCCAGGCTTGCGATTTCGTGATGAGCCCGGAATCGAGCAGGCCCCGTAGCAGGGTCCGCCCCATGACGCCCGCGCCGATGATGCCCAGTGTTTTGCCCTTGGCTACCAAGGGGGATTCGTTTTTCAAGTGAAGCGCTCCCAAACTGCTTAGTGTCTCATGCCTCGGATTCATGATGCTGTAGAATTCCCCTATGCGCTACCTTCTCGTGATCCTAGCCACCGCAGCACTGTGCGCTCAGCAGCCCGCGCGCAGCGCGGTCGACGGGCTGAGCATGGAGCAGTTCAAGGCGCACATCCAAGGGCTGGCGAAGTTCGGCGACCGGACCGTGGGCAGCGCCGGCAATCGCGAGGCGGTGGCGTGGTTGGAACAGCAACTGCGCAGCTACGGCTACACGAACGTGGTTCGGCACCGGTTCAACTCGTCCAGGGGTCCGCTGGAAAACGTCTACGCGACGAAAGTGGGAACGGAGACGCCGGGGGAAATGTACATCGTGTCCGCTCACATGGACGGGCGCGGCGGTGGCGAAGCCGCGGATGACGACGCTTCGGGTTGCGCGGTGGTGCTGGAGCTGGCTCGGGTGTTGGCGGGCCTGCACACAGGGCGCTCGGTGCGCTTCATCTTCTGGAACAACGAAGAGTTCGGCATGGATGGCAGCGGCACGTACGTGATGGAACGCTTCCCGCTGCAGGGCACACCGGAGGAGCCAAAATGGCTCGGCATCATCCAGCACGACATGATGCTGTATGACCACGGCATGCCGCCGGGAGCGAAGCAGGCCGCGAAGGCGGATATCAATGTGGAGTATCAGGCCAGGTCGGCGAAGGCGGTCGAATCGGCCAGGTTGGCCCAGGCGCTGAAGGATGCGAATGGCTGGTATGCGCGCGACTACCCGGTGGCGCTTGGCGTGAACATGGATGGCACCGATTCCATCCGCTTTCAAGACAGGGTGGCGTCAGTAAGCGTGCGCGAAGCCGAGCGCGTCACCGGCATCGTGCGGGGCTCCAACCCGAACCATCACCAACCGACCGACAAGGTCGAGACCTACGCCGAAGAGGATTTCCGCCTGGGCCTCGACGCCGCGCGGACCACGCTCGGCGCACTGGGGGAGTTGGTGGGGATTAGGAGCGCGGCACGGTAGAGATGGGTGGGGCAGGCGCTTTCGCCTGCCAGTTTCGACTGGAACATCATGACTCCCGGCAGCTTCTTGAGGCCGATAGGAGAATTGCGATGACTGTAAATATCGAACTTCCAAACGAAGTCTATGCCCAGGCTGCTGCCATTGCGCAATCCCAACAAATCGATGTCGCGGAGGTATTGCTCGCCGCGTGTACAGAGCACTTCGCCACTTGGGAGCGTCTTCAGCAACGCGCAAAGCGCGCGGACCGGACAAAGTTTCTAGAAGTCCTCGCCAAAGTTCCCGATGTGGAACCAGATGCCACGGACCGTCTCACAACGCAAAACGGCGGGAGCAGTTGCCTGCGCCCGCCGTCTCTAAGCTGACTGCCGTCTCTTAGAACTAGAACTGATTCCAGAGAAGCTGATTGTAGACTTCGTGGTGGAACTGAACTTCCGGCGTCTTCACCATCGTGCCCAGTGCGCGGGCACAACGGTCGGCGGAGGCGCGCTTCAGGTCCGAATAGCGGCCCTTCACTTCCTTGCCCAGCATCGTGGTAGTCCACGCCGACTTCTCAAAGTTTTCGAGAGCGTCGTAGATGTTGTCCGGCAGGTAGCGTTTGGCGGTGCGCAGGTTCGGGATCTTAGCGGTGGGGCCTTCGATACCGGTCTTGAACACCGAGTAGAGCACCATGTAGGGGTTCGAGTCCGGGCCGACCGAGCGGACTTCGACGCGCGAAGACTTCTCGTTGCCAATCGGGATGCGCACCATGGAGCCGCGGTCCACAGCCGAGGCGATGATCTGGTTCGGCGCTTCAAAGTGCGGGTCCAGGCGGCGGTAGGCGTTGACGCTGGCGTTCAGCATGCAGCAGATGTCATTGCCGCTCGAAAGGATGCGGTCCACGAACTCCCAGGCATACTTGGAAATCTTCTCTTCGCCCTTGGGGTCCCAGAAGATGTTCTTGCCGTTCTTCATGACGCTGACGTTGGTGTGCATGCCGCTGCCGTTGACGCCGACGACGGGCTTGGGCAGGAAGGTCGCGGTCATACCCATCGTGTCCGCCACCTGGCGGCAGATCAGCTTGTAAAGTTGGATTTGGTCGGCGGCGGAAACCACTTCGCCGTAGCCGTAGTTGATTTCGAACTGGCTGGGCGCGACTTCCGGGTGATCCTTCTCGTTCTGGAAGCCCATGGCGCGCTGCACTTCGGCTACGCGGTCAATGAAGGTGCGCAGTGGATCGCCGGGCAGCGAGTGGTAGTAGCCGCCCGCGTTCACATATTCGAACTTGCCCGTCTCGGCATAACGGCGCTCGGCATCGCGGCCCTGGAATAGGAAGCCTTCGATTTCGTTGGCCGCGTTGAGGGTGAGCCCGTCCTTCTTGTGCAGGTCGCCCGAGAACTTCTTGAGCACGCCGCGCAGATCGCCGACGTAGGGCGAACCGTCTTTGTCGATAACCTCGCCGAAGATCAGAACCTTGCCGGCGCCGAAGTAATCGGCCGGAGCATAGTAGAACGCCTGCCAGTCGAGGCCCAAGCGCAAGTCGCTCTCACGCTGCGCGGTAAAGCCGCGGATGGAGGAACCGTCGAAGGTCAGGTTGTCCCAGCTCTTCAGCAGGAACTTCTTGTCGTAGTCCAGCATGTGCAGGCGGCCTTCCAGGTCGCTGAACATGAGCGTGACGGCCTTGATGCCTTTTTCGTCGGTGAGGGTCTTGAGTCGCGCCTCGCGGGCCTTCTCGACCGAGCCGCGCTTGGTGCGGTCTTCCTTGATCGCCAGGTTCCTGGCTTCCAGTTCCGAATAGGAAAGGGACAGATGGTTGTGCAACGAGTCGCTCATGTTTCTCCTTGGGATTTACTGACTGAAGGGTATTTCTAGATTGTCAACGATGGGGGGCGGTTTTCGCAACGTCCGAACCGATAGAAACTCTTTATCGAGGCTACAAAAAAATCCCCTGGGCAATTGCGAGCGCCCAGGGGAAGAAAGTGAAAACTCGGGCTATTTGCCGCCGAAGAAGGCGACGAAACCGACCGTGATCGTGTCCTGGGTCTTGTTCGGACCGGGGGCGAAGGTGCCGATGCCGGGGTTCAGAGGCTGGCCGAGGCTGCCCTTTTCGAAGAAGCCCTTGTTCGACCAGTCATGCCGCCATTCCCACAGCATCTTCAGGCCTTGCGCCCACTTGTAGGTATACGTGGCGGTGAACTCCTGCAGCTTGATCGCCGAGCCGTAGCCCGTCGCCCAGCCGTCATGATCGCCGTAGTATTCGTAACGCATGGCGAAGCCGTTGGTCTTGGTCGGGGTGATGTTGACCGACGCGCCGAAGGCATCCCAGTTGGCGGCCTTCAGAACGCCCTTGGAATCCGCGATGGAGAGGTTTTCCCAGCCGTGGTAGTAGTCGAGGTAGCCGGTCACCTTGTCGCTCGGGGTGAAGTTCAGCACCGTGTCGTAGATGTTCTTCCAGCCCTTGTTGGTGCCCGTCTTCTCGGGACCCACGTAGGTGTTGGTCAGCCACGAAAACTTCTTGCTCTTCGCGGTGTAGGCGGTGGTGAAGCCCATCGTCTTGCCGGAGTTGTTGTCTTCCACGTTGTTCCAGCCGTTGACCAACTGGAAGCCCGCGGTGAAGGTGTCAGAGAACGCCTTGTTGATGCGCATTCCCATGTGATAGTACGGGCCGTTGGTGTACAGGTAGCCGCGGCCGTAGTGCCAGGTGTAGTTGTTCTCCGTGAGTTCGGCACCGACGGCGGTGTAGAACTTACCGAAGTCGAACGTCATGCTGCCCTTCTTGTAGGTGATGTAGGCCTGGGGGATGAAGCGCTGAATGGTGCGGTCGCCCGGATCGGTTGCATGGAATACGTCCCACGCCCGGCCGAAGCCCAGGTCCACGCGGAAGCCGACGGGATCGGCGTCCTGGTAAAGCGAAAACTCGGCCATATTCAGCGAGAACTGGCGCGATTTCACTTCGAAGTTGCGCAGCGTGTTGTAGCCGCTGGCGGGGTTGTTGAAGTTATGGCTGTAGTAACCATCGATGAGGCCACTCATCTTGATGTCGCCCTTGCCGATGGTCCACGGTTCGTCTTGTGCCATGGCGGGGATCGCCAGGCATGTAGAAATTGCGATTGCGAGATACGCGAAACGGAGTCTCAAAGTTTTTTCTCCTCAGAAAGTATGTGCGTTGGCAGAGGCACTTTTCTCTAGATTTTTAGCCTACCCTCGATCCGGCGTGTCGTCCAATCGATATTTTTTATCCATCCAATCGAAACCTTTCGTTTGTGATGGACGGGCTTTAAGTGCATGATGAATCATCGCCTTCCGCGCCCCCGCTGCCGCGGTCCCGATATTCCACTGAAGGGATCCCCATGAAGAAAATTGAAGCAATCATCCAACCGCACCGGCTGGACGACGTGAAAGACGCGCTGGTCAAGGCCGGCGTCGACGGAATGACGGTTACGGAAGTGCGCGGCCACGGACGCCAAAAGGGCCACACCGAGACCTATCGCGGCCAAGAGTATAAGGTCGATCTGCTGCCCAAGGTGCTGCTGGAGATGGTCGTTTCCGACTCGCGCGTGGATGAAGTCAGCAAAGCGCTGGCGCTTGCGGCTCGCAGCGGTAAGGTCGGCGACGGCAAAATTTTCATCACCAATGTCCTCGAGGCCATCCGCATTCGCAATGACGACCGCGGGGACGCCGCACTGTAGCCGGAGAGGGACAGTATACTCAATCCCCGATCTCCAGCGGCCCGTGTACCTCTTCGAAAATCGTGGGGGAAATCGGGAACCCGGCGGATACGGCCATTGCCGCAACCGCGCGGGTTCACGGACTACATCTGATGACCAGCGATGATAGGATCACCGAATCAAACGTGGTCTCTACGATCACCTGATCAGGGAGCGTCTACAGCTGCTCACGAATCAGCGCATCATACTGCGCCTTACTGGCCAGCCCCAGGTGCGTGCCCTGCACCCGCCCATCGCGATCAATCATCAATGTGGCTGGCAGGCTCTCGATTTTGCGGTATTGTTCAGGCAGGCCGGGATAGGCCAGCACCACCGGGTAGTTCACCTTCCGTTCTTCGATGAACGGCCGCACGGATTTCCAGCCGTCTTCATCGAAGGAGATGCCCAGCACCACCAGGTCCTCCTTGTAGGTGTTCTGCAGGTCGACGAACCACGGGACTTCGGCCTTGCACGGCGCGCACCAGGTTGCCCAGAAGTTGAGCAGCACCACTTTGCCTCGGTAATCCGAGAGCCGGACCGTTTTGCCCGATGCGTCCACAGCGATGAAATCAGGAGCGCGCGCGGGCCCATGCACCAATTCCACCAACGAGTGCCAGTGAGACATCAGCATCCAGTGGATCTTCTCCAGCGAGACCGGCGGCTCGCCCATCCCCATCGTGGCGCGCGCGGCCGGCACGCTCATCATCACCACCAGCAGTACCGCCGTCACGGGCACAGCGGCCCACACCCATCGCCGGGAGCGCGGAGCGGTCCGCCCTTGCAGCCGGATCTTCGCATGCGCCGCGTTCGGCGCGAAGCCCTCAGGCGCGTTCAATGAGCCGAGGCTCTTGTCTACAAACTCTCTATCGTTCGCCATATCGTTTTGTGTATTCCTTCCGGAACGCTTGTTGCGCTCGACTGAGGGTGGTTCCGACCGAGGCGGGGTGGATGTCAAGAGAACTCGCCAGTTCTTCGTAGCTCGCTCCGTCGTGGCGCAGGAGGAGGAGTTCCGCATGCCGCGGGCTCATCGCGGCCAGCACTGCACGGACGCGGCCCTGCTCTTGCGCGGCGGAGAATAACTCGTCCGGTTGCGCCGAACGTGCCCACACCAGCAGCCCTTCATAACGGGCTCGGCGTGCGCGGCCCCGCAATTCATCCAGCGCCAGACGAATCGCGGTCCGGTGCAGCCAGCCACCGGTGCGTTCGCCCCCATTTAGCGCAAGAACTTGGGGATTGCGGGAGAGTTTCAGAAAAGCTTCGACGGCGAGTTCCTCCGCGCGGCCGTTGTCATGGATGACGCGGGCAATGGCGCGGGCAGTGGACTCATAGTGAGTCTCAAAAAGGGTCTCGAAGTCAGACGCGGCGGGCGCGAGCCGGGCCGCTCCTAAAGTGTCGCTGGGTGCGTTCACAATGTATCAACGCCGGTGGCGTTCAGATTGTGACACAGAATTAGTCGCGATCTCGCCAGCCGTTTCCCCGGCCACGATTCTGCTTGGTCCAGTACCCGTCCTGCCAGGCGTAGCGGTTGCCCGTCCACACCCAGTAGCCCTGCACCCACACATATTTCTTTCCCGGGCTGCGCGGCACGTAGCGCACCGGAGGGGGAGGTGGCGGCGGCTGCACGACGTAGCGACCCGGGCGCGGCCCGCCAATCTGAATTCCGATGGAGAAGTTGGACCCCGCCCACAGCGCGTTTCCACTCAGCAGCATCATGACCAGCAATTTCGTTCTCATGCAGGTCTTGGGTGCAAGTAGGCTGCCAAACAGAAGTTGTTGGTAGGGCAGGCGTTTCCGCCTGACTAGGGTGGTTCAGAACCACCAGTGCGGCTAGAGGCAGCCAACTATTCCTTACTTGCGATCCCCAGCGCCTTCATCTTCCGATACAGGTGGCTGCGTTCCAGCCCCAACGCTTCCGCCGCGCGCGTGACGTTGCCGCCCGTCTCTTCCAGCTTGCGCCCGATGTACTCCCGCTCCGCCGCTTCACGCACATCCTGCAGACTGCCGAAACGCTCAGCCGGCTTGTAGAAAACAGCGCGCCGAGTCCTATCTAGCGGAATGTGCCGAGCGTCGATCCGCGTCTGCGGGTTCATGATCACGATGCGCTCCATCAGATTGCGCAGCTCGCGTACGTTGCCGGGCCACGGGTAATCGCTGATGCTGCGCATCGCTTCTTCTGTCAACTCCTTCGGCTTACGGCCGTAGGCTGTGGTGAACTCGCGCAGAAAATGATCAGCCAGCAGCGGCACGTCCTCCATGCGTTCGCGCAGCGGTGGCACGTGGAAGGGGACTACGTTGAGGCGATAGAACAAATCTTCGCGGAAGTTGCCGCGCTCGATTTCTTCTTCCAGATTCTTGTTGGTGGATGCCACCACGCGCACGTCTACCTGAATCGATTCAGATGCGCCCACCGGTTCCAGGCGCTGCTCTTCCAGCGCGCGCAGAACTTTGGCTTGGGTCTTCAGCGACATGTCGCCGACTTCGTCGAGGAAGAGCGTGCCGCCGTCGGCCTTTTGCAACTTGCCGATCTTGTCATCCACCGCGCCGGGGAAGCTGCCTCGGCGGTGGCCGAAGAGTTCGCTTTCAATCATCTCTTCGGGGATGGCGGCGCAGTTCACCTCGACGAAGGCTTCGCTGGCGCGCAGGCTGGCGGCGTGGATGGCGTGGGCGATGAGTTCCTTGCCCGTGCCGCTTTCGCCGAAGATCAGCACGCGCCCGTTGGTGGAGGCCATCAACTGCAACTGCTGGCGCAGTGCCTTCATGGGCACGCTCTCGCCGATGATGCGGTGCCGCGGCACGCCAGATTCTTTCAGACGGCCCAGTTCACGCTCCAGCCGCCGCTGCTCCGCCGCGTTCTGCACCACCACCGCGACTTTCTCAATGGTCAGCGGCTTTTCCAGAAAATCAAACGCGCCCAGCTTGGTTGCGCGGACCGCGGTCTCAATGGTGCCGTGGCCGGAGATGACCACCACTTCCGGCCGCTCATCCGCGGGAATTTCCTGAATGCGCGCCAACGCTTCCAGGCCGTCCATTCCGGGGAGCCATACGTCCAGCAGCACCACGTCGTAGGTGTGACGGTGCAGTTCTTCCAGGCCCGCTTCGCCGCTTTCCACAGCTTCGCAAACGAAGCCTTCGTCTTCCAGAACGCCGCGCAGGGACTCGCGAATGCCGGGCTCGTCGTCTACGATCAGGACTCGCGTATTCTTCAAACTTGCGCTCCGCTCATTTCTGTTTCTGGAGTCGCCACCTCAACGGCAAGCGGGATTTCCACGTAGAAGCGCGCGCCCGCGGGGCGGTTGTCCTCCACGCGAATGCGGCCGCCGTGGTCGGCGATGATGTGGCTTACGATGGCCAGGCCCAGCCCTGTGCCGCGTTCTTTTGTCGAAAAGTACGGCAGGAAGAGTTTCTCTTTGTCCTCAGCCGAAACGCCGCGGCCCGTGTCGGCCACCAGTAGTTCCACGGTGTCCGGAGAATCCGCCGGCGTGGCCCGCGTGACTACCAATAGGCGCTTCACCATGGAATCGCGCATGGCCTCGGCTGCGTTGTCCACCAGGTTGACCACGACGCGCTTGAGTTGTTCCGGGTCTACATTCACCAGCGGCAGGTCTTGCGCCAGATCCAAACTTACGCTGATGCCATCCAGCCGGCCGGCGAAAACGTCGAGCGCGTTGTGTACGATTTCATTCAGCCCCATCGGCACGGGCTGCGCAGCGGGGAAGCGGGAGAATTGCGAAAACTCGTCGGCCAGCGCTTTTACTGACTCCACCTCGCGCGCGATGATCGCCGAACATTGGCGCAGCACGCGTTCGGCTTCGGGTGTTTGCACGCCGCGGTCCAACTGCCGTGCGATGCGTTCGGCGGAGAGTGCTATCGGCGTGAGCGGGTTCTTGAGTTCATGCGCGATTCTGCGGGCGACTTCATGCCACGCGGCGGCCTTCTGCGCACGCAACAATTCGCTGGTGTCCTCCACCACCACCACGTAGCCGGGCGCGTCCTTGCCGGGCAACGCCGAAACGGTTACCGCGAGGTGCAGCAGGTGTCCGGCTTGATCCACGTCAATCTGGCCGGAGGCCACGCCGGTGCGGCGGGCTCGCTTCATTAGGTAGCGAACCTCGGCGGTGTGTTCCGGCGTAAGCAGATCAGATACCGAAGCGGCGCGGTCCACCTCGGGAAACAGTGCCTTCATCGCGCGGTTAACGCGCTGAATGCCCCCGTCAGAGGCGAGTGAGATGACTCCCGTGGGGATGCTTTCGAGGATAGCTTCGGTGAACTGACGGCGGGTTTCGAGTTCGGTGCGGTTCTTGGACAGATCCTGCGTCATGTGATTGAACGCGCGGACCAGGGACGCCATTTCGTCCGAAGCAGGAGTGGTCACGCGGTGGTCCAGATTGCCCTGACGCACTTGGCTTGCGCCTTCGAGCAACCCAAGAATCGGGGCGCTGATTTGGCGCGAGAGCAGCAGCGCAATCCAGGTGGAGACGAACAGGATGAACAGTGCGATGAGTGCGATGAACAGGAAGTAGAAGTTGCGGATGTCGCGCTTCTCCGCGTAGACGCGGTTGTAGATCGCCATGAACCGGCCGATCAGCTTCTGCTTCTCAATCAAGTCCGCCTTCGGCTTGATCACAACTTCCAAGGTTCCCAGGCCCGCAACGGCTGCCTCGGCACGCGATGTGTTCACACCTGTTTCGTTCGATGCGCAGAGAACGTGGCGCACTCCTTTGGGGTCGAACAGGTTGAGCCCGGTGATGCGGTTGTCCTTGCACAGCCGCGAGAAATTCGCCGTTCCAGCGCGCACGTCCTGGCGCAGCGCCAGCAACGCCGCCAGCGCATCCGCGCGCCCTTGCACCTCTTCGCCAAAGGATTTCGACGTCTCCTGCAACTCCGTCTTGATGCCTTCCACCGGAACCATGAACCACTTTTCAATGTTGCGATTCAGAATCTCGTAGCTGAAGAAGACCAGAAACACGACGGGCAGCAGACTCATGGCCAGCGCCGCGGCGACCAGCTTGGTCTGCAAGCGCGAACCTTCGCGCCCGCGTTGGCGCTCCAGGTAAAGTTTCACGCCAGTGCGGAACAGCATGAAGCCGACGGTGACCGCCAGCAGAAAGATGAGCGTCGAAACCGCCCACAGGACGAAGGTTTGCTCCAGGCTGGACGGACCGTATTCGCCGAAGTCGAACGACGTCTGCCACACCATGAGCGTGGTCAAGATCGCCAACAACACGACGCCGGAGCCGAGTAGGTACCGCTTTCGCATCGCTTCTCATTGTATGCTGCCCCAGCGCAGGTTGCGCGGTGTATCCTGGAAGATCTACACATGAACCGCATTTCCTTTGCCTTTCGCAGTTTCTTCTCTATCCTCTTCGGAGGATCTCTTCCGGCAGATATCGCCCAGGCATTCGGCTTCGCCAAGCCGGCCCCGGTGAAAGCCGCGCCGCCAGCGCCGGTTGCGCCGCCCAAGCCGCAAGCATCGGCAGCGGATGGAGCCGTGCAGATTCTCGGCATCCTGCAGCGGGACTCGCGCCTGGTGGACTTCCTGATGGAAGACATCACCGCGTATACAGACGATCAAGTGGGTGCCGCGATCCGCGACGTGCAGGTGCAGGCGAAGAAAGCGTTGGAGCGTTACCTCAAGTTGCAGCCCGTCATCGACGCCGTGGAAGAAACGTCCGTCAAGACCGCGGGCCTGGACTCCGCAGCATACAAGTTGATCGGCAAGGTTCCGCCGAACGGGAAAGCAGCCAGCGGCATCCTGCGGCATCGCGGCTGGAAAGCCAGTGCCGTGGACCTGCCCGCCGCCAAGCCCAGCACGATCCTGGTGCCTGCTGAACTCGAAGTTGAGTAGGCAGCAATGAACATCGGTATCGATCTCGGGACCACCAACTCCGCGCTCGCCTACATTGATCCCCAGCAGGCTGCCGAAGCGGACGCGCCCGTCATTCACGTTCTGGATATTCCGCAGACCATCGCGCAGGGCCGCGTGGAGGCTCGCCGGACGCTGCCTTCGTTTCTGCACATCGGCGATCAGGAATACGTCGGCGTGTACGCCCGCGAGCAGGGAGCGTTGGTGCCGACCAGGTCGGTTCACTCGGCGAAGAGTTGGCTGTCGAATCCCGACGTGGACCGCACCGCGAAGATCCTGCCGTGGGATGCGCAAGAGGGCGGGCGTATTTATTCGCCGGTCGAGGTGTCGACCAAGATTGTGAAGCATCTGGCGGACGCGTGGGCGCAGCAGCATGGGTCGCCGATTGGTCAGCATTCAGTGGTACTCACAGTGCCTGCCAGCTTCGACGAAGAAGCCCGCGAGTTGACCGTGATGGCGGCGCGCGAGGCGGGCATTGAAAAACTCACGCTGCTCGAAGAGCCTGCGGCGGCGTTCTATTCGTGGATCGCGAATGATCTGGCGCGTTCGCAGAAGTCGCTCTTTGACGGGCAGACGGTGTTGATCTGCGACGTCGGCGGCGGCACTAGCGACTTCACGCTCATCCGCGTTTCGCGCGACGGAGACCGCGTGGACTTCACGCGCACCGCCGTGGGCAAGCACTTGCTGCTGGGCGGCGACAATCTGGATTTGACGCTGGCGTGGCTGGTGGAATCGAAGCTCGGCAAGCAGTTGTCGATCCGCCAGCGCAGCGGGTTGCGGCGGCAATGCGCGGCGGCGAAAGAGAAACTGCTTTCCGATGAGACGGTGAAGTCAGTGGAGATCACCGTGCTCGGCGGAGGGTCGTCGCTGGTCGGCGGCACGCTGCGCACGCAGATTACCCGCGAAGAGATCTTGGAGATTGCGCTGGAAGGCTTCCTGCCGATGTGCGAGTTGGCGGACCGTCCTCAGGAAGAAGCCAACAGCCCGTTCCGCGAACTGGGATTGCCGCTGGTGTCCGATCCGGCGGTCACGCGGCACTTGGCGGCGTTTCTTGCGAGTGCCGGCGATGCGAAGCCGGACGCGATTCTGTTCAACGGCGGCTTCTTCATTCCGGACATTTTGCGCCACCGCGTCGCGGACGTGCTGGAACATTGGTACGGCAAGCGGCCGATTATTTTCGAGAATCGCGACCTGGACCTTGCTGTGTCTGTGGGCGCGGCGTATTACGCGCATGTGCGGTCGACGGGCGCGGGGCTGTTGGTGCGCGGCGGGATTCCCCGGGCCTACTTCATTGAACTCGATGCATCGCGCGCCATGTGCCTGGTGCCGCGCGGTGCGGAGGAAGGCTCTGAG
This sequence comes from Bryobacterales bacterium, assembly GCA_947446025.1. Classification (GTDB taxonomy): domain Bacteria; phylum Acidobacteriota; class Terriglobia; order Bryobacterales; family Bryobacteraceae; genus Palsa-187. The sequence continues at coordinate 14,551 of CANFEY010000054.1, forward strand.
CTGGAGCTTGATTCCGGCAACCTGCAATTGGTCGCGAACAAGCCGGTGGCTTTCCGGCTGTACAGCTCGCGTACGCGGGCCGACGACAAGGCCGGAGATGTTGTGACGTTCTCCGCGGAAGACCGCGCGGAGTTGAATCTGCACGCGCCGCTGAACGCCGTGCTGCGCTTCGGCAAGACCGGGGAGCGTCTCATCGCCATCAAGCTGGGCGCGCGGCTCACCGAAGTGGGCACGCTCGAAATCTGGGCGGACTCCAAGGAAAGCGAGCATCGCTGGCGGTTGCAGTTTCAACTCCGCAAGGCCGCCGATGCGCCGGCGTCTTCGCGCCCCGCGGCGGTGATCAGCGAAGAAGCCATGGCAGCGGCGGAGGCTTTACTGCCGCAGGTATTCGGAACCGGTGATCTGGAGCCGGAGCAACTTCCCGCAAAACTGGAACAGGCCTTCGGCGTGGGCCGCAACGCGTGGCCCGTCTCCGCCATCCGCAAGCTGGCGGACCGTATGCTGGAACTCGCCGATGGACGCCGCCGCAGTGCCGCGCATGAGTTCCGCTGGTTGAGCATGTGCGGCTTCTGTCTGCGCCCCGGTTTCGGTTTCCCCGGCGACGATTTCCGCATTGAGCAAGCGCGGCGCGTCTACGCCGAAGGGTTGCTCTTCGGCAATCAGGTGCAGAATGAGATCGAATGGTGGATTTTCTGCGGCCGTGTTGCGGGCGGTCTGAATCGAAATCAACAAACCGATATCTTCCAGCGTGTCGCGCCGACGCTGATGCCGCGGGGCAAGGCTCCGCGTGTGAATCCGAGCCTGCTGCGCGAAATGTGGCGGGCTGCCGCCAGCCTGGAATTGCTTCCGTCGCAGACCAAGACGCAGCTGGGTGATGATCTGCTGGCCAAGATCAAGAAGGGTGATTTCGTCGACACGGCCCTGTGGTGCCTTGCTCGTTTGGGCGCGCGTAAGCTGTTCTACGGACCGATCAACCAAGTGGTTGCGCCAACGATTGCGGCTCGCTGGGCAGAGCAGTTGTTCAAGCTTCCGAAGGCGGCGGACGCCGTGGCGTCTTTGGCGCGGCACACCGGCGATGCCACGCGCGACTTGCCTGCCAGCACGCTGACGTCCGTGCGCAGCGCGTTCCCGGCGCTTGACCTGGAGCGCGGGACGGAGGACAATCTGGCCGCGATGGGGCGTATCTTCGGCGAAGAGTTGCCCTCAGGGTTGGTGTTCCGTGAATGAAATAGAACTAGTCGAATGGATTCGCAAACAAGCGGCTTCGCTGAAGCGGCCCGAGTTGGTGTTGGGCATCGGCGACGATTGCGCCATCTGGCATCCGCACCCCGGCGAGGACCTGCTGTTCAAGACGGACCCGCTCATCGAAGGTGTCCACTTCAGCTCCGCCATGCCCGCCGCCGCCGCCGGTGCTCGGGCGCTGGCGCGCAGCTTGAGTGACATCGCCGCCATGGGAGGTGAGCCGCGCTTCTGTCTTGTCTCCCTTACGTTGGGCCCCCATCATGACGAGGCTTGGCTGAAGTATTTCTTTCTCGGTCTGCTGAAGCTTGCGCGGCGAACCAATACGGTTCTGGCCGGCGGCGATCTTTCGCGCAGCAAGCATGAGACGCGCGCCGAAGTGATGGTCTGCGGAGGTGTGCCGCGCCGCAGGGCACTGTACCGGGAAGGTGCAGGCGTCGGCGACGGTATCTTTGTCTCGGGACGGCTGGGCAGGGCGTGGGATCGTCCGATCCAGCCTCGGATTGCGCTGGGCGTGCAGCTGCGCGACGTAGCCTCGTCCTGCATGGACCTGAGTGACGGGCTGTCGCTGGACCTGCTCCGTTTGTGCAAGGCCTCGCGTGTTGGCGCGAAGATCACCCGCGTGCCCATCGCAAAGGGTTCCACGCTCGAACGGGCGTTGCATGGCGGCGAGGACTACGAACTGCTGTTCACGCTGCCTCCAGGCAGCCGCCCGTTGCCCGGCACAAGCCGCATCGGCACCATCGTGCAAGGGGACGCGGTGGAGTTCAAGGGCAAGCCGCTAGCCCCGCGCGGCTACGACCACTTCGCTACTTCGGAATCGCCATCAAATAAGAAGTGATCTGGTCTAACTCTTCGGCGCTGAACTTGTAAGCAGGCATGGGTGAGTTGGGCGTGAACGTTTTGGGGTTGGCGAAGTGACCTTCCACCCACTCGCGCGTGCGGCGTCCGGCGAGGCCGTTCAAAATGGGAGCATTCTTCGCGCCCGCGCCGTTCAGCGTGTGGCATACTCCGCAATTGCGAGCCTGATACAGAATCGCGCCGGCCAGTTCCTTCTGCGGCGGATTCTCCCAACTGGCCAAACCGCGTTCGTCGCGCTTGGTCACCAACTTCACCAGGCTCACCTGCTGATTGCGGGTCAGCGTGGAAACCGCGGAAGCCTCCGTAGGCTGGAAGAAGTGGGCCATCAGCGTACTGGCGTCTTTATCGGAAGGCTCGCGAGCCAAGTCGGGACCGTTGGCGGAGCGGCCCAAGATGTGGCACGCCGCGCAGTTGTCCTGCTGAAAGTATCCGATGGCGGCCAAGTGTTCCGCGGGGATTTCGCGCCACGGCTGCGGCGGCCGCAGACCCGCTTCAAGGTCTTCCAGGTTGGCCGGCGTAGTGGCGATAGCGCGTTGCGTTAGACCAGCCCAGCCCAGCGCGGCCAAGACCACCACCGCAATGGCGACGGTCCGCTGCCGCACAGCCACGGCGCGCGCGCGATCAAAGAACGGCACCAGGAACAACGCCACGATGGCCAGGTTGGGAAGCACCACCGCTCCCAGAAACTCCAGCGGGCCTTCAAAGATTTTCAGCACTTGAAACATGAATAGGAAATACCACTCGGGCCGCGGGATGTACTGCGTGTCCGTGGGGTCGGCCATACTGCCCAGGCCCAGCTTGGCGAAGTTCGCGAACAGGGCCACCACCATCACGTAGGCGAACGCGGCGACGGTGTCTTTCAGGACCTGCTCGGGATAGAAACGCTTCTTGGGGCGATCCGCGTCGGCGGGCAACGGGGTGACGCCGTGACGCCGGACCAGGTAGAGATGCGCCCCGATGAGCAGCATGGTGATCGCGGGCAGCAGCATCACATGGGCTGCGTAGAAGCGCGAGAAAGTGATGCTCCCGATGACGTCGCCATCGGCACCCAGCAATCGCTTGATGTATGGGCCCGCGCCAGGAGCCAACCCGGCAATCTGCGTGGTGACCGTTGTGCCCCAGTAGGCTTTGTTATCCCACGGCAGCAGGTATCCGGTGAGTCCGAAGGCCAGCACCATGAGCAGCAGCGTGCAGCCGACAATCCAGGTAGCTTCACGCGGACGTTTGTAAGCACCCCAGATAAAGGTCTGAGCCATGTGCAGCACCACGACGACGATCATGGCGCTGGCTCCCCAATGGTGCAGGCCGCGGATCATGGGTCCGCCGGTGAGTTCGGTCATGATGTAGCGGATGCTGGCGTGAGCTTCGCTGGGCGTCGCGCCATAGTTGAGCGCCAGCAGGAATCCGGTGGCGGCTTGGATCAGGAAGGCGAATAGGGCGACGCTGCCGAAGACTTGGTGCCACCCGGCAGAAGCGGGGATCTGTTCATCCAGGAAGTGTTGTATGGCGGAGGGTAGGCCGGTGCGGTCCTCCAGCCAGTCCCGTGTGGTTCGCAGGAGGCTCATGATTTCTCGATCTTCGAGCCGACCAGCAGCATGTTGCCCTCAATCCTGGTCAGGTAACGGTCCAGGGGACGGGGTGCCGGTCCGCCCAGTACGTCCCCTTGGGAGGAGAACGTGGAGGCGTGGCACGGGCACACGAAGGAGGGAGCGGACTTGCCTTCGGCATCGCTGCGTTCTGCTTCCCAATGATAGATGCAGCCCAAGTGGGGGCAGGTAGGGCTGAAGGCGACAGCTTCTTTTTCAGCGGTCTTGACCACCCAGGCGGTGGTTTTCTCGCGGGTGCGCTTCCAGCCGTCCACGCGGGTGCGGTAATAGACCACCTCTTGCGGCGCGCCGACGGGGAGGTCACTCAGGTCGGCGACTTCGACCAGGTCGTCCGCGCCGGAGGCTTTTGGCTTTAGGAGAAGGTAGGCGGCGGCAGGCGCGGCTACCACTGCCGCGATGGCCGCACCCAACAATTGAATCAGCGAGCGGTAGAAAGCACGCCGCGACGAATTTCGAGCAGACGAATCCCGAATCATGAAATGATAGACCTTCCTGATTGGCCCCAACAGCCGAACTGCTAAACTACAGTTGTCTTCAGTATATTCGGAAACACCTGTGTATTTCTCCCCTGCCATTTGGGTATCGCTCATAGCTGTCCTGTGCGCATTCGCAGGCGTCTGGCTGACATCCTTCAGGAGCCTGGCGCGCTGGCTGGTGCCATTCGGCGGGGGCACGCTGCTGGGCGTTGGATTGTTCTGGGTGCTTCCCGAAATGGCGGCGACGCTGCATTGGCAGGGCGCGCTGTTATGGCTGGGCGGCGGTTGCCTGCTGCTTGGATTGGTGGATCGCTACGTGTATCCCGTGTGTCCAGCGTGTTCGCCGGCGCATGGGCACGATCATTGCGCCACGTCGCTGCACGGATTCGCCACGCCGCTGCTGATCGCCTCGACTGTGCATGCGGCGCTCGACGGATGGAATGTTTCCGCGGCGCAGGATGAACCGGCGCTAGGCTTCGGATTCTTCGCGGCCATTGCGGCGCACAAGATTCCGGAGGGGCTGGCGCTAGGGGTGATCGCGAGGGCCGCGCTTCGCTCCCGGGTTTCGGCCATGCTGTGGTGCGGATTGGCGCAGGCGTCCACATTGCTGGGCGCGCTTGCGGAGGGTGCGTTGGCTCCTTACCTGGGACCGCAGGCCTTGCACGCGTTGCTGGCATTGGCGGGCGGGAGTTTTCTCTACTTAGGCTGGCACGCTGTGCATGGCGAGTTCCAACGGGGTGGAGCGGCGCGCGCGCTGATCCCCGCGCTGACCGGCGTGGCGGGGTCCAGCGTGCTGCGGCTACTGCTGCGCTAGTTCCAGCTTCACGGGCGTGGGTATCTTCGGCTTGCGCTTTTTGAGAGAGCGCAGCAGTTGGCGGAAGCCGCGGTCGAAATCCGGGAACAGGTCTACGTATTGAATCTGGCCGGCAATTTGCGCGGGCACGGGGCAGGCATCAAAGCGGGCCGGCAACAGGAACATTTCTTCCAAAGGCATGCGGTTGGCGCAATCGAGCGCGTAGCGCAGTTCGCTTTGGAATTGGCCCCGCTTCGCCAGCGACCGCGAGGATAGGCAGGCGACAAAGGCGTCGGACAGGTCGATGGCGCGTTCAATTGCCCGCGGCCAGTTCTGGCCGACCAGCAGCTGATCTTTGTCCAGCCAGGGGAGATAACCTGCCTCTGCGAGTGCGTCCCGCAAACGCCGTGCGTGGGCGAGATCTTCTTCCACGTAGGCGATGAACACGCTGACGCGCGGCTCCGGCAGAAATTCGTAGCCGCCCTCCTTGGACGGACGGAACGTGCCCAGTCCGTCGATCTCTACTTCCTGGCCGCAGTCGAGGGCCTTTCGCAGCAGCGTCAGAACCTCGTCGTGGATCATTTTCCGCTGGCGGGCCGGGCGATCATCTGCTTGGGGTCCAGTCCCAGTCCTTCCAGGTCCACGGGCTCACCCGCGCGGAGCCTGCGCAGGATTTCATGCACCAGTTCGTCTATCTTGTCTTGCGCCGCGGCGGGCGGAATCTTCGCGTTAAGCGCTAAATCTCGAGCTAGTTCTTTGCGTTTCATGGCACCCTCAGATTGACCCAGCCCGGTGCGAATTCCCCCCGGTTGCAACGCTGACTTATAGAAACGCTGGATCTTAGAAATGTTTTTCCCCTGGGAATCTGTTAAAATAGGGGTAGGCAATAAACCGCCGTATTCTAGAGGAGCTATTTCTAAAACATGAAGAAACTGATGACCATGATTCTCGCCGTGTCCGTCGCGATCGGCGCTTCCACCATCATGCTGGCCCAGGACGGCAAGGATGCCCCCACCGAAACCGAAAAGGGTAAAGGCAAGGGTAAGGGCAAGGGCAAGGGCGGCGAAAAGGGCGGCGAAAAGGGCGGTGAGAAGGGCGGTGAGAAGGGTGGAGAAAAGGGCGGCGAAAAGGGCAAGTAGTCCTTCGCTTTCTGTATTCTGGAACGCCGCGTGCCGTGCCCCGCTGAGGGCCGCACGCGGCGTTCGTGTTTCTTGAATCAAAAGTACAGCAACCGCAGCCCCGCCAAGTAGACGGGCTCGGCGACATAGTCAAACGCCCGCCACGCCAGCAGCACGCCGATCATCGTCATCGAGCCCAGCGAGTCCCGGAAGTCCATGAGTTTGTGCGTGGCTGCTTCGGGCAGGAACAGGCCCAGCACATTGAATCCATCGAGCGGCGGAAATGGCATGAGGTTGAACGCCCCCAGCAGCAGGTTCAACGAGAACAGGACGCTTAGCAGCGCCGCCACGGCCTCCATTGGCCCCCCGGTTGCCGCACCCACGATGCCGTCCAAATCCGTCTGGCTGGTAAGCGCCAGCAATCCCAAGCCCCGGCCCGCAAAAATCAGCGCGGCGGTCATCAGCACGATGGCGAAGTTCGCAGCCGGACCTGCCAACGCCATCCAAGCCGACCGCCTGGGGTACGCCCGCGCCCAGTGCGGATTGTAGGGAGCGCTGGCCCAGCCCATCATCCATCCGCCCATCAGGAAGGAGAGCCACGGCATGATCACCATGCCGAAGGTCTCGCGGCGGATGTGCGGCAGCGGGTCGAGCGTGACCTGCCCGCCGGCGTAGGCCGTATCATCGCCGCCTTTGTGGGCCGCCCAGGCGTGAGCAGCCTCATGGCAGGTGGTGGAAAACAAGAAGGCTACGTACCACAGCAGCCCCGTGATCAGGAGATTGGTGTCCAAATTGTGCGTCCAGGTATCTGAAGCTAACACAAAGTGAGATTATTCGTCCGCTGGACGCACTACTGTACTATGCCTGCAACAGCAGTCAAAACCGTCCGAACCGAACACGTCGCCGCCCGGATTCACGTGATTCGAGGAGAGAATGTCATGCTAGACGCCGATCTAGCCGAGTTGTATGGGGTGCTCACCAAGAACCTGAACTTGGCCGTCCGCCGCAATGCGCGGCGCTTTCCGGCGGACTTCATGTTCCAGCTGTCGCCTGATGAGGCGCAGAGTTTGAGGTTGCAAAATGCAACCTCAAAGGGAGCACGCGGAGGCCGCCGCTATGCGCCTTACGTGTTCACTGAGCAAGGCATCGCGATGCTATCGAGCGTCTTGCGCAGTGCTCACGCCGCCGATGTGAACGTGGCGATCATGCGCACGTTTGTGAAGGTGCGCAGGATTCTGGCTACCAACAGCGATCTTGCGCGGCAAGTCTCGCGCCACGATCTGGAGATCGCAACGTTGTTCAGTCATGTGGAAAAACTGCTGACGCCGTGCGCGGGCAAGAAGATTGCCCCGGCAGCGCCGAAGCGCCGCAAGCCGCGGCGGCGATCCGGCACGGTTCACGGCGTGGTTACTTGGTAGCGGGTTGGAGGCTCAGGGTATAATTCCCATGGGAAATCGTGAAGCGAGTCTTTCCAATTTTGCTGTGCAGCTTGGCGGTGCTCATCCCCGCCGCCGCGCAGCCGCGTTCAAAGCAGCAGAAGATTGAGCGCATCCTGGAAATCACGAACCCAGACACGGTGGTCACCGAGGTGGTGACGCAGGTTGACGGAATGATGCGGCAGATTCAACCCAATCCGACGGCGCAACAAAGGGCACGGCGGTCTGAGGCGCTGGACAAAATCGGCAAGCTTGCCAAACAACGCATGCTGAAGGTGCGGCCGGAGTTGGCTGCGGAGTACGCCGCGACGTTCACCGATGAGGAGATCGACGGGATGCTCGCCTTTTACGAGACGCCCGCGGGCAAGGCCACAGTGACGAAAATTCCAATCATCAACAACCGCATGGCCGGTCTGATCCAGAGGGAAGTCAACGCGCTGGGGCCGGAGATCGACAAGCTTGCCCAGGATGCCCTTAAACCCTAGCGGGCCGGTACAATAGGAGTTCATGCGCATCGCCCTGGCGCAACTCAATCCAACCGTCGGTGACTTCCGCGCAAACGTGGACGCCATGCTGCGCGCCGCCAGGCAGGCAGCGGAACGCGGGGCGCAGGTGGTGGCGTTTCCGGAGCTCTCGCTTCCCGGCTATCCTCCGCGTGACTTGGTGGAGCGGGGTAGCTTCCTGGATCGCAACGAAGCCGAGCTGGAGCGTCTGGCACGGGAGACCGCGGAGTTGGACCTCAGCGTCATCTGCGGCTACGCGGGCCGCGCGGACAATCCGACCGGTAAGCGCGCGCTAAACAGCGCCGCGATTCTTGAAGGCGGGCAGATTGTATTCCGTCAGCACAAGACTCTCTTGCCCACTTACGACGTGTTCGATGAGGCGCGCTACTTTCGACCGGCGGAGAGCATTGCGTTGTTCCGCTTGCGCGGCCGCCCTGTTGCATTGACCATCTGTGAAGACGCGTGGAACGACAGGAACTATTGGGAGCAGCGCCTCTATCAGCGCGACCCGGTGGAGGAGTTGTTTACGCAAGGCGCAGAGATGCTCATTTGCATCAATGCCTCGCCCTACAGCATGGGCAAGCGCGAAGTGCGGCGGCGAATCTATAGCGCGGTTGCGAAGCGTTATGCGAAGCCGGTGCTGTACGTGAACCAAGTGGGCGGGAATGACCAGCTGGTGTTCGACGGCTCCAGCTTTGCGATGAATGCGCGCGGGGAGGTCATCGGCTCGGCGCGCAGTTTTGCTGAGGACCTGATCGTAGTTGATCTGGACGCAAACGCTGGTGATCAGCGCGAAGATCAAGCTGAGGAGCCGGAAGCGGTGTATCAGGCACTGGTGCTGGGGACGCGGGACTACATCCACAAGTGCGGTTTCGCGAAGGTGCTGATCGGGCTTTCCGGCGGGATCGACTCATCCATCACCGCGGCCATCGCAGTGGAAGCGGTGGGCAAGGAAAATGTCATGGGAGTAGCCATGCCCGGGCCGTTTTCTTCAGACCACAGCGTGCGCGACGCAAAGGCGATGGCCGAGCAGTTGGGCATCCGCTTCGAGAACATTCCGATCACGGGTCCGTATGAGCGCGTGCTGCAAGAGCTTGCGCCGGTGTTCGCGGGCCGCAAGCAGGATGTCACTGAAGAGAACGTGCAGGCACGGTTAAGAGGCGTCACGCTGATGGCTCTGTCCAACAAAACTGGAGCCATGGTGCTCACTACCGGTAACAAAAGCGAACTTGCGGTGGGCTACTGCACGCTGTACGGCGACATGTGCGGCGGGCTCGCCGTGATCTCCGATGTGCCGAAGACACTGGTCTACACGCTTTCCCGCATCGCGAATCGACGGCTCAACAGCGCGATTCCGGAGAGCGTCTTTACGAAACCTCCGTCGGCGGAGCTGCGTCCCGATCAGAAGGACAGCGATTCGCTGCCGGAGTACGACGTGCTCGATAAGATCCTGGAGGCCTACGTGGAACACAACTATTCGTCGAAGGTGATCGCCTCCAGCCTGCAGTTGCCGCTGGAATTGGTGCAGGACATCGTGAACAAAGTGGACCGCAACGAATATAAGCGCCAGCAGACGGCTCCGGGGCTGAAAGTAACGTCGAAGGCGTTCGGCATCGGCCGAAGATTTCCTATCGCCCAGAGGTATTCGGAATGAAACGTGCCTGCCTACTCGCGCTTTCCGCTGGCCTGTTGCTTTCTCAGGCACCTCCGGCGCTGCAGCCGGGCGCGCTGACGGACGGCAGTGAGCTGCTGCCCACGGGCTGGCGCATCAAGCCCGCTGGGTTACAAGTGAAGACGGGAGTGTTCCCGGCTTCGTCGTCGCTTTCCGCTGACGGAAAGTTCCTGCTGGTGGTTAATGCCGGCACGCCCGCCTCAATCAACGTCATCCGCACCGATACGATGGCGGTGCTCTCCAACACGCCCATTGCAGACGCGTGGCAGGGCGTCACCTTCTCCGCCGATGGACGCAACGTCTACGTGAGCGGCGGCTCGCGCAATTCTGTCTTTGAGTTCAGCTTCTCCGCGGAAGGCGCGCTGGCGCTCTCGAAGGAGATGCCGGGTGCGGCGGCTGGCGGCTTTATCGGCGACCTTGCGATCCCGCCCGCGGGCCGCCTCATCTACGCTGCCGATTTGTTTCACGACGAAGTGCTGGTGTTCAATCCGCAGTCGGGCCGCGTGATCGAGCGCTACAAGTCGGGGCGCCGCCCGTATCAAATTCTGTTTCACCCCGATGGCCGCTCGTACTTTGTCTCCAGCTGGGCCGACGCCAGCGTGTATCAATACCGGACCAACACGGGTGAGGAGATCGGGCGCATCCGCGTGGCTCCGCATCCCACCGGCATGGTGCTGAGTGACCGCAAGCTGGCTGACGACCCCGCCGCGCCGCCGCTGCGCCTGTTTGTCGCGGCCGCGAATACCAACAACGTGTTCGTCATCGGTGTGGACCGCAATGACACGATGAAGCAGGTGGACGTGTTGAACATCGGCTTCTCTCCCGGCCAGCCCGCGGGCATGACGCCCAGTGCTCTGGCTCTTTCCAAGGATCAGACGCGGCTCTTTGTTGTTTGCTCGAACGTCAACGCGGTGGCGGTGGCCGACATCTCTGAGGCGCGCAGCCGGCTGGCCGGATTTGCGCCCGTGGGCGCGTACCCGGCGTCGTTACGTCTGCTCAACGACGGACGCCTTGCGGTGACCAACGCACACAGCGATTCGCTCAGCGTGATTCCGCAGATCACCGATGCGGCGCTGGCGGCGCTCACCGATCAGGCCGTGGAGCTGGCCGCCTACGATCCCGCGGAGGTAGCGCCGCAAGCGCCACCGGTTGAGAACGTCATCTATATAGAGACCCGCGCGCACGGAGCGAACTTCGACCGGCTCGCCAAGGAGTTCACCTCCGTTGCGCACTTCATCCCCAGCGCGCCTGGAAGTGAAGGCTTGCAGTGGTCGCTGGCGGGCACGCCTTCTGACTTCGCGCAGCGCCTGCGCGGCAGGCCGTTCAACGCCGCGGACCCGGCCAACCAGCCTCCCGCCGGAACGTTGCTCACCAACGCGCGCCAAGCCGGCCTCACCACGGGCGAGTTCGGGCCTGCCGTGCCTGAAGCGCTGCCCGCTAGGTTGCCTCGTCTGACTATCATCCATTTGGCCGGCGCGGACGCGGATCGGATGTTGGGGCAAATTGCCGATACATTGTCCAAGAGCCCTATGTGGAACAAGATCGCCATCTTCGTCGTGGGCGAGACGGCGCCGCTGCTGGTGATCTCTCCTTATTCGCGACGGGCCGCGCCGATCACAGGCATGTTCTACAACCACTCTTCGGTGCTACGGACCATGGAGATCATTCTGAAGCTCCGCCCCATGACGATCTTCGACGCTTCCGCGCGCCCGCTGACGGACGTGTTTTCGCGCACGGTTGAGGTTCAATGACTTCACTCTGTTTTCTGTGGCACATGCACCAGCCTTTCTACAAGGATTTGTGGACTGGCCACTATAAGCTCCCCTGGACGCGGTTGCATGCGCTGAAGGACTACCCAGGAATGGTGCGCGTGCTGGATGCGTTTCCGACGGTGCATCAGACATTCAACTTAGTGCCGTCGATGCTTGCGCAGATCGAAGACTACGCGACGGGCAAGGCGTCGGACCCGTTTTTCGATTGCGCCGTCATCCCGGCGGAGGACCTTTCGGAAGCGCAGCGTGCGTTCGTCATGCGCTACTTCTTCCAGGCGAACGTGGACCACATGATTCGCCGCCAGCCTCGCTACGGCGAACTCTACGACCGCCGCTTTGAGACGTTCGCTCCGCGGGAGCTGCGGGATTTGCAGATCCTGAGCCAGCTGGTTTGGTTCGACGAAGACCAACTGGCCGCGGACGAATCCCTGCAAGACTTGATCCGCAAGGGCCGCGACTTCACGCTGGCCGACCAGGAACTGCTCACGCGCAAGCAGCGCGATGCGCTCACCGATGTGCTCCCTGTCTATCGCGACTACGCGGCGCGTAAGCAGATCGAAATCTCAACGACGCCGTTTTATCATCCGATCCTGCCGCTGCTGTGCGATTCGGACATGGGGGCTGTCTCCAGTCCCGGCATGACGCTGCCGGAGCGCTTCAGCTATCCGCAAGACGCGCGCGTGCAACTGGAACGGGCGCGGGCCTACATGCGGCGGACGCTCGGAATAGACCCTTCGGGTCTGTGGCCTTCTGAAGGGTCGGTTTCTGACGAAGTGCTCGCGCTGGCCGCCGACTGCGGTTTCCGCTGGGCCGCCACCGACAACGGAGTGCTTGCGCGCACGCTGCAACAAGACGCCGGCTGCGACGTCACCTATCAGGCCTACGTGTGGCAACGCGAGCAGCGCGAGATGAAGCTGCTGTTCCGCGACCACTACTTGAGTGACCTGATCGGCTTTGAATATTCGCGCATGGACGCCTCGCAAGCGGCGGACCATTTCCTGGACCGCATCCGGCACAACGCGCGCGGGACGCAGGGCTTGGGCCCCATCATCCTCGACGGCGAGAATGCGTGGGAGTGGTATCACCAGCAAGGCCGCCCGTTCCTGCGCGAGCTCTATAAGCGCATCGCCGACGATCCTGAACTCGAAGCGCTCACCGTGTCCGAGGCTTTGGCGAAGTTTGAAGCGCGTCCTCTGGGCCACGTATTCCCCGGCTCGTGGATCAATGCGAATTTCAATATCTGGATCGGCGCAGAGGAAGACAATAAGGCGTGGACCTATCTGCTGGCGGCCCGGCGCGCCTACGATGAACACTCGCCCAACGTCAGCGAAGCTGCGCGTCAGCTGGCCTACGAGGAAATTCTCATCGCCGAAGGCAGCGATTGGTGCTGGTGGTATGGCCCCGAGCACGGCTCCGACAATCGTGTTGAGTTCGACCAGATCTATCGCGACCACCTGGCCAATGTGTACCGCGCGCTGAGTCTCGAAGTCCCCAGCGAGCTGGAGCATCCTATCCTCCACCATCAGCCGCAGGAAAACGACATCCATGAGCGCCCGGGCAATTCACTCGACGTGATCCTGGATGGCGAAGTGACGTCCGCGTTTGAATGGATGGGCGCAGGCCGCTTCCGCCCTGACCCGCGTTCCGGCGCGATGCATGGCGGCACGCCGCCCGCCCGCGAAATGTACTACGGCTTCCGCGAAGGCCACGTGTCCGTGCGCCTGGATGGTGCCGACCCCAGCGCGCAGTTCACCATCGTCTTCGAAGGCGGCGTCAGCGAGACTCGCGTGGCGGTGGGGCGCACGGTGGAGTTGCAGGCCACCATCACCGGACCCCGCTTCCGCGTGTCCGTGCAGCGCAACGGTCTGGCACCCGTGACTCTCCCGCAGGACGGCTGGATCGACGTGGAGTAGCGCTCGCCTTTGCCCAAGCTTCCCACCACTGAGCCGCGCCGGTAAGGAAGCGGACAGACTCCAGCGCCTAAGACTTCATCCCATCGGCGGGCTTGCCCGCGAGCCAATCTGCGCCGTGTTTGTAGAGCGCATCTGCTTCGGGGCCGCGGAGTCCCGGCATGTCCTTCTTCAGCATGAAGCCGGCCTTGGTCTGCAAGTACGCGAGGTGCCGGTAGCCGATGGGGAAGCTGTTGAGCAACTCCGGTTCGAGCTTCACTTGCTGCGACGGGTCGACCGGGTCCATGCGGTCCTTCTCGTAGAACAAACGCCGCAGAACGATAGCCCACTTGCCGTTGCGCTTCTCGAAGAAATCGTAGAAGCGGCCGCTGCAGAGCACGTCCACGACGACGTCATGCACGGGAGCGCGCTGCGAGATCGTCATCTTCGTCATCGTGATTGCGCGGTCGCCCAAGATCTCAATGTTGGACCCGCCCAGGAAGTGCATGATGCTCACGCCGCGCTCGAAGCCGGCTTGGCTGATTTTGATGAACTCGGTGGCGGGGCCTTGGAACCACGTCGCCATCATGTAGCCGTCGTCGTGCCAGACTGTTTTGAACTTATCCCAGAGAGCGGAGTCGCGGAAGACGATCCAGTTTTCGAGGACTTCGCGGATGTCGGCTTTGTCGTTGCGGAGTTGATCGAGTGACATGGGATTGAGGATACACTATTGACTATGCTGAAACCATCTTGTGATCGACGCTCGTTCCTGACGGCGGCATTGGGTGCAGCGGCCTTGCCGGTGCTGGCGCAGCAGCCGGTCGGGAACGCAACGCCTCGGGATTGGAGCGGCAATTCGCCGCTGATGTATCCGGACCCGGACATCGTCACCGTAGATCGGCGCTTCGCCAAGTATGTGCTGTTCAACACGCCGCTGCAGCGGCTGCACACCGGCTCGATGTGGGCGGAGGGACCCGCGTGGAACGGCGTGGGGCGCTACATGGTGTGGAGCGATATTCCGAACAACCTGCAATACCGGTGGATCGCGGACGATAACCGGGTGACGGTGTTCCGCAATCCATCGAACTACAGCAACGGGAACACGTTCGACCGCGAAGGGCGGCAGCTTTCGGGCGAGCATGGCGGGCGAAGGGTGGCTCGGTATGAGGGGAATGGGTCGGTCACGACGATTGCGGACAAGTTCGAGGGCAAGCGGTTGAACTCTCCGAACGACGTGGTGGTGCATCCGGGCGACGGGAGTATTTGGTTCACCGATCCGACGTATGGGATCAATGGCAACTATGAGGGCTCGCAAGCGCCGTCGGAGACCAAGCAGGCGGTGTATCGCGTGGATGGGCAGACGGGCGCGATTGCGAAGGTGACGGACGAAGTGAATCAGCCGAATGGGCTGGCGTTTTCGCCGGATCAGAAGAAGTTGTACGTGGCGGACACAGGCTCCGGTGAGACGTTGGTGTTCGATGTGGATGGGCGCGGGCTGCGGAATCGGAAGCAGTTCGTGAAATTGACGGGCGGCAATGCGGACGGCATCCGCTGCGATGCGGATGGGAACGTGTGGTGCGGTGCCCGGCCGGGGGTGCAGGTGGTGGCTCCCGATGGCACGGTGATCGGCATGATCCGACTGCCGGAGCAGTGCGCGAACGTGTGTTTCGGGGGCGTCAAGCGGAACCGGTTGTTCATGACGGCGAGCCAATCGTTGTATGCCGTGTATGTGGGGATAAGTGGAGCGGGGCTCGCGTAGACACACTTCGGCTGCGGGCGTTGCGGTGGCCGGGGCTCTCGGGTTATCGCCGTGCGTATCCGGCCACCAATAAATCAAACGGGACCTAGCGGAATTCTAACAGGCTTGTTGTTACGGCCCATGCATACCCGCTTTCGATCCATGCTTTCTGAAGATTGGTGCTCGCCAATGTTATCGAGATCCGATCTCAACGGTCTCCCGTCGATGCCATGCCAAAGGATGCCACCGCGAGGCGTTGACGGCCTCCAGGAGTTCAGTATTACTGCAATGCAACGCTTCCTGCGCAGGAAGGAACTTACGAGCCGAGTGTATGCTCCGGGCGTGGGGATGGGGGGCGGGTGTGAAAGGGAAGTGATGGACAAGAGGGGTGAAAAGAATTTTGGCCACAGATGAATGAGATGAACGCAGATACGATTTAGAGGTTCTTGATGGCTTGTTCGAGGTCCGAGCGGAGCGTGGGGTCGTAGGCGGCGGCCAGGGCTTGGCGGAGCAGGGTGAGGGATTCGGACTTGGGGGTGAAATCGGAGAGGGTCCACCAAATGCGAGCCATTTGATTGCCATGGGGTTCGGGTTGAGCTTGCCAGAGCGGGGTGAGGATGGCCTCGCTTTCGCGGCAGGCGGCCTCGGCCTCCTTCATGCGCTGCGTGTCGCGGTAGAGAACCGCGAGGTTGTTGAGCGTGGTGGCGACGTAGGGCAGGTAGGCGTCGGGATTGGCCTGCGCGAGTTTGCGGCGTAGGGCGAGGGCTTCGAGGTAGGCGGCCTCGGCCTCCTTCATGCGCTGCGTGTCGCGGTAGAGATTCGCGAGGTTGTTGAGCGTTCCTGCTACGTAGGGCAGGTAGGCGTCGGGATTGGCCTGGGCGAGTTTGCGGTATGTGGCGAGGGCTTCGAGGTAGGCGGCCTCGGCCTCCTTCATGCGCTGCGTGTCGCTGTAGAGAAC
>CANFEY010000055.1 GCA_947446025.1 Bryobacterales bacterium
CCGGGAACACGGAGGAGGGCGTCTTTGTCGGACGGGTTCCAGGTCATGCGGTATTCGTTGGTCATCGACTTGTCGACGAATTCGATGATCACGTCCTGGCCCACGCTGTCCAGGTAGCGGTAGCGCCAGCGCTCGTACGGGAAGAAGGTCGTCTGACCGCCGCCTTCCGCGATGTCACGGACGCCGGGGCCGCCGGTGGGGTGTTCTTCGCGTTCATCGGCGGGGCCGAACTTGATGTAGACCATGCCGCGGTCGGTTTTCCAGCCGGGGATGCCGGAGGCGAAGCGGTCATTGGCCCAGGCGATGCGCCGGTAGTGTTCTTCCTTGAGTTCGTTCTCTTCGGTGTCCGGAGTAGGGTCGCGGCGAAGCCAGAATTGTTCGATGAATTGCTGGCGTTCGTCGTCGGTTTCCAGGCGTCCGAAGGCGGTCCGTTCCTCGGGAGTAATGATCCAGACGACTTCTTCGTTCAGCCACTTCTTATACGGGGTTTCCAGTTCCTTCTTGAGGCGCGCCTCGGCCTGACGCTTTTGACGGTCCGACTGCGGCTTGGCTACGGTCGCCTTGGGCGTGGATTGCTGCTGCTGAGCGGTGATGGGCACAAGCAGCGCCGCCGCGATGAATGAGAAGACTAACAAGACCCTTGACAGCATCGGTTTACCACCTTGTTCCTGGATTACCCGGTCAGTTTGATTCTACCCCTGTAGGGCAGGTTAAGCAATGGGTGCGGGGGTTGCGGGGACGTCGAGGGCTACGGTGGAGGTTACTGTGCTCTTGCCGATGACGTCTTTGGTGGCGATGCTGAGCGTGTAGCGGCCCGGAACCAGCTGGACGGTGGTTCTATAGAGAAGGACGCCGGTTTGGAGGCGGGTCAATTGGTCCTGCGGACCGCGGAATTCGAGAAGCTGGTCCACGTTCTTGACGGAACCTCCGGTCAG
This sequence comes from Bryobacterales bacterium, assembly GCA_947446025.1. Taxonomy (GTDB): domain Bacteria; phylum Acidobacteriota; class Terriglobia; order Bryobacterales; family Bryobacteraceae; genus Palsa-187. The sequence continues at coordinate 936 of CANFEY010000055.1, forward strand.
CGCGGTGATGCGCGCCGTGAAGTTGACGAGTGCTTCGACCGTTCCGTTCTGCTCACGGAACTGGAGGGCTCCACGGTCGAACTGGAACGTGAAGTTGGCATCAACCGTATTTCCTGCACCGGGAGTGAAATCGGTCCGGACGGCAGGGGCAAGGGTCGCGGGAGCTTGCGCAGTTAAGAGCGAGGCCGCAACGAGGAGCAAAACGAACGGGGACCTGGAGAGCATGGTGAACCACCTTTTGTTGGATTGCCCGGTTGCGTTGATTCTACTCGGGTGGGGCGCGGGGTGCAATGGTTAGCGGACGGTGCCCAGGCGGTCCAGCGGCCAGTAAGAGAAAACCGCTTTGCCGTAGATGTAGCTACGGGCGACGGTGCCCCAGGTGCGGCTGTCATTGGACGAGCTGCGGTGGTCCCCTAGGACGAAGTATTCGCCGTGGGGGACGGTGAGAGGCTCTACGGACACCGTGTCGCGGTATTCGTCGGGGACGTAGGGTTCGGCCAGTTCTTCGTGGTTGACGAAGACGCGGCCGCCGGTGATTTCGACTGAATCGCCGGGGATGCCGATGATGCGCTTGATGTAGGACTTCGAGGTATCGCCGGGAAACCAGAAGACTACCGTGTCTCCGCGGTTCACCTCGGAGATGCCGAAGCGGTAGGAGAACTTGTTGATGAAGATCCGCTCTTGATCCACCAGCGACGGCATCATGCTGGTACCTTCGACGCGCACGGGCTGGTAGAGAAAAAGAATGACGATGAGAGCAATTAATACACTTAGAGCCAGGTCCCTTAGCCACAACACAGTGCCTGGGGTCCGTCTAAGGTCCTTTGCGGGCGATTCTGGATGCAGCGTATCTTCCATCTCCACACCACTATAGACGCAATTGGCTAGCAATGGTTTGGCCCCTTAGAGGAGGGCAGGACTACTTACGTCGGAGTACAGGGGTACACCGTAGGGGATGTGTCCATTTACGCTTAGGGATTTTTCCGGCATACTGGCATCCGATGGACATTCAAAAAATTCTTGCCGAGTTGCACGAAGAACGGCAGCAAGTAAATGACGTGATCCTGAGCCTGGAGCGCTTGTCGCAAGGGTTGCAGGGGCGTAAGAATGGGCCCACCGCCGCGAGTCTGTTGGGTCTCGATGGCGGCAAGCGAAGCCGGACTGCAAGTCCCAAGGCGCGGGCGAAGACTGGGAAGTTGGAACAGAAAGTGAAAGCGAAGTCGGCGGGAAGTTAATTGGGGCGGCTAGTGGGATTTGAACCCACGACATCCAGAATCACAATCTGGCGCTACTACCAGCTGAGCTATAGCCGCCGCACAGTTTCCATTGTAACATCACCGGCGGTGCGCAGCGTTAAATTGATGCGGTAGGGGCCGGTGAGGGGATGTTCGCCGGGTTTGATGGGGAGCACGCCGTGGTAGCGAAGGCGCGCGGGACCGCCCCAGACAACCACGTCGCCGTGATGGAGTTTAATTCGGGCGGCTTTGTCAGAGCGTTCGAAGCCGCCGAAGAGGAAGATGGCGGGGAGGCCTAGCGATACCGATACGATGGGCTGCGAGAAGTCGTGTTCATCGTTGTCCTGGTGGAGTGACATCTTTGCGCCGGGTTCGTAGCGGTTGATGAGGCAGGCGTCGGGCGTGAAGCCGGGGAAGCCGGCGAGATGCGCAGCGCGAGCGGCGAGAGCGAGGAATTCCGGCGGCATGGCGGGCCAGGGGCTTCCGGTTTGCGGGTCGGTGGGTGAGTAGCGGTAGCCGGAGCGGTCCGTCACCCATCCGAGCGGCCCGCAGTTGGTCATGGCGACGGACATTTTGAATCCACCGGGCGTGAGCATGTGGCGGAAGGGCGCGGCGGCGGTGATTTGTTGGATGGCGGGCCAGAGATCGTCGGCGGCGAAGTTCGGGAGCAGCACGGCACCGGGGGCAAGTTCGATCATTTCTTGCTCTCGCGTTTGAGTAGTGCTTTTTTGCGGTCGATGCCCCAGCGGTAGCCGGCGAGTGTGCCGTCGGAGCGGATGACGCGGTGGCAGGGGACGGCGACGGCAAGAGGGTTGGCGGCGCAGGCCGTGGCTACGGCCCGGACGGAAGCGGGCGCATCGATCTTCTTGGCGATCTCGGTATAAGTTGCAGTGGAGCCCGCTGGGATGGTCCGTAGTGCCTGCCACACGCGTTGCTGGAAGGCGGTGCCTCGGATGTCGAGGGGTAGGTCGCCGCAGCCGGGAACCTCCACTAAGCGGATTACGTCGGCCAGGAGTTTCCCATCGTCGAGGGCGAGAATCGCATTTGGGAAGCGGCTGCGCAAGTCGTCGTCGCCGAATAGGATTGCGCAGACGCCGCGTTGGCTGCGGGCGACGTGAATGGTCCCGAGCGAACATTCGCCGGTCGACACGAGTAACGTTTCACCCGCGCCACCTCGGCGGAAAGACGTTGGGGTCATGCCGAGCGCGTTGCTTGCGTAGAAGCGGCTGCTGGAGTTGAAGCCTGCGGCGTAGACAGCATCCGTCACACTTTGACCGATGCGAAGTTCGCGCTGGATGCGGTGCGTCCGATGCGCGCTGGTGTACTGCTTGGGCGTGAGGCCGGTGGCGCTCTTGAAGACGCGCTGGAAGTGGAAGGGGCTAAGTCCGGCTAGGTCAGCGAGGGTTTGGAGCGAGGGCGGTTCTTCGGCGGCTTCGATGAAGCGGCACACGGCGGCGATCTTGTCCGAGAGTTGTTTCGCGAGTGAGGCTCCGTTTGGGGTGCAGCGCAGGCAGGCGCGGAAGCCTGCTGCCTCGGCGTCGCGGTGCGTGTCGAAGTACCGAACGTTTTCGCGGCGTGCGAGCTTGGCGGGGCAGGTGGGGCGGCAGTAGATGCCGGTGGTGCGGACGGCGTAGACGAAGCTGCCGTCGGCGCGGGGATCGCGGGTTATGAGGGCTGCCCAGCGGGTGTCTTGAGCTGTCACAGTTTCAATTTAGCAGTGGTGAGGGTTGCAGGCACTCCGGTTCTTGCGGTGGAATTCGCAGATCAGAATTCAGAATTCAGAATGAGGTGGGTGAGCAATTCTCTTTGCACGCGCAGCAAGACCTCAGCGAGATCGATGGCCAGCCGGTTTGGTTGATCACGTTGAGTGTCCCTCATCAGGGACTTCTAACGTGCCTGGGCAACCCTCTATATAAAGTCTTCGCTGTGAATGGCGAAACCGGCGAGGTGCTTTCCATGAAGATCCGCGATTTTCCGGAGTGCATGACTGAGTTGAATGGCTTGGTCGATAAGCACCGTGCCAACGGACTCCTGATCGACGTCAATCTGTTTTGCTCTATCTGGTGGGGATGACCAACGAGCAACGTATCCCAGCGTTTCCCCGGACAGCTCACTACGGCATTGAAGACTTTCGGCTCTTGGAGCAATTTGTAGCACGCTTCAAGACCATCATCACCACGCCGCGTTTCTCATGTTGGGTCTGGCGGACACAGCAATCACAGTGGCCGCGAGGCGAATGATGCTGGTCTTGGCGACGACTTTGGCCTTTACTAGGTGCTGAGCCACCGGCAGGCGGACGCCGTGAATTTCAATGATGTCCGCTTCGAGTAGCTACAGCTAGAGCCCTGCCTTCTTCCACATGGCGTCCACCCGCTGACTGACGTCATCCGACATTTTGATGACGTCGGGCCAGGGGCGGGTGAAGCCTTCGCCGGGCCATTTCTTGGTGGCGTCGATGCCCATTTTGCTGCCGTAGTTGGCGAGGCGGCTGGCGTGGTCTAGGGAATCGACGGGGCCGAGGACGAATTGGATGTCGCGTTCGGGATCGATGTTGTTGAGCGCTTTCCAGGCCACTTCGCTGAAGTTTTGGACGTCTACGTCTTCGTCGACTACGACGATCACTTTGGAGAACATGGCTTGGCCCAGGCCCCAGATGGCGTGCATCACTTTGCGCGCGTGGCCTGGGTAGGACTTGCGGATGGAGACGAGGATCAGGTTGTGGAAGATGCCTTCGGCGGGCATGGCGATGTCGCGCACTTCGGGGCAGGTGAGGCGCATCAGCGGGAGGAAGATGCGCTCAATGGCTTTGCCCATGTAGAAATCTTCCATGGGAGGCGGGCCGACAATCGTCGTCGCGTAAATCGGATCCTTGCGATGCGTCACGCACGTCACGTGGAACACCGGGTAATCGTCGTCGAGCGAGTAGAAGCCGGTGTGGTCGCCGAAGGGGCCCTCGTTGCGGAGCTCGCCCATTTCGACGTAGCCTTCGAGAACGATTTCAGCGTTGGCGGGGACTTCGATATCCGACATCTCGCACTTCACCATCTCGACGGCCTTGCCGCGGAGGAAGCCGGCGATCATCATCTCATAGAGGTCGGGCGGCAGGGGGAGGATGGCGGAGTACATGGTCGCGGGGTCGGCACCGATGGCTACGGCTACGTCCATTCTCTTCTTGCCGCTGGCTTGATTGCGGCGGAAATGTTCTGCGCCTTGCTTATGGGTCTGCCAGTGCATCCCCGTCGTGCGCTCATCGAACACCTGCATCCGATAGCATCCACAGTTCTGCTTGCCGGTGTCGGGATTGCGGGTGAACACCATGGGCAGGGTGATGAAGGGTCCGCCGTCCTGGGGCCAACAGTGGAGGACGGGGATGTCTTTGAGGGAGAAGTTGTCTTTGAGGATGACGTCCTTGCAGGGGCCGCTGGAGACGGTTTTTGGGAAGGCGGAGGCTAGGTCGGCTAGCTTGGGCAGCATTTTGAGCTTGCCCATGAGGCCTTCGGGTTTCTGCATCGCGATGAGGTCGGCGATTTTGGCGGCGATGTTTTCGACTGAGTTGACTTCGAGCGCTAGCTCCATGCGCTTCATGGAGGCGAAGGCGTTGATGAGCACCGGCATGTTTGAGCCGCAGGGTTTTTCGAAGAGCAGCGCGGGTCCGCCGGTTTTTACGCTGCGGTCGGCGAACTCGGTGATTTCGAGGCGGGGGTCGACTTCAAAGGGGATGCGTTTGAGTTCGCCTTGCTTTTCTAGTGCTCGGATAAAGGCGCGCAGGTCATCGTAGGCCATGTGTTCCTATTATCGGGGAGTGTGGCTGGCGGCGTCGAGTGTCAGCGGTGGGAGAGGGCCGGTTTGGGTTGCTCTATGGGGATGCCGGTGACCAGGCTGTATAGGACATCGGGGCAGAGGTCGACGCCGTTGGGCCACACGATGGTTCCAGCTTCTCTGTCCACCTTGACCTGTCCGAAGATGGCGGGGTCATTTAGCGCTGCGAAGACGCCGCCTCGGCCCGCGATGCGCTCGCGCAGGTCGATTGTTCCCTTGGTTCCATCGGTGAACCGGAGTTCCAGTCGATACTGTCCACAATGACGGACGTGGTTAATGCGTCCCCGTGCTGCGCATGTTCCCAATTGCGCAGTAGGTCGCGCAGTTGCAACCCGAGCCACTCTGGCACCGTCGACATTGCCGCCCTGTTCCATAAAAGGATCGGGCATCTGTCAGTTCAAATTGAAAATGACTTCGATGCCTGTTAGCACTTCTACCGGCTCGCCTTTCAGAAGGTACGGTCGATACTGCCACTGCTTGACCGCACCGTAGGCGGCCTCGATCAATACAAATGGGCCATTGTCCGTTCTCAAACTAAATACGTCTACTTCGCCTTGTTGGGTGATCACTGCTTGCAGAGTGATCGTTCCCTGAATGCGATTGTGTCTTGCGTACTCCGAATATTCCGGCGGGACGCGCTTGATGAGCAAGCCCTTTGCGATGCCGGGTCCGACCCGAATCGCGGACTGCGGTGTGCGGGGGACTTTGCTTTGGCGGATCGGAACATTCAGCGTGACTTGGTAGGTGCCCGCCTCGGTTTCGGGCCTTCCGTGTGTGATCGCACTCTGGGGCCGGAATTCATACTCCTTTAACGCCATCACGACAGCCATCGGCAGCGGAACACTGGACCTATCGAGCGCAAGCGGCTTCCCATTGGCCAGAACGGTCATGGTCACGGAAGCGCTCGCGGTGTCAAAGTCTGTCGCCAGATCCTCATTGTAGTTGTCGTATCTCGGCTCGGAAGACTTGAGTAGCCGCGAGTCCTGCGCCTGAACTAGAGGCAGCAAAGCGAGTATCACAACAAGTAGAGTTCGCATGGGTTCAGCATATATCGATATCCATCTCGCTACAAGGATCCATGCCAGGATGTCATGCCCAGTATCCATGCCCAGGTGTCAAGGCAAAGTAGAATTGTCCTATTGCTAGTCGAGGTTTGCACAAACGAAGACGCACCATCCTGCATATGTGCTTGATTCTATCGGTCCAGGGCGGCGGGATTCGGACCCGCGCACCTTGCGCCCGAGTCCCTTTCAGGGCCGAATGTAATAAATCTCGCCCACTGGGCCGTCCTCGCACCAAACCTCGTAGACGTCTGGGTAATATTCATAAAGTGACCAGTAGAAACCGCAACGTTCCAGCCAGCGTGCCGAACGCCTGTTATGCCCAGACCATTGATGGGCCACCTGCGTCTATCATGGAAGATTACATGAACACAAAGACAGCATTCATCACAGGGGCCAGCCGGGGGATTGGGCGGGCTTGCGCGATTTCGTTGGCGAGGGCGGGCGTGCGCGTGGCACTTGCGGCGCGCGACATGGCGAAGCTGGAGGAGACGGCGACGGAGGTGCGGGCGCTGGGGGTGGAAGCGCACGTTGTCGCCATCGACATGGCGTCGACGGAGTCGATCAAGGAAGCCATCGCCTCGACGGCGAAGGATTTCGGACGCATCGATATTTTGGTGAACAACGCCGGGATCACGCGCGATGGGCTCGCGCTGCGGATGAAGCCGGAGGATTGGGATGCGGTGCTGCGGACGAATCTCACGGGGGCGTTTTTCGCGTGCCAGCAGGTGTTGCAGGGGATGATGAAGGAGCGCTGGGGGCGGATTATCAACGTGTCGTCCGTGGTAGGTGAATCGGGGAATCCAGGGCAGGCGAATTATGTGGCGTCGAAGGCGGGATTGATCGGGTTGACGAAGTCGCTGGCGCAGGAGATTGCCAGCCGCAACATCACGGTCAACGCGGTGACGCCGGGGTTCATTGATACGGACATGACCGCCGTGCTCACCGAAGAGCAGAAGGCGAATATGCTGGCGCACATTCCGCTGAAGCGGCTGGGGAAGCCTGAGGACATCGCTGCGGCGGTGCGGTTCTTAGCCAGCGACGAAGCCGGGTATATTACGGGTCACGTGTTGAGCGTTAACGGCGGGCTTTACATGTAAGATGGTGGCATGCGAGCCGCCCTCGTTCTCCTCTTCTCCAGTCTTTGCTTCGGGCAACAATTTGACGTGGCCACGGTGCGCCCGATGGTGGCCCCGGCCGGTGGGCGCGTGGGCCAGCAGATCAATGGCAATCAAGTTTCGTTCGGGTTCCTTTCGCTGCGCGAATTGATGTCGATTGCTTACTCCGTCCCGGCGCAGCTGCTGACGGCTCCGGATTGGATGGACCAGGCGCGCTATGACATTGTTGCGTTGATGCCGGATGGTTCGCGGCGCGGCCAAGTTCCGGCGATGCTACAGGCTCTCTTGATTGACCGCTTCCGTTTGGTGGTGCGCAAGGAACAACGGGTCCAGGAGGTGTACGCGATCCTCGAGGCCGAGGGTGGGCATACGATAAGGGTGGCTCCGCCGGAGGACAAGCCGGCCATTTCGATTGTGGATGGAGTGATGCGGGTGCAGGTGAACCAGACGATGGCCGAACTCGCGGTGGTTCTCTCAGGCCTCAAGGATCTGCCTGTTGTGGATCGGACGGGACTGGACGGGACATTCGTGGTTGTGATGGAAGTGTCGACGGAATCCCCTGGTGCGGCTGGGCCGGCAGGCACCACCGCGGCTGTCCCTGGGGGCGGGATGGTGGTCACGCTGGAGAAGATGGGTCTGCGGTTGGAACGGCGCAAGGAGGCGGTGCCGTACTTGAATGTAGTCAGCGCTGAGAAGACGCCGACGGAGAACTAGCGGCGTGTAGAATGGAGGCATGAGAAGCCTCGTACTGTCCATTCTCGTTTCCGGGCTTGCTTTCGGCCAGACTTTTGACGTTGCCACCATCAAGCAAGCCGACCCCATCAACATCCAGGCACTGGCCGCGGCTGGCCGGACCGGGTCGATCAGCCTTCCGAATATCGGGATGCGTGTGACCGGGAACCAGGTGAATTTCGGGTACATGTCGCTGCGGGACCTCGCCACGATTGCCTATGCGGTGAAGCCGACGCAGATCAAGGCTCCGGACTGGATGGCGCAACAGCGCTTCGATATCCAGGCACTGATGCCGGAGGGGGCGGATCAGAAGCAGGTTCCGGCGATGTTGCAGGCGTTGCTGAAGGATCGCTTCAAGCTGGTGGCCCACAAGGACAGCAAAGAGCAGGATGTGATGGCTCTGGAAGTTGCCAAGGGCGGGCACAAGATGAAGGAAGCGGCTCCGGTGGATCCGAACGCGGTTGCTGCGGCACCGGCTGCGGGTGCGCAGACCATGACGTTCGGGGGGCAGCAGGTTACGGTGAACCGGTCGGGCGGAGGCGCCACGGCGGTGGTGGCGGGCGGGCCTGCTGGGACGGGCGGGGTGAAGGTGTCCATGGGGCAGGATATGCAGATGCACATGGAAATCGAACGGATGACGATGCAGCAGCTGGTCGATCAATTGACCACGATGAATGAGCTACAGGTGGTAGACCGGACGGGGTTGACGGGGGCGTTTCAGGTGACGCTGGACATCTCGATGGCGGACATGCTGGCGGTGGCTCGGCGGTCGGGAGCGATGGCCGGGGTGGCACTGCCCGCGGGGCTGGGCGGCGCGCCTGCGGGGATGCCGGCGGGGTTGGGGGCTGCCGATCCTGGAGGGGATATTTCCAGCACTGTGGCGAAGCTGGGGTTGCGGCTGGAGAAGACCAAGGCGGTGATGGAATCGGTGACGGTGGAGAGCGCCGAGAAGCTGCCAACGGAAAATTGATTTGCGCGAAACCTTGGGGGATGCGGGGGCATCTTATCAGCAGGTATCATGGACACTATGATCAAGCGAATTGCACAGGTAATGGCGGTGGCGGTGGTGATCTCGGGGGGCGCGGCGGCGCAGGGATTGCCGGACGGCGAAGGTAAGGACACTTTCGAGGCGGTTTGCGGTGCCTGCCATGGAGCCGATCTGGTGATCGGCTCGCAGGGAACCAAGTCGCGTTGGGAAGAGACTGTGGACGCGATGAAGAATCGCGGGGCGTCGGCTAGCGAGGCGGAATTTGCGACGGTCGTGAAGTACCTTGCGAAGTACTTCGGCATGTCTGTGAACGTGAACACGGCAGCGGCAGCGGAACTCGAGACCGAGCTGGAGCTGAGCAAGGCCGAGGTTGAGGCCATTGTGAAGGCCCGGACGGCGGGGAAGATCGCAAATTTTGATGCGTTGAGCAAGGTGCAGGGCGTGAACGCGAAGGCGCTAGAGCCGCTCAAGACCCGGTTGAAGTATTAGTGTGGCGCAGGTTACCGACCTGCGTCCCAGTCAAGCCGCTGCGGGTTCGTGGGCGGCACGGGAAAGTCGCGGGCCTTGAGCAACTCGACGAACTCCAGCATGCGCCAACGAGCCTTGTAGAGGCAAAGTTCGACTGAGTTTCCTACGCCGGTCGGAGTCAACGATAGCTGACGCCTCAGGACGGCTTCACATCCCTAATAATGGTCTGCCACGGAGCATACCCGCGCGCGGCGCTGTAGGCGTCGTCTTCGAATTGGACGGCCAGGTCGACGCGCGTGCCCGGGGCGAATTCGGCGGCGCGCTCGGCGAAATTCCATGCTTTGGCACGGAGCTGTTTGCCGCCTTGGCGGAAGCGGGCGAAGACGTGTTTTTCGCTGCGGATGTCGGGGGGCGCGGCCACTTCCACGCCGCGCAGGGCGAACATCGGCGCGGGATTGCCGAAACCGAAGGGGGCCAGGCGCAGGATTTCGGCTACCGAGGCGTCAGTTACTTCGCTCAACTCCACTTCGCCGTCCAGCGCGAGTTCCCGCTCGAAGTCGGCGGCGGTGAGCCGCTGGGACGCGTAGGCTTGCAAGCGGGCGCGGAAGCTTTCGAGATTGGCCGCGTCCATGGTGAGGCCAGCGGCTTGGCGGTGGCCGCCGAACTTGGTGAACAGTTCCGGCATCGATTCGAGCGCATCCAGCAAATGAAACGCGGCGATGCTGCGACCGGAGCCGGACGCGATACCGGCTTCGATGCTCAGGATGAAGGCCGGACGGTGGTAGCGTTCCACCACGCGGCTGGCTACGATGCCCACCACGCCGCGATGCCAGTTCTCGCCCGCGAACACCAGCGCGGCTTGATCGTCTGTCACCGGGGCTTCGGTGCATAGCTTGAGAATGGTCTGCGCAATTTCCTGCTCGGTCTGCTGGCGGTCTTTGTTCAGCTCGTGAAGTTTTTCGGCGAGTTCCTTGGCGCGCGCGGGGTCGCTGGTGAGGAACATCTCGATCACATCGGAGGCGCTATCCATGCGTCCGGCGGCGTTGATGCGCGGGGCCACGCGAAAGGCCACCTGGCTGGCGCTGGGCGGAGGCTCGGTTGCCGGGAAGCCGGAAACATCCAGCAGCGCACGCAGGCCGGGATTGCGGACTTCGTTCAGGCCTTCGAGGCCGCGCTTCACGATCACGCGATTCTCACCGGTCAGCGGCACCACGTCGGCCACGGTGGCGATGGCGACCAGCTTTAGAAATGAATCGAGAAGCTTGGCGCGCTTGGCGCCTTCCCAGCCGAAGCTCACGGCCAGGGCGTCCATGAGCTTGAATGCGACGCCGGCACCGCAGAGATTTTTCTCGGGATACGGGCAATCCGGGCGGTTGGGATTGAGCACGGCGACGGCGGGCGGAAGTTCGGCTTCGGGCAGGTGATGATCGGTGACGATGACGTCGATCCCCAAGCCTTGCGCGTGCTCCACAACCAGGTTCGCGCGGATGCCGGTATCTACGCTGACGATCAGAGCGACCCCTGCCGCGGCGGCCTCTTCGACGACTTCGCTGCGCATGCCGTAGCCATCGCGCAGGCGGTGCGGGACGTGGAAGGAAGCTTGGCCGCCTAAGAGTTCGATGCCTTTTTTCAGGACGACGACGGCGCTGGTGCCGTCGACATCGTAGTCGCCGTAGAGCAGGATTTTCTCGCGTTGCGTGATGGCGCGATGCAGGCGCTCCACCGCGCGGTCCATGTCCTTGAGCAGGGCGGCGGGATGCAAGTCGTCAAGGGTGGGAGAGAAGAAGCGCCGGGCATCCTCCACGGTGCGGTGGCCACGTGACCACAATACGCGGGTGGCGGGCAGGCCTAACCCAAGTTCGCGCGCCAGACGTTCCACCGCGGCTGCGTCGGTGACGGGATTGGATAAGGTCCACTTCAATTATTCGAGTAATAGCCGCCGCCCAACGGGGCGTCGTCAATGGGCGCGCCGAAGGAGTTTTCGATGTCGTCGATCAACTGCTCCATTTCTTCGTACCACTCGGTGGGCTGGTCGAAGATGTAGGTGCGTTGGCGGTCGGAGAAAGACAGTTCGATCTGGCAGACGAAGCCTTCGTAGTGTCGCAGCTCTTTCAGACGGGCCTCGATGGGGCGGCGCTCATCGCGGCTCAGGCCGGACTCGGCGAGCGTTTCCAGCGCCTCATCGACGGACTCCGCGGAGAACTCGCGGCTGTAGACGGTCATCATGTGCGCGCCGACGGATTTCGCCGCCGCCACGAATTCGTGGTAGTCGGGGTAGGTTTCGCTATCCCAGTAGATGGCTTCAGAGCCCAGGTCCATGCCTCTGGGGTAGCTCTTGAATACGGTGAAGCCGGTGGCTTCCAAATGCGCCAGCACCTCGCGCCGCAGGTTGTCCAAATTTGCCTTCATCGTGTGTGACCTCCACGCTAGCACAGCGGGGCGGTAACCGGGAACGGGGAAAATTCCGTCTCTACTGGCTAAGGAGTAGCCCACGATGAAGAAACTGTTTGCGATTGCTTCCGGACTGATGGCGGTGAGCGCCCTGCTGGTGCTGGGAGCGGATATTGACGGAAAATGGACGCGCGAGACGCAGGGCAAGAACGGTCCACAGACGCAGATCCTCACCTTGAAGTCGGACGGCGGCAAGCTGACCGGCACAATGGAAGGCGGCGGTGGTGGCGGCGGTAAGGGCGGCGCTCCCATGCCGGTGGCCATTTCGGATGGCACGGTGGCCGGGGCCAACGTCTCGTTCAAGGTCGTCCGCGACTTCGGGGGCAATTCGGTTACCCAGACGTTCAAGGGTACCGTTTCCGCCACGGAACTGAAGCTGACGCAGGATACCGAAGGCGGCGGCGGAGGCAAAGGCGGCGGCAAAGGTCCGCAGGAGCTAGTGTTTAAGAAGTAGTATTTTCAATGACTTACTGGGGTCTATTGCATGGACCCCAGTAGGGAAGCCCCAGGCTTGGGCCTGGGGTACACGCCAGAGGCGTGGCTTGACACACGGCTGTGTGTTTCGCTATTATTACAGTTTCCTGATGACCGGATAAGTGTTTCCGGTCGAGTCTCCGGCCTACGGTCCTAAACCTTTGGGTCCGTGCCGACGTTGTAACGTTAATAGGAGAGGCATGAAGCAGCATTACTTCGTAGTTGTCCTGGCGCATTCGCTCCACGGTCGCCTACGCCGAATCCACGTCCCACACCACGCGCTATACGTGGTGCTGGGCCTTGCCTTGTTGGGCTCGGTATCGTTGTTCGGAGCTGTATCCAGTTACTTGCGCATGGCCTGGAAAGTGGCCAACTACAACACACTCCGCGGGGAAGTGGAAACGCTGCGTGCGCAGTATAAAGAACTGGAGCGGCAGAGTACGCAAAAGGAAGTACAGCTTGCGTCCTTGCAGGTCATGGCGTCGGAAGTGAGCCTGGCCTTGGGATTAAAGCGCCGCATTGAGGGCGCGGACGACATTTCCGCTGAGGGCGCCCTGGTTCCCACCTATAACGAATCCATCGAAGAGTACAACTTCCTCAAAGCCGCTAGCTTTTCGCGTGTGCAACGCACCTTCGCGCGGCAGTTCCAGAAGAACGTAGTGCCCAGCATGTGGCCCGTAAACGGCCAGATCACCAGCCGCTTTGGAGACCGTTCTGATCCGCTGAACGGCGAGGGCGGATTCCACGCAGGGGTGGATTTGACGGCCACCATGGGGACTCCCGTATACGCCGCTGCGGATGGCATTGTTTCCGCCGCGCAGTACAGCGGCCGCTACGGACGTTTGATCCTCATCGATCACGGCCATGGCATGACCACGCTTTACGCGCATCTTTCCAAGTTTGAAATCATTCCCGGCGAAGAAGTCCGGCGGGGGCAGCTGATCGGCAGTTCCGGCGCGTCCGGGCGCGTGTCCGGTGCGCACCTGCACTTTGAGGTCCGCCAAGGCGGCAGCCCGGTGAATCCGGCCCGTTATCTGTCGCGCTCCACCGTGCTCACAGAAGTGCGTCCCGATCTGCCATTCTAGTAGGCATGATCTCGCGGCGGCACCTGCTGGCCTTCGCTGTACTTCCATCTTTCCTCAAGGCTGCTGGGCGTGGCAGCATGCTTGCGCCGGCGTTGATGAGTTATGACGATCTGGCCACGGACCTTCCTGTAACCCGGCTGACGGATCCCGCGGTTTCCAGCATTTTGCCTCCAGCCTCGGCCACTCCGTTATCGCGGCGCGGTAACTTTCTGCTGTACGCGTCGGATGCTAACGGCCGTTATGAGGCCTACCGCTTGGATCTGAAGAAGGGCGAGGCTCGGCAGGCTAGCGATGCGGCGGAGTTGAAGCCGGAAAGCCTGACACTGCTGCCGGGTGAAAGCAGTTTCTGCTATTTCGACGGCGACCGCCTGATGACGTCCTCTTTCTCCGCCGCTCCGGCGGCGCAGGCGTACAAATTGACGGATGGATTCAAACCCGTCGGCGATTTGCATGTGAGCGCGGATGGGCTTTATGTGGCCCTGGTGGAACGCAAGGGAGCAACCCACCGCCTACGCCTGGTGAACCTGCGCACCGCAGTGGCGACGACGCTGGCCGAAGCGGATGAGGAGATGAGCGATCCGATCACGCGTCCGAAGAGGGCGTCGGCGCTGTACCTGCGCGGCGGCGGCGTCTACTTGGCGAACTTCGACGGCAAGCAGAATTACCGTCTGCGCGCGGCGGAAGGCAAGGTCACGCAGGCGCTGTGGAATCTAGACGGACGCGCCGTGCTGTATCTGAGCACCGGCGGCAGCATCCGGGAGTTTGTGCCGGATACGAACGAGGACCGGGCGGTGGCGCAGGCCTCGCAGTTCGCGGCCTTTGGGCGCAACGCGGACGCCAGCGTGTTCGTAGGCGCGGATGGCAGCAAGGCGTCGCCGTATGTGGTTCTGCTGGTGCGCGCGGTGAAGCGGGAATTGACGTTGTGTGAGCACCGCGCCAGCAATCCCGCGATGGTGGCTCCCATGTTTTCGCCCAATAGTCAGCAGGTGTACTTCAATAGCGATCTGCACGGTAAGCCTGCCATCTATCGCATGGATGTAGAGAAGTTAGTCGAGGCCACTGCGCCATGATTCCAGAGATCCGCTTCACCTGCCAGGACGGCTGCGCCAATTGCTGCGATCAGGACGGGTACGTCTACTTGAGTGAGGCGGACATCAAGCGTGCGGCGAAGTTCGTGGGGCTGGCGGCGAAGGCGTTTGAGGCGAAGTACGTTTACCGCAGGGCGCATCAGCGGAGGTTCCGCAAGCCGCCCGACAAGCAGTGTCCGTTTCTTGAAAACAAGCGCTGCGGGATTCATCCGGCGAAGCCGACGCAGTGCCGCACGTTTCCGTTTTGGCCGGAGTTGATTGAAAGCCGCAAGGAGTGGGCGCGGACAGCGAAGCATTGTCCGGGGATTGGCAAGGGTCCGCTGATTCAGATCGGGACGGCGATGGAGATTGCGGAGGAGCACCGGCGGGCGTACCCGGAGGATTATCGCTGACTCAGGCCGCCGTCTACGGCTAGAATTTGGCCGGTGACAAAATCCGAAGCGGTCAGGAAGTAGAGCACCGCATCGGCAATCTCCTCTGCTGTGCCCGGGCGCTGGGCGGGAGTCTTGGCGATGAGGCGCTCGATGCGCTCATCCGGCGCGCCGAAGGGGATCACGCCGGGGGCCACCGAATTCACGGTGATCTTCGGGGCGAAGGCCTGCGCCAGAGCGCGGGTCAGCATGGCGACGCCGGCTTTCGACGCGCAGTAGTGGGCATGCTCGGGCCAGGCACGGAGCGCGCCCAGGGAGCTGATGTTGACGATGCGTCCGCCGTGCTGCATTCGCCGTCCGGCTTGCTGGCAGCAGAAGAATGTCGCCTTCAGATTCACGGAGTGAAGGAAGTCCCAGTCGGCCTCGGTGACCTTCAACGGATCGATGCGGGTGAATCTCGCGGCGTTGTTGACCAAGCCGTCGATGCGTCCGAAGTGGGCTTCCACCTGGGCGAATAGGCGCTCGATTTCGGTGACGCTTTCTAGGTTGGCTTGGAAGAGCGGGGCGTCGCGGCACTCCGCCGCCGTTGCGCGGGCTTCGGCTTCGGAGGTGCCGTAGTGAATCGCCACGCGCGCGCCTTCCTGCGCCAGGCGGATTGCGATGCCGCGTCCGATGCGCTTGGCCGCGCCGGTTACTAACACTACTTTGCCTTGGAGTCTCATGTGTTGTCCGGTTCCGGAAGCCTTTTGGTCCAATTCGCCCACGCCCACCATACAGCGGTGGAGGAGCTGAGCACGCCGCTCCATGCGCCGATCACGCGGGGTGAGACATACTCAGATGCTAAACCCGCAGCGGCCATGGATATCATCATTGTCGTCCAGCTCCAGCTCTCAATGGTGGCGAAGACGCGGCCCCGATAATCGTTCGAGACGTGGCGCAGCAGCTGGCCGGTGTTGAGCACGTTGCTCACGCCCATGGCGGCGCGCGACATCCAGATCCAGAACAGTGCCCAAGCAAACGTGGGCGACTGCGCGAAAAGCACGTAGCTGCCGCCATGAATGAGGTAGGCAAGGGAGATGATGCGCTTGTAGACATCGTAGTTGAGCCGCGGCCCGATGCGGTGGGCGAGCACCGCGCCCGCGACCAAGCCGATGCCAGCGGAGCCGAACAGCAGACCGATGCCAGCCGGTCCGCGTTGGAACACGCCTTCGCCGAACAAGCTGAAGAGAATCTGCGCAGCGCCGCCGCCGGTGGCCCAGCCAACGGAGATGAGTCCGATGCCGAAGATCAGCGGCGTGCCCCACATGTAGCGCAGGCCAGCGGTGTAGTCGTGCCAGGGCTGCACTTCGCTCATCGTCGCGCGCGTGGGGGCCTTGCCGGCGGGCAGCCGCAGTTTCCAGATGCACCACGCCGAGGCTATGAAGGACAGCGCGTTGAGGAGAAACGCGACTTCGTAACCGAAGCCCGCGATCCAGGCGCCACCCAGCAGCGATCCCACGGTCTGCGCCGACCAGCGCGTCATCTGCGTCAACGAATTCGCGGTGTGCAGCTCGCCTTCGGTGGCGATGGCCGGCAAGATTGCAGAGCGGCCCGCAGTGAAAAACGGCGAGGCGAACATCAGCAGCGCGCTCAGCACGTAGAGCAGCCAGGTGCGCCCCGCCGGGACGCCGAAGACGAACGCCACGGCGATGAAGGCGCGCACCAGATCACTGCCGATCATGATGCGCCGCCGGTCCATACGATCCAGCATCACGCCCGCCAGCGGCCCGGCCAGCATCATCGGAATCGCGCGCGCGATGAGGATGCCTGCGACCACTAGCCCAGAGCCAGTGTTCGCCATCGCCAGCGCAAACACGGCGACGTTGTTGTAGTTGTCGCCGACCTCGCTGATGACCTGGCCGATCCAGGTCAGCCGGTAGTTGCGGTTCGAGCGCAGCAGCCCTGTGAAATTTACTCCAGGTGCTTGGCTGCTTGCCACAGTGCTTCCATTTCTTCGAGCGTGGCGTCCTTAAGCGGCTTGCCCAGTCCGTCTTCCACGTGCGCGAAGCGCCGCCGGAATTTGGTGTTGGTCTTGCGCAGGGCTTGCTCGGGATCGACCTTCATGAAGCGTGCGAGGTTCACGACGACAAACAGCAGGTCGCCGATTTCGCCCTCGATGTCTTCCTGCGTGCCGCTGGTGCGGGCCTGGTCGAGCTCACCGAGCTCTTCGCGCAGTTTGTCGAATACCTGATCCACGTTGGGCCAATCGAACCCCGCGCCCGCGGCCTTGCGGGCGATCTTGTCGCCTTCCACCAGGGCGGGGAGCGCGCGCGGAATCCCAGCCAGCAGGCCTTTAGGACGGACTTTTTCGGTGGCCTTGATCTCATCCCACTTCTTCAGAACTTCGTCGGAGGTCTTCGCATCGCCGTCGCCGAAGACGTGCGGATGGCGGCGGATCAGCTTGCTGTTGATGGCCTCAATCGCGTCATTGACGTTGAAGTGCCCGGCCTCGGCTGCCATTTGCGAGAAGAAGACGACTTGCAGCAGCAGGTCACCGAGTTCGTCGGCAAGCTCCTTCCAATCTCGGTCGTCGATGGCCTGCAGGACTTCGTAGGTTTCTTCGAGCAGGTAGGGCTTGATGGTGTCGAAGGTTTGCTCGCGGTCCCACGGGCAGCCGTCCGGCGCACGCAAGCGGGCCATGATTTCGACGAGGCGGGCGAAGTTCGATGAGGGGTCTGCGTTAGTCATAGGAACGGATTCTCACGCAAAGCCCGCAAAGTTCGCAAAGGAAAGCCCGACTTGGCGTGCTTTGCGAGCTTTGCGTGAGATAGGGCTTTGGGGCAACTTACAAACCTGCATTGTACCCCGTTTGAGTTGTAGCTTCCGCTCTTCCTGGAGTTCGCTTAGCCAGACAAGCGTCACACCGTGCTTACGAAGTGCCTAACGCCTTTTGAGGGTCCCATTCGAAGCTCTACCCGTTCATCTAATGCTCCAACCAGAGGTGCCGTGCGGGACCGCGGAGATCGCCTCAAAATCGATTCGCATGAGCGAGGCGGGACGAAAGGTGACTATGTGGGTGCCGCCCAGCATCCAGGACGCTGTGGCCGACAGCAATGGCTCGTGCGCGACGAACAGGAGCGGGGAATCGGGGGCCAAGTCGCGTACTTCCGACCAGAGTTCCTCTGGGGAAGATTCAGGCGTCAGGCGGGTGCTGGTCAGAATGGGTTCTTCGTAGCCGAGTTCGCGGGCGGCAATTCGCGCCGTTTGCTGGGCCCGGGTGTAGGGGCTGGCGACGATCCAGCGGGGGGAGAGGCCGGCTTCTTTTGCGCGGGAAATTGCAAGACGCACGCCTTCGATGCCCTCCGGCGTCAGGGTGCGGTCCTGGTCACGGCCCGAGGCGGCTCGTGATTCCGCGATTCCGTGGCGTAGCAGGTAGAGCTCCATCGTAGAATCCAGTATGCCGCAGCGGAAGCGAGCAGGTGTTTGATGGCGTGGCCGCTGAAACCGAGCACGGCGAAAATGGCCGCAGCAAACGCTTCGGGCGCGAGCCCTAGCAACGGGCCGAACTGCACCACCGCAAACCAGCGGAGGTCGCTTGTCTGCTGCCACCGCACGACGCTGGCTACACCGAAGGCCAGCAGGGGCACTTGCAGCCGACAGAACGCTGGGGCGGCGGGACCAGGCCCAGAGTCCGACGCCCAGGAAGGGCAAGTTGGTGACCACTGTCCATGTCGGCGATCCTGCGAAGTGATGGTAGGCGGGGTCCTGCGAGATCGACGGCCCGAACGCCGCAAAGGCCAGTCCATTCAAAGCTGTTGCGGAAAGATACAGTTTCCTGTATGGATTTCTTCCAAGAGTCATAGAAGTGGGTGCGGCCCCAAGGTAACTCTCAACAAAATCAAGCGTATACCAGATATTCCTAGATTGGAAGACGAAATGCTGTCAAACTAACGGAGTAGTGTCTCCGGTATGCGCGAACTGAGGCAGCAGCTGATCAACGCACTGCTGGCGGTGATGACCGTGACGGCTCTGATTGCCGCGGTGATCAACTTCCAGCAGCAGGCGAAGTTCCGTCTGCCCATCGACGGCGCTACCTGGGTGGACCGGCAGGGCGAGATGCATCCGGTTGCAGCTATTGTCACCCCGCGCAGTCCGGCGGAGAACGCCGGCATCCATGTGGGTGATTCGTTGGTGTCTATTGCGGGTGTGAACGTTACGAGTTCCTCGCAAGCCATGCAAATCCTGGTGAGCCTGGGTCCGTGGCGCAAGACCGATTACCGCATCCTGCACGGCGGCGTCGAGGTGCCGGCGTCGGTGGTGATCGCCGAAGCGGTGCATGACGGCACGCTGTACTACCAATACGTCGTCGGCGTGTTGTACCTGGGCATCGGACTCTATGTCTACGTGCGGCGGCGGGGCGCGCCTCGGGCGCTGCATTTCTTCCTGCTGTGCCTGCTGTCGTTCGTGCTCTCCACGTTCCATTACACCGGCAAGCTGAACAACTTCGACAAGGTGATTTACCTGGGCAACGTCACGGCGGGATTCCTTGCGCCCGCGCTGTTCCTGCACTTCGCCTGTTCCTATCCCGAGCAGCAGGGCTGGATCAAGCGCAAGGGTGCTGCGTTCCTGGTCTACGTGCCGGGGCTGGTGCTGATGACGGCGCACCTCGGCTTCGCCTTCGATTGGCTGCGCAGCGGGACGACGCTGATTGAAGTGCTGTGGGTGCTGGACCGTGTGTGGCTTGGCTACCTCTGCCTGTTCTATCTGGCGGGCAGTGCCGTATTCCATCTGCAGCGGCGCGTGGCCGCGGATGCGATCGTGCGGCGGCAACTGACTTGGTTGCGGAACGGCGCGCTCGCCGGGATACTGCCGTTCACGCTGATCTACGCGGTTCCGTTCCTGCTGGGCGTGGTCCCGAATCAGGCCATGAGTCTGGCGGTTCTGTCCCTGCCGCTGATTCCGCTCACCTGGTCCTACGCCATCCTGCGCTACCGCTTGATGGACGTGGACATCATCTTCGAACAGGGCGCGGTTTACACGCTGGCCACTTTGTCGGTGCTCGCGATCTTCTACGGGCTGATTTTCTCAGTCAGCGGGACCGGGGAATTGAACGGGCTAGGCATGGGGGCCATGCTGCTGATCGCGGCGTTCATCTTCCAACCCATTCGCAACTGGATTCGCGAGCAGCTGAACCGCTACGTTTTCTACAAAGACCGCTACGACTACCGCCGCACGCTGATCGAATTCGCGCGCGAGGCTGGGTCGCCCACGGATCTGCACGCGATGCTGGAATCGGTGGCGGACCGGTTGATCCGCACTCTCGGTATCCGCCACGTGGCCTTCTTCGTCCGCGAAGAGGGAAGTGAACAGTTCGCGCTGGAACTCGCCAGCACCTGGGCAGGGGATCAAACGGCTGAAGTACCCAAGCTGGATCTGAGCTTCCTGATTGCCGCTCCCTCGAAGCCCTATTTGTTCTTTGAGCGCACGCGCCACATGCTGGACGTGGTTTCGCATGAGCTGCCGCAGTCCACCCGCCGCTCGATCGCGGATCTGGACTTGACCTACTACCTGCCGTGTTCGGCGCGCGGCCGCATCATTGCCTACCTGGGCGTGAGCCGCACGGAGTCGGGCGATTTTCTCTCCGGCGAAGATATCCAATTGCTGCAGACGCTTACCGGTTACGTGGGCATCGCCATCGATAATTCGCGGCTCTAC
Organism: Bryobacterales bacterium; assembly: GCA_947446025.1. Classification (GTDB taxonomy): domain Bacteria; phylum Acidobacteriota; class Terriglobia; order Bryobacterales; family Bryobacteraceae; genus Palsa-187. The sequence continues at coordinate 21,520 of CANFEY010000055.1, forward strand.
TCTTCGCTACAGCGCAAAGCCGATGAGTATGAGCGCCTGAAAGAGTTCTCAGAGAACATCGTCGAATCCATCCATGTGGGCATTCTTGCGGCGGATCTGGAAGACCGCGTCGAAAGCTGGAATTCGCAGATCGAGAAGCTCACCGGCGTTTCCCGCAAAGACGCGCTGGGACGCAAGCTGAGCACGCTGCTCCCCGCCGATCTGTGTGCCGCGCTGGAGCCGTCGCGCGGCGAATCCGGCCTGCACAATCTTTACAAGTACTTCTTCAAGTCGCGCGAGGCGACGCTTAACATCGCCACCGCCCCGCTATTTTCCAAAGACGGGGCGCGCATCGGACGGCTGATCATTTTCGACGACGTGACGGACCGCGCGGAACTGGAACGCCGCCTGGTGCAGGCCGATAAGCTCAGCTCCATCGGACTGCTGGCCGCCGGCGTGGCGCATGAAGTGAACACGCCGCTGGCCGTCATCTCCACTTACGCGCAGATGCTGGCCAAGCAGATTTCCGGCGATGAGCAGAAGGCTCCGCTGCTCGAAAAGATCGCGCGCCAGACGTTCCGGGCCAGTGAAATCGTGAACTCGCTGCTCAATTTCTCACGCGTGTCGGCCACTGAGTTCGTCACCGTGGACCTCAACAAAGTCATCCGCGAAACGGTCACCCTGGTAGATCACCAACTTTCCAGTTCGCAAGTCAAAGTGGAGTTTTCGTTGGACCCGGCAGCCATCAACATCAAGGGCAGCCCCGGCAAGCTGCACCAGGTCCTGCTGAACCTGGTGATGAACGCCCGTGACGCCATGAGCAGCGGCGGCACGCTGGCCATTTCCACCACCCGTCATGATGGCCGTGTGCGCGTCGCCATTGCCGACACCGGTTCGGGCATTCCGGACCATGTTCTACCGCGCATCTTCGACCCGTTTTTTACCACCAAGAACGACCCCTCCTTCACCGTGGAAGGTGGCCGCAAGGGCACCGGCCTGGGCCTCTCAGTCAGCTACGGCATTGTCCGCGAGCACGGTGGTGAAATCGAAGTAGAAAGCAGCGTGGGGCAGGGAAGCCGCTTCCTGCTCACCTTCCCGCTGCATGATCCGGTCACGGCGCGCGTCATCCCTGTCGGCGTCCGCGAACCAGTTCACATTGGACTACCAGCGGGCGTACCCGCGGGAGTACCGGTATCCGCCATGTCCCGCGCCGAAATCATCACGGCTGTTCCCGCGAGCATGAGCGCGCAGTCTGACAGGATAATCCTCTAATGGCCACAACCATTTCACCACCGGCTGACCTACCTCTGGATATCCTCAGCGCCGCCACCCCGGGGCGCATCCTGGTCATCGACGATGAGCCGGATATCCGCGACAGTCTGGAGGCTCTGCTTTCCAGCGAGCACTACCGCGTGGAGTTGGCCGCCAACGCCACCGAAGGCCTGAAGCGCCTGGAAAATTCCGCCTACGATCTGGTCATCCTGGACCTGATGATGCCCGACAAGAGCGGCATGCAGGTGCTGGAAGAAGTCCGCCAGCGCGACCGCGAAACGCCCATCTTCATGATCACCGCGTACGGTTCGGTCGAAGTCGCCGTGCAAGCGCTCAAGCGCGGAGCCAACGATTACTTCTCCAAGCCCTGGGACAACGAGAAACTGCTGATTGAGATCGAGCACATGATCTCAAAGCGCCGCCTGGAGCGCGAAAACGCCGAGCTGAAGCGCGCTCTCAAGCAGCGCTACAGCTTCCCCAACATCGTTGGCAAGAGTGAGCGTATGCAGCGGATTCTGGATCTAGTGGGCCAGGTGGCGACCAGCCGGGCCACGATCCTGATCACTGGCGAAACCGGCACTGGCAAGGAACTGATCGCCAATGCGATTCATGCGCATTCGGCCCGCAACCAACATCCGTTTGTGCCGGTCCATTCGGGCTCGGTCCCGCCGGATCTGCTCGAGTCCGCGCTCTTCGGGCACACCAGGGGTGCCTTCACCGGAGCCATGACGTCGCGCAAAGGCTACTTCGAGGTGGCCGACCGTGGCACGATTTTCTTCGACGAAATCGGCACCATTTCGCTGGAGACGCAAACGAAGCTCCTGCGCGTGATCCAGGAGCGCGAGTTCATGCCGCTTGGCTCGGCGGAGACGGTGAAGGTGGATGTCCGGATCGTCGCTGCTACCAATGCCGATCTCAAGAAGCTGGTGGAGGAGGGCAAGTTCCGCGAGGATCTTTACTACCGCCTCAACGTCATCAACCTCGCCTTGCCGCCGCTGCGCGACCGCAAGGAAGACATCCCGGCGCTGGTGGAGCATTTCTTCGTGAAATACTGCCGCGAGAACGAGAAGTTCCTGGACGCGCGCAATCAATCCGAACTCAGCTTCGAACCCGAGGCGATGCGCATCCTGATGGATCACCCGTGGCCCGGCAACGTGCGCGAACTGGAAAACGTGGTGGAGCGGGCTGTGGTTCTCGCGTCGCAGGCGAGCGTCACCATGGATGTACTGCCCGACCATTTGCTCGACGCCCACGGCCTGCGCATCCGGCGCGATGAGGCCGGCGGCCTGCCTGCCGATGCGTCGCTATTCGAGATCGTCGCCGATTTCGAGCGCCGCATGATTATTGAGAAGCTGGAAGCGAACGATTGGAGCCAGACAGCGGCGTCCGAAGCCTTCCGCGTCCCGCTTTCCACGCTGAATCAAAAGATCAAGCGGCTGAACATCGAAATCCGCAAGCGCTCCAGCACATAGCGAGAGGGACAGTATACTCAACGCCCGATCTCTGGGAGATCGGGAGTTGAGTATACTGTCCCTCTCCTGTTTTGCGTTACGCCCACTCCCGTTCGAGCATGCGCGAGTATTCGCCGGAGGCGTAAATCTCGTACTCGAAGCCGCAATCCTTGATCTCCGTGAACGTGACCGCGGTCTGCTTGCACAGGAACATCTGGTCAGCGAAGCGGTAGTAGTTGCGCACGAAATCGTCGGAGAGTTGCTCCCGCTCCGGGATGTCGGCGAAAATGGCGTTCAGCCCCAGCGCGCGGCCGAAAATCGACCGGTAATCCACGACGCCCCACTTGCGGAGCTTGGCTTCCACCTCCGGCGGAGGCTGTTGGATCAGGTGCGCGGCGAAGCTCTGTTCCTTGATGCCGCAGCTTTGCAGGTCGGGATGGCGCGTGACGAACTCCATGCACTGCTCAATCCACCGCACTAGGTCCCGGCCCACGTAGAACAGCATGCGGATTTCCTGGAACCGGCCATCCAGCAGCGCCTTGTCCAAGTCGCGCTGATTGCGGTCCCCGTTCGGCAGCAGGCCCTGTAGCATCAGGCTGGCGCGCGAGCTTTCCATCAGCTTGCCCGGCCCGTTGGCGTCCGCAAATGGATGCAAAATCAGTGGCGGCAACTTATATTGGCTCTGCGCCGGAATCAGATTCTCAAGGCTTGTCATCATGGGGTCGCGCCGGTTACTTATCGGCAAGGACAGTATGACAAATTAACGGCGTTCCGTGAGTAGTACTTTGGCCTCAATTGTCTGGGACCCTCGGAGTACGCGCACCAGTACTTCATCCCCAGGCTTATGCGCCTGTAGCGCGTAGGTAAAGTCGTATAAGTTGCTGATTTCTTTGCCGTCAAAGCCGATCAGGATGTCCCCGGGCCGTAGGCCTGCCTTGTCCGCGGGGGTACCCTGGCGAACGTCGGCGAAGCGTACGCCTTTGGGCGGCTCGTCAAAGTCTGGTACGCTGCCGAAGGCCGGTCCATACCCGCTGGTGACCGGCACCGCGCCGGAATGCGGATCGACCTTCTCCACGGGCCGCTGAAACACCGGACGCGCCGCGGCATTCTGGAGCGCCTGGGCGATGTCCCCCACGTAGCCAGCCAGCGCCGCCGCGGTTCGCGAGTCGATCTTGTCCGCCGTGTCACTGGGCTTGTGGTAGTCGCCATGCAGACCGGAGAAGAAAAAGATCACCGGGACCTGCTTGGCGGTGAAGGAAATGTGGTCACTGCCTCCGTAGCCGGTCGATTCGGAGAGATCCAGCTTGAGCGCCGCGGGCACCTTCACCCCGCCTACCAAGGCATCCAGCGTGGACCCCGTGCCCGTTCCGTTCACGTAGATCTTGCCTTCGCGGATGCGCCCGATCATGTCCATGTTGAGCATGGCTACCGCTTTATCCAGCGGTAGCAAAGGATGGCTGGTGTAGTAGGCGCTGCCGAGCAGCCCGAGTTCTTCGCCTGCGAACGCCATGAACAACACTCCGCGCTGCGGCTTCGGCTGCTTAGAAAACCACCGCGCCAGTTCGATGACGCCCGCTGTGCCGGAGGCGTTGTCGTCCGCCCCGTGATGGATCTGGCCGATCTGCGACGGCGCAAGTGAGTGCTCATCGCCCAGGCCCAGGTGGTCATAGTGTGCGCCCACGATGACGTATTCGTCGGTGAGGCCGGGCAGGTAGCCGAGGACGTTGTGTACGGTCTTCGATTCCCGCGTGATGTCTACATTGAGGTTCGCCGTCAGCCCTTCGATGGCGAACGACTGCGGCTTCAGGTCTTTGTCGATGGCGTCGGCGAGCGAGCGGAGATCTTTTCCGGCGGCCTTCAGCCACTGCTCGGCGGTGCCGGTGCTGACTTGGACGAAGAACACTCCGGCGTCGGCGGGACCGCTTGATTGTCCGAAGGGAACCAGTGCGTCGCGATCGCCTGCGTGATTGAAGGTGTCATTGATCAGGATGACGCCGCGTGCGCCGTGCATCTTGGCGTTGACAGCTTTGTTTGCGAAGCTGGCGTGCTGCGTGGCTTCGCGGCCGCTGAACGCACTGGCCGCGTCATTCTCCTGTGGCTCGTGGCGTAGGATCAGCACGTACTTGTCTTTGACGTCGAGCCCCGCGTAGTCGTCGTAATGCTGGTCCGCCGCGGTGATGCCGTAGCCTGCGAATACCACGGGAGAGGCGGCACCCGTCCCGCTGGTCGAAAACGCCAGAGGGGTAAATCCCTTGCCCGAGGCCACCGTCGATGTGCGTCCGCGAAACGTGGTCCGCAGCGCGCTGCTCCGCAAACGCACGCCGATGTTCGCCGGGAATGCCTGCTGGTAACCTTGCCCCGGAATCGGCTTGACGCCGAAGGAAGCGAATTGCTGCTGGACATACCGCGCGGCTTTCTCCAGTTCCGGCGACCCCGTGGCGCGCCCCTTCAGCCCATCCGAGGCCAGGTAGCGCACGTGCGCCTGATAGGCGACGGGGTCGATATCCGCCGGGAGCGCAATCCCGGCCAGTAGAAACAACCCCGCGCCCCGCACTTTACTTGACTCCTTGGCGGCTCAGTTCCAACGCGATGACCTGCTCCAGCACTTCCCACTGGACTTGGCCTTCCAGTTTGAAGCCGTTGAGAAACGACGTGGGCGTGGCGGTGATGCCCAGCGCGCGGCCCTCTTGCAGGTTGCTGTTCACTTCGCCTTCGGTGGCTTTGGTCCCCACGCAGGTCCGGTAATCCGCCGCGTTCAGGCCATTGGTCCCCGCCCATTGCACGACCTTGTCGGTGAGATTCTCCGGGCTGATCTCTTCCTGGCCGGCGTAGATCCAATCATGGAAATCCCAAAACTTCTGGGCGTTCTGCCGGTACACACAGCGCCCCGCGATGGACCCCGCGCGCGACCAGGGATGGATGGCTTCCAGCGGGAAATCCTTGAACACCACGCGCACCTTGTCTTGGAAACGCTGCACGACATTCTTGCGCATGATCTCGGCTTCCGCCTTGCAGAACGGGCACTGGAAGTCGCCGTAGACCACCAGCGAAACCGGAGCCGACTCCGGGCCGCCGAAGCTCGGCTGTCCCGCTGTTTTGATTCTGTCCAGGTTGGCCTGAAAAGGACTGCGGTTCAGGTCGAACACTTCGCCCTTGACCAGCCCGCTGCCGTCCGCCGACACCAGGTAGCGCTCTTCCTTGCCTTGGCCGTTATACGAAAGATGCACCACTACTTCTGAGAAGCCCTTCAAGTAGGGCGACGCCTTGGGATCGTCGATTTGCACGGCAACTTGCGGAATCCACAGTTCCAGGCGGCGCAGGTAGGCCTCCAGCTTGGCCTTATCGAGAAGGTTCTGGCGCGTAGGAGCCTGGGCGAATGCCGTAACGGCGAAGAGTGCGACGGCGAAGAGTGTTTTCATAGGACTTGCCCCTCATTATAGGGCTTTCTTGCGGAACAGGAGCAGGTCCAGGCTGAAGGATACGCGCATCGCGCGCAAGGGCTCGGCGTGGAGCGGACGGTAGATGGCGTGGAGCACATCGTCGAGCGCTGCTTCGTCCAGTTCCGCTGTGGTCGTCACCCGCTGCTGCTCGTCCAACTCGAAGCCTTCGGCGAAGGTGGCTACCGTGCGATCCACCCGGTCCCGCCCCGCGCCGCGCAGCTCGATTAAGTCTTCCGGAGCGGCCAGGGCGACCAGCAGCCGTCCGCCCGCGCGCAACACCCTGTGGAACTCCGGAGCATTCATTCGCCCAGTGATTGAGAGCGCCGCAGTGAACGCGCCGTCGGCGTAAGGCACCACACGGTCCGCGTTCGCCACCACCCACTCGTAGCCCTGATACTTGCGCGCCGCCGCGTCCACGGCCGGGATGGAAATGTCGATGCCATGCGGATCCAGCCCCGTGCGTGCCGCGAGCGATCCCAGGTAGAACCCATCTCCGCACCCCGCGTCGAGCACGACGTCGTCCGCATGCGCGCGCAGCATCGCCGCGATGCCATCGAGCAGCGGCCCGGTCACCCCTCGCTCATGCGTGCGCCGCCGAGCAGCGACAGCCTGTGCCGTATCGCCCGGATTCTTTGATCGCTTGTCTTGAGGCTGCAGCACGTTCACGTAGCCGCTCTTAGCGACGTCGAAGGAGTGGCCGTGCGCACACGCGATGCGGCACCCGTCCCGCACCAGCGGAGCGCGGCAATTCCGTACCGTGCATTGCAGCATGTACTGAGTCTAGTGCTTCGCGCCCATCTCGTGGCACTTCTGGCAATTCCGCTCTGCCGCGAACGCCGTGCCCTGAATGCCGTGGCACGTCGCACAGGAGGTCTTGTACTCCTCCGCCGCGCGGTGCCGGGCCTTGCCGTAATTCAACGCCTCCAGCGCCTGCGGAAAAATCTTCAGATGACACGTGGCGCAGTCGCCGTTCACGCGCTCGAAATGTTTCTGGTGCGTGAAGGTGACGTTGCCGTATTCACTGGGGAACAGAATCGTCTCCGGCGGCCCGCCGGAGGAATTCACGGACGCAACCGGCGCGGTGATCTTCGCGGCGGGGGCGGTCTCCGCCACGTCTTTTTTCTGCGATCCTCCACATCCAACGCATAGACACAACACTAGTAATATAAGCGCACGGGACATATTCTCTAGTGTATCGTGGCTTGCCCTAAGGAAAAAGAATGGGGCGTATCGGGACGCGCAGCCGAGCCAGTTCCGCAGTGTCGTGCTGAAGTTGCGGGGTGCTCCACGTATCGTTCGTGTCGTGCTGGCAATGCTCCGCCAAAGCGAGGCCGATCTTCTCGCGGGAACCGAGGCCCGCTACCACCAAGTCCTTGGGTTCATGCAGTGAGCCGATTACAAAGACCCGCTCGCGGTATTCACCGGGGATTTTGGATGCAGCGAATTCGGGCCGTCCCGGATCTCGATCGAAATCGACCAACAGCACAAGGAAACGCCGCGGGTAGCTCGCTAGCCCTTGTGACGAGACTGTTTCGAGCGCCTTCTTCCAACCGCCCGCCGAAGGTAGCACTTGAATCTGCCTGTTTGGAGATGGCAAGCCCATCAGGAATCCGTTCGCCATCTCACGATTGTGCTCATCCTCTGGCATCACCAGCACGTGCGGGAAATCACGGTTCGGAGCCATCCTATACGTCTCCGCGGACCAACGGCCCAATCAGATCGCCTTCGATGTGTAACTCACTCAGAGGCCGGACAACCGTCGGCTCGAAGTGATTTCTTCGCTGCAGGACGAAAGTGTTCTCCTCGGAAAATCGCCGCGTGAGAGCCAACCCTTGAAATCGGAGTCATCAAGGAGAGGATCGTAGATGACTGGTAGAGCAACAAGATTGCGGTCGATCGAAAAACTCTCTTTTGCGCCGGCCAATCGAACCTCTGAAGCCTTCCTGGAATACGCAGGCACTCCAGCCGCCGATAGCGTTTCCTCAAGCACGACGACTTCTTTGGTTTTAGATGTGGACTCAAACGCGACGGAATACTCGTAGGTTAGGTCACCTAGGGCGACTTCCAGCTCGAAGCGCATGGGCACCGACGAATTCCCACGGGTAAATCATCCGCGGTCACCAGATCGCGAACTTGGTTGGTGCCGCGCGCGATCTGCTAAAACAGCTGAAGGGCGAGACTCACCGTAGACTTCCCGGAACCATTATTCCCAATCAGCAGCACCGACGATTGATCCGCGAGTTTCAGCTTGAAAGTTTCCAGGCAGCGGAAGTTGTGGACATAGAGCCGACGTATCACCCCACGATGATACCGCGTCCCCCGACCTCTTCCGCAGTGTTGCGCCACTTTGATAATGTCCCCTTGAGACCTCGATAGAAGTGTCCCCTGACGATGACCTCCCAAGGAGGCCGGGTGGGGAGAACAGTATTGAGCAAGAAAGAGTTGGCGCGCAGCGGAGTGCTAGCGCGGGTGAAGGCTGGCGA
>CANFEY010000056.1 GCA_947446025.1 Bryobacterales bacterium
CGCTTCGCTCGGGCTCCCTACGTCCCACCGGCAGCAATACCGCTGGCGCTGGCGCCGGAACCTTATGGTTGTTCATGGATGAAATTCTTTCTCGCCCTGCTCGGTAATTAGCGGTCGAGGAGTGTCTCACTCATGTTGGCACGGAGGGCTCGAATGTCGTCTGTTGGGACGGCGCGGGGGGTGCCGCGGCCAAGGCTAGGAGAACTGCCCAGAACCTCATGAACCTACTCTAGCTGATCTCGTTATTCCTGGGGGCCGCCTGGAAGGCGGGTGCGGGCAGGATGCCCGCCGTCCAAGGGAGCACGAAGGCCACACCACTCTTCGCACAGCAGGATGGAGTTGGGAGGGTTGTTCATCATGTACTTCATGCTGGCGACGCCTAGCAGGCGCTCGGGTTCGGCGGGCAGGTGGTCGCGCACGGCGGCGATGTCTTGGCTGGTTTCGTATTGCACGCCGCTGACGTTGTAGCTATAAAACAAAGTCGACTCGTCGAAGCCCGTAATGTAGGCCTCGCCGAGCCGGCCGAGTTCGTTAACTTTGAGGCGGCGCCTCCGCTCCCGTTTTACGGCGTTCTCGAAAAACCGGAGCAGCAGTTGCATTAGCGGGCGGGGGGCTGGAACGCCTTGGCGTGATCCTTGAGGAACTGTTCCAGGCCGCGGTCGGTGAGCGGGTGGTCGAACAAGGAGTTCATCACCTTGAAGGGCATGGTGCCGACGTGCGCTCCGGCCTTGGCAGAATCGATCACGTGGTTCACGGTGCGCAGCGACGCCGAAAGCACCTGCGTGGAGAAGCCGTAGTTCTTGTAGATGCCGCAAATGTCGCGGATGAGTTGGATGCCATCCCAGCCGGTGTCGTCCACGCGGCCCACAAAGGGACTCACGAAGTACGCTCCCGCTTTTGCGGCCAAAATCGCTTGGCCGGCGGAGAAGCACAACGTGACGTTGACGCGGATGCCTTCCTTACTGAAGATGGAACACGCTTTGATCCCGTCGCGCGTCAGCGGGACCTTGACCACGATATTCTTATGGATGGCTGCCAGCGGGCGGCCTTCCTTCAACATCCCTTCGCAGTCGGTGGCTACGACCTCTGCACTGATATCGCCGTCCACGATCTCAGTAATCTGGCGGATTCGCTCCGCAATCGGGATACCTTCCTTCGCTATCAGCGAAGGGTTCGTGGTGCATCCATCCAGGATGCCCCAACTGGCTCCGGCTCTCAGTTCGTCCAAATTGGCGGTGTCTAGAAAGAAGCGCATAAGTGCCTTGCAGCTAAAGTATAGCATCGGTTGAAGAAAGTGCGTTATACTGACGATGAGATTCCATACTGGATGACCCTTATCCCTATACCTGCGCTGTTTGCGCCCATCGGAAGCCCCACTTTTGCTGACCGTGCGATTTCGTCGATGTTTGACGACACCATTTATGCGGGCATTCATCACTTGGCTCCGTTTGACTACGCGGTTTTGGTCCCGTATTTCACGGTGCTGATTGTGCTGTCCTTCTACGGGCTGCACCGCTACAAGGTCATCCACGAGTATTTCAAGCACAAGAAAAAGTTCCTGGCGCAGTCGCCCACGCCGTTCGCCGAGCTGCCCAAGGTCACGATTCAGCTGCCGATTTACAATGAGCGGTTTGTTGTCGAGCGCTTGCTCGCCGAGACCACGAAGATGGACTATCCGGCCCACCTGATTCAGTTCCAGGTGCTGGACGACTCCACCGATGACACGCACACCTTCACCGAAGCGCTGTGCCGCGAGTACGTGCAAGCAGGATTCCCGGTGGAGTACATCCATCGCACCAACCGCCATGGCTACAAAGCCGGGGCGCTTGAGAATGGGCTGAAGACCGCGACGGGCGAATTCGTGGCGGTGTTCGACGCCGACTTCGTGCCGCCGCGTGACTTCCTGCGCCGCACGGTGAACCACTTTACCGATCCGAAGATCGGCATGGTGCAAACTCGATGGACGTATCTGAACCGGCACTACAATGTGCTGACCGAGGTCCAGGCGATGCTGCTGGACGGCCACTTCGTGCTGGAGCACGTCGCGCGCTGCGGCGGCGGACTGTTCTTTAACTTCAACGGCACTGCGGGTATTTTGCGCAAGTCCATGATTGAAGACGCGGGCGGCTGGCAGCATGACACGTTGACCGAAGATTCCGACCTCAGCTATCGCGCACAGCTCAAGGGCTGGCGCTTTGCCTATGCTCCGGATGTGGAGTGCCCGTCGGAGTTGCCCGTGGACACCTACGGTTTCCAAGTTCAGCAATCGCGCTGGGCCAAGGGGTTGACGCAGGTCGCCATCAAGCTGCTGCGCACCATCCTGAAGGCCGACCTTCCGTTCAAGGTCAAGCTGGAAGCCTTCTGCCACCTGACGCCGAATATTTCCTACCCGTTGATGATTGTGGTCAGCGCATTGATGCTGCCGGTGATGATTGTGCGGTTCTACATGGGCTGGTTCCAGATGCTGGTGATCGACATGCCGCTGATCATCGCGTCGTTCTGGTCGATTTCGCTGTTCTACGTGGTCGCGCAGCGGGAACTGTACCCGAAGTCGTGGGGGCGCAGCATTTTGTTTCTGCCGGCGCTAATGGCCGCAGGCGTGGCGCTCACGTTGATCAACGCTCGGGCCGTGTTTGAGGCGTTGATCGGGTATCAGACCGCGTTCGCGCGCACGCCGAAGTACGCCATCGGCGGGCAGAAGGTAAAGAACACGAACGCCGCCTATCGTAGCCGCAGCGGCTGGCTGCCGTACATGGAGCTCGCCATGGGCACATTCTTCGTCGGCATGATCGCCTATGCGATTGAGTCGTACAACTTCCTGGCGATCCCGTTCTTGCTGCTCTTCGTCGGCGGCTACTACTGGGCCGGCTTCACCACGCTGTGGGCTGAGTATCAGGGCAAGCTGGCCTTCGAGCGCGCTCGCGCCTTGGCCGGCGAGGAAGCCTGAAGCTGAGCCTGCGCCTTCTTTTTTAGCTTGGCCCGCACCAGCTCATAGGACCGCGTCACCCAACGCTTAAGCTCGGTCGACGGAAGTGTGTCCATGGTTTCCAGCTGGACCCATTTCGCGCGAGCCATGTAGGGCGCGGGCCGGATTCCCGGCATCTCCACCGCGTCATCGAATTCCTCTGGCGGGCACTTGATGGTGAGGGGCTGAAGCGGGTCATCAGGTGAGGCCACCAGATACATCTTCCCGCCTACCTTGAAAACCAGATGGCTCACCCATTGCATCTGTTCCCTGCTTCCGGGGAGTGAGAGGCAATGCGCGCGAAGTTGGGCGAGGGTCATTTCAACTCCACAATTGTTGAACCCCCGCCGCCTTCTTCCGGCGGAGCCACATAGTATCTTGCCACATGCGGATTCCCGGCGAGCAGATCGGAGACCGCGCGCTTTAAGATCCCCATGCCGTGGCCGTGGATGATGCGCACCCGCTCCACGTCGGCCAGCGCGACGTTGTCCAGGAACTTGTCGAGCAGGCTGCAGGCCTCTTCGGCTCGTTGGCCCACCAGGTTAAGTTCGCGGAAGTTCCCATCAAAGCTCGGGCCCCTCTTCAGTTGGGTGGTGGAGGCCTTCGCCGCCGCACCCGGTGCCAGAATTTCTTCAATATCGCTCTCCGGCACCTGCAGCTTCATGAAGCCGGCTTCGACTTCAATGCCGCCGTTATCGAGCAGCCGCCGCACAGTGGCGGGCGTGCGGATGCCCTTCAGTCGAACCCGCGTGCCCTCGACTAGTTTGGGTCGAGCGGGGGCCGCCGTGCGTACAACCGGCGGCGCAATTTCGGCGACGGACTCCTGATATTGGCGCCGCGTCTTCGCGATCCGAGCCTTGTTCTTCTGGCTAAGATCCTCGATGGTCTCGTGCGCGCGCTGCTCGAATTGCAGGGCGAGCTTCGCGGCCTGCTCATCGACCTCACGCAACTTGTGCGCGAACTTACGTTCCCAGGTCTGCTCCAGCGCAGCCTCTCGGGCATCCAGCGCCGCCTTCTCCGCGGCAAGCCTATTGCGTTCCGCCGAAAGTTCTTCCAGCTTGCGGTTCAGCTCCGCGATGAAGTGCGCGACGTCGCGCTCCGTGCTGCTCATGCGCGAGCGGGCTTCTTGAATCAACCACGGCTCCAGACCCAGGCGGCTGGCGATGTCGAGGCCCGCGGACTTGCCGGGCGCGCCGACTCGCAATACATAGGTCGGTGCCAGCGTCTCATCATCGAAGCCCATGGAGGCGTTCAGCACGCCGCCGGTGGAGGCTCCATAGACTTTCATCGCCATCAAATGCGTAGACGCAACCGTATAGGCTCCGCGATGGCGAAAGGCTTCGAGGATCGTCACACCCAGTGCGCCGCCTTCTTCAGGATCTGTAGCGCGGCCCAGTTCATCCATCAGGACGAGCGAATCGCCGGTCGCGTTCTGCAGCATCGCTTTCACGCTCACGATGTGCGAGGAAAACGAACTGAGGCTCTCCGCGAGTGACTGGTGGTCGCCGATATCGGCCAGTACTTGGTCGAAGAGCGGAAACTCGGCTTCGTGCGCGGGCACCGGCAGGCCTGCGTGTGTCATCAGCGCGAGCAGCCCAACGGTCTTCAATGCGACCGTCTTGCCGCCGGTGTTGGGTCCGCTGATGAGCAACGTGCGCTGCTGATCGTGGAGTTCCACCGACATCGGCGTGACCTTGCCTCGCGATTTACGCAGGATGTCTTCTAACAGAGGATGGCGCGCGGCGCGCAGCACGATCTTCTCGCCCAATTTCGGAATGCAGCAGCCGAAGTCCACCGCGAATTCGGCTTTGACGAACAGCAGTTCCAAGCGGCCCATCGCAGCCGCCGATGCCGAGATCTCCACGGCGTGCTCGCGCAGGCGGCCGCTGAATTCGCGCAAGATACGGTGCGTTTCGCGCAACTCCTCTTCGCGCAGGCGCACGAGCTCGTTGTTGAGTTGGATGGTCTCGAGCGGTTCCACGAACACCGTCTGCCCCGAGCCGCTGGAGCCGTGGATCACACCGTCTACCCGGCGTTCGCGGCCTGTGACTACGGGCACCACCCAGCGGTCGTTGCGGATGGTGATGAAGTCTTCCTGCAGCGTACCGTCTTCGCGGTGGGCGCGGAGGAAGCGTTCGAGGGACTGCTCGATACTCTTGCGCTGGCGGTCGGCCTCCTTGCGGAGGCGGCCTAGGGCTACGCTGGCATCATCGGAAAGTGTGCCGTCGGGGAGGATCTTACCGCGCAGGTCGTGCGCCAATTCTCTCAGGTCGGAGACCTGCGCCACGTGCTGCGCCAAGCGGGGGAAGCGGGCGGCTGCGGCTAGGATGTTCGTGCGGACTTCGGATGCCACCTCCAGGAGGCGCGCCAGTTGGTAGATCTCCAGGCCGTCCAGCGTGACGCCTTCGATTCGCAGGCGCGCGGCGAGCATGCCGGGATCGCCATCGAAATCGAACCTCAGGCGGACAGCAGAGCCTCGGCCTGACGCTTGCGTGCTGGACGCCGCGCGCAGGTATTCGACGGCTTCCGACGCATCGGCGAGCGCGTTCTCTACAGCCGCCCGATCCGAAACTGGTTCCAGGCGTGCCAGCTCCGCGCGGCCAATGGGACTGCGCAGGTAGCGGCCCAGCAACGCCCGCAACTGCTCGAACTCAAGTACGCTTTCGCAGTGCATACGCTTCTTCGATGACGGCAAGCGTGCCCTCGGTCATCGTGTACTCTTTCAGCCGCGTGCGCGGCACGAACTCGACTCGCGATACATCGTCGCCCGCCTGCAACGTGCCGCTTACCACTTTGCAAACGTAGTCAGCCAGCAGGTAGTGATACTCGGCGCGGCCCTTGGCGTCGCGCATGATGCGCTGGAACAAGCCGTAGAATTTCACGGGCTTCACAATCAGGCCGGTCTCCTCCAATACCTCGCGTTCGACGCCGGCCTCCAGCGTCTCGCCGGTTTCCAGCAAGCCTCCGGGCAGCGACCAGTAGCCCTTCAACGGATTGCCCGCGCGCTCCACCAGAAGGATCGAATTGCGGCGGAATATCAACGCCCCCACACCCGGCAGCGGATGCTTCGGATATCTACGGGAGATAGGACACCACTCCCTTCACGCCGAATTCCACGCGGTACACCGACGTGCGTGCGGTCACGTAGAGCGATTCCAGGTTCACGTCTCCCCACGTCAAATTGGACGGCTGCTCATTCAGGCGGACCGTGCGCAACAACTCGCCCTTGGGCGAGTAAACGAACACGTGCCGCGCGGCGACATACAAGTTGCCGGCAACGTCCGTGCGAATGCCGCCAGGAGGACCTTCGATCTTTGATACCACCACGTGGTCGTTCGAGGCACCGCCGTCCTTATCGAGATCGAACGCGTGAATCGTCTGCGCGTCGGCGTCGGTTACGAACAGCGCGCGCCCGTTCTCTGAAAGCGCGATGCCGTTAGGCCGCGTCTTCCAGCGCGCGACGGCGGTGAGTACGCCCTTGGGATCAATGCGGAACACACCCAAGAAGCCGAGTTCAGCCGCATCCTGCTGTTCGCCGAACGCCGGGTCGGTGAAGTAAATGTTGCCATCGCGCCGCGCAACGAGGTCGTTCGGGGCGTTGAGGTTCTTGCCTTCGAAGCGTTCCGCAACGGTGTCGATCTTGCCCTTGCGGTCCGTACGCGTGATGCGGCGGGCGCGCGGCTCGGCAACATACATGTTCCCCTTGGCGTCGAACGTGGTGGCGCTGACGCCGCCCGCCCGGCTGGCGACTTCGGATGGGGCGGACTTGCCCGGGGTGAAGCGCAGTTGCCGGTCCGTCGGAGTATCGCTGAACAGAAGCGTGTCGTCGGGAGCCCAGGTGGGTCCGTTGAGAAACCGGAAGCCGGTGACGACGCGCTCAACCACAACTTCCCCGGCTTGCTGAGCGGCCAACGCCGCCCCGAACGCGAGCAGGACCGCAGCGGTCTTCATACCTTCCACTTGATGTCGCAGCCGATGCTGGGAAACTGCTGTGCACTAGGAGCATTACCGGCGAGCAGCGCATCCATCGCCGCGCGCAGATCGCGCCCGTCCACCGGAACATCGTTGCCCTTGCGGCTGCCGTCGAGCTGGCCGCGATACGCCAGTTTGTGCCCCGCGTCAAAGAGGAAGAAATCCGGCGTGCAAGCCGCGTCGTACTCCCGGGCGACGGCTTGGGTCTCATCGAAGCACAGCGGGAAGGCGAACTCCAACTCCTCCGCCATCTTTTTCAAGTTCGCGGGAGAGTCCGCGGGATAGTTTACAGCGTCATTGGAGGAGATCGCGATGATGTCGACTTTGCCCAGATAGTCGCGTCCCACGCGGGCCAACTCATGCTTGACATGCACCACGTACGGGCAGTGTGTGCAGACAAATGTCACCAACAACGGGCGGCCGCTGCGTTCCGGCGAAATTAGTTTGTCCGTCCGGACGTCGGGCAGTGCGAACGCCGGAGCTGCGGTGCCCAAGTCCATCATGGTTGAAGCGGTCAATGCCATAAAAGGTCCTTCAAAAACTATAGCGAATCGCCAGCGATGCGTAGGAGTTGCGGCGGTACTGTCCTAGAAAGTCGGATACGTCCCCGCGAATCCACGCGGCTCCCGCGACGGTGCGCCAATGCTGGCCGGTGGCGTGCGAGTATTCGTAGCGCAGAAACGATCCGTTGGCGCGGATGGCGGTTTCGATCGCCATGCTGCGGTTTGCGTCGATGGTCAATCCCGCCCGTCCGACAAAGGATCTCGCGAAGCCGCGGTCGGCGGCGAATTGCAGCGGAGTGGCCGGCTCGCGCGTGGTGTAGCTGCCCGCGTAGCCGCCTACGAAGGACCACTCGCGCACCAGGCGCTCCACCTGGACGACGTAGAGCACGTATTCCTGTGCTCCCGGAGTTGCCGATGTAAGGTACGCCGCTTCGCTCTTCATTGTGAACCACGACAGCGGTACAGCAACGTCGCCACCATAGAGCCGCAGTTGAGGAT
The DNA here is from genome assembly GCA_947446025.1 of Bryobacterales bacterium. GTDB lineage: Bacteria > Acidobacteriota > Terriglobia > Bryobacterales > Bryobacteraceae > Palsa-187. The sequence continues at coordinate 7,939 of CANFEY010000056.1, forward strand.
AGTATCGCTGTAACGCAACGCCGCGGGCGGAAAGAGCCGCATCGAACGACGGTAAGTTCTGCCGCCCATCAAAAAAGCTGAGCGAGTATTCGTAGCCCGAGGCCACGTGATTCCAGCGCACCCCGAACTGCGATCCGCCGGGGTAGCGCGCGCCCGCGTCCTGAATGCTGAGGCTCGCGGCCGCCGTAGGAATCGCCGTCCAGCGCTGGTTCAGCAGCGGTGTGCGGCTCGGCGTGAATAGCGGCTGCCACACGACGTCCAGCGTGTCCGCGCCCGATTCATACGTTGCACGGACCGCGTTGACGCCCAGGAAATCGGTATCGACCACGCTCGAAAGATAGTCTTTCGGCGCAAAACGGTCCGTGGGATTGAGAATGTCAGTCTTGCCCCAGCGGATAAATTGCCGCCCGACCTCAGCGGTGAATTTCCCGCGATGCAGCGTGGCGCTCATGCGGCGCAAAGAGAGCGCGGGGCGCTGGATGTTGCGGCCATCGAGGTCGAACGCCGCATCGCGCGCCACCTGGCGATGCGTGTCCGTGCGCGCATCCAGCGAACTGGAAATCGTCAGCCAAGGGGTCGCCGTGTAGGAGCCTTCCCAGCGAAGCAATGCATCGCCGACCACCCGCCCGCTGTCCCCCGGTGCAGTCTGCGGATACACCAGCGCCCTCGTCTCCACGAACCCGCGCTGCGTAAAGCTCTGCGCCAACAACACGTAGACAAGCGCGCCGGTGATCATAACCCGAGCCGCAGGGCCTGCAATGTGAACAGCTCATCCTTCAACGGCAAGTTGTACTCCAGCTTGTCGTACTTGAGCGTCGTGCGGCTGTTGCGGCGCATGTCCAGGACTTCCGTGGTCCGCGCGGTCCAGATTCCTTTGACCTGCGCGAAGTCTTTGTATTCGATCACGCGCACCAGGCCCTTTGCGTCGTAGGCTTCCACCTTCTGAAAAGTGTAGTTGTCCTTTTTGATCCACAAGTACGAATAGGTGTATTGCGACTTCTTGCGCGGGCGCGATTCAATCTTCCACATTGCGCCCTCGTCGGCGAGCAGTTTGAAATCGTACTGGTCCACGTCGCGCTCTTCCAGATCTTCAAAGCTGAAGTCTGTGCCGAAGAAGCGCGTGGAGCGGTCCTGTAGCGCGATGCGTTGATCACGGCCGATGTTGGGACGCCACATCCACTGATCACTCGCGCGGTCGGGATGATTCACAATCAGCATGCCCACGCCCTTCACGTCCGCGGGTGCCGTGAACTGCAAGCGGGACTTGCTATCGCCGAATGAACCGATGCGCACGAACACCCAGCTCTTGGTTGCAACCTTGTTCCCCGCGCCAACCACTTCCAGAGTGCCTTCGTAGCGCTGTGATGCCGACTGCTGGCGCTTTTGGACTTCGCTGATGATTTGCCGAGGGTCCTGCGCGAACGCGCTGCCCACAAACGCCAATGCGAGAAGGAGTCTACTCATATTCCAACGCCTCCACTAATGATCCACGAACCGCGCTCTCCGCCGGTCCCAACGCAGCTACCAGCGCAGCGCTGAGAATGATCGGCGTCAGGATCAGTACCATTTGAAACGGGAACGCGTAGCCGATCTCAATCCCGATCAAATCGCGTCGTGCGACCTCCACGCTGTAGTAGAGCTGCACAGCTCCCAGAGCGAGCCCCAGCCCCAAGCCGATCACGCCGATCGCGACCGCCTCCATCCAAATGGTGTGGCGGATCTGGTTGCGCAGTCCGCCCACGGCCTGCAGTACGCCCAGCTCGCGGCGGCGGTCCGTGATGGACACCGTGAGCGCGTTGACGATGCCGAGGATCGCCACCAGCACGGCGACGGCGATTTGCACATAGGTAAGCCCGAACCATTGGTCGGTGATGCGGATGATGAAGGCACGCACGTCCTTGTTGGTCAGCACGAAGAGGCGCTGTTGGGAGCCGTACGTATCCAGGATGGTTTGCCGCACGCGGGCTTCGTCGGCTCCCGGCTTCAGGTACACGCGAAACACGTTGACCGCGTTGTCGCGCCAGGCACGGATGTACAGCTCGCGATCCATGAGGATGCTGCCTTGCTGATCAGAGAAGTCGCGCACGATGCCGATGATGGGCAGATGCAGTGTTTCGGCGGGTCCGGCGAGTTCCAGCACTTCGCCGAAGCGGACCCCGTGCAGGCGGGCGAAGTTTTCTGACGCGATGACGCCGCGCCCAGCTTCGGCTTCGTCGTACATAGTAGCCGCGTCGCCTTCCACTAGCGGCAGCTTGACATGGTTCGCGAGCGAGGCAATGTCAATGGCGACAATCATGATAGGCACGCCTTTGACGGGCACGCGCACGGTGCGGACGAACTGCACCTGTTGCACGCCTTCCACTTTACGGATGCCTTCGCCGACCGACTCCGGAAAGACAAAGCTACGCGCGGTGATGCTCTCCGCAGTGGTCACGAAGAGGTCCGGGCTGAGGGCAATTTGCATCCACTCAGTCAAGGAATCGTAGCTGGCGCGCGCCAGGCCGCCCAGAGAAATGACGAGCGCGAGCGAAAGCATGAGCGCCGTGATGGTGCCCGATGTCCGGCGCGGAGACTGAATCAGGCTGTCCGCCGCGAGGGTGCCTTCGACGGGGCGCAGGCCTGCGAGTACGGGGCGCAGTGCCTTCGCGAACCATAGGGACATGGCAGGAGCGAGCAGCACCGCGGTCAGCACGGCCAGTAAGTATCCGCCATAAAAGATCCATCCAATGTTGCTGAACAGGAACGCCACTGCTGATGCCATGGCGCATGCTAACGCCCACAACCGCCGCGTCCGATTCTCTCCGGCGCTCAAGGATTGCAGGCGTCCTTTTTGAAGCGCCTTGACCGGGTCCACGCCAGCCGCGCTTCGGGCTGGCAACACCGCTGCGATTAAGCTAGTGGCGAGTCCCATGGCGGATGCCGCGGCCAGCAACCACGGCTCGGGCGTGACTTCACTCGCGCCCTGGGCCACGCCGTACACGTCCGATAGCAGCCCGCTGATGTAACCCGCCATGCCCTTCGCCAACGCGATCCCGAACAACACGCCGAGCGCCGTGCCCGCCAGTCCGGAGATCGCGCTCTCCGTGAGGAACAACGTGCGAATCTGCCCGCGCGTCGCCCCCAGCGCCCGCAAGATTCCAATTTCTGACCGCCGCTCCGTCACCGCGATGGCGAACGTATTGTAGATGATGAACATTCCAATGAACAGCGCGAAGACGCTGGTCAAGTTGGATGCGAGGGCGTAGATGCTGGATGTGGCTTCGAACTGCTGCCCGCGTGAACTGGGAGGCTCCACTTGAAAGCCTGGGCCAAGCAGCGCTTGAATCTTCGCGATTGCCGCGTCGAGAGACACCCCGTCTTCAAGCGCAATATCCACGCGGTCAAACTTGAAGCCGCGGCCGAATACTTTCTGCGCGGCGTAGATATCCATGATCGCCAAGCTGCCGCCGAATGCCGTGGCGAGGCCGCCGGGCTTCATGATGCCGCGCACGGTGAATACTTGATCGCCTTGCATGGTGCGCATGGAAATCTTCGCGCCGGTGGTGATGTGGCGTTCGTCGGCAAACGTCTTGGTGATAATGAGCGAATCGGCCTGCGCGAGAAACACCAAAGGCTCGTCGATGGCTTCGTCGCTATCTTCCATGTCGTAGTTGCGCAGACTGCGGTCGCCCAACATATCGACGCCGAGAATCAGCAGGTTGCCTTGTCCGGTGTTCGCCGCCGCTTCGATCACCGGAGCTGCTGCACGCACTTCCGGCAACGCGCGCACGCGTTCCAGAACGTCTTCCTCAAAGCCCGCTTCGCCCGAGGAAACCTGAACCTGCGTGGACCCGGCGATGCGGTCAATGGTCTGGTGAAACGCCGCCAGCACGCTTTGGTTCGCCGTATGCATGCCGACGAAGACTGCCACGCCGAGCACGATGCCCGCCATGGTCAGCACCACGCGCAACAAGTGTTTGCGCGCGTAGGGCCAGGAGATGAGCCGCAGCAGGATCACCGGCGCACGTCCTCAAAAACCTTGCCGTCGCGGATGTGAATCGTACGCGGGCAGCTTTCCGCCACAGCCTTGTCGTGCGTGACGATGAGCACCGTCGCGCCCAGGCGGCTGTGCAAGTCGTGAATCAACTTTAGGATTTCCGCGCCGGTGTTCGTGTCGAGGTTGCCTGTGGGTTCGTCGGCCAACAGTATCGGCGGATAGATGCTGAGTGCCCGCGCAATGGCCACGCGCTGGCGCTCACCGCCGGAAAGTTCGTCGGGCAAATGCTCCACACGCGCGCCGAGCTTTACCAGGTCAAGCAATTCCTGCGCGCGCGCCTCCACCTTCTTGCGCGGCCACCCACGCAGGTGCAACGGGAGCGAAACGTTCTGCAAGCACGACAGCGTCGGCAGCAAGTTGAAGAATTGGAAAATGAATCCGATCTTGTCGCGGCGGACCTTGGTTAACTCATCGTCGTTCAGGCTCGAAAGCGTTTGCCCGTCAAGTTCCACTTCGCCGGCGCTTGCGCGGTCCAGACCGCCGATCAGGTTCAGCAGTGTGGATTTGCCGGAGCCCGATGGGCCCACGATAGACGCCATCTCTCCGCGCTCAATTGTCAGGTCAATGTGGTCAAGCGCCGTTACCTTACGCTTGCCTTCAAAGGTTTTGGAAACACCCCTTAGCGTGATCACCTCCTTCTATGATGCCGTAGCGCGGCATCACGATGCACAACGATGATGCGACAATCGAAGTTTCTTATGCGAATCGGCGTCGACGCGGGGGGCACGTTCACGGATTTCGTTGTGTTGCACGACGACGGGCGGGTGGAGGCGTTCAAGCTGCGGTCGAATCCCAGTGCACCCGCGGCAGTGATCCTGGCAGGCTTGCGGCAAGCCGGTGCCAGCGCGGATGTGGTGCATGGATCGACCGTCGCGACCAACGCGCTGCTGGAGCGCAAGGGGGTCCGCACCGCGTTCGTGACCACGGTGGGGTTCGAGGATATTCTGGAAATCGGCAGGCAGAACCGGCCGGAACTTTACAACCTCACGCCGGTCCATCGGGCGGTACTCATCCCGCGCGAACTGTGCTTCGGGGTCTCTGAACGCGCGTATCACGACGGCACCATCGCACTGCGTCCGTCGGCGGCGGAAATGCAGCGCTTGGCCGCGCGCTTGAAGCGCTCCGGTGCCCGGGCCGTTGCGATTTGCTTTCTGCACTCCTATCGAAACGCGGCGAACGAGCGCGCGGTTGCGAAGGCGCTGCGGCGGGAAGGCGTGTACTTGTGCGCCTCGCACGAAATCAGTCCGGAATTCCGCGAATATGAGCGCGCGTCCACAACGGCGGTCAACGCCTACGTCGGGCCATTGATGGAATCTTACCTGAGTGAATTGGGCCGCGCCCGAGGCTACCGCATCTCCATCATGCAATCCAACGGAGGCTTTCTTTCTGCTCGCGATGCGGCGAAACACGCAGCGCGCACGGTGTTGAGCGGTCCGGCGGGCGGCGTGATGGGAGCGATGCGGATGGCGCGGGTCAGCGGCTACCGGCGCGTGCTCGGGTTCGACATGGGCGGCACTTCAACCGACGTCAGCTTGATCGACGGTGAACCGCGCGAGACTACGGAGGCGATCATCGACGGCTTACCAGTCCGCGTTCCGATGCTGGACATCCACACGGTGGGCGCGGGCGGCGGATCCATTGCCCGAGTGGACGCCGGCGGGCTTCTGCGGGTGGGCCCAGAGAGCGCGGGTGCCGATCCTGGACCGGCCTGCTATGGCACCGGCAACGAGCCGACGGTCACGGACGCGCACGTGGTGTTGGGGCACGTGAAGAGCCTGCTGGGTGGCGCGATGCCGCTCAATGCCGCGCGCGCCGCAGCCGCGGTGGATCGCATCGCCAAGCCGCTCAAGCTCACTCGCAAGGCCGCTGCCGAAGGCATCCTGCGTGTCGCCAACGCGAATATGGAGCGTGCCATCCGCGTGGTTTCAGTCGAGCGCGGCTACGATCCTCGCGACTTCGCGCTGCTCGCGTTCGGCGGCTCCGGCGGCCTGCACGCGTGCGCGATTGCGGAGGAACTCGGGATGCGGACGGTGATTGTTCCGCAACACGCGGGCGCGCTCTCCGCCCTCGGCATGTTGTCGGCGGATGCTGTACGCGACTACTCGGCAGGCGTGCTTGGCCGCAAGGATCTGGAGTCCGAATTCTTGAAGCTCGAGCGCCGTGCGCGGAAGGAGTCTCCCGGTGCGAAGCTGATCCGCACTGTCGACCTTCGCTACCTGGGCCAAAGCTACGAGCTCAACGTGCCCTGGCCAGGAACGGCATTTCATCGCGAGCACAAGCGAGTCTATGGGCATTCGATTCCAGGGCGCGAGGTGGAGGTGGTCACCATCCGCGTCCGCGCGAAAGTGTCTACGCCTAGTGTTCGCCTCGCGCTCCAGAAGCCCACGCAGCCGGCCGCCGGTCCTGCGCTGCTGGCCGAATACGGCTCCACCACGCTCATCCCCGCAGGTTGGCGCTACCATCGGGACCGCGCTGGAAACGTCGTCATCCAACGATAGGGACCCAGCGTGAATTCGCTACACTGGAAGTTCACACATGAAAACCAGAATTCGCTCCACCACCATCCTCTGCGTCCGCAGAGACGGCAAGGTGGTCATGGCCGGCGATGGACAAGTCACGCTCGGCTCGGAAGTCCTCAAAGGGTCGGCCAAGAAACTGCGCCGCCTCTACAATGGAAAAATCATGGCCGGGTTCGCGGGGTCGACGGCCGACGCGTTTTCGCTCTTCGGACGCTTCGAAACCAAGCTGGAACAGCACAACGGCAACCTTTCGCGCTCTGCTGTGGAGTTAGCCAAGGACTGGCGCACGGACCGCATGTTGCGGCATCTGGATGCGCTGCTGCTTGTCGCGGACGTCAACACGACGTTTCTGCTGAGCGGAAACGGCGACGTGATCGAACCGGATGAAGCGGTTGCGGCCATTGGGTCCGGCGGAGCGTTCGCCCGCTGCGCGGCTACGGCGCTGCTCGATAACACCAAGCTGAGTGCGCGCGTGATCGCGGAGAAATCCATGGCAATTGCGGGCAAGCTATGTATCTACACCAATGAAAGCGTGATTTTCGAGGAGCTCGGCTAATGGTCATCTACCTCCCCGCGCAAGCCACCGAAGATACGCCTGTACTCGACGAATTGACGCCGCGCGAAATCGTGCGCGAACTGGATAAGTACGTCATCGGCCAGGCAGCCGCCAAACGCGCCGTTGCCATCGCGCTGCGCAACCGCGTGCGGCGTCAAAAGCTCGACCCCGACATGGCCGAAGATGTCATGCCGAAGAACATCCTGATGATGGGACCCACCGGCGTCGGCAAGACCGAGATTGCGCGGCGGTTGGCGAAGCTTTCGAATTCGCCGTTCCTGAAGGTGGAAGCCAGCAAGTTTACGGAAGTCGGCTATGTGGGCCGCGACGTGGAGTCCATGATCCGCGACCTGGTCGAAACCGCCATCGATATGGTGCGTGACGAGCGGCTGGACGAAGTGGAAGAGCGCGCCGAACAGCAAGCAGAAGAGAAGCTGCTGGATCTGCTGATGCCCGCCCAGCCCGAGGAAAGCGAGAGTCTGGAGCGCACCCGCGAGAAGCTGCGCGAGCGCCTGCGCGCCGGAAAAATCGACGACCGTATGGTGGAAGTCGACGTGCGTGATCGCGGTCCGACATTTGAAATTTCGACGCCCAACGGCATGGAAGACATGGACCTCACAAGTCTGAAGGACGTCCTTCCGGGCCTGTTCGGCGGCCGCACGCGCAAGCGCAAGATGCGCGTGGCTGAGGCGATTGACTACCTCATCCAGGAAGAAGAGCAGAAGCTGGTGGATATGGATCAGGTCACGCGCATCGCCATCGAACGCGTGGAGCGCAGCGGCATGATTTTCTTGGACGAGATCGACAAGATTGCCGGGCGCGAAGGTGGGCATGGACCGGACGTGAGCCGAGAGGGTGTGCAGCGCGACATACTGCCCATCGTTGAAGGCACCACGGTGAACACGCGCTACGGATTTGTGCGCACAGACCACATCTTGTTCGTTGCTGCGGGAGCGTTTCACGTATCGAAGCCCAGCGACTTGATTCCCGAGTTGCAAGGCCGCTTCCCGATTCGGGTGGAACTCAAGTCGCTGAGTGAGGCCGACTTCATCCGCATTCTGACCGAGCCCAAAAATGCGCTGATCAAGCAGTATCAGGCGTTACTCGATACCGAAGGCGTGAAGCTGACCTTCACGCAAGACGCGCTGGAAGAGATTGCGGGCTTCGCGGCTCGCGTGAATGAGAGCACCGAAAACATCGGTGCGCGCCGCTTACACACCATCCTCGAAAAACTGCTCGAAGAGGTGTCCTTCGAAGGACCCGATCTCAAGCGCAAGAACGTCAAAGTGGATGCCGTCTATGTCCGCAAGCAACTCGCCGAGATCGTCAAGGACCAGGACCTCAGCCGGTATATTCTGTGACGCGTTTGGCAGCCAGCGTAGGGTTCGCCATGCTCGCGGGATGCGGCTACGTGGGCCCGCCTCTGCCGCCTGCGTTAAACATTCCCAAGCAGGTGACGGACCTGCGCGCGGAAGTCATCGGAGAGAAACTCGTCGTCCATTTCACGCCGCCAGCGCGCACCACGGAAGACCTGCCGATCGCGGAACTGCGCGGGATCACGCTGTACGTGGGTCCGGGCGAAGTAGAGTTTTCGCGCGACCGGTGGTCCGCCACAGCCGCCCGCTATCAAGGTGACGTTAGGAAGGCGGAGTTTGAGCTGCCGGCCGCGCAGTTCGCCGGTCAGCAACTGGTGCTGGGGCTGCGCACTACAGGCCGCACAGGCAAAGAATCGGATTGGTCCAACTTGAAAGTGCTGGGCGTGGGCGCGTCGCTCACGCAACCCGCAAGTCCGGTATTCACGAACCTTCCGGATACGCTCCAGTTGAACTGGACAGGCAACGCTCCCCGCTACCGTATCTCACGCGTGGTGGATGGCAAGCTGGAAACGCTGGCGGAGACCGATGTAGCCGAGTATTTCGACCACGCCGTCGTGATCGGCGCGCGTCACGAATATGTCATCGTCGGCATGGCGGGCGAGAATCAGCTGAGCCTGCCGTCGGAGCGATTCGGGTTCACGCCGTTGGATATCTTCGCGCCTGCGGTGCCGTCAGGGCTTACCGCACTGGCCAGTGGGCGGTCCGTGGATCTTTCCTGGACGCGCAGCTCGGATGACGATCTGGCGGGCTACAACATATTTCGCGCGGTTGGGGATGGTCCCTTTGAGGCACTGGCGCAAAAGGCCCCGCTCCCGGCGTTCACCGACGCGCGCGTGGAATCCGGCCGGCGCTACCGGTATGTGGTGTCCGCCGTGGATGCCGTAGGGAATGAGAGTGGGCGCTCGAATGAGGCGGGGGTGCAAGTCGAATGAGTGACTTTTCCATAGAACCATGGATGCGCGGGCCGTTGAATGGAATAGACCCGCTGGTGCAGCCGCTGTTCTTCAGTTTCACGCAGGTCCGCGAAGATCTGGCGCGGTACACAGAGGGCATCACGCAGCAGCAGTTGTGGCATCGCGCCGGCTCCCTGCCGTCGTTAGGATTCCATCTGCGCCACATCGCAGGCAGTGTGGAACGCCTCGCCACGTACCTGATGAATGAGGCGCTGAGTGCGGAACAGTTGGCATTTCTCAAAGAAGAATCCACGCCTGGGGCGACCCTCGCAGAGCTGCTCGCGGCTATAGATGTCTCCCTCAGCGCCACGGAAGCCCGTTTGCGGACCATCGACCCCGCCACGATTCATCAGCCGCGTTACATCGGCCGCAAGCGTCTGCCCACCACCGTACTGGGGCTGCTGGTGCATCTCGCCGAACACACCCAGCGGCACCTAGGCCAGGCGATTACGACAGCGAAGTTATGTTCTAGCCCCTTGCGTTAGCGTGGGGCTGAGAGGAATTCAAGCCCTACGCTGACGCACGGGGCTAGGCCTTCAGCACCTTAGGGCGCCGCACCAAGCGCTTGCGATACCGCCGCGCGATTGTCGGTGGCGCGAAGGCCGCTTCAATCACCTCTGCCTGTTCCTTGTCGTGGCTCTTCTTTGACCCCGGCGCGGGGCTGGCGCTTTCCGGGCGTCCAGCGTAACCGAAGGTGTGCGGCGGATGTTGCAGCAGCGGAGCGATGCGACCGCGCAGGAATGCCCACGCGCCCATGTTGCGCGGCTCCTCTTGCACCCACAGTACGTTGGGGGCGTTGGGATAGAGCTTCAACATCTGCGCGAACTCCGCCTTCGGGAACGGGTAAATCTGCGGTAGCCGCACGATGGCGGTGTCGGTGAGGCCGCGGGCTTCGCGGGCGGCCAGCAACTCGTAGTAGATCTTGCCCGCGCACACCAGGATGCGCTTGACCTGCGTAGGGTCTGAGATTGTCTCGTCGGCCACCACGGGCCGGAAGGCACCGGTGGTGAGTTCTTCCAGCGTGGCCACGCAGCGCGGATGGCGCAGCAGGCTCTTCGGCGTCATCACTATCAACGGTTTGCGCATGCCGCGTCGGTCCACGCCGCCGCGCATTTGACGGCGCAGCAGATGGAAGTATTCTGCCGGCGTCGTCGGGAACGCCACTTGGATGTTGTGCTCTCCCGCGAGTTGCAGGAAGCGTTCCAGGCGCGCGCTGGAATGTTCCGGCCCGCCGCCTTCCTGCCCATGCGGCAGCAGCATCACCAGACCGCTGGGCTGCGCCCACTTGGATTCGGCGGAGGTGATGAATTGGTCGATGATGATCTGCGCACCGTTGCCGAAGTCGCCGTACTGCGCTTCCCACAACACCAACGCAAGCGGATCGGCCACGCTGTAGCCGAACTCAAAACCCAGCACGCCGTATTCGCTCAGCGGGCTGTTGTAGACCTCGAACTTGGCCTGTGTGGCAGCCATGTGTTGCAGCGGCGTATGTACGCGGCCCGATTCGTGGTCGTGATATTCAGCGTGGCGGTGGCTGAAGGTGCCGCGTCCGCTGTCCTGGCCGCTCAAACGGACTGTCGTGCCTTCCAGCAGCAGCGAGCCGAAAGCCAACGTCTCCGCCGTGGCCCAGTCGAGCTGTCCGCCGGGTTGCCGCCGCTTTTCCACCATCTTAACCAGCTTCGGATGCAGATGGAAATCTTCCGGGAAGTGTGTCACGGCGTCGAGAATGCGTTCGAGCGAGCGGCGTTCCACCGCCGTGGGCGGAACGTCCGTGGGCATGTCTTCGGGGGAGATCGGATTCATCTCATGCAGCTCGAAGGCTTCCTTGCTCTTCTGCGTCTGGTCGTAGATGGTGTAGAGGTTGGCTTTCTGCTCTTCCTGCCACTTCTCCACTTCCAGCTGCGACACCACGCCGTCACCGATCAGGCGCGCGGCGTATTGGGTGCCGGGGGATTTGTGCGCCGCGATGGCCCGGGCCATCAGAGGCTGCGTGTAGCTGGCGTCGTCGCCTTCGTTGTGGCCGTGTTTGCGATAGCACAGCATGTCAATGAAGACGTCACGATGGAATTTCTGCCGGTAGCTCAGCGCCAGATTGGTGGCCCATACGCAGGCTTCGGGATCGTCGCCGTTCACGTGGATGACCGGCGCTTGCGCACCCAGTGCGATGTCCGTGCAGTACATGGTGGAGCGCGAAGCCGGCGGCGGCGTGGTGAAGCCGATCTGGTTGTTGATGACCAGGTGAATGGTGCCGCCTGTGTCATAGCCTTCGATCTGGCTGAAGTTGAGGACCTCGGCAATGATGCCCTGTCCCGCCAGAGCAGCGTCGCCGTGGACCAGCACCGGGATGACGCGTTCGCGCTTGGCGTCGCTCAGGCGGTCCTGCTTCGGGCGCACGATGCCTTCCACCACCGGGTTCACGGCTTCCAGGTGGCTGGGGTTCGCGGCAACTGAGACCGTGATGGCGCGTCCGCTAGCCGTGCGGCGCACGCTGCTTTCGCCCAGGTGATACTTGACGTCGCCGGTGCCTTCCTGATGTTCGGGATCGATGTCGCCCTCGAATTCGGAGAACATCTGCGCCACGCCCTTGCCGATCACGTTGGCCAGCAGCGTCAGCCGGCCGCGATGGGCCATGCCGATGACGATTTCATGGACGTTGACAAGGGCCGCGCGGTCCAGTAGATCCTCGATCATCGCGATCATCGTGTCTCCGCCTTCCAGCGAAAAACGCTTGTGGCCCTTGAAGCGGTTTTCAAGAAAGCCTTCAAAGCCTTCGGCCAGCACGATGTCCTTGAGGATGCGCTTCTGCTCTTCCGTGCTCAGGGTCCAGTTGGCTGCCTGCTCCACGCGGGTCTGCATCCACACGCGTTCCTCGGGCGAATCAATGTGCATGAATTGCACGCCGTACGTGCCTGCATAGACTGAGCGCAGGCGCTCCATCAAGGCCCGAAGCGGGATCACGCCGAACGGGCCGCAATGGAAGGTGCGGTCCAGATCCCAGATGGTGAGGCCGTGGCTGGCGGGTTCCAGGTCAGCATGCGGAGCACGGGTGGAGCCCAGCGGGTCGATGTCCGCCACTAAGTGCCCGCGTTCGCGCCACGCGTCGATCAGGCGGGCGATTCCGGCCTGCTTCATCGGGTCGGAGTTGACCATCGGGGCCGCGGCTTGGTCAGCTTCCCATTTCCACGGGCGCGCGGCGATGCCAAGGTCGCGGAAAATGTTGTCGTAGAAACCGTGCTCGCCTTCCAACAGCTGCTGCATCGCGGCCAGGAACATGCCGGATTCGGCACCTTGAATCACGCGGTGATCGTAGGTGCAGGTCACCGCCATCACCTTGCTGAGGCCCATGGAGGTGCGGGTGTCTTCCGGCACGCCCCGGTATTCGGGCGGGTAATCGATGGCTCCGGTGGCGATGATTGCACCTTGGCCGGGCATCAGGCGCGGGATGGACCCGATGGTCCCCACCGTGCCCGGATTGGTGAGCGAAATCGTGGTGCCTTCAAAGTCAGCGATGGTCAGCTTGTTGTTGCGCGCTTTCTTGACCAGTTCGTCATAGGCTTCGACGAACTGCGCAAAGTTCATAGCTTCGGCGGCTTTGATGGACGGGACCTTGAGAGACCGCGCGCCGTCTTTGCCGGCAACGTCCACGGCGAGTCCAAGATTTACGTGGCCGCGGGTGATGCGGAAGGATTCGCCCCCGGTGGCGGAGAAGGCCTGATTCAATGCCGGAGCCTGATCCAGCGCGCGCACAATTCCCCAGGCCACCAAATGCGTGTAGGATAGCTTGCTCTTGCCGTGACGGGCGCGGTGTTCGTTGATGGCGCGGCGGTTTTCGTCGATCACCTTCACCGGCATCACGCGCTGGCTGGTCGCCGTGGGCATGGTGAGGCTGGCCGACATGTTTTCGGCGATCTTCAGCGCCGGTCCGCGCAGCTGCGTGACGTCGTCGTCGGCGGTAACCGAAACGGTGGGCATGGTGTCCACGTTCCGGGCCACCACGGGAGCTGCCAGGGCCTTTATGACGGGCGGGTCCATGTTGACTGCGGCCTTGTGTCCGTTGCCCCCGTTCACGGGGGTTGTGGCGGCGTCAAAAATGGGGGCCCAGCTGGAGTCGACGGTCCGCCGGTCCTGGCGGTATTGGCTCAGAAGCTCTTCTTCGAGCCAGCTATTGATGTTCGGCTGTGAGGAATCGTCTTGCATTTGGAAGGGTGAAAAATCGTTCGGAGGCGCTACGTTTTATGATAACTGAATGCCCCGCTTGATGGTATTTTCCGACATTCACAACGACTTGCGCGCCCTCCAAATGGCCATGTCGGTGGAGGCCGACCTTTATGTGTGCGCGGGGGATCTGGTGAATTGGGGCCGCGGACTGGACAAAATGGCCGCCCCGATGCTGCCGAAGGCGGACCGGGTCTACGTGTTGCCGGGGAATCACGAATCGCAGGCCGACATCGAGGAGTTCTGCGGGCGGCACGGGTTCCATGAGTTCCATGGCCGGTCGATGCTCGTTGGCGGCGTCCACGTGGCCGGTCTAGGGTACTCCTCGCCGACCCCATTCGCCACGCCGGGCGAATATTCGGAGATGGAACTGGGGGAACACCTGGCGAAATTCGCGGGGCTCGATCCGCTCATCCTGATCTGTCACGCGCCTCCCCTCAACACGGCGCTCGACCGGATTCATGAAGGTCTGAACGGCGGCAGCCAATCCGTCCGCGACTTCCTAGAGTCGTATCAGCCGCGCCACTTCTTCTGCGGCCACATCCACGAAGCCGAAGGCGTGGTGATCCAGATGGGGACGACGCTGGCTCGGAATGCGGGGAAGAAGGGATATCTGCTGGAGTGGTAGACCGATGTTTTGACGATGCCCCTGCGTATTGGCTAAGCCGCCCGGGTATCTAAGGTGGACATCCTATCGATGTGGATCGAGTTGAGCGCGGGCATTCCCCGCGCCCAACAACGTTGTCATAGGTGTGCCGACGGTCCCGATCGAGGATCGTATCGAGTCCAGCACATCATCAGAATTGGAACCGTGCCACCAGTGTGCCCTGACGGGGTGTGCGGAACACCGTGCCGTTGTTGATGAAGCCGAACCCGGCAGTCGTCTGCCCACTGGCGGTCTTGGTCTGCGTGGCCAGGGCATTCGTGGATGTAGGGTTGTTGATCTGCGTGCGATTGAAGATATTCGTGAACTCCGCGCGAATCTGGAAGGTCATGCCTTCGCGGATGCGGAAGTTGCGCGCCAAGCTGATATTTTCCTGCGGGCGGCGCTGTTGGCGATAGTCGGTGTAATAAGCCGACGACACGCCATATTGACCCAGCGGAGGATTCACCCACGCCTTGGGATTTAACACGAAAGTTGTGTTCGGGTCGAAGCAATGACAGTTCAGGTCGGCCGTGAAGAGGGGCTCCCCGGGAACCCGGTTCATCACTGTCTGCTGGAACAAATACGTGTTGAGACTGGTGGTGGCTTGCGGCACCAGGATCGGCATGCCGCTGGTGTAACGCAGCAAGCCGCCAACCTGCCAGTCCTTGGCGGCCAAGGATAGCGTCTTCATCAGGCGGCTGGTGGAGTTGAATCCCGGCGTGGTGTAGAGTCCTGAGAAAACCAACTGAAACGGCTGGTCATAGGCGGACAGGACCTTCTGGTTGACGCGATTGAACGGGTCATTGATGAAAACTCCGCCGCCGCGCCCGAATTTGTCTTCCACGCCGCGGACCATGCTTCGCTGCCAAGTGAAGTTGGCGCTGAAGTCGAGGCCGTGCGAGAAGCGCTTGGTGGCCTTGGCTTGCAACGAGTTGTACCAGGTGTTGCCGACCGGCACCCAGTGGTTGTTGGTCAGCCCTTCGAACTGCGGGTAGGGCCGCAGAGCCTGTGCGACTGTGGAACCCATCGGGTATCCAGAATACGGAGCTCCGAAGCCGCGCTGGCGGGCGATGGAGGACAGCAACGGCGCGGACATCACCGCACGGTCCGCCGCCCGCGTGATGTCGATGCCGCTCTTGGCAAGCTCGCCCGGCTGGTTGGAGTTGAGGCCCAGCAGGTCGGCGGCGTTCCACCAAGCGCCTACGTTGCCAACGTAGGCGGCTTCCACTACCAGGTTCTGGCCGAGTTCGCGTTGCAGGCCGAAGCTGTATTGAACCTGCCTTGCGGGCCGGCCTGAGTTGGGATCCATCAACTGCGGAATCGACGCCGTGGTGCCGGGCAGCGGGTATTGGCCCGGGTCGAAATTGGGGAACGAAATCTTGTAGGGCAGGCCGTCGCGCATGTTGTACGCCGGGTCGCCGTAGGAAGGAGTGCTGTAGAGGAATTGCGAGCCGGAAGAGAATCCGATGTTGTTGTCGTCAGTCTTGTTGTAGTTGATGCCGACGCCGGCACGCATCACTAGCTTGGGCGTGATCTGATAAGCCACGCCGAGCCGCGGTCCCCAGGCAAACGGGTAGTTCTTGGCGAGCTTGCAATTGCAACGTCCGCCGCCGTAGCCTTCGTAGGCGACGGCACCCAAGCGACCGCTGGCAACGGGGTTGGGCGTGCTGGCGGAAAAGACTCCGTAGTAGCCGCGGCCTTCGTTCAAGTAGTGGGCGTAGTCATAGCGCAGGCCGTAGTCGACCGTGAGATTGCGCGTGACCTTCCAGGTGTCCTGCGCGAATCCGGAAAGCGAATGCGCCCCGAAGCGCGTGACGGACCGTACCGCCGTGGTTCCGTTGTTCACGCCGCCCAGCAGGAAGCTGGCGTAGTTGAAGCCGGGCTGCGCAGCCAGATTTACTCCGTTGAGGGCGGACTGTCCGGTTTGCGTGGCGCTGAACGTCAGGTACCCGTTCGCGTATGTGCCGTTGGCGTTGATGTAGCCGTTGACCATGACTTCGCCCCCGAACTTCATAGTGTGGTTGCCGCGTACCCACGTCAGACTGACGTTGCCTGTGGGCTTGTAATAGGTCAAGTTGATGTCCTGCCCCGGTCCCATCGTGGTCGCATTGCCACCTTGCGCGTTGCTCATGCCGGACATGTTGGGGAATAGGTCGTTGTTGGTGCCGCGCAGGCCGATCAACGCAACTGGGTCCAGCCGGTTGTGTGGCTGCCAAATGCGAGTGGCCAGCAAACCCGCGCCGACGTGCAGCAGAATGGTGGGCGTGATGGTTTGATCGAAATTGATGCGGCTGGTTTTGGAGGAAATCTGCATCGGCAAGCCGCCGCGGATTGGCTCCGGCAGAATGTTAGTGTTGGGCGTGTACTGCCGGTTTAGTGACCAGAATCCAGAAATCTTGGATTTGGCGCTGATCTGGTAGTCACCTTTGAATGACGGAATCGTCGTGCGGCGCGGATTTGTGAAGCTGGGCAGGAAGTTGTTGATCAAGCCGGTGGTATGGGGCGCGGGAATCAAGTTCTGCACCCTCACCGCCACAGGGTCAAAACGCGAGATGGGGATGGTGCTGTTGGGGAACAGATTGCGATAACGCAGTCCGTCGGCCTCCACTCGGTCGGTCAGCGGATCGTAGATGCTGTTTTCAAGTACGGGGCGTCCGAGCCCGTCGGTGGCGACGTTGCGATTGGTTTGCGCCGCGCGGAAGTCACCCGCGCGATATGCCGCCGTAGGAACCGTGGTGGAGACATTATTCGTCACCGTGGTTTCGCGGTACTGTTCCCAGTTGAAGAAGAAAAAGGCCTTGTCGTGGCCGTCATAGAGTTTGGGAATCAACACGGGGCCGCCCAAGGTGAAGCCGAAGTCATTGCGCCGCTGGCGAGGACGCAGCAGATTTCCGTTGCCGTCGCTAGTGAAGGGCGTTCCGCCGTTCAAGGCTTCGTTGACGAAGTAGTTATAGGCGGTGCCGTGGAATTGGTTCGTGCCGGATTTCATGGTGAGGTTGAACACGCCTCCGCCGGCTTGTCCGAATTCTGCCGCGAAGTTGCTGGTCTGCACCGCGAACTCCTGCACGGCGTCCATGCTCGGCTGCGTCTGCGACTGCGCCGAATACCAGCCGTTGGTGGCGTCCTGACCTTCAATGCGCATGGCCTGCGAGTTGCTGGGCATGCCGTTGATGCGGACGTTGGCGTCGCCATTGAAGTTCGCGCCGGGGAGCAACTGCACCACTGAGTAAGGCGAGCGGATACCGGACGCACTCACGCCCGTTCCGATGGACAGCACCGGAAGATTGTTCATAGTAGAAGTTGAGAAGGTGTGGCTCAGTTCGCCGCTTTCCGTCTTGAGCAACGGCGCGGCGTCGGTCACCGTGACGGATTCGGTGGCGGAGCCAACTTCCAGAACCACGTCCACCCGGAAGGTTTGCGCCACGCCAACGGTGAGGCCCTGGCGGACGTATTTCTTGAATCCGGGCACGGAGACGGAGAGTTCATACTGGCCGACCGGCAACTGCGGCAGCGTGTAGTTTCCGGTCGCGGAACTGGCCGCCTGATACACTGCTCCGTTCTCGATGTTGCGGATCTCCACTGGAGCGGACGCGAGGACCGCGCCCGCTGGATCAGAGATTGTGCCGGTGATGGTCCCGCGGTCGCTTTGAGCGTCCGCGGAAATAGTCAGAGTGAGGAAAGCGGTCGCGATCAGGAACAAGCGGCGCATAAGAACCCCTTAACCGTCAGATTTGGATGCTAACACTTCTACAACTTCGGCGAGTATGCTACAGCCTCGTTCGGTGGCTGTCAAGGCCCCCCTCGGCCCTGTGTCAACCCACTTTAGAAATGTCCCCCAAATTCCCTCGATAGAAGTGTCCCTTTTCTTTTCTTCCTTGAACCAGTTCCTTCCCCCCTGCGGACCGCTGCCGGAGCGGAGCCCTGCGAGGCCGTTAGGCCGAGCGTTTAGGGC
>CANFEY010000057.1 GCA_947446025.1 Bryobacterales bacterium
CAGCTGCGAGAACACGGTGCGGCCAAGGTTCATCCCTCATGGTGTCAGCCTCGTGTTTCGTCTTCTGGTATTTCAAATCGCGGCAACTCAAAAGAGGCCTCAACCGCCTACTCTTCAGTTAGTTGCCGTCGGCGTGTCGCGCGTTAGCTGGACACTACTGGAAACCGTTATCGGTATACGAACAATGTCATCGTGGTTAGAAGACAAAAATCTTTGGCTTGCGTCATGCTGAGTTTTCTCATCCAGCCGACGCCAGGGGACGGGTTTTCCCACTGCAAAAGTGACCACCTCGCCGCTCACGACAGCTGTGATTTTGTCGGCCAAAAGCTTAGCCGCAGATTGACTCTGGCTCTTTGCAGTCGCAATCTCGGCAAACAAACCAGCATCCACTGCCACGGACCCTTCGGATGTTTTTCGAATGTACGCTCGGAACTCAGCAATGCGAACCCCAACTTTCGCAGTTACCCTGTAGAATGATCCATCCTTCTTCGTATCGACGATCTCGAAACTCTGGATCGATCCCTGCGAGTACTCCCGAATGTCTGTCTTGATCTGAGACGTCTGGGTTCTGATGCCATCGGCAATCTGAACCCTCTTCTCAAGCTGCTTGTTGGCGTCGATGAAGGAGCCCACCACGTTCGTCAATGCATTCTGGGCCGCATTCTGTGCCGCACTCTGCGGATCCGATCCAACGCCTTCGGCGATGACGGTGCGGATTTCATCACAGCATTCAGGCTGGTGTTGCGGCGGGGCTGGTGCCTGTGCGACGACAGCTGGAGGCTGGCGTTGGCTTTGCCGCAGGGGTTCCAACTGTGCGAAGACGGCAGCTGGAGATGTGATGACTGCGAGTGCGATCAGAAGACGTGGAAGGTGTGTTCTCATTGTTTTCTATCCGAATTCAGTCCAGGCAAAGCCGAACAGCACTCAGTAAGAGGCCTGACAAGGTCTATCACGCCCCCCCCCCGGGCAAGTCAAGCGCCAATGTATACAAAGAAACGCACGCTCCATCCAGCCACCATCCACCCACCAGGTATGCTTGATGCCTCGAAATGACACAACCCTACGAAAGCCTCTACCGCCGAGGCAAAATCGTGGGCGGTGAACCGGCGACGGATCGATATCTGGCAGAAAGTGTCAGAATCGGCGTCAGAAAGCTACTTTGGGCGCAAAAACAAAAGGACCCAGATCTTGCGATCTAAGTCCTTTAGAATCTTAATGGTGCGGATGAAAGGACTTGAACCTTCACAACCTTGCGATTACTAGAACCTGAATCTAGCGCGTCTGCCAATTCCGCCACATCCGCACGTTGGGTGGGCTTAACCATTGTCGGAGACTGGGGCGGGTTGTGTCAATTCCCGGCGGAATTTACTCCATTGCGATGCGGAGGGTGTTGCTTGGCAGATTGGGGGCGAACTGGACGGCGAGTTCCTGAATTCCGTCGAGGCCGTTGGGCGGGATACGGATGTTGAGTTGCCAGAGGCCGGCGAATCCGGGGGCGAGGCCGGTGAAGAATACTTCGGCACGGCGGCCACCGATGGATACGGCGGGGTCGGGCTGCGCGCGCGACACGGGTTCGGAACCGGCGGGCGTGCCGTCGGCTGGGGATGGCGTGACCGCGCCTTGGCCGCTGCCGTAGATCACGAGGAATGTTCCGTTGCGGGCGCGGTTGACGCGGCCATCCTCACCCACTGCGACGAAGAGGCCGGGGGAGCGATCCACCACCGTCAATGATCCGCGCGCTACGCGTTGGCCTGCGACCCGCACTTCGATGGCGCTTTGGCCGGGGGCTAGGCCTGACGGCACCTGGAAATTCACCTGCGTGGGCGATACGTAGAGCAACGGGACTGCCTGCGTGCCGATCACGACCTCCGTGTCGGCGAGTTGGCGGGCGAGAGGGAAGCTCTGGGCGGCCAGCGTGCGCGAGCCGGTGAAGCTGCCCCACATCGTCGCCAGCGATCCCGGCGCAACCGGCGCCCCCGCTGTCACATTCGCGGCGCTGGTGACGATGGGGTCGGCGCTCGGCTCCATCACCCACACCTGTTCGGAAGCCGGCAGCGTGGCTCGGGTAAGCGCCATGGAAGCAGGCTTGTATTGAATCTGCGGGAACGGAGCCCCGATCTCGGGGTGGCCGGCGAGTCCGTTGCCGCCGAACGCGGTGCGGTAGTGCATGAGGATCGCGACGCGCGGGTGGAATTGAGCGATCAAGTCAGCCGCCTGTGCCGCTGTGATGGTGAAGTTGCCGCCAGCGGGGATCATGGCGACGTCGATGTCGCGCAGGTCGGCCAGTTGGGCTGGGGTGAGCGAGGCCTGCCCGTAGTCGCCGAAGTGGGCGAAGCGCAAGCCGCCCTGGGTCCACTGGACGATGGTGTTCTGGCCGCGCGCTGAGCCGTTGGTCGTGTCATGAAAGCCGGGGATGCGGACGAAAGGGATGCCGTCGACTGTAGATTCGGTGCGGGCGGAAATGGCGCGGCCATCCACCGCGGTGGGCGTTCCGCGAACGCCGGCGGCGTTGTTGTGGTCGCCGTGATTGTGACTGACGGCAACAGCCACAGCCGGAGTCGTGGGCAGCGTGTAGCCTTGATTGGCTGCAGGCGGATCGAGAGCGACAGTGGCTCCGCCTTCGGTGGACACGTAGAAACAGGCCTGGCCCACCCAGGTGATGCGAGTGGTCTGCGCGCTGGCCGTGGCGGCCAACGCCAAGAGGAGAAGTGTCCGAAACATGGAGCCAGCATAGCCAGGGCAGGAACGGAGCGCAAGCCTGTGGTAGTTTCGTTACGGATGGTGACACGAATTCCATTGCTGGCCGCGGCGCTGGTGCTGGCCGCGGCGCTGGCGCACGGGCAGAGCTTCGAGATCGCGACGGTGAAACTTTCGCCGCCCCCGCCAGGGGACCGCATCGACATCAACCTGGGCACGTTCCGCGACGGCACGCTTTCGCTGACCAACGTGACGCTCAACGACGCCATCAAGTTCGCCTACGAGTTGGTATCCGATGAGCAGCTCAGCGGGCCAGCGTGGATGCGGATGATCCGCTTCGACATCGTGGCGCAGGCTCCGCCATTGACGCCGCCAGCGGAACTGCATCGCATGACGCAGGTATTGCTCGGCGAGCGGCTGCGGGTGGTGCTGCGGGGGGAACGCAATAGGCTGCCGCACCTGGCGCTGGTTGTGGCGAAGGGCGGGCCGAAGGTGAAACGCGCTTCGCAGCCGCAACTTTCGGGATCGCAAGTGCGCGGGCGGATCAGCCACAATCAGATGCCGATGGCGCTGCTGGCATCTTTGCTTTCGCGCTTTGAGCGGCAAACGGTGGTGGACCTGACGGGACTTCCAGGAGAGTACGAGGTCCGCTTGGATTGGTCCCCCGACAATTCGCTGGCCGCCGTGGTGCCGGATGCCCCGCCGCCGGACCGGCCCAACCTATTTGAGGCCGTGCAGCAGCAGTTGGGGCTGAAGCTCGAATCCCGGCGCGCGCCGCTGGACGTTTTGGTGGTGGTGCAGGCTTCGCAGGTTCCGTCGGAAAATTGAAACTATTTCTATCCAGGACGCAACAAAACGGGGGGCTCGACCGTCAAACGCTTCATGGCTGACCAGGAAAAGGCGGAACCTTTCGGCAATCCGCTGCGTACTCCGAGGTTGGGGGCAATGCTAGTAAACTTGGACCATCGGAGAACTGATTTGCGGAGAACCATGCGGCAGCTGTTCCGAGCCTCCGTCGCGCTGGTGGCGGTACTGACACTCACGGCGGCGGAGCATCGCGGGGTGGTGAAATTCGGCGTGGTGCCGGTGCCGGGGGCCTCGATTACGGCCAAGCAGGGCGATAAGACGGTCACGGCGCTGACCGACGCTGAGGGCGCGTACGTGCTGGCGGACGTGGCGGATGGGCCGCTATCGGTGAAAGTGGAAATGCGGGGGTTCGCGCCGGCGGAACGCGAAGTTCCTTCCGCGCAGCCGGCGGAATGGACGCTGACGATGCTGCCGCTGACGGAGATCACCGCCGGGCCGGTGGCCGAGGTGCGGGTGGCGGAAGCTCCGAAGGTGGAGATCAAACGGCCAGCGAACATCGCGGCTCCTGCGGCTACGAACACCACTTCGGCGTTCCAGCGCACCAACGTCACCACGACGAATGCCCCGCCCCCTCCGGCGACGGAAGTCTCTGCCGAGGTTTCGAATCGGGCCGCCGACGGATTCCTGGTGAACGGCAGCGTGAACAACGCCGCCAGTTCGCCGTTCAGCCAGCTGCCGGCGTTCGGCAACAATCGCGGGCCTTCGCGCTGGCCGTATAGCGGCAACATCCTGCTGCAAGGCGGGACCTCCGCGTTCGACGCCCGCCCCTATTCGCTCACCGGACAGGACACGCAGCGCCCGGCGTTCACGCGCATGACCGGCATTGCCACCATTGGCGGACCCATCCGCATCCCCGGCCTGCTGCGCAACGGTCCACAGTTCACGGTCACCTATCAGTGGACGCGCAATCGTAACGTCACCACGCAATCGAACCTAATGCCTACGGCGCTGGAACGCGTGGGCGACTTTTCGCAGACGCTGACCCCGCAGGGGCGCGCGGTACAGGTGATCGACCCCAGCACCGGTCTCCCCGCACCTGGCAATCAGGTCCCGTTGAGCCGCTTCAGCCCGCAGTCTCTGGCGCTGCTCAAGTTTTACCCGCTGCCGAACTTCGTCAGCACGGCGCGCTACAACTTTCAAGTGCCGCTGATCAACAACCAGCACACGGACATGCTGCAATTCCGCACCAGCCGGCAGTTCGGACGCAAGGACAACGTGCAGGGCGCGATGAATCTACAAAGCACGCGCACCGACAATCCGAATCTGTTCGGATTCCTCTCCACCGGCCGGCAGCGGTCTAACGCGGCCAACGTGAGCTGGCGGCACAGTTTCAGTTCCCGCTTCTACGTGAACGTGAACTATCAGTTCAATCGCAGCACGTCACGCAATGTCCCGTTCTATTCGGAGCGCGAGAACATTTCCGGCCTCGCGGGCATCACGGGAAACAATCAGGAGGCTGTGAACTGGGGTCCGCCGTCGCTCAACTTCGCCAACGGCATTGCCGGATTGGGCGAGCAGCAGTATTCGCGCACCGCCAACATGACCAACGGCGTAAACGTGGAAAGCTTCAAGGCGCTCTCCCGCCACAACATCACGTTCGGCTTCGATTACCGCCGCCTGCAACTCAATTCGATCTCACAGCAGGACGCGCGCGGCACGTTTAGCTTCACGGGGCAGAGCACGGGCTCGGATTTCGCGGGCTTCCTGTACGGGGTGCCGGACACCGCATCCATCGCGTTCGGCAACGCGGACAAGTATTACCGGTCCAACGCGTGGGACGCCTACATCAGCGACGACTACCGCTTCAAGACCGGCCTTTCTCTCAAGCTGGAAATGCGCTACGAGTACAATTCCCCCATCACGGAGCGCTACGGACGGCTGGTGAATCTGGACTTCACGGGGAACTTTGCCACGGCCAAGCCGGTGATCGCGGGCAGCTTCATACAGCCGGATAAGAATAACGTGGCTCCGCGCCTCGGCTTCGCGTGGCGGCCGTTCGCGGCATCGTCGGTTGTTGTGCGCGGCGGCTACGGCATCTACTTCGATAATTCCATCTACCAGAACATCGCAGGCCAAATGGCGCAGCAGGCTCCGCTATCGACCAGCTTGCGGGTGCAGAACTCCGCCGCCGTGCCGCTGACGCTGGCCAACGGGTTCCGGGGTTCGCCTACCATCAGCGCAACCACCTACTCGGTGGACCCCAACTTCCGCGTCGGCTATGCGCAAAACTGGCAGCTTTCGGTGCAGCGCGATCTGCCGTTCGCCTTGCAGATCGTCACCACCTACATCGGCATCAAGGGGACGCGCGCGGTGCAGCAGTTCCTGCCAAACACCTTCCCGAACGGTGCGGTAAACCCCTGCGTCACCTGCCCCAGCGGCTTTTCCTTCCTGACATCGAATGGCAACTCTTCGCGCCAGGCCGGAATTCTGCAACTGCGGCGGCGTCTGCGCAGAGGCTTCACGGCGGAGGTCACCTACACCTGGGCCAAGGCGATCGACAATGCCGCGCTAGGGGGCGTGGGAACGCTCACTGCGCAAAACTGGTTGGACCTGCGGGCTGAGCGCGGCCGCTCGAACTTTGACCAGCGCCACGTGATCGGATTCCAGACGCAGTACACCACCGGCGCGACTTCCGGACTCGGCTTCCTCAGTTCAGGGCGCAGCGGGATGTTCCTGCGCGAATGGACGTTCTCGTCGACGATCAACTACGGGACCGGATTGCCGCTGACGCCCACCTCGCCCGCTCCGGTACGCGGTACCGGCGTCACCGGGCCCATCCGCGCGAACTACACGGGAGCCGATCCTTATGACGCGCCCGCGGGGCTGTTTCTGAATCCTGCGGCTTATACGGCACCCGGTCCGGGACAGTGGGGCAACGCTGGACGCAACACGCTGACCGGTCCTTCGCAGCTCAGCATGAACGCGTCGGCCACGCGCACGTTTCGTTGGGGCGACCGCGTGAATGCGGACCTCAACGTCTCCGCCAGCAACGTACTCAATCATCCGGTGTTCCCCAGTTGGAATGCCGTCATCACCAGCTCGCAGTTCGGGCTGCCCAATGCTCCGGGCCAGATGCGGGCTGTGCAAACATCGTTAAGGATGAGGTTCTAACCATGCGGTCGTTTCTTCCGTTGCTTCTCAGCGTCACCCTGGTGGCACAGCAGCCTCCGCCTGCTGCCTCAAAAGAAGAACCTGTCTTCCGGTCCGATACGCGTCTGGTGGTGCAGCAAGTCACGGTGAAGGACAAGGACGGCAAGCCTGTTGAAGGACTCACGGCGAAGGACTTCGCCATCACGGAGAACGGGGTCGCGCAGACGGTGGGGTTCCTGGATTTTCAGAAGCTGGAAGAAATCACGCCCGCGCCCGTGTTGATTGACCGCGTCATGCCGATCCCGCGCTTGGCGCATTCGGCGATTGCCGCGGAACGCCCGCTGGACCTCAAATACGGCGACCGCCGGCTGCTGGCTTTGTATTTCGACATGAGCGCCATGCCGCCCGCAGACCAGATCCGGGCGCTGAGCGCGGCGGAAGATTTCATCCGCAAACAGATGACGCCCGCTGATTTGGTGGCCATCATGGCGTACTCCGGCGGCGAAGTGCTGGTCCACGAGGATTTCACCGCTGACCGGGAGCGGCTGCTCTCCACCATCCAGACGATGATCGTAGGCGAAGATGAAGACGCTCCTGCCGCAGTGACGGGCGGCACCTTCGGGCAGAACGGCGGCGAGTTCGCGATCTTCCGCACGGACCGGCAACTCGCCGCGCTGCAAACCGCCGCGAAGATGCTGGGCAACCTGAATGAGAAGAAGTCGCTGATCTATTTCGCCAGCGGCCTGCGTTTGAACGGCAACGACAACCAGGCCCAGTTGCGCGCCACCATCAACGCGGCCACGCGCGCCGGGGTTGCATTTTTCACCATTGACGCGCGCGGGCTGGTAGCTTCCTCGCCGATGGGCGACGCCACGCGCCCGACGCCGGGCGGCAATGGCGCCTACACGGGCGCAGCCGCGATGGGAGTGATCACGCAGTTGCAGCGTTCACAAGATACGCTGTGGTCGCTTGCGGAAGACACGGGCGGCAAGGCGCTGCTGGACGTGAACAATCTCGGTCTGGGCATTGAGAACGCGCAGAAGGCGATCACCAGCTACTACGTACTCGGCTACTATACGTCGAACACGGAGCTCGACGGCAAGCAGCGCAAGATCAAGATCACGCTGACCGGCGGGCTTACGGCGACGCTCGAATACCGCGAGTCTTACTTCGCGGGCAAGGAGTTCAAGAAGTTCACCACCGCCGATAAGGAGCGCCAGCTGGAAGACGCCTTCATGCTGGGCGATCCGATCACGGAAATCACCATGGCGCTGGAGGTGAACTACTTCCAGCTCAATAGCGCCGAGTATTTCGTGCCCATCACCATCAAGATTCCCGGTAGCGAACTCGCGATCGCCAAGCGCGGCGGCGCGGAGCAGACGCGCATCGATTTCATGGGCGAAATCCGCAGCGGCGGTCCCGCGAACAACATCCGGGACTACATCCCGATCAAGCTCACCGATGCTACGGCAGCGGAACTGGCCAACCGGCCCATCACCATCGACAGCGGCTTCTCCGTTCTTCCCGGCAAGTACAAACTCAAGTTCCTGGTGCGCGACGCGGAGACCGGGCGCATTGGGACATACGAGACTTCGCTGGATATTCCGAACTTGCGGAAGATCCCGAGCTCGAATCTGGCGATCAGTTCGGTGGTGCTCAGCAGCCAGCGCCAGGAGATGAGCGAAGCGCTCTACAACGCTAACAAGGATAAAGAAAAGAGCCAGACGCAACAGGCCGTGAATCCGCTGGTGCAGGACGGGCAGAAACTGATTCCCAGCGTGACGCGCGTGTTCAGCAAGCAGAAGCCGATGTGGGTTTATCTGCAGGCGTACCAGCAGAACTACGATCCCGATCAGCCCGCGCCGCAGGCGCTAGCCGCGTTCGTGACGTTTTACCGCGGCAACACCAAGGCGTTTGAGACGACTCCGGTGACCATCTCCGAGCGGGTGGCCAACCGCCTAAATACCATGCCGATCAAGCTGAACTTTCCGCTGGACGCGCTGGTCCCCGGCGAGTATTCGTTGCAGGTGACGGTGCTGAATCCGGTCAACCAGAAGGCCGCGTTTTGGCAGGCTCCGGTGATGGTGGTGCCGTAGGGGATAGTACTTTGGTCCGCTCGCCGACGGTTTTCCATTTGAACCTCTAGTACGATTGTTTCGCTTCTGTCCTCCTGGCATTCTGGGACAGAGGGAAGTATCCAATATGCGAATTTGGGGGAAAATCCAAGAGAGTATCGATAAGGCACGTCAGACGATCCGCTGGTGCGGTCCGTGGCGGGCGTGCGCTCTGATTGCGCGGGTTGCTCTGCGTCCGCTAGTGGACTGGCAGATCTATTACGTAGCGGAGAACGATGTGGAGTCGGAGGCTAGACGGGCCGTTCCGGCGGAGGCTAATTTCCCGGTTAGAATCTTCACGTTGGAACACGGAGTGGACCGGGTGGCCTCCGAACTAGCCCCGATCCTGGCTTGCGAGCCGGCGGACGTGGCCAAAAGACTCCATGACGGGGATGCGGTGGCGATTGCGTACCATGGCGAGGTAGTCATAGGTTGCTGCTGGGCTGCCTTCCGCCGCAAAGTCGGCATGCCGATGAAGACAGCCTGGAGAATCGGGCCGGGCGAAGCTGTCCTGTACCGTTCCTTCGTCCTGCCCAAGTGGCGTGGGCAACGCGTCCATCGCAGCCTGGACGTGGCACTAAACACGTACATGCTGGAACATGGGATTCGGCGGACGCTGGCTTCCATGTCCGCGCTGAATCCGCAGACCTTGAGCCTGGCGAAACGGAACGGCAAGGCGTTCGTGATGACGTTGGTCCTGGTCCAGGTTCCGCTGCTGGGCTGGACATGGCGGTACGCCACGGGACGCCCGTTGCACACGCATTTTGAGGCGGTACCGCAGCTGCCTCGACGCGAAGAAAATGGTGAGCCGGGCGGGACTCGAACCCGCGACCACCGCATTAAAAGTGCGATGCTCTACCAACTGAGCTACCGGCCCTCATCGGCGCGCACGAACAGCGGGCGCGTATAAGTGGGAGTTCTTATTGTAACGCGCGGGTCACTGCCGAGGCCAGTTCGGCTAGGCCGGTGGGCACATCTTTTTTGAGATGAATGCGGAGCCAGCGGCGGCCGCGCTCGCGCAGGACGGCCAGGTCGCCTTGGGCTTGGGCGACTTTGACGATGCCGAAGGTGTAGGTTTGGCCGGGGACGGGGAGGTCTTGCGCATCGTCGGCGGTGATCTGGATGAAGACGCCGCCCTCGGGTCCGCCTTTGTAGGCTTGTCCGGTGGAATGGAGGAAGCGGGGGCCGAAACCCAGGCAAGTCGCGGCTTTGGTGCGGTCGCGGATGAACTCGCGGGCGGCGTTGAGGACGGCTTCGTTCGCGGGAGTCATCTCCACATACGCGAGCAGAGCCACGTAGCCAGCGGGCCGGAACTTGCCCAGCACGAATTCGCCAGGCGCGATGGCGCTTAGGTGACGCTTCAGGCAGGCGTCGAGTGTGAGTTCGGGCGAGTCGCCGAAGACCTGGATGCCGTGCTCTTCAAAGAGCGGCTTCTCTTCGGGCAGGACGCCGGTCTGTTCGAACGCGCTGGTGAGTTTCTTGGTCTCGATCTTGCTGGCTTCGACGTCGGGCTGATCGAAGGGGTTGATGCCGATGATCGAGCCGGCTACGGCAGTGGCGAATTCCCAGCGGAAGAATTCGGCGCCCAACTGATAGGCGTCGGCCACGGAGATGCGCACAACCGGGAAGCCGGATGCTTCGAGCGCGGCGATGGCTGCGTCCTGTTTGCGGTCCGGCGCGTTGTCCAGGCGCAAGTAGGCGAAGACGCGGTCCTGGCCGTAGTGGGCGGGGGCTGTCAGGGGCTCGCGGTCGACGGGAATGATCCCTTTGCCTTCCTTGCCGGTGGATTCGGCGATGAGCTGTTCCATCCACGCGCCCAGATCGTGGATGCCGGGCGAGCACACGATGGTGAGTTTGTCGCGGCCCACGCGGGCCAGGGTTCCGAGGAACACGCCGAGCTGCAGACCTGGATTCTGATCGGGGGCCTGCCAGGGCGAACAGGCGTCCACCATTTTCGCGGCTGTGTTCAGGAAGCGGGACGTATCGATGCCCATGGCGGCGGCAGGGATCATGCCGAAGTCGGAAAGGGCGGAGTAGCGGCCTCCGATGGTCGGCAGTCCGTGGAAGGTGCGCCAGAAGTTGTCGTCGCGCGCGACCTGCTCCATCTTGGAGCCGGGGTCAGTGATGGCGACGAAGCGGCTGCCGTCGCGGGCGGCCTTCTCAAAGAAGTGCTGCTTGAAGATGTTGGGTTCGAGCGTGGAGCCGGACTTGCTGGCCACGATGAAGAGGGTGTTGGCGAGGTCGACGCGGGCTTCGATGGATCGCACCTGCGCGGGGTCTGTGGAATCGAGCACACATAGGGGCGGGAAGCCGGGGATGCTGCCGAAGGAGCGGGCCAGCACTTCGGGGCAGAGGCTGGAGCCGCCCATGCCGAGCAGCACGACGTTGGAGAAAGCTCGAGCTTTGACTTCGGCGGCGAAGGTGGAGAAGCGGACGGCATCGGCGGCTTGCGCGGTGACGATGTTGAGCCAGCCGAGCCATTGCGCTTCGGGGCCGTTGGTCCAGAGGGACGCGTCGCGGTCCCACAGGCGGCGGACTTTTTCTGCTCTGGTCCAGTCTTCCAGAGTTTGTTGATAGGCCGAGCGTTGCTCCGGCGAGAGGGAAAACGATCCTAGGTAGGACACTATGGTCTGATGTTAGCACTGAGGCGAGCTGGAAGCTCGCTGCGGACCGGAGGTCCGCCCTCCAGCTACTTCACGTAGTCGTGGGATTCGTAGTAGCCGCTGAGCTTCAATGTGACTACGATGTTGTCGCTGGTGAGGTTGAGCCAGAACCAGCCGTGTTTGCCGTCGAAGGGGGCGGTGAAGGCTCCGCTAGCGGACTTGGTTTCCTGAACCTCAAGGTAGCGCTGGGATTTTGTGGGGTCGGCGGGCTCGCCGTGGAAGTCGTAGTAGACCGAGCCTTTGTTGACGGACCAGCTATAGACCATGGACTGGCCTGTCTTCATGACGGCTTTGTATTCGAGTTCGCCATCGGGGCCGAGGGGGATCTGGATGGTGTCGGTCTTGAAGGGCGCATCGAAGAGGCGTGAGATGGATGCATCGGCGGGCTTGGGTTCGGGGGCCAGCGATGCGGGGTCGATGGTGAGGTCGGGAGTGGCGACGATGGGGGTGGTGAGGTCCAGCAGGCCAGTTAGGCGGCCGAAGCCGGTGGGGTCCTGGCGGTATTCGGCGGGCATGACGACGCACACGACGATGAGAGCGCCGGCGGCGGCGGCGATCAGGAGGCGCTTGAGCAGGCCGCCTTGGTTGGGCATAGTCGGTGTCATGCAGCATCTCCCCAGGCGTAGCCTGCTAGTTGGTATCCGATGAGAACGAAGCCGGCGGTCATCAGCAACACGTTGACCAGCGAGGCATGGCGCAGGAACCTGCTGGTGCGGCGCCACTGCGTCATCACCAGCAGGATGAGGCTGAGCGCGACTAGTTGACCTAGCTCCACGCCGACGTTGAAGGAGATCATGTTGGGCACCAGGCCGTCGGGGGAGAGATTGAAGTCTTGTAGCTTGGTGGCGAGACCGAAGCCGTGGATCAAGCCGAACACCAGCACGGCGAGTTTCGTATTGGGCTGGAAGCCGAGCAGTGTTTTGAAGCCGTCGAGATTGTCGAAGGCTTTGTAGACGACGGAGAGGCCGATGAGCGCGTCGACGATGTAGGGGTTGACGTGGATGCCGCTGAGCACGCCGGTCAGCAGCGTGATGCTGTGTCCGACGGCGAAGCAGGTGACGTAGATGGCGACGTCGCGCATGCGGTAGAGAAAGAAGATGACGCCGAAGAGGAAGAGCAAGTGGTCGTAGCCAGTGACCATATGTTTCGCGCCCAGGTAAAGGAAGGGTCCGGCGTGGATGCCGGTGGCGTGTTTCAGGAAGTCCGCGTCGCGCCCCTGAACGGTGTGCGCAAGCAGGGAACTGGCGGCGAACAGCAGCGGCAACAGAAGGCGCATCGGTTCAGTCTAGCGCACAAAGATGCCGGACGTGCCGGAGGCTGTGCCGTCGGTTGCGATCCAGCGGAGGGGCTGGTAGCCGGGGGACAAACCGGCGGGCACCTTGGCGTTGACCTGGTAGACGCCGGCTAAGCCGGGGACGAGGCCGGCGAAGGAGATGTCGGCATCGCGGCCGCCGATTTGAAGGCGAGGTGTGACTTTCGCGCGCGCGGGTGGAGAAGGAGACGCGGCACCCACTTCGACGACGGGGATGGTTTCGCCGAGGCCGAGTGCGTAGATTTCCAGCGTGTCGCCTGCCGCGGCGGGGCGGGCCGCGTTGGCCACAACTTGCGTGCCGGGGAAGACAGCGGCCGCAAGAAGGAAGCCGGCTTGACTGACGGACGGCATGGGAATGGCCTCCGGCGCGGACGCCACTACCAACTTGCGTGCCTCACCGCTGGTGTCGCCGCGGGCATCGCGCACGCGGAACGACACGGTGCCGGGGATTCGGGATCCGGCCAGCTGCGCGTTGATCTGCCAGGGGGTGACTGCATGCAGCGGCATCGGGTCCAGGCTTGCGAGCAGTTCGACGCCACCGAGCTTGGTTGGCAGCGGCAGCGAGGCGGCAGTGGAGAATTCCTCCGGGCTGAGGTTGGCTCCATAGGCGGTCATTAGTGAGCCGACGGAGGGCGGCGCTGTGCCGCCTGCGCTGACGACACCGGGCGTGAATAGGACGCGCGGCGCGTAGACTTGAGTGAGCTGTTCGAAGCGGTTGCCAGCGCTCACGGGAGCTGTGTAGATGGACGCAGGCAACCCGCCGGGGGGGCCCAGCAAGAATCCGACGCGGCGTCCGTCGGCAGTGAGGATGGCGCTTTGCGCGGCGGATACGGAGAACCTGGTGAGCTCGGCGGCAAAGGGCAGGGCGAGAGGATCGGCCAGGGTGCTTACCAGCTTGACTTGACCTTGCTGAATGAAAGAAACGCTGCCGCCGTCACTGGAGATGGACGGGCTGGTGGCGTTGGCGCTGCCGTCGGAGAGTCGGCGGAGGGCGGTACCATCGGGACGGACAATCCATATCTGCGAACTCTGCCCGTCGGTGCGCGTGAAGGCGATCCAACTGCCGTTGTTTGCGATGGTCGCATCCGAAGCGTGGGACGTTACCGGGCTGAGGCGCGTTGCGGGCTGAATCGCGGTGCCGTCCAGATTCATGGTGTAGACGTCGGTGGCGGCGGGGGCGAAGGTGGGTCCGAAGGGGGCGGCGGACGTGAAGACAACTTTCCCGGCCTGACTGATCACGCGTTGACCAGAGGGCGCAAGCGATCCTTGGTAAACGGTGTCGATCTTGCGCCGGACGCTGCCGCTGACGGTGACGGTGTAGAACGGATTGTCGCGCGCCGCTGCGTAGAGCACGGTTTGCCCATCCGCGGAGATGTGTACGTTGCGGACGCATAGCGAGTAGCAGTTGACGCAGGCGATGCGGACGCAGCTCTCTTTGTCGGTCGCGATCACGCGGTCCCCGCCGCCGTCGATGACGCGGATCTGTTCCTCTTGCGTGAGGAAGTTAGAGAGCAGGGTGTAGACCAGGCGTCCGGTTGTGGAGAAATCCAGCGCCATGACGCCGTAGAGAGGATCGTCGCCTTGATAGTCGGTCAAGGGCGTGGTTACAGGGTTGGCTCCGAGGACGGTGCTGTAGAGGTTCCTAACGCCGCTGGGCCGCCCGGACCGGTCCAGCGCGGCGGCGTAGACGACTTCACTGCCGTCGGAGCTGAGCGCAAGGTTGCGCAGGTTGATGAGGTCCGTGGACTGGACGGTTGGGGCTTGCGCCCAGGTGGTTTGGAGCGCGAGAAAAAGGGCAAGACAGCGTATGCGCATACCACTATGATGCGGCAGACGGGGGAGTTGTTGCAGTACTACGGTTGTTCACCACGGATTGAGGCGTCGATGACTTGGATGGTGTGGAGCACGCGCGTTGGTTCGCCCTTGCGCTGCAATGCGGACTGTAGTTGTAAGAGGCAGCCGGGATTTCCGGTGGCTACGATATCGGCTTTCAGGGGGGCGATCCAATCTGCTTTGCGGTCGGCGAGAGTCTGGGCTGTTTCCGGCTGGACCATGTTGTAGATACCGGCGGAGCCGCAGCAGAGGGCGGCTTCGGGGATGTCCAGGATCTGGGCGTTGGGGATGGCGGCCAGCAGCGCTCGGGGTTGTGTGCGCACTTTCTGGGCGTGCTGTAAGTGGCAGGAGTCATGATAGGCGACGCGTGCGTTGACCGGGTGGCGTTTGGCCTGCGGGCCGAGTTCGGCTAGAAATTCGGAGACGTCGCGGCATTTGGCGGAGAAGCGTTTGGCGCGCTCGGCGTATTGTGGATCGTCGCGGAGTTGGTGGCCGTATTCGCGGACGTTGCTGCCGCAGCCGCCGGCGTTGGTGATGATGACGTCGACGTTGGCGCGCTCAAATTCGTCGATCATGCCGCGGGCGTGAGCTAGCGCGGGGGCTTCTTCGCCGGCGTGGATCTGCAAAGCTCCGCAGCAGCCTTGCGACTTCGGGGCGATTACTTCACAGCCTTCGGCGGCCAGCACGCGGACCGTCGCGGCATTGATTTCGGAGAGGAACTCGCGCTGCACGCAGCCAAGTTGCAGACCGACGCGTTTACGCTGCGTGCCTTGCGCCGCGGTGACAGCGGGGATTTCCGTGTGCGGGCCGAGCGTCGGCAGCAGTTTTTCCATTACTGCGAGGCGACCGGTGAGCAGCTTCGAGACGATGCTTCGCAGGCCGGAGCGCTGGTAGAACTTAAGCAGAGGCCGCATCACGCGCAATCGGCCGACGTGCGGGAAGAGGCTGAAGATCATCTGCCGGTGCAGGCGTTCGCCGAAGGTACGCGGGTGGCGGCGTTCGATTTGCGCGCGCGTGGCTTCGATGAGTTTGCCGTAGTCAACGCCGGAGGGGCACGCGGTCATGCAGGACATGCAGCCCAGGCAGGTATCGAAGTGCTGCACCCACTTCGGCGTCATCTCCGTGGTGCCTTCGCTGGCCATCTTGATGAGGTAGATGCGGCCGCGCGGCGAATCCATTTCTTCGCCCCACAGCGCGTAGGTGGGACACGCGGGCAGGCAGAAGCCGCAGTGGACGCACTGATTGATGAGGTCCGGTGCGGGGGCGTGGTGTTGATCGAATGCGGGCATCAGATGCCTCCCACGTAGCGGCCCCGGTTGAGAATTGCGTTGGGGTCGAATTGGTGTTTGACGGCGCGCATGAGTGCGAGTGTATCGCCTGCGGCGGGCCACGCGTCAAGTTTGGAGGGAGTGAGGATGGTCACGGTGTCGAGATCGCGGCGGGCGTGGTCGAGTTTCGTGTAGCCGATGCCGGTGGCCTGGATGACAGCATCGGTGAAGGGCACGCTAGCGATTTCGGAGGGCAGCACGCTGAATTTTACGACTGCTTCGGCGGGCCACAAGCGTTCGCGGGCGGACCAAACTTCTGGAGTGGATTCGGTGAAGGGCGCGAGCGTGCAGACGAACTTTCGCTGGGCGGCTATGCCGGCCTCAGTGCCTTCAAAGAGGATGTCCACGTCAAGTGTGCTGGTCCGGAACTGCAGCGCGCTGTGGGCGAGTTGCGAATCTTGAATCGCGAGCATCAACATTTGTGCCGCTTCCATCGTAGACATCTTGGCGGTGAGCGTCTGTGAGTGAGCGGGTAGTGGATGTAGGCGGAAGATGGCTTGTGTGATGACGCCTAGCGTTCCCAGCGCACCTGTCATGAGTTTTGGCAGGTCGTAGCCCGCGACGTTCTTGACGACCTTGCCGCCGCTCATCGCTATCGTGCCGTCAGGCAGGGCCACGGTAATGCCGATGATCAGGTCGCGCAGGCTGCCGTAACGTAGGCGGAGAGCACCACTGTCGTTGGTCGCAAGGATGCCCCCGATGGTGGCGCGGTCCGGCCACAGTGGATCGATGGCGAGACGTTGGCGGTGTTGCGCGAGCGTCCGCTGTAGCTCGGCGACGGTGCATCCGGCTTCGACAGTGGCGGTCATGTCGGCCCAGGCGTGCTCGATGACGCGATTCAGCTTCGCGGTGGAGAGTACGATGTCGGGGCGCGCGCCTGGGTTGCCCCAATCGATCTTGGTGCCGCCGCCGCGCGGAGCCACAAGCCGCTGCGCACGGTTTGCTTCGGCCAGCGCTGCTGCTAGCTCAGTGGGGCTGTTCGGCTGGATGATTTCGCTCAAAACCGCTCCGCCACGCCGGACGTTTCCAAGGGATGCGCTTTGTATTCGCCGGGCTGTTCGCCGCACATGCGCGGGCGCGGGAACACTTTTGTCGGGTTCGAAAGATGCAGGGGGTCAAACGCGCAGCGCACGCGTTGCATGGTTTCAAGGTCCGGCTCGGCGAACATCTTCGGCATCATGTGCTTCTTCTCTTCGCCGACGCCGTGTTCACCGGTGATGGAGCCGCCCTTGTCGATGCAGAGCTGCAGAATGTCTTCCGCGAATTTCTCGGCCGCGTGTTCCTGGCCTGCAATGCGACGATCGTAGAGCACCAGCGGGTGCAGATTGCCGTCGCCCGCGTGGAAGACGTTGGCCACGCGGAGGCCAGTCTCGCGGCTCATGCGGTCGATCTCGTCGAGCACGGCGGGGAGCGCAGTGCGCGGAATCACGCCGTCTTGCACGATGTAGTTGGGCGAGATGCGGCCCATAGCGGCGAAGGCGGCTTTGCGGCCCTTCCAGACCAGCGCTCGCTCGGCTTCGGATTGCGCGACGCGGATTTCGGAGGCTCCGTGAGCGCGGCAGATGGCGTCCACTTGCGCCATGAGGGCTTCGACTTCAGCGGTGGGGCCGTCGAGTTCGACTAGCAGCAGTCCGCCGCAAGCGGGATAGTTCGCGTGGACCGCGGCCTCGGCGGCTTGGATGGAGAGCGTGTCCATCATTTCGATGGCCGCAGGCACGATGCCGGCCGCGATGATGCCGCTAACGGCGGAGCCTGCTTCGTTGGCGGTGTTGAATGCGGCTAGCAAGGTCTGGATGAGTTCGGGACGCTTGACGATGCGCAGGATCACCTTGGTGGCGATGCCG
Source organism: Bryobacterales bacterium (assembly GCA_947446025.1). Taxonomy (GTDB): domain Bacteria; phylum Acidobacteriota; class Terriglobia; order Bryobacterales; family Bryobacteraceae; genus Palsa-187. The sequence goes on from CANFEY010000057.1 coordinate 17,749, forward strand.
AGTGTGCCTTCGGCTCCGACGAACACTCCGGCGAGATCGTAGCCAGGGGCGTCGAGTGTGTTGCCCCCAAGGTTCACGACGCTGCCATCGGGCAGGACCACTTCGAGTCCAAGCACGTGAGTGGTGGTGAAGCCGTACTTGAGACAATGCGCGCCGCCGGAATTTTCCGCCACGTTGCCGCCGATGCTGCAGACGGATTGCGACGACGGGTCCGGCGCATAGAAGTAGTTCGAGGGCGAGACGCGGCCTGTTACTTCCAGATTGATGACACCGGGTTCGACGACTACGCGCGCGTTGGGCAGATCAACTTCAAGAATGCGCTTCATGCGCGCGAGGCTGATGACCACACCGTTCGCCACTGGCAGCGCGCCGCCGCTTAGGCCCGTGCCTGAGCCCCGCGCGACGAAGGGGATGCGCTCGCGATGGCAGATGCGCACGACGCCTTGCACCTGTTCGGTGGAAGTGGGCAGCAGCACGGCCAGCGGCATCACGCGAAAGTTGGTGAGGCCGTCGCACTCATAGGTCTTCAGCTCTTCGGGGGACCAGATGAGTCCGCGCTCACCCACCACCGTGCGAAACTCCGCCAGAAGTTCGGGGGACACTTTAGATGTACCGGTAAGCCTCAGTGGTCAAGAAGTCCTTGCACTCGGGGCTAACCATCATCTGTTCGAACAGCACGGCGGCTTGGGGATACTTGCCGGCGTCGTAGCGCGCATCGCCGACGTGGCCGCGAATCTTTTCGAGCTGCTCCTTGATCACGTCGCGGATCATCGCGCCGGTGATCTTGCGGCCGTCGCTCAGCTGGCAGCCGTTGTGCATCCACTGCCAGACTTGGGTACGGGAAATTTCGGCGGTGGCGGCATCTTCCATCAGGTTGTAGATGGGCACGCAGCCGTTGCCGCGCAGCCAGGATTCCAGGTATTGAATGCCGACGTCGACGTTCATCTTGAGGCCAGCTTCGGTGATCGCGCCCTCGGGAACTTTCAGCAAGTCCGATGCTTGCACGCGGACTTCGTCGCGCGTTACGTGGATCTGATTGGGCGTGGGCATGTGGGCGTCGAAGATGTCCTTGGCGATGCTGACCAAGCCGGGATGCGCCACCCAGGTGCCATCGTGTCCGGCCTTCACTTCGCGCAACTTATCGGCGCGGACTTTGTCGAGCGCCGCTTCGTTCGCCGCTGGATCGTTCTTAATCGGAATCTGTGCGGCCATGCCGCCCATGGCGTGAATACCGCGCTTGTGGCAGGTCTGAATCAGCAGGTCCACGTAGCTCTTGAGGAAGTGCTTGTCCATGGTGACGGTGGAGCGGTCCGGCAGCACGAACGCGGGGTGATTGCGCAGCACTTTGATGAAGCTGAAAATGTAGTCCCAGCGCCCGCAGTTGAGGCCCGCCGAGTGATCGCGCAGTTCCCACAGGATCTCATCCATCTCAAACGCGCCCAGAATGGTTTCGATGAGGACCGTAGCGCGGATGGTCTCGTTCGGCACGCCGCAATGCTGCTGCGCGTAGACGAACACGTCGTTCCAGAGGCGGGCTTCCAGATGGCTCTGCATCTTGGGCAGATAGAAGTACGGTGCCGAGCCCTTCTCCATCAGCGTCTTCGCATTGTGGAAGAAGTAGAGCGCGAAATCGAAGAAGGAGCCGGAGACGACCTCGCCGCCGATGGTCACGTGCTTTTCCACCAAGTGCCAGCCGCGCGGGCGGACCAGCAACACGGCGTGTTTCGGATTCAGCTTGTACTGCTTGCCTTCGGGACTCGCGAAAGTGATAGTCTCACGCACCGCGTCGCGCATGTTCACCTGACCCAGTATGTTGTTGGACCAAGTGGGCGCGTTCGAATCCTCGAAATCGGCCATGAACATGTTTGCGCCGGAGTTCAGCGCGTTGATCACCATTTTGCGTTCAACGGGGCCGGTGATTTCGACGCGGCGGTCCGTGAGGTCGGCGGGGATGGGAGCGACTTTGTAGTTGCTGGCGCGGATCTCCGCGGTTTCGGGCAGGAAGTCGGGCAACTTGCCGCCGTCGATGGCGCGCTGCCGTTCGACGCGGGCCTCAAGCAATTGACGCCGACGCGGGTCGAAGCGCTTGTGCAGCTCCAGGACGAGCGCCAAGGCTTCCGGGGTCAGGATCTCTTCACATTCGCTAGGAATGGCCGCGTCAATCGAAACGCCGCTACGTACAAGGTGAGGAGTGCTCATTTTGCCAGTTTTCATTATAAGCCAAACGGCTCGACTACGCCTTTCAATAGGTCTTCCGCGTAACCGGCCCCGGCGGGGGTGTCTTCATGCTTGAAGAAGCAGTAGACGTCGCGGCCTTCGGCCAGTTGGCGCTGCACGCGTTCGCGGATTTCGGCGCGTTCTTCGGGGGAGTAGTCTTCCTTGCGCAGGCGGACGTAGACGAAATCGGCGGTGACAACCTCGGGGACCTCGAATTTTTCCGACTCGGCTAGGCACAGCGCGACGTTGTGTTGTTCGAGCAGGCGGTAGACTTCGTCGGCGAGCCAGGTCTTATTGCGGAACTCGAAGGCGCAGCGGATATCGGTGGGGAGCTTAGCCAGGAACGCGGCCAGCAGAGCCACGTCGGCCTTCATGTTGGGGGGCAGTTGAAAGAGCGCGGGTCCCAGGCGGCGCGTCGCGCGCAGGGGATCGATGGCGCGGAAGAAGAGGTCTGTGAATTCGGATGGCTTCAAGCGCTGGATGTGGGTGATGCGCTGGTGCGCTTTGCAAACAAATGTGAATCCTTCGGGCGTCGCGGCAATCCAATTCTCCAGCGTGGTGCTTTTGGGCAGCTGGCGGAAGGTGTAGTTGATTTCGACGGCGTTCAGGCGCGTGGCGTAATGCTCCAGGAACTTTTTCGCGGGGAGTTTCGCGGGATAGAAGTCCGGTTTCCATGTGGGATACGCGAATCCTGAAGTGCCGGCGCGGAGAGTAGCCATAAGGATGATCGTACACTGAAGAGATGGGTTCAAGAGCCATAGGAGTTCCGGGGATGGGTCACGGCGGGCGGCGCGGGGGCATGGGGCCGGAGGCGTCGAAGGCGGCGAAGTCGCCGGTGCAGCAGATGAAGAACGTGTGGCCGGAGCTGCGGGAGATGATCCGGCCGCGGCGGAACATCATCGCGCTGGGGTTCCTGCTGATGGTCCTCAACAAGCTCAGCGGGCTGGTGTTGCCGCTTTCGACGAAGTACCTCATTGACGACGTGATTGGGCAGAATCAAGTCGGACTCCTCACCTACTTGGTGCTGGCCATTCTCGGCGCGACCCTGGTGCAAGGCGCAACCTCATTCGCGCTCACGCAACTGCTTTCGAAAGCAGGTCAAAGCCTGATCGCCGAACTGCGCCAAAAAGTACAGCGGCACATCGGGCTGCTGCCCGTTGCTTACTACGACGCGAATAAGAGCGGCACGCTGGTTTCGCGCATCATGACCGACGTGGAAGGCGTGCGAAACCTGATCGGGACAGGCTTAGTGGAGCTTGTGGGTGGGCTCATGACAGCGGTAATCTCGCTGTTTATCCTGCTTTCCATCAGCCCGGTGATGACATTGGTCACGGCAGGCGCTGTCGGCGTGTTCGGAGTCTTGCTGAGCAAGGCCTTCGTCAGCATCCGCCCGGTCTTCCGGGAACGTGGGAAAATCAACGCGGAAGTCACGGGCCGTTTGACTGAATCGCTCGGTGGCGTGCGCGTTGTCAAGGGCTACCATGCCGAGGAGCGGGAGGCTGAGGTCTTTTCGAAAGGCGCGCTCCGCTTGCTGGAAAATGTCTTCAAGTCGCTCACGATGATGTCGCTGATGTCGCTGTCTTCCACCGTGCTGATGGGGCTGGTCAGCGCCGGGGTGATGTTCGTGGGCGTGCGGCAGATTTTTTCGGGGACGCTTTCGCTGGGCGACTTCGTGATGTTCACGACCTTCCTCGCGTTCCTCATCGCGCCGGTGTTCCAAGTGGTCGGCATCGGAACGCAGCTTACCGAAGCCTTCGCTGGCCTGGACCGGACGCGCGAAGTGCTGGGTGAACGCCGTGAGAACGCCGAGCCCAATCGCACCATCGCCATCGGGCCTATCCAGGGCACGGTGGAATTCAAAGATGTCGACTTCAGCTACGAAGAGGGCAAGCCGGTGCTGAAGGGCGTCGGGTTCCGCGCGGACCCGGGCACGGTTACGGCGCTGGTCGGGTCGTCTGGATCGGGCAAGTCCACCATCATCAGTCTGATCTCCGCGTTCCACATTCCTAATGGGGGAACGGTCACCGTCGATGGAGTGGATCTTTCCAAGGTCCGGCTGGACACGTTCCGGACGCAGCTCGGCGTGGTGTTGCAGGATACGTTCCTGTTTGACGGCAGCATCGACGACAACATCGCTTTCGCGCGGCCCAACGCGACGAAGGAGCAGATTCGCGAGGCCTGCCGCATCGCGCGTGTGGACGAATTCGCGGAGCGTTTCGACGAGAAGTACGACACCATCGTGGGCGAGCGCGGCGTGAAACTTTCCGGCGGGCAACGGCAGCGCGTATCCATCGCGCGGGCGATTCTGGCGGACCCGCGAATTCTGATCTTGGATGAAGCGACGTCGAGCTTGGACTCGGAGTCGGAGGCGCTGATTCAAGAGGGCCTGAAGTACCTGATGAAGGGCCGCACGACGTTTGTGATTGCGCATCGGCTGTCCACCATTCGGCGGGCGGATCAGATTCTGGTGGTGGAAGACGGTCAGATCGTGGAGCGCGGGACGCATGATTCGCTGTACGCGCTCAATGGGCGCTATTGGGATCTGTACACGCGCCAGCATGGGCTGGAGAAGAATCTATTTCTGGCTCCGGGCGAAGGCGACAATGTGCCGGAGTCGGCGGAGGTGAAACCTGCGCGTCCTGCGGGTGGCGGCGGTCCATTGGGGATGTTGAGCTGACGGTAGTCGGCAGGTCGGGAACCTGCCCCACTTCAGAAGCCGAAGCCCATCAGTACCGCGATCTGGTTGCGGTTGGACTGCAAGCCGCCATCGAAGTTGCGCACGGCCCAGGAGGTGTAGCGGACCTCGGGCGATAGTTTCAAGAACAGGAACTTGATTTCGACGCCGCCGCCCACGACGAGGCCGTAGTTTTGGCGGTGCTTGAGCGTGGCTAGGCTGATGTCGGAGAGACGGCTGAAGGCGGCTCCGCCTTCGAAGTATGGACGGACCATGCCTTCGCCGATGCGGTGTTTGAGGACGACGGGGAACTCCCACGAATTGCTCGTGCCGGCGGCGCGGAAGTCGTATTTGCGGCGCAGGGCGTCGATCTCGACCGAGTTACCGCCGGGAAGGTGCAGTTCGAGGTAGGGACCCCAGACCAGGTTTTGGGCGTCGGCGATGGACTGGGCTTGGATCACCTTGAAGGCGTCGGTGGCGGGGACGCCTAGCTTCAATCCGATTCCTAGGGGCTGCGCGTAGGCTGCGGCGGTCAAGAACAAAAGACCAAGAAATGTTTTGGGCATCGTAGTTTGATTTTAGAGCAAATGGAAGCCGACCTCCACCAGCGCGGGGGCGACCACGGGCTTGTCTCCTATTAGAGCCGGACGGAAGCGCCAGCGTTTCACGGCTTCGATGGCATTTTCATCCAGGCCCATTCCCATCGGCTGCACGACGCGGATGTTGGTGGGGCGTCCGTCCAAGCCGACCTCGATGCGCAGGCGCACGTAGCCCTGGATGTGAGCGCGGCGCGCGGGCTCGGAATACTGGGGCTCTACTTGATAGATAATTTGCGGGGTGCGCGTCAGCTTCTGCTGCGCTACTTGGAGGCCGGAATAGCCAGAACTGTTCCCATCTCCGATGCCATCCGCGAAACCGTTGCCCAGGCCCACGCAACAACCTTGGCCACCGCCGGGCACTCCGAGCAAGCCCGATGGGTCGCCGATGGGGCCAGCGTCGAACTCCGGCGCGTCGGAAATACTCACGGCCAGCACCAGCTTGGGAGCGTTGTTCACCGCGACCATGGGCAGTTGGAACATGCGGCGCTCGCGCTTGGGCGGCGCGCCTTTGCTGGCGGGCTCCGGCATGGATTGGCCGCCACCGCTCTCCTGCGGCCGCACCCGGGGAGCTTCGAGGCGCGGCCGCAGGGGGATCGTGGTGACGTGCGGCGCCAGGGGAGGAGGGGGGCCGACTGCCGCCGCCGCAAAGAGCAACACCCCCAGAGCACTGACATGGAGGCAGGAGGAGATCAACCATGAAGAGAGAGGCTGGGCGCGTCGCATGCCTTTACCCATGCACGCCGCGCGCCATCCGCAAGTGATTGATTCCGGGCTGGGGGGCTCTGCATGGGGGGCACATGCGTGCCGCTGGGGCACACTTTGACTCAAGATGGCAGGCGGAAACGCCTGCCCTACCGGCGGAACAGGCGGGGTTCTTTTGCGTGTAGCAGGGACAGTAGCACCGCTAGGTACACCGCATGTCCAATGAAGCTGGCCAGCGCCACTCCGCTCACTCCTAGCCAGCGAGGCAGCAGAAAATCTCCCGCGATGTTTACCACCATGGCCACCACGCCGGCCCGTAGGATCAGCCCTGTCGCCGACATTGCCGTGGCCAGCCTCTGCGCGATGAAGAGCACCACGGCGAACGGGACCAGCAGTAGCGAATAGCGCTGAATGCCGGTGACCAGCAGCGCCTCCGCCGGGCCGAATTCGCCGCGCTGAAACGTGACCCGCACCACCCAGCCTGACCAAACGATGAACGCAAGTGTCAGCGGCACCATCACCGCCAGGGCCACGCCCACGTGCATGCGCAGGGCGCGCCGCAGATCGGTCCAGCGGCCCAGCGTGACCAGCCGCGAAAATTCCGGCAGCACCGCCGTGGCCATCCCCGTGCCGCCGATCGCGATCAGAACTGCCGCGAACTTGCTGGCATACGACAGCGCGGAAACACTGCCCGTGCCCAGCGAGCCCGCCACTGCCTGGTCCACCAAGCCGCAGCCCGAAACAATCAGCGTCCCGCCGAGCAGCGGCAGGTACTGCCCGCGCACTGCTAGCGCTTCCCCGCTCCAGCCGTGCCACCGCGGCGGCAGCGGATAGCCTAAGCGGCGCACGGCGAAGCCCAGCACCGCGAACTCCAGCGCCGACCCGGCCAGCACCGCGGCGCACAACACGTACACGCCCCAGCGCGCGCCGCCCAGGAAGAGGAACGCCATGGCCAGCAGTGGAGCGCCCATCTGCACCACCGCGGCCAGCGCCACGCGCCCATGCGCGTTCAGCACCGCGCGCCAGGTGGCCGAACAGGCTCCCAGAGGCAGCCACGCGATCATGCTCAGCAGCAGCACCACCGTCAGGTCCACTTTGCCCGGGGGGAAACTCGACCCCAGCAGCGGCACCAGCCAGCGCGCCGCCACCATCAGGACCAGCGTCAACGGCAGCATCGCGCCCAGCACCATGGCGAGGGCGGTGGAGGCCACGCGGTGTTCGGTTCCGGCTTCGCGCGCGCGGATCAGTTCCGGCACCAGGCTGGGCGTGAAGGTCCCGGCCACGGTGTCCACAAAAAATCCAGGCAAAAGAAAGGCGATAAGAAAGGCGTCCAGTTCGTCGCCCGCCCCGAAATAGCGGGCCGTGACCGCCACTTTCACGGCCGCGGCAATTTTGGTGAGCGAGGTAAGCACGCCCACCGTGGCTGCAGCCTGAAATACGCGCCGGTGGTTGGATTTGCGTTCCGCGGGTGCCGCAACGGCCATGCACCGAACGTAGCACACGGAACACTCGGGCGCGCGAATTTACAACTTTTTTACAACTTCGTAACCACCTCCGTGTACCTTTCGGCGTATTCTGAACCGTCATGGCAGCCCACGCAGTCTTTGAATCCGGATTGGCTTTCGACCAAGACTCGTGGCGCAGCCTGCCCGACGAGGCGTTGATCACTGCCTATCGCGAAGGCTGGGGACCGCGCACCCGCGAAGACGCCGCTGACGAATTGTTCCGCCGCCATCAATCCCGCATCACCCGCTGGTGCTGCCGCTTCACGCATGACCGCGAGACCGCGGCGGACTTGGCCCAAGAAATCCTACTGCGCGCCTACCGCAACCTGGACAAGTACCGGGGGGAGTGCCGCTTTTCCACCTGGCTCTACGTGATCGCGCGCAACTGCTGCTTCACGGCGGTGCAGCGCCGCGGGACCGAACCGGTGTGGATCGCCAAGTCGCAATCCACCGAACTGCCCGATACACTCAGCATCGACATCCATGAAGCGTTTGAGACGGAGCAGGCCCGCCAGAGCAACTGGCGCTTCATTCTGGAAACCTTGGATAAGACCGAAGCCCGCGTGATGCTGCTGCATTATGGTGAAGAACAGTAGTGTCCGGCTATAAGTCGAACAGATTCAGCTGGTTGAAAAATGGGTCTGATTTTTCTCCGGTATGTTGTAGCTGAAGGGCCTGTAGAATGGGCGTCCGCTCGAAAATGGTGACGCTGACAACCTGTAGGA
>CANFEY010000058.1 GCA_947446025.1 Bryobacterales bacterium
ACGGGCGTGGCTCAGTTGCCGGAAGGCATGGAGATGGTGATGCCGGGCGATAGTGTGCAGCTGGAAGTGGAGCTGATCACGCCGATCGCGATGGATAAGGGCTTGCGCTTCGCGATTCGCGAGGGCGGCCGTACGGTTGGTTCGGGCACCGTGTCAGAGATTATTGCATAGCTCCGCGGCGTAAGCCTGGGGCTGCAAAATAGAGGTTTCAAATATGGCAAGAGAACAAATTACGCTTCAGTGTGGTGAATGCAAACGCAAGAACTACACCACGATGAAGAACAAGAAGACCACGACGGAGCGGCTGGAGTTCTCCAAATTCTGCCCGTTCTGCCGCAAGCATTTCCCCCACAAAGAGATCAAGTAGCGCCTGCGGCTCTTAAGCGTGGGGATTAGGTTACACTAGAGTTTCAAGCCGTTTGTAGGGGTGTAGGTTTAACGGTAGACCAGCGGTCTCCAAAACCGCGAGTGGGGGTTCGAATCCCTCCGCCCCTGCCATCCTTCTTGTCAAAAACTGAGGCAACATGAGCGAAGTAGCAGTCACTAATAAAGCTGCCGGGTTCCCGGCTCAGGTCCGCGAATACGTCGATGGACTGCGTGACGAAATGCGTTTGGTCACATGGCCTTCTTGGGTACAGGTCCGCGCGACGACCACCGTCGTCATCGTGGCTGTCTTCGTGTTTGCCGCCTATTTCGCGGTTGTGGACCAGATTGTCGGTTATGGCATTGAGAAGCTGTTCACGGCGTTTGCCAAGTAGGTACAAACCATGTCCGAAGAGATTCTAGCATCCGAAGGCGAACAGATCGAAGCGCCGCCCGCCGACGCTGTTCCCGCCGGTCCGGCGATGAACTGGTTCATCATCCATACGTATTCGGGCTTCGAAAACAAAGTCGCCGAGTCTCTCAAGACGCGCGCCGAAGCGTTCGGCTTCGATCACGAAATCGGCCAGATCCTCATCCCTACGGAAGAAGTGGTCGAGCTTCGCAATGGCAAAAAGGTCACCAGCAAGCGCATGCTGTACCCCGGCTACGTGCTGGTGCAGATGGCGATGAATGACGAACTGTGGCACGCCGTCAAGGCCACCCCGCGGGTCACCGGATTTGTGGGCGGCGGCAATTCGCCCGTTCCGCTGACCGCCGACGAAGTCAACTCCGTGCTCTACCGCCAGCAGTCTTCCGCCGAGCGGCCGCGCCCCAAGCTGCACTTCGAACGCAACGAAAACGTGCGTATCATCGATGGCCCGTTCAATAATTTCACCGGCAAGGTGGAGGAGATCAACCCCGAGCGCAACACGCTGCGCGTGATGGTCACCATCTTCGGGCGCTCCACCCCTGTTGAACTCGATTTCCTACAAGTAGAAAAGGCTCAGTAACTCCATGGCAAAGAAGATAACCGCAAACGTAAAACTCCAGATCCCGGCCGGCAAGGCCACCCCCGCGCCTCCCGTCGGCACCGCCCTCGGTCCGCAAGGCGTGAACATCATGGAGTTCTGCAAGGCCTTTAACGCCAAGACCTCCGCGAAGGACCAGGAAGGCCTGATCATCCCGGTCGTTATCACGATCTTCTCGGATCGCAGCTTTACCTTCATCACCAAGACCCCGCCGGTGCCGGTGCTCATCAAGCGCGCCGTGGGCATCGCCAAGGGTTCCGCCGAGCCGAACAAAAACCGCGTTGGCAAGATTAGCCTGAAGCAGGTGGAAGAGATCGCCAAGATCAAGATGCCCGACCTCAATAGCTTCGATTTGGACGCCGTCATGGCGCAGGTCCGCGGCACCGCCCGCAGCATGGGCGTTGACGTCGAAATTAAGCTGTAAGAGTCTGGTCTTTCGACTTGTCAGCATTTTGCAAGGTGAATTCCTGACCAGTCTCCCCTAAGACGGGGCTTCCGATTTCGGAGTGCAACCGACCCGTCATTCCGCCATAATAGGTTCACCAAGTCTGGTGACGTTAGTGTTGATGTTGGAACGGCATTTTACTATCTAGAAGACCGATTACGGTCGCTCTTCGGAAAAGACCCGACTACTCAGCAATGGAATGACAGACTCAAGCTCAGGTTGCAGCTTGCAGACGAACAGGCGCGATGGGTCCAATGCGTGGGCATGGCCGAGCCGGTCCCTATTGAAGATATTTACCAGCCGCTGGAGCTGGTTTCGGATAAACACGGAAACCTGGACGCATGGGAACTTCTCAGGCGCAATCAGTGTGCAGTCGTTTTCGCTGGGCCCGGCCGAGGGAAATCGACATTCTTGAATTGGTTCTATGTTCAACTTCGCAAAAGAGATTCGGTAACCCCGTTCCTCTTCATTCTTCGGTCAAAAGGCGCAGTTGAAGACTTGGCGGAATTTGCTGATCGGGTTGCGAGGCCTGTGTCAATAGAAGAGTGTAACTTTGCTGCCGACTCCAGTGGTCGGGGTTAAGATGCGGTTACCTGAGCGGAGGGTACGGCAACGCTGGGAAGCGACCGGAGCGCCGACTCAGGGGCCGGAATGGCGTGGACGGCGGAAGCCGTCCCGCGCCGCCGCCATTCTGGCGCGAAAGCGATAAATCCCGGGTGCGCGAGGGCAGCGCCCTCGCATTCAAGAATGCCTCCTTCCTCATTGGCTCACCGCCAACGATAAGATCTTTGCGGATTCCTCAGCGGGTGAATCGTCGAAGGTGAGATATGCTTTGCCGTCGGTGAGCCAGTCTTCGTTTTTCTCCACCAGCAGCATGCCGATCAGGCGCAGGCACGAACCCGCATGCGGGAAGATGCCGACCACTCGCGTGCGCCGCCGGATCTCCAGATTTAATCGTTCGATCGGATTGGCCGACACGTTGCGATAGAAGTGCACCTTGCGCACTGCTGCTTTCAGACCCGTATGCGCGTCGCTGATCACCAGCTTTACCCCGCGCAGACCGCGTTCCTTCAGACTCTTGAAAAACTGCGCCCAGCCTTCTTCGCTCTCTGTCGGAATCACGCCCAGCCCCAACACTTCCCGCCGCCCTTCCAGATTCACGCCCGTGGCGATCACCACCGCCATCGACTCCACCCGGTCATCCACGCGTACTTTCTCGTACAACGCATCCACCCACACCTAGCGGATCTCGCCCAGCGGTCCTTCGCGAAACTTGCGCACCTTCTCGTCCAGCCCCGCGCATAACTGGCTCACCTGGCCCCCCGATACCCCCGCGATCCCCAGTTCTTCCAGCACCGCTTCGATCTTGCGCGTCGAAACGCCCTTCACCACGGCTTCCTGAATCACGCTGATGATCGCTTGCTCGCTGCGCTTGCGATGTTCGATGAAGCTCGGCACATAACCGCCCTCGCGCAGCTTCGGTACTTGCAGTTGCAGCGTCCCCAGTCGCGTGTCCCACCGCCGCTCCCGGTGCCCGTTGCGATGCGTTACCCGCTCCTCGCTTCTCTCGTGCGGCTCCGCTCCGATCCTGGCCGCTACTTCGGCCTCCATCAGAAAGTCCGTCATCAACTCTGCCATCGCCCGCAGTGGGTCCGCTGCACCCTCCGCCGTCATTATCAGCTTGCTTGCAAGCTCGTCTCGCTCTATCCTGTCTTTGGCCATGCCGTTGCCTGCTCCTTCTGTGAAAGTCTTGGAATACTTCCACTTGGAGCCAGCAGCGGCTGGCCTGTCAAGGCCCTAATTTACACCCTCGATTTTACGCGGCCTCCCTGTATCTGCGTCTATGAAGTGGTACTCGTGAAACGGAGGGCTGGTGTTTAGCGCGATTAGCGGGCTTCCCTCAATCAAGTCCCCGCTCGTCCTGGACCGGTGGTGACCAGATCCGGCGTAGCCGTCAATGTAGAACCAGCGCAGGCTGGGATCTTGGAACGGCGCTGGGCTTCCATCACCGTTGTATAAGCGGCAGCATACTTCTTAATGATCGCGAGCTTTACCTCTGACCAAATGCCAATTTCGTCGTGTTCTACGGCACAACAAGACTGTATCAGAATGTTCTAATCCTTTGCTGGGTTCGCACGGGAAGCGGGCGCGATCCACCCGGCGTATAATCACTCCATGGCCTCCACCCGCCGCCGATTCCTGCAAACCGCCGCGCTCGCCTCACTCGCCGCGAAACTGCCTGCCGCGCAGCCCGTGCTGGGGATGATTTTCCCGCCCGCCGACAACCCCGTCCCGCCCGAGGCCACGCTGCTCTACCCCAGCGGCATCACCTTCCTCGCTGAAGGGCTCGCGTTCAGCGGCATGACTATCGAAGGCTACGAAGAAGCCCTCCCGCGCCTTGTCCCCGCCGCCCTCAAGCTCAAGCAGCGCGGAGCCACCGCCATCTCCATCATGGGCACCTCCATCACCTTCTATAAAGGTGCCGCATTCAATCAGGAACTGATCGACCGTGTGCAGCAAGCCACCGGGCTGCCGACAACGTCCATGTCCACCGGCATCGTCGACGGCCTGAAAGTCGCGGGAGCCAAACGCGTGGCCGTCGCCACCGCCTACACCGACGAAGTGAACGCGACGCTCGAACGCTTCCTCAAAGAGAGCGGCTTCCAAGTCGCCGCCATCAAGGGCCTGAACCTGCTGCGCGCCACCGGCGTGACAGAACAGCAAGTCATGGACATCTCGCTCGCCGCCTTCGCCGCCGCGCCGCAAGCCGACGCCCTGCTGGTTTCCTGCGGAGGACTCAAGACCATCCACCTGCTGACCCCGCTCGAGACCCAGTGCAAAGTGCCAGTTGTCTCCAGCACTCCGCACGCGTTGATGAATGCAGTGCGCCTGCTCGGCATCAGTCCCCGCGTACAGGGATTCGGCACCGTGCTGGCAAAGAGCTAACGGCCGTAGACCAGGATCTTCTTCCCATCCGGAAGCATAACGTGGTCCAGCTTGAGGATCTTCTCGCCGTTGGTGTACTGATGGCCAATGCCGGTGATCACATCGCCGGGCTTTACCGTGGTTTTAGACCAGCCGTTGGCCTGCATCCGATTGAGCGCCGGCCCGCCCACCTGCCACTTCTCCGTGCCGCCGTTCGCCGTCTGCACCGTGAGCGTGATCATCGGGTGCGGGTTGCCCCACTCGAAGCCGACAACGGCGCCCTTCACCGTGACCAGGCGCTGCTCATTCACCGGCCACGCGTGATGCGCCGCTAGCGGCGTCAGTGCAAGTGCGATCCATACGGGCACATAGAGTAGTCTCATCGGTGATCCCTGCCTACCTGCCATTCTAGAACAGCCAGGCAATGCGTTATACTCGATGGCTGCTGGATCTTCCATGAAAACTTCCCTGTTCCTCTCATTGATCCTCACCGGCGCGGCGTTCGCGCAAGTGCCCGCTGACGTTGCCAAGAAACTGGTCAACATTGGACGCGGCGTGTGCGTGCCGCAGACGGCGGAGGTTTACCGCCCGATGCACGGCAACCCGCCCTACACCGGCGTGACCATCGCGCGCGACCAAAAGTTCGGGCCGAATGCGCAGGATGTGGCGGACGTGTTCAGCGCGGAGAAAGGCGGCGGCAATCGGACGGTGCTGCTCTATAGCCCCGGCGGCGCGGGCAACAAACTGCAAGGTGGACCCAATGGCGACGTCTTCTACGACAACGTCATGTTGTGGGCCACCAAGAACGACATGATCGGCGTGCTGATGCAACGCCACGCCGGCGCGAACTGGGATGACCCCGGAAAGGACGTCGGGCTGCTGGTCAAGTGGGTGCAAGAGAACATCAAGAAGTACAAAGGCAACCCGAACCGCATCTTCATCTGGTCGCAGTCGGCGGGCAATCAGCCGGTGGCGATTTACATGGCGCATCCGGAGCTGCAAGGACCTAAGGGCTCCGGCGTGAAGGGCGTGGTGTTCATGTCGTCTCCGGGCTTCCCCATTCAGCCCGCCGTCGTGCCGCCCGCCGCCAATGGCTTCGGCACCTGCAACAATCCTGACGGAACCCCGCCCGCGCCGGTCGCGGCCAAAGGCGGAGCGCCCAAGGGGGACGCGGTAGCCAAAGGTGGTGGCGGCAACGCCAAGGGCAAGGCTGCACCGCTCGACGAAGCCACCATCCTCGCGCGCAGCAACCTGGCGGGCTTGCAGAAGTCCAAAGCCCAGTTCTTCGTGTCCGCAGCCGAACTCGACCCGCAAGGCGTCATCAACTTCGCCGAGACCTTGCGCGATCAATTGTGCGCCGCCAAACATTGCCCGCAATACGCGCTGATCAAGGACCACAGCCACATCTCAGAAGTCATGTCGCCCAACACCGCGGATACCAGCGTCACCGGCCCCATTTCGAAGTGGATCAAGAGCGTGAAGTAAACACGCGTTCGAGCATGAGGACAAAACCCTCAACGGGTCCTTCGCCCGCCACGGACGCAGGATCGCTCAACAACTCTGGCTCCCGCCCCGCGCGGTAGATTTCGACGCTGCGCTCCAGCGGATCGATCAGCCAACCGAGTTGCACGCCGTTGTCCATGTATTCCCGCATCTTGTCACGCAAGGTGCGCCGGGAATCGTTGGGCGACCGCACTTCGATCACAAACTCCGGCGCAAAGGCCGGGAAGACCACGTCCGGCCGCTCGGCTGCGCGGTAGCGGGCCTCGTCGAACCACGACGCATCGGGCGAGCGGCGGGAACCGCCGGGTAGACGAAATCCGCCGTCGGGTCCGATGACAACTCCTCCGTGTTCCTCAGCCCAGGCGCTCAGTTGGTAGACCACCCGCGCCACACGAGCGCTGTTCCTGGGATTCGTTGGAGGCATGATGACGATGGTTCCTTCCGGCGTGTACTCCAGGGTCGCGTCGGGAAACTTCTCACACAGAGAAAGGAATTCCGCTTCGGTCAGCCCTGGTGCCGTGAAAGTCGCCGGAAGCAGGTCGCTCAAATCGATGTCCGCAATGGCTGCCATGGCTCGATTGTAACTCCGTTCAGGATTGGCTGGCGCGCCAAAGCTCCGCCTTACTGCCACCCACGATGCGGACGAACCGCCAGGAGCACCGGGAAAGCTCCAGCATCAGCGTGACTTCCACAAGCTATCTCATTGCAATAAAAGAAGGTTCTAGCCATCACGCCACCTGCGCCATTCAACCCCCGCATAGCCCCGTCCGATGCAACTTCCCCCACTTCGCTTCATTCCCATAGGCCCGCGCCGCCTCCCGTCCTATACTGTAACTTCGCATTCATCCATATAGGAGACCCGTACTTTGACCAAGCCGATCAAGCACGTTGAGAGAGTCATTTCGCTGGCGGCCAATGCCGCCTGGATGGTGTACGACACCGTCAACTCGATCAGCCCCAACCCTTCCTTCACCCCTAAGTGGTCCGAAAAGCCGCTGCTCAAGAGTTGGGAGAAGGAAAAGCCGAAACTCGGCTGGCCGCGCGAGACCGATTCGCTGTGCCCCAAGTGCGTCCCCGAGATCCGCAACCAGATCGTCGACGGCAAGCTGCCGGTCGAGATCCTGAAGAACGAAAAGGTCGGCGAGATCAAGGCGCAGATCATTGAGCGCGACGGCAAGATCCTGATGGTGAAGGATTGCCCCATCCACGGACACTTCGAAGACATGATGTCCAACGATCCGGCGTTCTTCAAGCACCTGGAAGACGTATTCCCGGGCCGCGACATCCGCGCGCACAACGACGAAAAACTGCATGACCACGGGACTTCGACCGTGACGCACGGCCGCGGTAGCGTTCTGACCGTCGACCTCACCAACCGCTGCAACATGATGTGCGATCCCTGCTTCATGGACGCCAACCAAGTCGGCTTCGTCCACGAATTGACGTGGGAAGACATCAAGACGCTGCTGGACAACGCGATCTCGATCAAGCCACGCCGCCAGCTGTCCGTGCAATTCTCGGGCGGCGAGCCGACGCTCTCCCCGTATTTCCTCGACGCCGTCCGCTATTGCCGCAAGATCGGCTACCAGTCGGTGCAGGCCGCGACCAACGGAATCGAATTCGCCAAGCGCCCGGACTTCGCCAAGCAAGCCGCTGAAGCGGGTCTGCGTTACGCGTATCTGCAATTCGACGGCATCGGCAACGAAGCCAACAGCCACCGCGCCGTCGGCAACTTGTTTGACGTGAAGCTTCGCGCGATTGAGAACCTCTACAGCGCCGGCGTTGACATCGTCCCGGTGATCACGATCATCAACGGCGTGAACAATGAGCAGGTGGGAGCGGTGGTCCGCTTCGCGCTCGACAATCCCAAGAAGATTCCGTTCTTGAGTTTCCAGCCCGTCAGCTTCACCGGTCGTGACGAAGAAGTCACCCCGGAACGCCGCGCGGCGCAGCGCTACACGCTCTCTCACCTCGCGCGTGACGTGAAGGATATGGCCGGCATCGGCGAGCCCATCCGCGACTGGTTCCCGATCAGCTTCATGAGCACCTTCTCCGACTTCGCCGATCTGGTCCACGGACCGAGCGCCGATTGGGGCCAGCTTTCCTGCGGCTGCCACCCGAACTGCGGTATCGGTATGGCCGTGATGTGCGACAAGGAAACCAAGGAATACGTTCCCGTGACCGCGTTCCTGAACGCTGAACAGCTCGCCAAAGACGTGGCCAAGATCAACGACGGCGCGCGCAGCAAGCGCATGTCGGTGATCGGCGTCTCGCTGGCCCTGCTCCGCAACTACAATTCGTATAAGGCTCCGACCCACTTCCGCCTGAATGACTTGATCCAGAAGTTCGACAAGTGCTTCGGCATGTCGGGCAAGAAGTACGGCAAGGTAACGGGCGACCGCACCATGGCCGACATCGAGCAACGCCGCGGCGACCGCTGGAACTTCCTCTTCATCGCCGGCATGTGGTTCCAGGATCTGTTCAACTACGACTTCCGCCGCACCGAGCAGTGCATCATCCCCTACGCCACGCAAGAAGGCGAAATCAGCTTCTGCGCGTATAACACGGGCGTCGGCTGGCGCAACATCATCGAAAAGATGCACATGACCGCCACGCTCAGCAAGTGGTACGAAGAGAAGGGTCGCCACGAGATCATCGCCGGTGGCAAGAGCCTCAACCTGACCAACAAGGAACACACGTTGGTGCTGAACATGGAAGATGTGAACAAGGGTCGGCAACACGATCTGGACGATGCCGGGATTTCGAAGACGGCTCGCGAAGAGAAGACCAAGGCTCGCGATCAAAAAGCCAAAGACGCGGAGATGATGAAGCTGTACCGCGAACACGTGCTCGGGGAGAAGCCGCTTGAGGGGTTTGTGCACCTCGGTGCGATCGCTCCGGCGGCGGCTCCGAAGCCTGCGGAGAAGGAAAAGGAAGTCGGGTCGTTCGGCGACTAGCTTAGCTAAGAAGTAGTTCAGGAGTTCAAAGGCTGGGCGCGAAAGCGTCCGGCCTTTTTCTTTGCCCAGGACAAACGCCTGTCACGCTAAGGCGCAAAGTATCGCAAAGTGTGAGCGTATTCTTTGGCCTTAGGCAGGACCCCAACAAGTCAGTCCTTTGCGATTCTTTGCGCCCTAGCGTGACAAGAATCCCTCAAACATCCCCGGCGCCCAGCCGATAAGACCGACGAATGCTTACCGCCTACACCACCTTGTTTGGGGGCGCGCCGGTGCAGGTCTTTCCGTACTCGGACTTCACGCGGCCGGATGACGATATTCGGATCGATGTACAGGTGTACAAGCTGCGGGAGGCCGGGCGCGACTTCGTGGCGATGGTGACCAGCGGGTTTGCGGCGCACGGGACGGCGCGGCGCGAATTGATCCAATACTTCGAGCACGGTCGGCGCTCCGACGCGCACCGGCTGCACAGCGCGGCGCAATCCACCGTGGAGATGGGCCGGTGGCTCGATTTCGGCAGCGCGATTACCCTGCCCTACCCGTCCGGCTCGGCGTGGCCGCACACCTTGTTCCTACCGCCGCCGCTGCTGGCACATTCCGAGTTTGCCAGCGATGGCGAAGCGGAGCCACTCAAGTTGTTGTGGCACGTGCCGCTCTCAAACCGGGAGTTCGATTACCAGCGCGAACACGGAATTCCGGCGCTGCTGCGCGGCATGAGCAACGCGGGCGTGCCGTGGGTGTTCGACGAAACCACGCGCCCGCTCTTGCGCTAGTCACCGCGCGAACGGGCATTGTTCTGCCCTGGAATCAACGGGAAGCCTCAGCTGCGCACGCGGCGCAAGACGGGTGGGGGGGTAAAGTTCATTCGCAAGGACCGGTGGAACACGTTCCCGCGTTTCCATTCCCGCCTGAAATTTGTCACGCAGTTCGAATCCACGCAGTCTTCCCGCCAGGACCCTACCAACTACGGCGTGTTCCCGGTCTTTGCTTAGCAGCCCGTGGTAAAAACCCTTCGCGACATATGACCTCGAATAATGTTTCGAACGTCAGATGAAAATCGACGATCGCCTATTTCTCCCATTGCTCAAGCCAAAAGTCACGGGGAACCCAGCCGTTGTGTTCGCTCACCCGCCCGTAGCGCTCGCGCCAGTCGTAGAACTTGCTGGCCCGGATGCCGAGCCACTCGATGGATCGTCCGGTGCCGATCCCGGTCTGCTCGGACCAGCGCCGGACGAAATCCACGATCTGGTCCCGCACATCGTGCGCGACCCACACTCCGATCGGAGTTCCCCAAGACTGTTTTTGAGGCGATGTGCTCCGCCATCAACTCCGCCAGGACCTCATCCTTGGTCTGGATCTTCTTCTCCAGATACTCGATGCGTTCCTGTTCGGCTGGATGCCGTGATCGGCCCTTGGCCTGGAACGCGACCGACCGTTCTCGAAGAACCCCTTCTACCAACGGTACAAGACCGTCGGCTGGAGCCCCAGTTCGTCACAGAGTTTGGAGGCCGGCACCTGCTCCACTAAAGTCCGCCTCAGAATGGCGACTTTCTGGTCTGCCGTGTAAGGCTGTCTTGGCTTTTTCGTGCGTTCTCTCCGTTATCTTAACGGTTGAACGCTCTCTCCATTTCCAGCTGAGGCGGAACACTTCTCAGTGAGTATCCCGGAACTGAACGGCCCCAAAACGTGCTGGATACCCGGGCCGATTTGGAAGAGTAGAAAAACGGGCAGGGCACAGGCGGCTGATGTCATAGGGAGAGCTCTCCGCGGTCCACGCGTTATCATCAAGGGATACACCCTCATGCCCGAACGCGTCTACGAACACCAAGAAATCGAAGCCAGATGGCAGCTCCGCTGGGACGCCACGCCTGGCCTCTACAAGGCCGACGAGGACTCCTCGCGCCCCAAATACTATGTGCTCGAAATGCTGCCCTATCCTAGCGGCTCGCTGCACATCGGGCACATCCGCAACTACGCCATCGGCGACGCGCTCGCTCGGTACAAGTGGATGCAGGGCTACAACGTGCTCCATCCGATGGGATGGGACGCCTTCGGCCTGCCCGCCGAAAACGCGGCCATCAAGAACAACCGGCATCCTTATGAGTGGACGCACGCCAACATCGCGGAGATGAAGCGGCAGCACCGGCGCATGGGCTTTAGCTACGACTGGGATCGCGAGGTCACCACTTGCGAGCCGGAATATTACCGCTGGAACCAGTGGTTCTTCCTCAAGATGATGGAGCGCGGTCTCGCTTATCGCAAGCTCGCCAATGTCAACTGGTGCCCCGAGTGTGCCACCGTGCTCGCGAATGAGCAGGTTATCGATGGCTGCTGCTGGCGTCACGAGACTACGCGTGTCGAACAGAAGGCCCTCTCGCAATGGTTCTGGAAGACGACCGCCTACGCCGACGAACTGCTGCGCGACATCGACGGCATCCTCGAAGGTAGCTGGCCCGACCGCGTGCTCACCATGCAGCGCAACTGGATCGGCCGCAGCGAAGGAACCGAGGTCGACTTCACCCTCGAAGGAACGGGCGAGAAGATTCGAGTCTTCACAACGCGCGTCGACACCATTTACGGCGCGACCTGCGTGATCCTTGCACCCGAGCATCCCCTCGCGCAGCAACTCCTCGACGACGCCGGCCGCGCCCGCGCGAAAGAAATGATCGACGCCCGAAAATTGAAGGATGTCTCCGACGTCCTCAAGGACGGCCACTTCACCGGCGGCTACGCCATCAATCCGTATAACAACGAACGCGTCCCCGTCTGGATCGGCAACTTCGTCCTCATGGACTACGGCACCGGCGCGATCATGGCCGTGCCGGCGCACGACGAGCGCGACTTCGAATTCTGCACCACCTACAAAATTCCGATCATCCCCGTGATCCGCCCCGTCGATGGCGAGCTTGCCGTCAACCCCAAAGCTCCCTTCACCGACTACGGCATCGCCGAAATTGCCGGTGAGTTTTCCGGCATGACCAGCGCCGATGCCCGCCGGGCGATGAGCGCCCACGCTGAGAAACACGGCTTCGGCAATCTTTCCATCACCTATCGCCTCAAGGACTGGGGCATCTCGCGCCAACGCTATTGGGGCACGCCAATTCCCGTGATTCATTGCGCCGATTGCGGCGTAGTCCCGGTCCCCGGCGATCAACTCCCCGTCCTCTTGCCCACAGATGCAAAGATCACCGGCCAAGGAAAGTCCCCCCTCGCGGAAGCTGAATCCTTCGTCAACGTGAACTGCCCCAAGTGCGGCAAACCGGCGCGCCGCGAGACCGACACCATGGACACCTTCGTCGACTCCAGCTGGTATTTCTACCGCTACTGTGACGCCAGGAACTCGAACGCCCCGTTCGATTCGAAGAAGATCGCCTACTGGTTCCCCATCGACCAATACATCGGCGGCGTTGAGCACGCCATCCTCCACCTCATCTACTCGCGCTTCTTTACGAAAGTGATGCGCGACCTCGGCCTCATCACCAATGACGAACCCGCGGCGCGGCTGTTCACCCAAGGCATGGTCATCCGCGACGGCGCGAAGATGTCCAAGAACAAGGGCAACGTGATCAGCGCCGACGAGACCATCACCAACTACGGAGCCGACACCGCCCGCGTGTTCGAGCTCTTCGCAGCGCCGCCCGAAAAGGACATGGACTGGACCGACGCCGGAGCCGATGGAGCGTACCGCTTCCTCAGCCGCGTCTTCCGCTTCGTTACCCGCAACGTAGATCGTGAGAGCGAAGGCCATCCTGCGTCAGACCGTAAGGCCCTCCGCAAGCTCCACCAGGCCATCCACCGCGTGACCGACGACTTCGACTCGCGCTGGCACTTCAATACGTCGATCGCCGGCCTGATGGAGTTGCTGAACCTCCTCTGCGACGAAGAACCCAACTTGTCGAAAGCCGCGCTTGACCAGATTCTCCCCGCGTTCGTGCTGCTCCTGGGACCTTTCGCGCCGTTCGCCGCCGAAGAAATGTGGGAAGCCATCGGCCGCACAGGCCCGGTCTTCAAACAACCGTGGCCCAAGTACGATCCTGAAGTAGAAAAAGAAGACGCCGCCGAAGTCATTCTACAGGTAAACGGCAAACTCCGCGGCCGCCTCATTGTGCCGTTCGGCGCCGACCACGCAACGCTCGAAAAAGCCGCGCTGGCCGATCCCAAGGTGCAGTCCTTCATCGAAGGCAAGCAGATTGTGAAAGTGGTTGTCGTACCCGACAAGCTAGTGAACGTGGTCGTCCGCTAGACTTCCGAATGCGGACTTTCGGCTAAGTCCTTTGTTTTTAATGGTGAGCGCGGTAGGAATCGAACCTACAACCTAATGATTAAGAGTCATTTGCTCTGCCAGTTGAGCTACGCGCCCTGATTAGAGGGATACAAACACCGCGCGGGGGAGTGTGCGGCTTAAAAGATTGTAGCATTCAGATCGGCACGGACGCTACTTCTACTTGCGAACGGTGTCCCTTCCACCACCACCAGGCCGGATTCGGTGACGTGGTAGAGGCGGCGGTCCTGCTCCAGATCGAAGCCGATGGTGGCTCCTTCGGGGACGCGGACGTTCTTATCCAGGATCGCGCGGCGGATGCGGGCGCGGCGGCCGATGTCGCAGTTGTCGAACACCACGGAATCCTCCACAACCGAACCCGAGTGCAATTTGACGTTGCGTCCCAGCACCGAGCCGCGGGCCATGCCGCCGGAAAGAATTGATCCGCCGGAGACGATGGAATCGATGGCCTGACCGCGGCGACCCTGATCGTCGAAGATGAACTTCGCCGGCGGGTCGGAGTAGCCCGCAGTGCGCAGGGGCCAGTTGCGGTTGTAAAGATTGAGCGCGGGTTTCACGGCGCGCAAGTCCATGCTGGCGTCGTAATAGGATTCGATCGTGCCCACGTCGCGCCAGTAGGGCTCCTGATCGTCGGGGTCACCGGGAATCCGGTTGGTCTGGAAGTCGTAGGCGTAAAGCGCGGCGCGGGAGACCATGGAGGGCAAGATATCGCGGCCAAAATCGTGGAAGCTGTCCGCCTTGGCCGCGTCGGCGTTGAGTTCATCCAGCAGCGTCTGCGCTGAAAACACGTAGTTGCCCATGGAAGCGAACACCCGCGTCGGGTCGGTAGATAGGTGCGGGGCATCCGGATTCTTCTCATGGAAGCCCACGATGCGCCCGTCAGCCGAGGCCTCGATCACGCCGAATTCCGCGGCGTACTTTCGCTCCACCGGAATCGCTGCCACCGTCGCCGCCGCGCCTTTGGCCGCGTGGTATTCGATCATGGCCTGAATGTTCATACGGTAGATATGGTCCGCTCCGAAGATGGCTACGTAGTCGGGGTTGGCCTGCTCAATCAGATTGATGTTCTGGTGCAGCGCGTCGGCGGTGCCGCGCTACCAGGTCTCCCCTGCGGACCGCATCTGGGCGGGGACCGGGATGATGAAGTGCTCCTTCAAGAGGCCCGACGTCGCCCAGCCTTCGCTTAGGTGCTGTAGGAGGCTTTGGCTGCGGAACTGGATCAGGACATATGTAGAGTAGATTCCTGAGTTGATCAGGTTGCTGAGGACGAAGTCCACAATGCGATAGCGGCCTCCGAAGGGGACGGCAGGCTTGGCGCGTTCCTTCGTCAGCGGGGCCAAGCGGGTCCCCTTTCCTCCGGCCAGTACGAATGCAAGCACGCGCTTTTGCATGGAATCATTCTGGCAGGTGCGGCCCGTGGGGCGCAATAATGGGGAGGAGTGGAACCGAGCCCCATCCTCGAACGGCTGCGCGAAAGGATTGTGCGTTTCGTGGCATCTAGAGTTGCGAGGGAAGCCGCGGAAGACATCGCACAGGAAGTGCTGCTGGTGTTGCACCAAAAATACAGCCACGTGGAGCGGGCGGAAGAGCTGGTGCCGTTGTCGATTGAGATCGCGCGGTTCAAGATTCTGGGCGCGCGGCGCAAGAGTCTGCGGCGGGGAGAGAACACGCAGCTCTCCGTGGACGATTTACCGCTGGCCTCGCGTGACGCCGATCCGTTCCAGCAGGCCGCCAAGCGTGAGCAACTGGAGCATCTGGAGGCCGCCATGCGGAGTTTAGGTGACCGCTGCAAGAAACTGTTCCGCTTGAAATTGGAAGGCCTGTCTTTCCCTGAAATCCAAAGGCGTCTCAAGGTGGATTCGCTCAACACGCTCTATACCTGGGATTTCCGCTGCCGCAAGCAAGTGCTAGAGTTCCTGAAGGAGAAGCAATCGTGACGCGCGAAGAAGCACGCAAACTGCTGAGCGGTTACGCCACGGGCTCGCTCACTGAGCTGGAGCAGCAATTGCTCTTCGACGCGGCGCTGGAAGATCAGGAGCTGTTCGACGAACTCGCGGGGGAACACGCAGTGAAGGAGCTAGTCGAACTGCCCGGTGCCAAGCGGCGATTGCTGGAGGCGTTGGGACCGGAGGAACGCTCGGTTGTGTGGTGGCCGTGGGCGGCGGGCCTGGCTGCTGTCTTGATTGGAGCGCTGGTGTGGGTGAATCGTCCAGTGGCTGCTCCGGTTGAAATTGCGCTTGTGGAGCCGCCGATTACGATTGCGCCGGGAGTGCCTGCGCCTACTCCTGCTTCCGCTCCGGCTCCGGAAGCCGAGGTGCGTGAGGCAGCGCCGGCGGCCGAAGCCAAGACCGTGGAGCCCATCGAAAGCGCGAAGCCGGTGATCCGCGATGAGGCCGCTCCTGTGCTCGGGGCGTTGGAGGCATCTCCGGCCGCACCCTCGGCGCTCGCGCAGGGATTCGCGGCCAGAGCGAGTGCGCCTGCCGGCGGAGGGACGCTGGTCTACGAGGTTAGGGACACAGGCATCTTGCGTCTGATGCCCTCGCGGGACGGCGTCCTGGACGTCACTTATGATGGGCGGCCCTTGTATCCCGCTCGGCCAGTGGCGGCGGGAACCACCGTCGATATCAGTGTTCCGCTGGAGGCTCAGCGTTTGCGGATACAGTTCGCCCTCTCCGCCAACGCGCCCGCGGCAGAGGCGCAAAGCGGTCCAACCTCGGGCACCGCGCAACTTCCGGCTGTCATCGAGATCCCCGCACAGAAATAGTGTCTGACACCATTTGCGATAATGTAAGGACCCATGACTGGATCGCAGATCCGCAGTAAATTTCTAGACTATTTTGCCGCGCGTGAGCATCGCGTGGTGCGCAGTTCCTCGCTGGTTCCGGCCAACGACCCGACGTTGCTGTTTACCAACGCCGGCATGAATCAATTCAAGGACGTCTTCCTTGGGCAGGAGCGCCGCGACTACACGCGCGCGGCCACCTCGCAGAAGTGCGTGCGCGCCGGGGGCAAGCATAACGATCTGGAGAACGTCGGCTACACGCGCCGTCACCATACGTTCTTTGAGATGCTGGGGAATTTTTCCTTCGGCGACTACTTCAAGGCCGAGGCCATCGCCTACGCCTGGGAGCTGATCACCAAGGAATACGCGCTGCCCAAGGACAAGCTCTACGTCACGGTGTTCCGCGAAGATGACGAAGCGGAAGAGCTGTGGCAGAAGGTCACCGGCATTTCGAAGTCGCGCATTTTCCGGCTGGATGAGAAAGATAACTTCTGGCAGATGGGCGACACCGGTCCTTGCGGGCCGTGTTCTGAGATTCATTTCGACTTGGGGCCTGAGGGCGCGGAGCCTGGGCGTGAGCACGAAGAGTTTCCACTGGATGGCGGCGGGCGTTTCGTTGAGATTTGGAACCTGGTGTTCATGCAGTACGACCGTGATTCGTCCGGTAAGATGACGCCGCTGCCGAAGCCGTCCATCGACACCGGCATGGGTCTCGAGCGTATCACGGCTGTGATGCAGGGCAAGATCACCAACTATGAGACCGACCTGATCCGGGCCATCGTGGGAAAAGCCGGGGACCTCATGGGCAAGACGTGCGGCGAGGATACGCGCGTCGATACGGTGCTGCGCATCAACGCCGACCATGCGCGTTCCACGGCGTTTCTGATCAACGACGGCATCGTGCCGTCCAATGAAGGCCGCGGCTACGTGTTGCGGAAAATTATGCGCCGGGCCATGCGTAATGCCAGGATGATCGGCGCGGGCGATCCGTATTTGCACAAGTTGACCGGTTTCGTGGCTGAGCATATGCGCGACGCCTACCCGGAGATGATGGACAGCGTGCTGCGCGTGGCGCGTGTGGTGAAGGACGAGGAGCATCGCTACGCCACCACGTTCCAGGTTGCGGAGAAATTCTTCCAGGACGAAGCGAAGACGGCAGTGGGCGGCCTGTTGCCGGGGCCGGCGGCGTTCAAACTGTACGACACCTACGGGCTGGCGCTGGATGAGCAGGAAGACATGGCTCGGGATCAGGGCCTGAGCATCGACCGCGAAGGCTTCGAAGCGGAGATGGAGAAGCAGCGCACGCGCGCTCGGGCTTCGTGGAAGGGTGCGGATAAGACGCAGGTGAACCCTGTGTATCAGGCACTGCCGAAGACGGAGTTTGTCGGCCGGCAGACGCTGGAATCCTCGGCCACGGTAACCGCGGTGCTGGAAGGCGAGATCGCTCTGGAACGCACACCGTTTTACGCCGAAGCCGGCGGTCAGGTCGGCGACACGGGCGTGTTGGTGTCAGAGGCCGGCGAGACGGTGGCGGTTGTAGAGTCTACCTATTCCGCCGCGCCGGGCAAGTCCGTGCATCGGGTGAAGGTGTTGGGTCCGGTGAAGGTAGGCGACACCGTGACGGCGCGCGTGGACGTGGGTTCTCGCTATTCCACCATGCGCAACCATACCGGCACGCACCTGCTGCATGCGGCACTGCGCACGGTATTGGGCACGCATGTCAAACAGGCGGGCAGCGTGGTGGAACCCTCGCGGCTGCGCTTCGATTTTTCGCACTACACGGCGATGGACCCGGATGAACTCGCCGAAGTCGAGCGGCTGATGAACGAGCAGATCCTGGCGAACCGCGCCGTGGTGACCAACGTCATGGGCCTCGACCAAGCCCTGCAGACCGGTGCGATGGCGCTGTTCGGGGAGAAGTACGGCGAAGAAGTCCGCGTGGTGCAGATTGACAGCTTCAGTAAGGAACTCTGCGGTGGCACGCACGTGGAACGCACCGGCGACATCGGGATCTGCAAGATTGTCTACGAAGGCTCCATCTCCGCGGGCGTGCGCCGCATTGAGGCGATCACGGGCGCAGGGGCGTTGCGCAAGTTCCAGGAAGCGCAGGCGCAGTTGGCTCGCGTGGCAGGTGCGGTCAAAGCGTCGGAATCCGAACTGCTTGATCATGTCGAGAGGCTAGTCACGAAGGAGCGGCAGTTGGAGCAGGAACTGCAGCGACTCAAAACAAAAATGGCCCAGGCGGAGACCAGCAAGGCCGAGCCGAAAGAAGTGAAGGGCGTGAAGGTGCTGTTCCTGGGCGTCGACGGTGTCGACAAGGCGCAGTTGCGAGTCATGGCGGATGACCTCCGCAATCGATTCGGTGAATGCGTTGTTGTGCTGGCCTCTGCCACGGGTGAAGTGGTGATGGGCGTCACGAAGAGTCTCACGGCAAAGGTCGCTGCCGACAAGTCCATTCGCAGTGCCGGCGCGAAGGGCGGAGGCCGACCGGATATGGCCGAGGGCCGAGTGCAAGATCGGGACGCGTTCTTAGAGAGCATTAGACGCATTGTTGAGGAAAGTCTCTAAGTGGAAAGCTGCGACGTCGTCATCGTCGGCGCCGGCCCAACCGGGCTCGCGTGTGGGATCGAACTGAAGCGGCGAGGGCTGCATCCGATCCTCATCGACAAGGGCTGCGTCGTCAATTCGCTCTACAACTACCCGACCAACCTGGTTTTCTTCACTACGCCGGAGCTGCTGGAGATCGGCGACATCCCGATGACGTCGCTCAATGAGAAACCCGTGCGCGGCGAGGCGCTCAAGTATTACCGGCGCGTGGCGAATCACTATGGGCTCGACATCCGCCAGTATCAGCGCGTCACGAAGATCACCGGCGAAGATGGAGCGTTCGTCGCGAACACCAGTGATGGCGATGGCAACCCGCATAAATACGCGGCCAAGAAGGTGATTCTGGCGACGGGCTACTACGATGTCCCGAACCTGCTCAACTGTCCGGGCGAGGAACTGCCCAAGGTGATCCATTACTACAAAGAGCCGCATCCTTACTACGCTCAGGACATCCTGATTGTGGGCGCGAAGAACTCGGCGGTGATCGCGGCGCTGGAGCTGTGGTGGTCCGGTGCGCGGGTGACCATGGCGCACCGCGGCGAAGAGATCCACAAGAACGTGAAGTATTGGCTGAAGCCGAACATCGAGAACCGCATC
The DNA here is from genome assembly GCA_947446025.1 of Bryobacterales bacterium. Classification (GTDB taxonomy): domain Bacteria; phylum Acidobacteriota; class Terriglobia; order Bryobacterales; family Bryobacteraceae; genus Palsa-187. Next base: position 19,487 of record CANFEY010000058.1, read on the forward strand.
AAGAATGGCGAGATCCCGATGCACTGGCGGTCGCAGGTGGTGGAAATCCGCCCGCATTCGGTATTGCTGGCCACGCCGGACGGCGTCAAGGAAATCAAGAACGACTGGGTGTTCGCGATGACTGGCTATCAGCCGGACACGCAATTTCTGGAAGCCCACGGGATCCGCTTCGATCCGGAAACGAAACGCCCGCGGACAGATCCCGAGACGCTGGAAAGCGACCGTAAAGGGATGTATCTAGCGGGCGTGATTGTCGCGGGCATGCACACCCACGAGATCTTTATTGAGAACGGGCGCTTCCACGGCAAACAAATCGCGGAAGCGCTGGCGGTGGAACTCAGCTAACGGCCCCACGCTTACGCATGGGGCTATTTTTCGTTCAACAGCTTGTTCACCGTTTCGCGCATGACGCTTTCCGTGGCGATGGTCAAGTTGCCCGACGGGCGCGGTGTGGTCTGGGAGCGGATGACGCCTTTCTTATCGATCACCACCATCTGCGGAACGCCGTAACCTTCCACGACGGACAGGCCGAGGAAGCGGAGCACGGGTTCTTTGGTGGTCACGAGGCCGACAGGAAAATTGGCGTATTGCGAGAACGCGGAGGTTGTCTTGTTGTTCGTGGCGACGTCTTTGGTCAGGACTTCATCGTTGAACGCCACGCCGTAAACCTGCAAACCCTTGGATCCAAGCTCGGTCTGCATCTTGGAAAGCCACTGCGCGGCAGCCTGGCAATGTGGGCACCAGGTGAACAGAAACTGGATCACCACGACCTTGCCCTTCTGCGCGGAAAGCAGCGTATCCTTGCCGGAAGGTTCGTGGATCTTGAATTCGCCGGACGGCCGGGGAACAGGGGCAGCGGCCTGCAGCGCAAGGCCGAACGCGAGCATCAATCCAAACACGGTTTTCATAGGAGTCATTTTACCTCAGATTATTCAGCCAAAAGGGCCGCGAGCATTTTGCGCAGGCTGGCCTCTTCGCCCGCCGGACCCGCGCCGCTCAGTTCGGTCTGGCTGCGGATCACGCCCTTCTTGTCAATCACCACCACTTGCGGGACGCGGATGCGGTTGTAGTCCATCACCGAGACGCCCAGGAAATTCATAGCCAACTTGTCATCGGCCGAGCCCACGGTGAAGTTCGTGCCGATGGTCTTGATGTAATTTGGCACGCCTTTGGCGTCTTCCTTATCGAATGCCAAGCCAAGCGCTTGAAACTTCGGGCCAAATTCAGTTGTGAGTTTGGTGAGTACCTTGGAAAACGCCTGGCAGTGTGGGCAGGTGGTCAGCAGAAATTGGACCACAACAACCTTGCCCTTCATGGCGGCGACGGTGCCGGCTTTGCCGCTGGGTTCAGCGAAAGTGAGGGCGGGGGCGGGCCGGGGCACGGGGGCAGCGGCTTGCAGGCCTAAGGCCAGGGTCAGGGTCAGGATGGCAGTTCGCATGGTTCTCATTTTACAGTAGGAATCCCCTCTACAGAAAGGACGGATGCGCCGGAGATTCGTAACAGAAAATCTCCCCGTTCGCCGGTGCCGGAGATTTCGCCGCCGGATTCGCTCCGTACGGCCATCCTGGGCCACTTGTGCCGCAACACGCCCGCGTAGGCCTGGAAAAACGCTTGGGCGGCCTGGGGCGAGCTCCATTCCGATACGTGCAGCAGCAGCGGAGCCTTGGTTTTCTTGTGCTCATACAGCCGGTAGGTGCCGCCGCGCCACTCGCTGGACAAGCGGCCGTCTGCGTCGCTGCCGTACTGCCGCAGCAACGCCGAAAAGTCGAACTCGCCTACGTCGCCTTCGGCCAGCAGCCGGACGCTGGATTGTTTCGGCAGCACGGGATGCGTGGGGCGCAACGCGTCGGCGTAGGTTTCGGGGTGCAGGATTTCCTGCGTGCTGAGCGGCGCGTCGCGGAACACCTGGTCGAAGGCCGCCACCCCCAGCTTGCGGTAAATCGCGTCCTGGAACTTCATGCCCTCGGTGTAGGGGAACGTCAACGATTCGCGGATGTACAGCGGTGTCCGCTCCAGCACGGGAAAGTTGTCTCCCGTGGCGCCCACGTCTGCAAGTTCGTCGAGCAACTGGCGGGGAACCTCCGGGCGGCCCCCGGCCTGTTCCGCCATGTAAGCCCAGCTCAACCAACTGGCCTGACCTTCAATCACCGACTCGCGTGCCGTGAACGCGTCGTCATCCTTGGCTGCGTTGAGGTACTTTTCGATTCCGAATTGCTGATCGGCCAGTGCGTGGGCTAGCTCGTGAGCCAGGGCGACGCGCTGCTCCGGTCCGTCGGGAATGTTGTCAAGCACGAAGAGCTTTTTCTTGCGTGTATCGTAGAACGCGGCGGCCTGTTCTTCGATGAGGTCCGCCGATTCCTGCGCCAATTTGTAGTCCCAGGGCACCAGCCCGAACATCTTCAGGGTGAGTTCGGCGGCGCGGGTCTCTTTGTCGCGTTCGGCCGCGGCGACGCCGTCCTGGACCATTCGCGCGAACTCGGCGCGCGGCAGGATCTGGCTGGGGACCTTGCGCTTCACCTTCCACCCGGTGATCTTGGAAAGCGAGGCGAGCATGCCGTCCACCTGCGAAAATAGCGGGGACTGCGCCGATGCTGTGGCGCAAAGCAGCAGGAGTGCGAGTACCAAACGCATGGGGACGAGTCGAATCGGGCAAAACCAGCGTAGCATGTGCGCTACAATAAAGATTCACATGGCAGACGAAAAGCTTTACCAATCCATCTATCAGGGCAGCGGGACGTTCCTCATCACCAAGCCCAAACGCAAGAAGACCAAGCTGCGCCAATCACGCCTCAAGGGAACCAAGCGCGGAGCGCGTAAGTAGAGCGAGACCGGCGCGCGCAAGTAGCCCCATGCAGAATCCCGTCTATTGGAGAACGACACGCCACTGCGGCGTAACAGTGATTTCCGAAAACACAGGCAACTCGAATCGCGTTCGCGAGTCCGAGACGGCCCGATAGGCACGTTGGACCGCGAATATCGCGGAAAGAATTACTTGGACGCAACTTAAGCGCCCCTCAACCCGCCTGCGCTTGCCCCATCTGCTCAGTTTGCCCTCCGAGGTTAGGAGAACACGCGCCACGTAGGCAGTGTAAGCTGGTGTTCGGACCATGACCAACCGACGTGAAACCTGCAAGAGCCTGCTAGGCATGGCGGCGTTTGCGTGCGCGGCGCAGCAGTCCGGGGGGGAGGAGATTCCCGCTCGGGGCGTGGGGCGCGGGTTCCGGCATCTTTCCTATAGCGACATCGGCGGGCGGCCGGACAGTGTACAGGTGATGCTGAACCGCCGCCACCTTTATGTCGGCCACATGTTCAGCAACGGAGTCACGATCCTGGACGCCGCTGATCCGCGCAAGCTGAAGAAGGTGGGCGAGTTCACGGGCGGTGATTTTACGCGTACGCACCACCTGCAGGTCTCAGGCGACCTGCTGCTGCTAGCCAATGGTGCCAACATCGTAGCCATGCAGTCCTACGACAACATTCGCGGCTACTTCGAGAATGCTCTAGCGGACAGCATCACCCAGCGCAAGAAATTCCGTTCCGGCCTCAGCATTCACGATATTTCGCGTCCGGCTGAAATGCGGGAGATTGCGTTCCTGGAGATTCCCGGCCTGGGCGTCAACCGGCTGTGGTGGGATGGCGGACGCTACGCCGCGGTGGCCGCACACGTGGATGGCTTCACCGATCATTTCCTGCTGATGGTGGACTTGCAGAACATCACCAAGCCGGAGATCGTGGGGCGCTGGTGGATGCCGGGGATGAACCGGGCGGCGGGCGAGCCGGCGACGCTGGCTCCGGGACGCCGCGTCGCGCTGCACCATATGATCACCGCTGGGAATCGCGGCTACGGAGCTTGGCGCGATGGCGGCTTCACGGTGCATGACCTGAGCGATCCGTCCAAGCCTCGGCTGATCTCGCACATCAATTGGTCGCCGCCGTTTCCCGGTGGGACGCACACGCCGCTCCCGCTGCCGGGACGGAAGCTTGCGGTGGTGGCGGACGAGGCGAATGCGGAGAAGTGCGCGAAGGGAATGTTTTCGACGTTTCTTGTGGATCTGCGGGCGGAAGAGAATCCCGTGCCCATTGCGACCCTGCCGGCACCCAGGGAGAGGGACTTCTGCGGCTCCGGCACCTTCGGCCCGCACAATCTGCACGAAAACCGCCAAGGCATGTTCCGCAGCGAAGAGACGATCTTCGCTACCTACAATGTTGCCGGGGTTCGCGTGTTCAATATCAAAGATGCGTTCGCGCCCAAGGAAATCGGGTACTGGGTTCCGCCGACGCCGAAGCGCCTGATCGATCCGCGCCCCAACGTATCACTGGCCGCGAAGACTGCGGACATTCTGGTCACTACTGAGGGGCTGGTTTACGTCACCGATTGGAACGCAGGCTTGCATGTGTTGCAGTACGAAGGCTAAGAGGACTCTGCTCCACGGCGCGTGAAGACATAGATCGCTAGCCCCAGCCCAGCGAGCATTAGCTCAGGGTATCCGTCCGGTTCAGGCATGGCATAGTGCGGTTTTTCAACGGAGTTCCCGCCGCCATGCCCTCCGCCTGGAACAGATGAGTGATCCGGTCCGAAGAACGTGTGCCATCCTTTTCCCGAAAACGCTCCGGTCCCGCTGGTTCCCGAAGTGAACGTCTGTCCGTTCGAGCCGGACGAGCCTGATCCGGGGGCGGAGTTCCCCTCGGGCCGCTTCCCGCGCCGCCGTGACTGGTGGTTTCCCTTGCCCTGACTCCGGTCCCCATCCGAAGGTGCGACCTACATTTTCCTCGCCGCCGGAGCGCGTTCCTCCGAAGCCGCGAGTCCAAAGCTGGGAAGGATTACCATCAAGAGTCCGCCTAACAGTAACTTGTTCATATCTGACCCGATACTATCGGCACCACATGATTGAGGAAATGGCGAAGAAGTACCTGGAAATGGACGGACCCTGCTATTCCGTCGAGGACTACCTCTTGGGGCTAGGCGTTCTAGTTAACCCTTCAATCCTGCGAGGTTCGCAACTGCTGGGCGACAGTACTGCCAACGTAGGGCCAGTTCGCGGGCAATTCGGGAATGAACTGGTTCGTGTCACTGTAACGCTTCGACACATCAAAGGTTAGGACGATGGACCTGTATCTCTGCAAGGTGGTCTTACGGACTCCCTGAAATGACGCAAACGAAATCGTCTACTCGTGTCCATCCTTCAGAATTCTCACGGAGTCGCGAAGTAAGTAGACTTCCGGAATGGAAAGGCGCCAATAGTAGAACCACCCCCACGGGCGATTGCACCGAGGATAGCCTCGCCGTCACCATTGCTGAACCCTAGCGCCACCAAGGGTACAAGGATGAAACCGAACCAGCGGAGACGAGTCGTATCCATGGAAATACGTAGAGGCCCGTAGGCAACGATTCGATGGGCACTACATTCAGGATATCGCCGACAGAAGGGTTTGCGTTGAGCGTATGTGGCCCATCATAATTGCCTACGCCTGCATCTGAACGCTACAGTTTTTCGGCACCCTTGCACTTGCTGAGATTGTGGTCAAATGTTCCAAGCGGGAGGTGACCGGCTTTACGCGCCAACTCGAGCATCAAACAATCCGAGAACCCCAAGGTAGGCTTAGCGCGAAACGCTACCAAAGCCGCATCCACCGCGTCTGAATCCTGCAACACAAGGCGGTCATGCTGGAGCAGCATCTCAACGCCGTTCGCCAATCCAGCCGGGGACCGTTTGTAGACGCTATCCAAAACCCACAACGCCTCGGCGACGGCGAGTACGGAAACCCAGGCACCGCCCTCAATGAATTGTTCCGCGGCGGCCACTTGGCGGGCATCGTCCCTGGTCAGGAGCCGGACGAGGACGTTGGTATCAATTGCTCGCATGGCAGCTACTCGTCACCGGCTTGCGTATTTCGCGCGCACTCGCTGACGGATGCCCTCTTTGAGTTCACCCAATGTGTGGGGGGCGGGCGCGCCCTTTGGGAACAGCGCCCGGTGAATGTCTTCCGAAGTGAAGCGGGCTGACCGGCGGACAATAATCTGGCTGCCTTGTTGGTCCCATTCGAGAGTAGAGCCTGGACCTACGCCGAGCTTGCGCCGAATCGCAGAGGGCACGGAAACCTGCCCCTGAGCAGTTATTTTTGAAAGGGCGACGGACATGCCCTCATAGTACCACGGTAATGAGGAGTAGTTACAGGTTGATTTCGACGTCGACGCCCATACCGCGGGCGGTGCCAGAACCTTCCACTAATGCACGCCGAAGTATCTAGGGCTTGGATTTCAGTGCTTGTCCGGCCTTAAACTTAGCCGTCGAATCAGGACCAGAATAGGCATACCCTCCGTGCCAACATGAGTGAGACACTCCTCGACCGCTAATTACCGAGCAGGGCGAGAAAGAATTTCATCCATGAACAACCATAAGGTTCCGGCGCCAGCGCCAGCGGTATTGCTGCCGGTGGGACGTAGGGAGCCCGAGCGAAGCGAGAGCGACCGGAGTGCCACTGGCAGCAATACCGGCCCCGATCCGAGCACCCATCCCGACCCTGAAGTCGTCGCCCACGCCAAGCGCCGCCGCTTCACCG
>CANFEY010000059.1 GCA_947446025.1 Bryobacterales bacterium
CTCTACCAAATCCTACAGGTTGTCAGCGTCACCATTTTCGAGCGGACGCCCATTCTACAGGCCCTTCAGCTACAACATACCGGAGAAAAATCAGACCCATTTTTCAACCAGCTGAATCTGTTCGACTTATAGCCGGACACTACTGATTCTAGGGCATGAGTGGACGGTTCGGGGAGGTATCGACACTAGTGTCGATACAGCGCGCACGAGTGCGCACGCCACATCATAAGAGAGAAGAGGGCTAGGCTTTCCAACCTAGGGCGACTAGCCTCAGGGTGATGCCGGTTTTCTTGGGGCGGAGGGTTACTGTTTCGAAGACTTCGGTGGACGGGTCGACCTTGGTGTCTAGCGCGGCGATTTCGGATTCGAGCTGGGCGTTGAGTTCTTGGATCTGCTGGTCGATGGCTTCGACGTTTTCGCCGGCTCTCGTGATGTCGCCGCGCTCTTTCATTGCGCGTGAGCCGGCGCGGACGGCTTGCCCTACTCGGGTCAAGTTGGTGGCGCTAACTGCTTTCCTGCCGAAGAGTGCGCCGAGGAGGCCGGCTCCGACCGTGACTGCGGTGTTGAGCATTTGGGAGCTGGCTTGTTCCTTCTCGACTTCCTGCTTCTGCTCGGCCTTGGCTTTCTTCTGCGCCAGCGCTTCTAGTTTGGGCGCGTACTTTGTTTGGAGTTTCGCCTTGAGGGCGTCGCGCTGTTCGCGGGCGGATTGTTGGAGGCGGATGCGGAAGTCGCGTTCGGATTCGCCGGGGTGCGACGTCTCTTTGAGGCCGGGTGAAGAGAAGAGGTCGATGCACTGGGTGCGGAAGAGCCACGTGGCGAAGGTCTTGTTCCAGGCGTCGTAGTTCTTCGCCTTAGCGGCGCAGGCGGGGATGGTGGCGAAGCCCATACCGTCTTCGGGGGACTTGGTGAGGTCGGCCAGTTCGCAATCGACGGTCTCGGCGCGTTCCCAGGCTGCACCGATGGCGTCGTCGGCGATGGGGGCGGCGAAGAGGAGTTCGCGGACTTCGTTGATGCCGGTCTTGGTGTCTGTGAAGGCGACTTGGGCGGCTCCGATGGCAACGGGGGCGTAGGCTGTGGCGGCTCCGCGGACCGGCAAGAAATATTGCGCGACTTCGGGCGGGAGCACGGGAGCAGACGACGTGGCGGACACGCGGGCAGGGGGAGCTTCGGGCTCGCGGCCATCCATCAGTTGGCGGATTTCCGTGCGCGCGAGCGGGCCGCGCAGGTAGGAGAGCGTCCAGCGGGTTTCGAAGAGCACAGGGTGCTTCTCATGCACGTTGTTCATGAGGAACACGCGCTTGCCCAGGCCGCTTAGCATGGTGTCCATCGCGGCGCGATCGAAACCTCCACCGGCTTGCGTCGCCGCGCCTTCCAGACCTTCCAGCACGCGTTCCTTATCGCGCTCGGTCTGGAGGCGTCCCAAGAACCATGTCCCGCAGTTGGAGAGACCTTTGTAATCGAGGTCGACGGGGTTTTGGGTGGAGAGCACTACGCCGAGTCCGAACGCTCGGGCTTGTTTGAGCAGAGTGAGCAGCGGCTTCTTCGACGGTGGGTTGGCGACGGGCGGGAAGTAGCCGAAGATTTCGTCCATGTAGAGCAGGGCTCGGAGGCTGGTGGTGCCGGATTGCGCGCGGACCCAGCTCAGCATTTGGTTGAGCAGGAGGCTGACGAAGAACATGCGCTCGGCGTCGCTCAGGTGGGCGATGGAGAAGATGCTGATGCGTGGTTTGCCGGTGGAGGTCCACAGCATTTTGCCGATGTCGAGCGGGTCGCCGGTGAGCCACGCTTCGAAGCCGGGAGACGCGATGAGGTTGTTCAGCGCCATGGCGAGGGCGAAGCGGTCCTTTGCAGGGTAGAAGCTGTCGAGGTCGAGCACGCCGATTTTCTGAACGGGCGGGGTTTGGATTTGCGCGATGAGGGTGGCGAGGTCGAGGTCCTTGCCGGCGCGCCAGTTGGTGTCGAAGAGTGTGGAGAGGAGGACGTGTTCACGCGATTGCACGGGGTCGGCGTCGATGCCGACTAAGCCGAGTAACGAGGTTGCGGTGGCGTTGATGCGGTCGCGCAGGGCTTCGCGGTCGTCGAGGGTTTTCGCGTCGGGGGCGGCGAAGGAGGCGAGGATGGAGACGGGGACACCGGCGTCGGAGCCGGGCGTGTAGACGGTGAAATCGGCGGCATTCTTGAGGCGGGCGATGCGGTCGCCGTCTTGTTGCCAACCGGCTAGGCCCTTTTTCCAAAGCTCGGATTGTTGGGCGGCGAAGGCGGCGGGGTCCACACCTTGGTTGCGGGCTTCGTCGAGGTTGACCCAAGGCGCAAACTCTTCGGCGCTTAGATTCGGGAAGGTCAGCAGCAAGTTGGCGAGGTCGCCTTTGGGGTCGATGACGATGGCGGGGATGCCGTCGATGGCGGCTTCTTCGAGCAGGCCGATGCACAGACCGGTCTTGCCGCTTCCGGTCATGCCGACGCAGACGGCGTGGGTGACTAGGTCGGCGGAGTCGTAGAGGAGTTGCGCGCCGTCGGGTTTGGTTTTGCCTAGGTAGAAGGAGCCGAGCTTTTCGTAGTCGGGGAGCATCCTTGTATTGTACGAGCGTGTGCTGCCTGTCCGCTTCCTGGCGGTCGCGGTTCAGTGAGTGGCGTAGACGGCGCGTTCGAAGTCGTTGAGGAGGCCGATGGCGTCCTTATCGAAGAACGGGAGGTACTGCATCATGACGACGCCGGCGATGGCGCGGTTGGGGTCGATCCAGAAGTAGGTGTTGTAAATTCCGGCCCACGCCAGGCTGCCCTCGGCGCGGACGCCGGTGGTGCCGGGGCCTTGCAGCAGGAAGCCGAGTCCCCATTTATCGGTGCCGCCGGGGTGGGTATCGACGTCGCTGGAAACGTTGGGCATGAAGCTCTTCAGTACGCCCGCGCGTAGGCCACCGATTTGATTTTTCATCATTTCCTGGACGGTACGCGCCTTGAGGATTTCCGTGTTCACTCCGGTCACGCCGTGGCGCAGGATCATGCGCATGAATTTCACGTAGTCATTCGCGGTGGAGAGCAGGCCACCGCCACCGTTGAAATCGGTTTGCACGGGCGGCTGGACGCGCGGGACCGCTTGGAACTTGCCGTCGGGGGTGCGCTGATAGCGGCCCACGAAGCGGTCGACTTTCCTGGGGTCGAGGCCGAACTCGGTGTCCTTCATACCGAGCGGGTCGAGAATGTTCAGGCGGAAATACTGCTGTAAGGTGAGGCCGCTGACGGCTTCGACGAAGCGACCGGTCCAATCCGTGCTGTAGCCGTACTGCCAGTTTGTGCCCGGCTCAAACATCAACGGAACCACGGGAGCGATGGGAGCGGGCGCAGGGGCCTTCTGCGCGTAAAGGAACATCTTGTCATGCCAGTTGGAATAGGCGAAGCCGGAGGTGTGCGTCAAAAGATGACGCAGCGTGATGGGAGTTTTCGCGGGGCGCAGAATGGGCTCACCGGTGGAGGTGAAGCCTTCGAGGACCTGCATGTTGGCCAGCTTCGGCAGGTGCTTGGAGATGGGCTCGTCGAGCGACGCCTTGCCTTGCTCCACCAGCTGCATCGCGGCAACGGAGGCAATGGGCTTGGTCATCGATGCGATCTGAAAGATGGAGTCCGCATTGACGCCGACATCGGACGCGGCGTCGCGTTTGCCGAAGCCGCCGGAGTAAAGCACGCGGTTCACCTCAGCGGCCATCGCGACCACTGCGGGAATGCCGCGGCGTTTCATGCTGGCTTGGAGGACGTCGTCGATGCCACCTTTGCCAAAGAGGCTGGGGGCTTGGGAGCCGGCGAGGAGGAGTCCGGAGAACTGACGGCGAGAGAGCATAGATCTACTATAAAGGTCCGCCCGCTGTCTGGGGGCAGAATCCCAGACAGCGAGGCGGCGTCACGGGGGAGGTGGACGCTCGTGGATAGCGCCCGGAAGACGGAGCACGCGGGGCGCGCCCTTTCCGGGCTAGTGTAGAAACCTACGATCCCGGCGGAGGATTGCGGGCACTTCTAATTCGTCGAACAACGTGTCGGTGTGCGCGTTGCTCTGGGGCGCGGCCGCTTGCGGCGGAGCGGCTACGGAGGCGGCCATGGCAAGGGGGGCAGCCTGGGGGACCTCTACCACGGTGGCGGCTAACAAGGCTTCTTCTTCCTCGTCGATCTCTTCCACTTCGGGCTCTGGCTCCGGTGCGCGCATCACAACCTCAGGCATGGGCGCGGGAGCCGCAGCAGGCGCTTGCACAGCGGCGGGAACATAGGATCCCGTGGTGCGGCGGTGGATCACCGGCAGATTTTCACGCTGGAAGCCCGTGGCGATCACGGTGACCTTAACGTCGTCGCCCATGTTTTCGTCGACCACGACGCCGAAATTGATCTCGACATCGTCGTTGGCGCAAGCCTTGCGGATGAGCGTGCAGGCTTGGTTCACTTCGTGGAGGCGCAACTGGCGCGAGCCGGTGATATTCACCAACACGCCGCGGGCACCGGAGACGCCGCCCGCATCCAGCAGCGGACAACTGATCGCCTTCTCGGCCGCCGCGATGGCGGCGTTGTCGCCGCTGGCGGTGGCGGTTCCCATCATGGCGTAACCCATGCCGCTCATGATGGTGCGGATGTCTGAGAAATCGCGATTGATCAAGCCGGGCGTGGTGATGATGTCGCTGATGCCCTGCACCGCTTGGCGCAGCACATCGTCGGCGAGACTGAAGCCGTCGGCAACCGAGGTATCCGCGGGGGCTTGTTCCAGCAGCCTGTCGTTGGGGATGGCGATGACCGTATCCACCACGCTGGCGAGTTCGGCCAGACCTTGATCGGCTTGCTTGCGCCGCTTGGTGCCTTCGAATGCGAAGGGCTTGGTCACCACGGCGACGGTGAGCGCGCCGAGTTCCTTTGCGAGGGACGCAACTACGGGAGCCGCGCCGGTGCCGGTGCCGCCGCCCAGGCCCGCAGTGACGAACACCATGTCCGCGCCTTCCAGCATCTCGATGATTTTTTCGGTGTCTTCAAGCGCCGCCTGGCGCCCGATGGACGGGTCCGAGCCTGCGCCCAGGCCGGAGGTGATCTTCGTGCCGATGGCAAGCTTGATCGGTGCGGGGGACGCCGACAAAGCTTGCGCATCCGTATTGAGGACACAGAATTCCACTCCAGCCAAACCATCCTGCAACATGCGGGCCACGGCGTTGGAGCCGCCTCCGCCCACGCCGAAGACGCGGATGCGGGTCTTGGGCGCGATGTCCTCTTGGATTTCAAACTTCAAAGGTTCAAATGCCATACGATCCCCCTTCTTTACCTAGTCGTCATTCCTTACAAGCTCACCTTGTGAGCAGGCCCATCAAGCCTCCCGCACGCCGCTGTGGCGGGCGACGCAACTTGAGTTTCGCTGCATACATCGCGAGGCCGGCGGCGGTGGCCCACACGGGGCTATTCAATTCGTCCGGCCAATTTCCGAAACCTTTTGCCATCCCGTGGCAGGCGGGGCAATCGAGCTTACGCTCGGCCATATCCCACATGCCGGGGAGCATCGCTCCGCCACCGGTGAGGACTACGCCTTCGAGCAAGTTGCGATCCATGCCCGCGCGCACGATCTCCGCGCGCACGTAGCTGAAGAGCTGTTCGGCGCGGGCTTCCAGAATTTCGATCAACTCCGCGCGGCGGGCTTCGCGGGGTCCGCGGCCTTCGGGTGATGGAACCTCGATGAGGCTCGATTCGGAAGTGAGCCCGAGCATCGCGCAGCCGTATTGCTGCTTGAGGCATTCGGCGTCTTTATAAGTGATCTTGAACATGTGCGCGATGTCGCGCGTAAGGTGGTCACTGGTGACGGGGACATTCGCGGCCAGCACTAACTTTTCGGCGTCGTAGATGACCAGGCCCGTGGAATCGAAACCGAGGTCGATCACGGCGATGCCGCGGTTGCGGTCTTCGGGAAGCACGCAGGCGTAGGCGGCGGCCATCGGCTCAAAGACGGTTTCGTCAACGGCAAGGTGCGCCAGGTGCGCCGCGGAGACGATGGCTTCGTGCTCCTGCGTGGCGGTGGTGATGAGGTGGACGTTGGCTTCCAGACGCGTGCAGACACTCTTTACCGGTTTGCGGAAACCCGGGCGCCCGTCGAGCGTGAAGTCCTGCGGCAACGCGTGCAGCACCATGCGGCCGCTTTCAAGCGATACGTCGCACGCCATTTCGATGGCGTAGGCCAGATCACCAGCTTCGATTTCGCGTGGGCGGCCGAAGCCGTACACGTCGCGGCCTTGCGCGCCTTTGATGGACGCACCGCCGACGCCGATCGTGACCGATTCCACGGAGACGCCCGCACCGCGTTCGGCGTCCTGCACGGCTTCGCGCATGGAGTGCGCCACGGCCTCGGGGTCCGTGATGCGGCCTTTGGTCCAGCCCTGCGCGGGCGCGAGACCGTACGACAAGCAGCGGATGTGTTCGCCTTCCAGAAGGCCGATCACGCAGCGGGTGCGTGAGCTGCCCGCGTCCAGACCGACGGCGAGTTGTGTCTTCTGCGGCATTACTCGTCGGCTCCTTCGACGACGGTAATGCGGTCGTCCAGGCGCAGGTCGAGCACCTTGGCTCCGGGCACGCGCGCATCGATGTCAGCTACGTGGTTCAAGAATGTTTGATAGCGCGCGGCATAGTCGCGGTCCCCTAGCATCAGCTTGATGATGCGGCCCTGATAGGGGCGCGAAATTGCTATGTTCTCGGGCTGCGCCACGTCGATTTCGGCAATGTCCTTCGCGGCGTCTCCCAGTTCGGCCAGCAGGCGGGACATGCGTTCCACTGCGTTTGCAAGTTCTTCTAGCGAGTCCGTGGTCTTCACGCCGCGCAACACGGGCAGGTTGAACTGGTCCTGCGCGGGCTGAAGAATCACGCCCTCGGCATCAATCAGCGCAAAGCCAGATGGGGGCAAGGTGACGAAGGCGACGGGTGTGCGCTCCGTAACGGTTACGGCAAGACGGTTCGGCCAGACGCGGGCGATGGAGGCGGTGCGGACCCAATCCACAGTGCGCAGCGTTGCCAAGCGTTCCTCCATGGGAACCAGGTAGAGGCTGCGGCCGTAGTCATCGGCGAAAACGTTTTCGATGGTGCGAAGTGAGGCATGCGTGGTGCCGGAGACGCGCAGCGCCTGCTGGCTTTCGCGTGAGGAGACGGCGAAACGCTTGTCGCGGATGAGGAACTGCTCCAGCAGCTGGAATGCGTAGAGACTGAGTCCCGCGATGAGGACAAACACCACGCTGCCCGCAATGAGACGGGCTCGAGTGAGGGCGGGTTTGGCTTCGGTGTTGCGTGCCATGGTTAGAGTCCGCTCCTGAGTTTTTCTAGAATCGGGCCGCCTGCTTGGGAAACGTTACCGGCACCCAGAGTAATGATGGCGTCGCCCGCTGCCGCGGCGGCGGAGACCGCGGCGATGCCGTCGGGCATAGCGCCCGCGTAGTGCGCGCCGCGATGGCCGAAGCTCCCGATGCGATCCGCGAGGGCTTTCGAGGTGACCCCTTGGATGGGATTTTCGGAGGCCGCGTAGATATCGAGCACATGGACCGCGTCGGCTTGATGGAACGCCTGCGCGAATTCGTCCATCAGCGCCTGCGTGCGCGTGTAGCGATGCGGTTGGAACAGCACGTGAACGCGCTTGAAGTTGCAGCCGCGCGCGGCGGCTAGGGTGGCTCGAATTTCGGTGGGGTGGTGACCGTAATCGTCGATCACCGTCACGCCGCGTTCGGAACCTTTGATCTGGAAGCGGCGGTCAACGCCGGAAAACTGCGCCAGACCTTCGCGGATGGTTTCAACGGCAACGTCTAATTCGAGCGCGACAGCTACAGCCGCGGTCGCGTTGCTGATGTTGTGCGCGCCGGGCACGTTCAGGCGGAAGCAGCCCAGGTCTTGCTGCCCGCGCTGCAAGTGGAACTCGCTTGTCAGGTGTCCGGCAGAGGAATGCGTGATGCGGAGGTCCGCCTGCGCGCTAGCCCCATAGGTGATGACGCGGCGTTTGACCGAGGGCAGGATGGTCTGCACGTTGACGTCATCCAGACAGACAATCGCGGCACCGTAGAACGGGACCTTGTTGACGAAATCGATGAAGGCGGCTTTGATCTGCGCCAGGTCGGCGTAGTGATCCAGATGCTCGCGGTCGACGTTGGTGACCACGCCGAGGATGGGCGCGAGCTTGAGGAACGACCCATCGCTTTCATCACTCTCGACTACGAGGTAGTCGCTTTTGCCGACGCGGGCGTTGGAGCCGCGCATGGTGGCGGATAGTCCGCCGACGACGACTGTAGGATCGAGACCTGCGTGGGTCAGAATGGCCGCGACCATGGAGGTGGTGGTGGTCTTGCCGTGGCTGCCGGCCACCGCAATGCCGAATTTCAGCCGCATGAGCTCGGCCAGCAGCTCACCGCGCGGGATCACGGGAATGCCTCGGCGGCGGGCCTCGGCGATTTCGGGATTATCGGCGCGCGCGGCGGAGGTGACTACTACAGCGTTCGCGTCCGCCACGTTTTCCGCGGCGTGGCCTTCGTGAATCGTCGCGCCTAAACGCACCAAACGCTCCGTCACGGGGCTCATGCGGAGGTCCGAACCGCTCACGCGATAGCCCAGCTCCAGCAGCACCTCAGCAAGTCCGCTCATGCCGATTCCGCCGATGCCGGTGAAGTGGACGGGCTGTGGTTTAAAAAACATTTGATCTACGTATTGTTTCGGCTTTCAGTGGGCGGTGTCAACAACGAAGAAGTACTATTTGGGCGTACCTCTCAAGCCGGCGAATTCTTCCAGTACTTCGGCCGCGCGACGGGCCGCTCCAGGCTTGGCGAAAGCGCGTGCGGCGGCGGACATTTTTTCTAAACGGGCTGGCTCGCTCAACAGGGATTGCACTTCGTCGACGAAGCGCTGTCCGGTCCAGTCCGCGTCCACCACCAAACGGGCCGCACCGGCCTGCTCGAGGGCCTGGGCGTTGCGAAGCTGATGATCGTCAGCAGCGGTGGGAAGCGGAACCAGAATGGAAGGTTTTCCGGCGGCGGCAATTTCACTGACGGCTCCGGCTCCGGCGCGGCTCACGATGAGGTCGGCTTGCGCGAACGCGGCGGGCATGTCGTGAAAGAACGGCTGGATATCGCCGTCTACGTTGGCCGCGCGGAAAGCGGCAGCCATTTCTTCAAAGGGTTTGGGTCCGGCCTGGTGGAGCAGCCGAACCTGATGACTCTTCCATAGAGGCCAACTTTCCTGAGCCGCGCGATTGAGTGTGCGCGAACCTTGGCTGCCGCCGGTAATCAAGATGGTGAATGTCGCCTCGCGCGGCTTGGGCGGGATGTGGAAAAACGCCTCGCGTACCGGCAGACCCGTAACCTCAGTGGTCCGGCCAGGAAACCATCGCGCCGTGTCGGGGAAACTCAGCAGCGCGCGCGCCGCAAAGCGGGCCAGCTTCCGATGCGTGAAGCCCGGAATGGCATTGGGTTCCATGACAACCACTGGGATCTTTTTCCACAGAGCGGCAAGAAGCGCGGGTCCGGCCACGTAGCCGCCCATGGAGAACACGGCGGCGGGACGCACCCGGTCCAGCACTCGCGAAGCCTGCAACACGCTCAACGGAAGTTCGGCCAGAGATTCCATGGTTTTCAGCAAGCCCACACGATTGAGTCCGCCGATAACCACCCAGTCAATCGGAAACTCGGCCGCCGGGACCAGCTTGGCTTCGATACCGCGCTGCGTGCCGATGAAGCGGACGTTGTGCCCACGCTCCCGCAGTTCGCGCGCGACGGCAATGGCCGGGATCACGTGGCCGCCGGTGCCGCCGCCGGTCATGATGAAAGTCGCGGGAGTGCGTGACGGATTCATCCTTCATGTTCACCCACGCTCAGCAGCATCCCCATGCATAGCAACGTGCTCAGCAGCGAACTGCCGCCGAAGCTGATCATGGGCAGCGGGAATCCCTTGGTGGGCGCAAGATCCAGCACTACGCTGATGTTGAGCAGCGCTTGCACCACAATGGCCACCGTGACGCCCAACGCAAGATACTTACCGAAGTCCTCACGCGCCAGTACGAAGAGGCGCGCTCCGCGCCACAGGATGACAAGAAATCCGATGAGGATGGACGTCGAGCCCCACAGGCCGAGTTCCTCGCTGATGGTCGCGTAGATGTAGTCGGTGTGAGCTTCGGGCAGATACATAAGCTTCTGCTGGCCTTCCATCAAGCCCGCGCCGAACGGGCCTCCGGAGCCGACGGCGATCAGAGACTGGCGGGGCTGGTAGGCGGCGTCGCGGCCTCCGTCGACGTGGCGGGTGTAACGGCGGATGGTGCCGCTTGGGTCGAGCCGGTCCACCATTTCGAACTTGGGGTCAATGAAGCTGATCGCGCGCTCCAGGCGGTAGCCCTTCAATGCGATCGCACCGATGCCGAGCACCATGCCTACGCCTACCAAGCCGGCAAGAACTTTCTTTTCTAGCCCGGCTACCCACAGAACGACCAGCGCGGTGATCACGGGGACCATCGCGGTGCCGAGGTCCGAGGCCACCACCAAAGCGGCCAGTACAGCGATGGCGAGAAACGCCTGAGCGAGCGTGCTGCGGCGATTGATCACTTGTGAGCGGCGCGATAGGAAGTAGGCCAAGAAGAGGATAAGCGCGGGCTTTGCGAATTCGGACGGCTGAAATGATCCGACGCCCTGGAGTTTGAACCAGCGGTGTTTTTCACCATCGACGACGTACACCAGCAGCAACATGACGAGCACAATGCCGAGCCCGGAAAATGCCCACGCCGGCGTATTGAGCTTGCGATAGTCGATGCGCTTGAAGTACATCAGCACGCCAAACGAGATGACTGCCCAACCGAACTGGCGGATGACGAAGTAGTAGGACGCGTAGCTATAGCGCAGCTCTGCTACGGCGCTGGAGGCGCTGTACAGCATCACGATGCCGAATGCGACCATGGCGAGGATCGTGCCGAAGAGGATGTTGTCGTGCTTCAGTCTGGTCATACGCGGACTCCCAATGCAGCGGCTAGGCGTTTGAACTCCCGGCCGCGGTGTTCGTAGCCGTCAAATTGATCGAAGCTGGCGCAGGCGGGCGCAAGCAGAACGGTGTCTCCGGTGTGGGCGCGCGCGCCGGCTTCGCGGACTGCGGCGTCCAGCGTGCCGCACTGATGCAGCGGAAGTCCGGCAAGTTGGCGCGCGATCTTTTGGGCGGCGGCCCCGATCAGCAGCACGCCCCGCACTTTGCCGCGCAGCGCATCGGCCAGGGGCGCGTAGTCACTGTCCTTGTCCTTGCCGCCCAGAATGATCCACAGTCCGCCTTCGAAGGCCGCGATTGCTTTGAGTGCGGCATCCACGTTGGTGGCTTTAGAATCGTTGTACCATGCCACGCCGTTCAGCGTGCCGGCGAACTCGATGCGGTGTTCCACGCCAGGGAAGCTCATGACGGCCGCACGGATTTGCGCGTTCCCTGCCCCGGCCAGCTTGGCCATCACCGCCGCAGCCATGGTATTCTCCACATTGTGCGCGCCGCGCAAAGGGACTTCGGCGGTCTGCATCAACGGCTCGCCATCGAGGATGATTTGTCCGTCGCGCACGAACGCGCCGCGCTGTACCGGCGCAAGGGCGCTGAAGAAGTGGACCTGCGCGGCGGTGCTGTAGGAACGCGTGAGCGCATCGTCGGCGTTCAGCACTGCGAAGTCTTCGGCGGTCTGGTTGGTGAAGAGCTTGCCTTTCGCCGCAGCGTAGTTCTCAAACGTGTAGTGGCGGTCCAGGTGGTCCGGAGTGACGTTCAGCGCTGCGCCAATGTGCGCACGGAACGTTTCCGTAGTCTCAAGTTGGAAGCTGGACAGTTCCAACACATTCCATTGGCCTGGGCGCGACGTGGCCGCCATCTGGCATGGAGGCGTGCCGATGTTGCCGCCAACCTGCGCGGGTATTCCGGCGGATTGCAGGATGTGGCCGGTCATGGCGGTGGTGGTCGTTTTCCCGTTTGCACCGGTGATGCCGATGGTGCTGCCTTGCAGGAACCAACTGGCGAGTTCGAGGTCGCCGATGACGGGGACTCCGGCACGGCGGGCAGCTTGGGCCACGTCGGCGTCGGCGGGGACTCCGGGAGAGAGCACCATAAGATCGATCCCGCTGACGGCGACCGGATCTTGCGGCGACACGGCAACGCCCCACGCGGCCAGCCGCGCGTCGGTCACCGGTTTTTGATCCAACGCAATCACTCGTGCTCCCTGCCCAATCAACAACTCTACTGCCGCAATCCCGCTCTTTGCCATGCCGACCACGGCCACCAGCTTGCCTCGCAACTCCCTCATCGCAACTTCAGGGTGGTCAGCGCGAAAAGCGCCAACACCAAGCCCGCGATCCAAAATCGAATGATGACCTTCGATTCATGCCAACCCAAGTGTTCGAAGTGATGATGGATGGGCGCCATCTTGAAGACGCGCTTGCCTCGGAATTTGAAGCTGGCCACTTGGATGATGACCGAAAGATACTCGATCACAAACACGCCGCCGATCAGCGGGAGCAGCAGTTCCTGCTTGAGCAAGAGCGCGACCGTCCCCATCGCACCGCCGAGCGCCAGTGATCCGACGTCACCCATGAAGATTTCAGCCGGATGGGCATTGTACCAAAGAAAGCCCAGCGACGCGCCGGTGAGCGCACCGCAGAAGATGGTGAGTTCCGAAGCCCCCGGTGTGCGGGAGATTTCGAGGTAACGGCTCAGCTCCGCGTTGCCGGAAAGGAACGCCAGTGCCGTCATGGCGATGCCTACGATCAGCATCAGGCCGATGGCGAGACCATCCAACCCATCAGCCAAATTCACGCCTTCCGAAGAGCCGGCCAGCACCAGCGCCACGATGATGAAGAACGGCAGGAACGCAAGAGGCCAGCTCCACGGGGACTGCAGCAGCGAATGGATCACCGGATCAGGCTTGAAGTTCTTGAAAAATGGAAAATTGATTTCGGTAGAGTACGCGCCGTACGTATTCATCCCCAACAGCATCGCGCCGATCAGGAGGGCGGCCAGAATCTCCAAGCCGAATTTCTGGCGCACCGTCAAACCGAGGTTCCGCTTGCGCGCCACCTTTGTGTAGTCGTCCCAAAGCCCGATGGCTCCGTAGAGCACCACGGAAGCCAGTGCGACCCACACGGCGGCAGTGCTGAGGTTGGCCCACAGCAGCGTCGAAAGCAGGATCGCGGCGCAGATGAGCAGACCGCCCATGGTCGGCGTGCCGGCCTTTTTCAGGTGCGATTGCGGCCCTTCCGCGCGGATGTGCTGCTGAATCTGAAATTCGCGCAGACGACGGATCAGCCACGGGCCTAACACGAGCGAAAGCAGCAACGCCGTCAGGCTCGCCATCGCCGTGCGGAACGTGGAGTATTGGAACACGCGGAGCGGCGTGTAGTAGCGAAACAGAACTTCGTAACCGAGCCAGTACAGCATGAGGGCTAACGCGCGCCTCCCAGGAAAGCGGTCAACGCGTCTTCCACGCGTACGCCGCGCGATCCTTTAAACAGAATCGCGTCACCGGGCTGCGCGAGGGAGCGGACCAGTTCCCCCGCCTCACGGGCATCGTCAAAAAAAAACGCGGCGCCGTCCGCTAAACCGGACAGCTTGGCTGCGTCCAGCATGTAACAGCAGGCGCCGCGTATTCCGACGAGCACGTCAATCCCTGACGCCGCCGCGTAGTTGCCTACGTCGCGGTGCAGGGCCTCGGCCAAGCGGCCAAGCTCGAGCATCTCCCCCAGTACGGCGATGCGCCGCCGCGCAGGCGTGTCGCGCAATACGTCGAGCATTGCGCGGGCTGCGTCCGGGTTGGAGTTGTAGCAGTCGTTAAAAATCAGGATGCCGTTGTGCGTCAGCCGCTCGCCGCGCATTTTCGCGGGGCGTAGAGCGCGGACGCGGTCGACCAAACGCTCCGGGGCGATCCCAAAAGCGGATGCGGTGGCAAGGCCGGCGAGAATATTGGAAACGTTGTGACGCCCGGTGAGAGAAGTCTCAAAGGCGGTCGAGCCGACGCGGAAGCGCGTGCCGTCGGGCGAGGGCTGCACATCTTGTGCGCGGACTTCAGCCCGCTCCGCTTGGCCGTAAAGAATGGAGCGGCCAGCGTGATGTTTCGCGAAAGCGGCAACGCGGTCATCGTCGGCATTCAGCACGGCGACGCCGCTGGACCCCAGCGCTTCGATCAATTCCCGCTTCGCCGCGGTAATCCCGTCAATCGACGCGAAGTTTTCAATGTGCGCGGAACCTACGTTGGTGACCACGCCGGCGCGGGGACGCGCGAACTGAGCCAACTGACTGATCTCACCCGCGTGATTCATTCCCATTTCCAACACCGCGACTTGCGCGCCGTCATCCAAGCGCAGCAGAGAAAGCGGCAGGCCGATGTGGTTGTTCAGGTTTCCCTGCGTCTTTTCGGTGCGGAACTGAGCCGCCAGCATTTCCGCGATGACATCCTTGGTTGTCGTCTTGCCGGCACTTCCGGTGACGCCGACGACGTCGCCCGCCCATTCGCCGCGAGCGGTCGACGCGAGCAACTGAAGCGCATTCAACGAATCCTGCACGCGCAGCAAAGGACCCGCGGCATCCACGGGACCATCCACAACCGCGGCCACAGCGCCCTTGGCCAGCGCCGCCACAGCGTGTGCGTTCCCATCGTGATTCGGACCGCGCAGGCCGAAGAACAAATCGCCGGGCGCAAGGGTGCGCGTGTCCACGCTCCAACCCGTAACCTGTGCGGCAGACTCCATCGAAATCCCCAACGTTTCCGCTACCCAGCGCAGCGGCCGCTTCATCCCTGCTTCGACTCCTTATATCCCAAGGAGTTCAGCACGCCCCGAGCCGTTTCACGATCATCAAAGTGGATCGTTTCGTTTTTCAATACTTGATACGTCTCGTGCCCCTTGCCGGCCAGCAGGACCACATCCCCGGCACGCGCCTGACTCAGCGCGGCGCGAATGGCCTTGGCGCGGTCCGGTTCGGACAAATGCGGCGTATCGAATTTCCCCAAGCCCACCATCGCGTCGTTCATGATGCCGAGCGGATCTTCTGAGCGCGGATTGTCGGAGGTGAGAACCACGAAGTCACTCAATTCCCCGGCAGCCATGCCCATCAAGGGCCGCTTGGTGCGATCCCGGTCGCCGCCGCAACCGAATAGCGTGATCACACGCCCACCGGATTCGTTTGCCAGGCCGCGCGCGGTGACGATGACGTTGCGCAGCGCGTCGTCGGTGTGTGCGTAGTCGACCACCACCAGAAACGGCTGGCCGCAGTCGATGCGTTCGAAGCGTCCGGGGACGGCGGTGCAGGCAGCCACACCGCGGGCGATCACCTCCAGCGGCAGCGCGTAGCTGATCCCAACGGCGGCGGCCGCAAGAATATTGGACACGTTGAACATTCCCACCATGGGCGAGAACAACGCCTGCCGTTGATCCTTCCAAATCAAATCGAAGTGCAAGCCGTCGAAGCCGGTGCGGATATTTTCAGCGCGCAGGGCGGCATCGTTTTCCGTGCTGTACCAAATCACATTCGTGGGAGCGGGCGGCTCCATCCCAGCGGCGGACTCGTCGTCCGCGTTGAGCACCGCCCACTTGGGCGCGGGACCGTTCTTGGGGATGAACAGCATCCGTTTGGCGGCAACGTAAGACTCCATGGTCTGGTGGAAATCGAGGTGGTCGCGGCTGACGTTGGTCAGCACGGCGGTGTGGAAAAAGAAGCCGTCCACCCGGCCGAGCGCAAGGGCGTGCGAAGAAATTTCAGAGACCAAATGCGTTCCGCCCGCGTCGGCCACGGCGGCTGCAAGACGGGCCAGATCCAGCGATTCCGGTGTGGTGTTCACCGCAGGGCGCGATTTGCCGGCGATGCGGTACTCGATGGTGCCGACCACACCGGTGATTTTTCCTGCCTCACGCAGGATCGCTTCAATCAGGTATGAGGTGGTGGTCTTCCCGTTGGTGCCCGTGATGCCGGTGAAGTGTACGCGCTTGTCGGGATGATCGTAAAGCGCCCGCGAGGCCGCGGACATCGCCCGACGGGCGTGCTCGACTTCAATCCACGGACCCTGGAATCCGATAGGCCGCGGCGAATCACTGATCACCGCTACCGCTCCCCGGGAAAGCGCGTCCTGCGCAAACCGGCGTCCGTCTTCGTTCGCGCCTTCGAAGGCAAAGAACAAGTAGCCGCTTTCAATGTGGCGCGAGTCGTACTCAATGCCGGTGACGTCCAGCTCCCGATGCCGCCCGGAAAGCGGCTGCCGCAGACCAACACCCGCCAACAATGTGCCGAGTTTCATCGCCCAAATTGCACCTTTACTGTCACCCCACGCCGCAGAGCGGTGCCGGGTGGCGGATCCTGTCTAAGGGCCATGCCGCTGCCGAATACTTCAACAGGAACTCCCATGGCGGTGGACTGCTGAATTACGTCACGCGTTGTCTTGCCGATGAAGTCAGGCACCGAACTCTGCGTGGCTTGACCCTCCTGGAAAAAGGGCCGCTGACCCGCGGACGAATCTTCTGTTGGTACAGGCGATCCGCCACGAATCAGCGGCTGAGTGACGGAGGATACAACTCTCGACCGCGCGGCGTTGGCGTCGCGCACGTCAAGACCGGAGCGGACAGCGGCGGCGTTGCGGGGTAAACCGCCATCGTCGCTGACCGTAAAATCGGGGGAGGTGGAGTGGGGGGAGGTGGTTAGCGTAGCCGCTTCGAACGCCACGAGTGCGTCGTCCGGACCAACATCGGCAAGATCGTTCTCATTCACTGGACCCGCGGCGCGCAGCGTGCGGTCCGGCAGATCCTTGGGTACATCCAACATGCGCAGCGCGCTCATGGCGACTTCGCGGAACACCGGAGCCGCGCGTGCGCCGCCGAATCCCGACGAGCCGCCGGTTGTCCCGTGCAGCGTCACCGCGATCACCACGCGCGGATTGCCCACCGGAGCAAAGCCCAGGAAGCTGGCGTTGTAGGTGTGCGTATACGTGTTGCTCATTGGATCGTACACCTGTGCCGATCCAGTCTTGCCGGCCGAGGTGTAGCCCTGCAGCACAGCCTTGCGACCGGTGCCATCCAGAACCACGCCTTCCATCATCTGCCGCATTTGCACGGCGGTTTCAGGCTTCAGGATGCGCACTGGCTCTTCCATAGCCTCGCGCTCCGGCTCTTGCCCGGGCCGCTGCTTGGACAACACCAATCGCGGCTTGATCATCAGTCCGCCGTTCGCGATGGCTGCACCCGCACGGACCAGTTGCAGCGAAGTCACGCCCGTCTCATGCCCCATGGCCAGCGACCCGATCGAACTCTTGGTCCACTTCTCAATGGGCCGCAGGATTCCGCCGGACTCACCCGGCAACGGAATCCCTGTTCTTTGGCCGAAGCCGAACAGCTTCTGATAATCGAAGAAGTTCTGGTTGCCCGTGGCCATCGCGATGCGGATCGCGCCGATGTTGCTGGAGTGCGCCAGGACGTCGGCCATGCTCAACGAGGAGTATTTGTCGTGGTCATGAATCACGCGGCCAAAGAGGTTGAGCTGCCCGTTGCCGCAGTCAATCATGCTGGCCGGAGTGAGCTTGGTTTTTTCCAAAGCCGCCGCCAGCGTGATCACCTTGTAGACGCTGCCGGGTTCGTAGGTCCGCGAAACAGCCAGATTCTGGCGCACGCGCAGCGCATCTACTCCGCGGGCCGGCTTCAGATTCGGATCGAAGGTGGGGTAATTCGCCATGGCCAGGATTTCGCCCGTGTAAGGATCCATGGCAACCACCGAACCGCCTTCCGCCCCGCTGGCAATCACGGCGGCCTCCAGCTCTTCTTCCGCTCGGAATTGCAGATTCGGATCAATGGTCAGCGTGAGATCGGCGCCGGGTGCGGGTTGACGCAAGATGGTCTGGTCATAGGAAGTCTGATTGACGTCCGTGAAGAGCCGGGCCTGGCCAGGCTTGCCTCCCAGATCTTTCTCAAAGGACATCTCGATGCCCGCATTGCCGTGCTCCTCCGGATCGTCCGCCTTGACGAAGCCAATCGCGCCCAGCACATGCGCGGCCAGCGTGGTCCGGGGGTAGTAGCGGCGCATCTCCTTGCGGAATTCCAGACCGTCGAACTTCAACATGCGCACGCGTTTCGATTCTTGCGGCGTCAACTTGCGCGCCACCCACAGGAAATGACTGCGGCGAAGCTTGGATTGCTGCATCTTCAGCAGCAGTAGTTCCCGATCCAGACCCAGGGCGTCAGCCAGTTTCGCGGCGGCCTGCGGCATGTCCTTGAGCTTCTGCGGATCCACCACCACCGAATCCGCCTCCAGCGTTTTCGCCAGCGGCTGCCCCGTGCGGTCTAAAATCGACCCGCGCAACGCCGGCAATTCCACCAGCTGCTGCTGCTGATTCCGGGCCATGGCGGCGTAGTCATCGTGACGCAGCACCTGGAGCCAGACCAGCCGTCCGAACAAAAGTCCGGACCACAGGAACAAGCCCCCCAGGAGCCACTGCAACCGCCGCGTGGATTCGTTCAACTCCATGGCTAAGGGTCAGTCCTTATTTGGACTGCTCCGAAACAACCGCGACTTCGGAATCGCGCTGTCCGTTGGGCAAGTACACGATGCTGTCACCGCTGGGGTCCACGAACTTCTGCTCCTTGGCCAGAACCGCCATGCGTTCCGGACTCATCAAGTGCGCTTCTTCGAGTTCCAGTGCGGCGCGTTCGCCCACCAAGTTCCGCTGCTCCTGCCGTAAGGCCTGGATTTTGTAACCATCCAGCACGCCGTACGCCTTGGGGATCAACACCGCGATCAGAAACGCTGCCGCCGCTGCCGCGGTGCCCACCATCCGCCAACTGGCGCGCTCCGCTGCCGGGTCCGCGGCGCGGATCACGGAGCTGTTGTCAATTCGCTTCACGAAGAAGTAGATATCTTCGTTCGCGAAGGGGCGGATGCGCGTGTTTCCGTCGAGCGCCGGTCCTGCCGCGGGCTGCGGCGCTTGCGCTTGCCCGAATCGTCCGAAAATGTTTACTAGCGTTGCCATCTTGCTCTATCCGTTTCTGCTTCCTGCAGCTCTTCGTTGCTGAACAACTCCACCGCGCGTAGCTTGGCGCTGCGTGACGGCGGGTTGTCCCGGGTTTCTTGTTCGCCAGGCTTGACGACGTGTTTGGTGAGCAACCTTGCTCGCCCTTCCTTCGCCAGGGCCTGAAATGCATGCTTGACCTTGCGATCTTCTAAAGAATGGAACGTGAGTATCACCGTCCTCCCACCCGGCTTTACCAGCCGCGGGATACTTTCCAGCAAAGCGTCCACTTCTTCGAATTCGCGATTCACCACAATCCGCAGCGCCATGAATGTCTGCGTCGCGGGATGTATTTTTCCCGTACGAGACGCGGCCCCCTCGATCAGCTTGGCCAGTTGACCGGTGGTTTTGATTGGCCGCGCCCGCACGATTGCTCTTGCTATCTGTCTGCTCCTCCTTTCCTCGCCGTACTCGTAAATGAGGTTGGCGAGTTCCTTCTCTGCTGTAAAATTCACTAGGTCTGCGGCGGTCCCCGGAACAGCGCGGTTCATGCGCATGTCCAAGGGACCGTCCGACATGAGCGAGAAACCTCTCTCGCCCTCGGTTAGCTGGTATCTGGAGATCCCTAAATCTACAAGTAAGCCGTCCAGTTGCGGGATCTTCTCTTCTGTAAGTACGTCTGCCAGCTGCGAAAACAAACTCTGATGAAAGCGGATGCGATCCGGGCAATCCGCCGTATTGGCCTTGGCCAATTCCAAACTCTCTGCGTCGCGGTCGCAGGCTAGGACGGAACCCGTCGATAGCCTGCGCGCGATCGCCCCTGTGTGCCCACCAAGGCCACACGTTGCATCCAAGTACACGCCGTCGGGCTTCAGCGCCAAATACTCCAGGCACTCCGCCAACATAACTGGAACGTGCATTCATAGCCTCTAGTACAAACCTTCGTCGCGGAGCGCTTGCAGATCTTCCGCCTCGTGCGCCTTGTAGGACTGCAATTCCGCCTCGTAAACGGCCTTCGTCATCAGCTTGGCGAAGCCGCTGTAGAACGATAAAAAGACCGACTGCTTCTCCATGGGGATCTTGGCCCGCAAGTTCGACGGAAGCAAGATGCGCCCGGTCTTATCCAACTTCACTTCCGCCCCGTTCGCGTTCCCGATGAAGGAGAGCCGCTGCGCCGTCGCCGCCTTGCCCGGGG
Organism: Bryobacterales bacterium; assembly: GCA_947446025.1. Classification (GTDB taxonomy): domain Bacteria; phylum Acidobacteriota; class Terriglobia; order Bryobacterales; family Bryobacteraceae; genus Palsa-187. The sequence continues at coordinate 20,145 of CANFEY010000059.1, forward strand.
TCGCCGCCATTTTTTCGATGTGTTGCAACCAGACGTGGAGCGGGTATATTAGAGTTGTGCGCTCATCCAGCGAAGTCACGAACAGCTCTTCCACTCCATGTGCGGCGAAGTACTCCTGCGCCACCTGGGGAGTGTTGAGCCGTCCGGCCCCGTCCACGGACACCTGTAGGTGTCCCTGGGGAGGGCTGAGACGCGGAGGCTTACCAGTTTCCACCATTTTTCACCACTAACGAATCAACAGTATAGGGTGGAGTCGGGGCGCAGCGCAATAGGGATGTTAAAAATAGTATTTATACGCCTTGTGTTCGCCTCTTCGGCGCGACCGGACCACTACAAATAGTGTTGGTCCTGGGAAGAGGCCGACAGCCTGCTTAGTACCTTCTCGCGCTTCGGGGAGCGTAGGGACAGTATACTCAATTCCCGAATTCCCCCTGCCGCATTAGGGAATTGAGTATACTGTCCCCTCTTCGCTCCCCTTCGCTACTTCACGCCGCTGGCTTGCCGGGCCGCCAGGAACTCGTCCCCCGCGCGCCACGTCGGCAGCGCGTCTTGATTCGCGACATCGATGCCGATCAGCAGCCCGAATTGCGAGTATTGCTCCATGCCCGCGAAGTCCCAATCGTCTTTGTACTCGTCGCCCGGCTGGTGATAGCGCTTGTCGCGGAACTCGGCCATCGCCTTCGCGCCGACTTCAGGAGCCTTGCCCGCAAACGTATCGCCGCCCTCCACCGAAAAAGCCGGAATGCCGACGCGCGCAAACGAGAAGTGGTCCGAGCGGTAATACAAGCCCGCCGAGGGACGCGCATCCGGGCTGATGGCGAGACCCATCCGCTTGGCGGCCGCTTCCACCACGGGATAAATCGTTGTCCGCTCCGCACCGTTCACCGTGACGTCGCTGTACCGGCCCAGCGCCAGGAACATATCGAAGTTGAGCGCAGCGGCCACCTTCCCCGCCGGAATCGACGGGTGCTGCCCCCAGTAGAACGACCCGCGTAGCCCCTGCTCCTCCGCGCCCGCCGCGACGAAGATCGCCGACCGCCGGGGTTTCTGCGGCAGCTCCGCCCACGCCCGAGCCATTTCCAGCAGCATGCCCGTGCCCGTGCCGTTGTCCGCAGCGCCGTTGTAGATCCCATCGCCGTTGATCGCCTCGCCCACGCCCAGGTGGTCCCAGTGCGCGCTGAACACCACGGCTTCGTCCTTCAACTTCGGATCGCTGCCCTCAATCCGCGCCACCACGTTGCTCGTCGTCACCGTGCGCACCACGGCGGGAACCTTGCCCTGGAACCGAGCCGGGATCTCCTTGGCCTGGAAGCCGCGCTGGTCCGCCGCCGCCAGCATCTGGTCCGCGCTCATCCCCAGCAGCGCGCCGACCTTTTCGCCCATCTCCTTGGTCATCCAACCGGCGAACGCCAGCGCGCCCTGACCCTTCGCCAGCGCCACCTGCTGCTCCTCCGTACCCCACGACCCGCGCACCGTGGCCCAGCCGTAGCTCGCCGTCGGTTCGGTGTGAATGATGATCGCCGCCGCGGCACCGTGGCGCGTGGCTTCTTCGAACTTGTAGGTCCAGCGGCCGTAGTAGGTCAGCGCCGGACCGGTGAAAAACTTGGGATCCGTCGACGGCGGCTCACCCGTGAAGAACACCACCACTTTGCCCTTTACATCGACGCCTTTGTAGTCATCCCACTGATACTCCGGCGCGACGATGCCATGCCCGACGAACACCGCAGCCGCGTCGAACTCCGCGTTCGCCACTTGGCGCTGCGTCACACCGACGAAATCGTCCAGCCAGCGGAAGCGGATCGGAGCGCCGCTCGTCGGAATAGCCGTCAACTGAGAGCTACCCTGGGGAGCCACGCCCACCAACTCGAATTTCTGGAAATACGACCCGTTGTCCCCCAGCGGCTTGGCCCCGGCGAGCGCGAACTGCGTGGCGATGTAATCGGTCGCCAGGTCCCCGCCGCGCGATCCCGGCGCTCGGCCTTCTAGAAGATCGCTGGACAGAAACTTCACGTGCGCCCGGATGCGTTCCCCGGAAACCTCCGCCATCTGCGACTGCGCGGTATTGGTGCAAGCCGCACCCAGCAGCGCCATCAGGAGCAACGAAAGTCTGCGTTTCATCAGTGTTTCAGTCCTTTATGGATCTGCGCGTCTTTGATCTGGCACTGCAAACACAGGTCGCGCCCGCCCTCTTTGGTCGCCAACTTGGACATGGAAGGAATCTTCTGCCCGCACCCATCACACACGCGCACGCCGTCTTTTTCCATTGAATCCTCTCCAGATAGTATCGTGACAGGGCACGCAAGTGCTAGACTAGAGAAGTTTCGGGCTGTGGCGCAGCCTGGCTAGCGCGCTTGCTTGGGGTGCAAGAGGTCCCGGGTTCAAATCCCGGCAGCCCGACCATCACCCCTTCTTTTTTCAATCACATACCTGCGGAGTCCGCCCCCAAGCGGACTCCTGACCTCCCTCACCCCCCTCGCGCGCGTTGTGACGCACCCCATGAAACGAATGGCGCTGGGCTTGGGGCTACTGCTGCCCATACCTTTGGGGACAGACACGAATGCCATGCGCACAGGCGACTTCGTAGCCTGTGCGATCGAATCCAGGAACAGCGGCGCATCACCGGGGGGCTGACTCAAGGCTGGACCGCACGGTGCCAGAACGCTGGTAACCAGACTTCATGAGATGCGACGTTCTTATGTCCATAGGCTCGTTTCCACACAACGAGAGCGGACTCCGTTCACCACTTCTACGCCACGCCAACCTGCTCCGGGAACTTAGGCCGCTGTGCCGAATGCATCTACCTAGGGGGCGGTCAATCTTGTATAATTTCTCCATGCGGAAACTCCTCCCTGTTCTCATCGCAGCCGCTAGCGCGCTTTTGCTGCTCGCGCAGCCGCCGGCTGGCTTGGCTCCCGCGGGTCCTGTCGGTCCGGATGCAGTGGCGGCAAACGTCGTCAACACGGCCTGCGCCGCTTGCCATAACCTGGATCGCGTCAACAACAAAAAGGCGGATGCAGCCGGATGGACCACCACGGTCGCCCGCATGAAGGGTGCGGGCGCAAACCTGACCGACGAGCAGGTCCCTCTGGTTGTCGATTATCTGGTCAGGAATGCGGGCTCACTGGCTCCCGCGCCGCTGGATGCCAAAGGCAAAGCCGGCGGTGGGGGCGCGGCCAAAGGCAAGGGCGGCGGAGGCGGCAACGGCAAAAACATCCAGGTGCTCCAGGGAGCCGACATACCGGCCACCATGCAGTCCTTCGTGCAGGCGTTGGGCCTTCTGGACAAGGGAACCTGCGCCTACTGCCACGAGGCGGACCGCTCCCTCGACGCCAAGCCCCAGAAAGTGACCGCGCGCAGAATGGTGATCATGATGCGTGCCATCAACGGCACCTTCGCGGACGGCAAGCAGCACGTGACGTGCTACACCTGCCACCGCGGCAACTCGAAACCGCTGACCGAGCCGGCATTCTAGGCGGATGGTACAATTACCCATGCCAAAACTTTGGAACCTCTTTTCAACGCTCGCCGCGACGGCAATCCTCGCGGCGGTCCTGGTCCCCCAAGCTCCACTGCACGCACAAGGCAAGGGCGGTGCAAAGGCCGCGCCCAAGAATCTCAAGGTGCTGACGTCGGAGACCTTCATGGCTTCCATGCAGGCCTTCCCGGTCGCGCTCGGCGTCGAGGCCCAAGGCGGCTGCAACTTCTGTCATGAGGCGGATCGCTCCCTTGACACCAAGCCTGCAAAGGTCAAGGCCCGCCAGATGATTGAGATGGTGGCGGAGATCAACGGCAGATTCGGCGACGGCGCGGTCCACGTCACCTGCTGGACGTGTCATCAAGGCTCCACGAAGCCTGAGACTCAAAGAATCCCCAAGAAATAGGATCCCTCATGCGAAAACTCTGGAACGTCTTTTCGACCCTCACCGCATTGGCGATCCTTGCCACCGTCATGCTCACTGTCCCGCGGACTCCGCTGAACGCCCAGGGCAAGGGCGGCGGCGCGAAGGCCAAGGCAACGCCATTCTCAGCGGGAGGGGCCGGAGTCGTGAGTGCCTACAATCTCAAAGTGCTCACGGCGGACAACGTCGAACTCACGATGCAGAACATTACGCTAGCGCTCGGAGTCGGCTGCATCCACTGCCACGAGCTGAACGACCTGTCGCTCGACACCAAGCCTCCCAAGGCGAAGGCTCTCAAGATGCTCGAAATGGTGCGCGACATCAACGCCAAGTTCGGCGACGGGGCGACCCACGTCACCTGCTGGACGTGTCATCGCGCCTCGACGAAGCCGCAGGTGGCGAAGCCGGCCGGACAGTAGGGTGCCCCCTGGCGGAGCTTCACCGTCGTTGGCCTAGCGCAACGACCACGCCATAATAGCTCAATTAGGCCAAGTCCTCGATGGCGTCGCGATTCCAATCGGCCTGCAGTTGAGGTGCAAGAGCGGACAAGCGTACTGCAGCGTTGCCCGTCGTAACGGAACCCCAGAACAAAGTTGTCTTGCGTATTGAACACGACCTGGAGATTTGAGGTCAGGTCGTCGCCTCCACCCTGCAGCAAGTCGATTTCGAGAAACGTTCCATCGCCTCTGCCCAGAATCGTGTGCACGACAAAGGGCGGCTCACCCAGTCTGTGTTCCAAGACGTCGACGATGCCATCTTCGTTGTAGTCGGCCGGAGCAAGCATTTTCGAAACCCGGACATGGCCGCCGTTCTAAACCGGCAACCACCTTGGCCCAACAGTTCGTGTCCTACGTCGGGAAAGCCGTCGTTGTTAAAGTCCGCGATCATGGTCAGGTCGGAATATCCGGCATGAACCACTGCAGGTTCTAAGGTTCCGCCCCCACGTCCGAGGTGACATGCAAGATTGTAGCGTCCGTCGGTGTAATTTCTCGTAGCTAGGTCCGGTATCCCGTCCCCATTGAAGTCGCCCACGTCCGCCGCGACGTAGCCGAGCCCCGGCACTTCAGGAAGCATGCGGAACTGCCCATGCGGCGCCCAGCAAAATCGCGGCAGTGAGTAAGCGGGACATGTTTTAAGGAAGCTCCAGCCATGTACTGTTGGAGCGCACGCCGTCCACAGTAATCGAAACTTCCAGAGCGCCGCGGGCCAGCAAGGATACGGGCAGGCGGACGTTCACTTGGTCCAGGCCGGGGATGCCGCTGCCCTCGGGTCCAGCGTACTCCACCGGCAGGGTCACGCCGGAGACATCCACAGTGACCTTCGACAAATCGGAGCGATTGCGAAAGCCTGTGCCGTAGAGGGTCGCCACGTCTCCGGTCAGCGTGGCCGCGGCGGTGTTGTTTGGACTATGGAACAGTCCGGGCGCAACCGGGCCGACCCAGCCTCCGGTGGCGATATTCCCGCCGCTGCTCTGTACCAGCGTAATGGTCAGGCCGCCGGGGGAGGTTTCGGGCGGGACCTGAAAGTTGATTTGCGCGGGGGAAACATAGAGCAGGCGCGCCAGCCGCTGCGCGCCGGATTGGTCGCGGACGCGCATGCTGATGCCTCCCAGGCTGGTGGGCGCGGTTAGGGGATCGGCGGCCGCGGTGATAGTTGATAGCTGCGCGCCAAACAAAGAGGCGAGCGATCCCGGTGCCAGCGTTCCAGCCAAACTGGCAGCGGAGACGGCCCTCCGTGCCAACATGAGTGAGACACTCCTCGACCGCTAATTACCGAGCAGGGCGAGAAAGAATTTCATCCATGAACAACCATAAGGTTCCGGCGCCAGCGGTATTGCTGCCGGTGGGACGTAGGGAGCCCGAGCGAAGCGAGAGC
>CANFEY010000060.1 GCA_947446025.1 Bryobacterales bacterium
CCTTGGCGGGTTGCTCTCCAGCAGAGCCCGCCTCCGCTTCGCCAGCCGAGGACCAGTGTGGCGGAGAAGAAGGGGTTTGAGTAGCAGAAATCATTAAACGGCAAGTGTGACAATGCAGTTTGTCTCAATAGAGGGGGTCACCCCACCATACTGTGACATTAGTGTCCCCCGCCAACACGAACACTACCAACAGCACGTCGGTGGTGTTCTCAGCCAATGCCACGGCTTCGAACGGGTTGGTGAGCGCAACGCTGCTGGTGGGAACGGCTCCCAAGACGGTCACATTTTCAGGTCCCGGCCAAATCGAAGACGCGCAAATCACCGCCGATACACCCACCGTTCCGAATGGACCCGGGCTCACGATCAACGTAGACGGCCTTACGCCGCATGCGCACGGGTTGCTGAAGATCCCGTCGCTGATCGGCGCGGGCGTCGGCCAGGTTCCCGGTGGCTCCACCATTCAATCAGCTACCCTTCGGCTCAACTGCACCAATTCGGGCGCGCTGATGCAAATCTACCGGCTGAACGAAAGTTGGGTGGAGAATCAGGCCAGTTGGAATGAGCGCCAGACGGGCGTGGCGTGGTCGAACCCCGGTGCCGACGGTACCACCTCAAATGCAGGCACAGCTACTCCGGCCGATTGCACGGCCACCGGGCTGCGTACCATTGATGTCACCAGCGTGGTCCAGCAATGGAGCAACGGTCTGCCGAACCACGGCGTGGTTGTGACTGACACCGGCACCGACGGAATCGACTTCGATTCCAGTGAGTCCGCCAATTCGCCGCTGCTCACCGTGGTCTATCGCAGCCCGGCACAAGCCGTGGAGACCAAGCCGCTCTCCGGTAGCGCCGCCGGCGTGAGTTTCAATGCGACGCTGGCGCTGGGCCAAACCTATACCTGGAACGTCCGCGTCCATGACACGCAGGGCCAGCAAAGCACTGCTCCGGCGGACTTTTCGCTGACCGTGGACACCGCTTCGCCCAACCCGCCAAGCCTGATTTCTCCGGCCAACGGTGCCAGCGGCGTCGGCCTGCCGCCTACGCTGTCCGTCACCGCATCCGACCCCGGCTCGGGATCTTTGAACGTGAACTTCCAATTGCGGCAGCCCCCCGCCGGCGAGTTCACCGTCATCGCGCTGCCGGATACGCAGCACTATTCGGAGGCTTTCCCCGCCATCTACACCTCCCAGACGCAGTGGATCGTCAATCAGAAAGCCGCCCGCAACATCGTCTTCGTCACGCATGAAGGCGACATTGTCCAGAACGTGGCCAGCGCCACCGAGTGGGACCGCGCCAACACCAGCATGAGCCTGCTGGACGGGGTGGTGCCCTACGGCATGGGCCCCGGCAATCACGACGAACCCACCACGCTCTACAACCAATACTTCCCTTACACGCGCTACCAAGGCCTGCCCTGGTACGGCGGGCACTACGGGAGCTTGAATGACGACAACTACCAACTCTTCTCTGCCGGCGGCATGGACTTCGTGATCGTACACATCGATTTCTGCCCCTCAGCCGCGGTGCTGAGCTGGGCGGATTCGGTGCTGAAGCAGTATCCGAACCGGATCGGTATGATGACCACGCACGCCTACCTGGGGCTGAGCGGCGTTCGCAGCACGCACGTGTGCGGCGCGACGCAATACATCTGGGACGCGCTGGCACCGCCGAATCCGAACCTGCACTTCATGCTCAGCGGACACGTCCATGGCGAGGCGCGGCGGGAAGACATTGTGAACGGCCACCCAGTCTTCCAGATGCTGGCCGATTATCAAGACTTGCCCAGCGGCGGCGAAGGCTGGTTGCGCATCCTGCGCTTTGTTCCCGGCGATAACAAAGTCTACGTCCAGACCTATTCCCCGTGGCTCAATCAGTATCAGACGGACGCCGACAGCCAGTTCACACTCGATTTTCCGATGGGCGGGGCTTGGTCCAGCATCGGAACGGTTACGGTCCCCAGCGGCTCGGCCGCAAGCGTTGCGCCCGCCAGCCTGGTCGCCGGCCGCCAGTATGAATGGCGCGCCAGTGTGACCAATGCTTCCGGGAAAACCACCACCGGACCCACCTGGACGTTCACGACCGTTTCCGGCCCGAACCAGCCGCCCGTGGCCAACGCGCAGTCCCTTACCGCGACACAGGGCACCGGGCTACCGGTCACTCTGACTGCGACTGATCCTGAGAGCGGCCCGCTAAGCTACGCGGTGGTCACCGGGCCCACTAGCGGCGCGCTGACGGGCGTGGCTCCCAACCTGACCTATACGGCGAACGCAGGCTTCACCGGATCCGACAGCTTCACGTTCCGGGCCAATGACGGAGCGCTCAACAGCAACACGGCAACGGTCTCCATCGCCGTCAACGTCGCCGCGCCTGTCACCGTCCTCAGCGCCAATTTTAACGCCGGTGCCGATAGCTTCGCGTACGCGGACAACACCTTCCGGGGAGCGACCCAGTCGGCTTATGCCAGCGGACTCCGGGTGGCCTCCGGAGGATTCTCCGGCGGCGCGCTTCAGGTCTCCCTGGGAGGCATCAACAATACCGCCGTCAACGGCATGTCCGGAGGCTGGCAACGGACGTTCTCCCTGCCCGCCGCCGCTACCGTGACGCTCACGTTCCGCTACAACCTGAACATGGGAATCGATTACGATGCCGACGAATTCAGCCAGGTCCTGGCCAGCCTAGACGGCGTGCTGGCGGGCAATTCCCCCAATGATTACGTCATCTAGATCACCGGCAACGGCAATGGCGGCGCAACGCAGACTTCAGGCTGGGCGACCTTCCAGGTAACCCGCCCGCTGCCCGCCGGCAGCCACACGGTGACGCTGGGAGGCTACAACAATAAGAAGAACACTACCTCCGAGGCAACCACCATCCTAGTCGATGATGTAACCCTGACCCGCTAGCCGCATTGGTGAGGCGCTGGGCGTCCCCTCCTAAACTTCCCCGTGCCCCATGCCGATTTCCAGTTAGTTATAATTTGAACTGGGACGTGGGCCACATTCTTCGGCACTCTCCATGAGAGCACCAGCAGTTTGGGGCGGCCCCAGTCCGCATGTCCGAAAATCTTCAGGGGGTAGCTCGATGAAATTACGTTACATCAGCCTGTTCCTCGCGTCGGCATTAGCGCTATTCGCGCAAACCGATCGCGGGACCATCACAGGCACCGTGTCCGATCCGGCTGGAGCCGTCGTCTCCAGCGCTCCGCTCGCCCTTGCCAACACTGGCACAGGCGCGCAATACCAGGCCGCGACCACCGAAACGGGGAACTACACGTTCGGTCAGTTGCCGATTGGTAACTATACGCTCACCGTCACCGTTCCGGGGTTCAAGACGTTTGTGCGTTCCAACCTGAACGTGCAGGCGGCCAGTACAATTCGTGAAGACATCGTTCTCTCAGTCGGCACCGCGGCGGAGTCCGTCACGGTTACCGCTGAGGCGTCGATGCTGAAGACGGAAACCGCTGAGGTCGCCACCAACGTGACCAGCGCCCGCTTGAACTCGCTGCCGATTCTCGGCGTGGGCGCGCAGACGGCCAGCTCGCACGGTGTCCGTAACCCGCTCGCGGCGGCGCAGCTGCAGACCGGCGTGCGTTTTGTTGCGAACTCGGTTGTGCGCGTAAACGGCGCTCCCAACAACACCATGGCCATCAAGCTGGATGGTCAGGACTTAACCAACAACACGGCAGGCGCAGCGTTCCAAGCGCAGGTGCAGCCTTCCGTCGACGCCGTTGAGGAAGTCGCGATTCAAACCTCCAACTACGCGGCCGAATACGGTCAGGCGGGCGGCGGCTTGTTCAACTACTCCACCAAGTCCGGCAGCAACGCCTACCACGGCGGCCTTTTCAACTACGCCGTGAACGAAGCATTGTGGGCGGCGCAGCCGTTCAACAAGATCCGTCCCTTGCAACGCCGCAACACCTTCGGCGGCAGCCTCGGCGGTCCGGTGTGGATTCCGGGCGTTTACAACGGCAAGGATCGCACCTTCTTCAACTTCAACTACGAAAAATTCCGCGAATCCGTTTCGGTGAACAACGTAACGGCCACGGTTCCTGTCGCGGCGTACCGCGCCGGCAACTTCGCGGGCCTGCTCAGCGGCCGTTTCGTGCCGACCAGCGGCAACCCGACCACTTCTCCGACGGCGGCGACCACGATGATCGACTCCAACGGCAATGCGATTCCCGAAGGCGGCATCTATGACCCGCGCACGGAAGCGTTGGTAAACGGCAATCGCGTCCGCACGCTGTTCCCCGGCAACCTCATCCCGGCAGCGCGCTTTGACCCATCGGCGGTGAAGGTGCAGAGCCTGATTCCGGCGCCGAACCTCGGCACGGGCCTGGTGACCAACTACCTGAACCCGTACCAGAGCACTCGCTTGACGCCGATCCCCAGCCTCAAGCTGGACCATTCTTTGAGCGACAAGCTGAAGATGTCCTTCTTCTGGCAGACCAACGAAACCAAGGTGGCGATGTGCGCGCAGCAGTGCGCCAGCATCGGCCTGCCGGCAACGATCGAACCCACGCGCGGCACCTTCATCGAAAGCTACACCCTGCGCTACAACGTCGATTACACGTTGCGTCCCACCATGCTGCTGCACTTCGGCGCGGGCGTGCTGAGCAACGACTTTAAAGACGACGGCGTCACTATCGGCTACGATCCTGCCAAGGAGCTGGGCATCACCGGAGGCCTAGGCGGCGCAATCGGACGCTTCCCCACTTTCACCGGCCTGAACGGCGCGGGCGCTTCGGCGGCCTACGGCGGCATGGGCCAGATGGGTCCGGGCGGCCAGACGCGCAGCCGTTTCCTCAAGCCCACCTTCAATACCTCGTTGAGCTGGGTCAAGGATAACCACACTTACAAGTTCGGCAGCGAAGTCCGTATCGAAGGCTACCCTACCAACCCGAACACCAGTTCGAACGGTGCCTTTGCCTTCACTCAGGCGCAAAGCTCCAACTCTTACCTCAATGGCCGCGCCTTAGGCGGCACCTTCGTCGGTTTCCCCTACGCCAGCTTCCTGCTGGGCCGCGTGGACACCGTTACGCTTGGACCGCCCGCCAATGGCCGCTCCGGCCGCGGGTTCTATAGCTGGTTCGTACAGGATACCTGGAAGATCACCCGCAAGCTGACGTTCGACTATGGTCTGCGTTGGGATGCGTTCACCACGCCGAAGGAACAGTACGGCCGTGCGCCGAGCCTCGATCCGACCCTGGCCAACGCCAACGCGGGCGGCCACCCGGGCGCCACCGTGTTCGAAGCCACTTGCAACTGCAGCTTCGGCAAGACCTACAAGATGGCTTATGGCCCGCGCACGGGTCTGGCCTATCAGATCGACAACAAGACCGTTCTGCGCGCCGGCATCGGCATGAGCTACTCGATGAGCCCCGGCTCGTTGGGTCAGACCGGCACCGGCAACGGCCGCACGCAGTCCGCCACCAACACCAGCTTCGGCGACGAGTCGATGCTGCTGGCGACCGGAATTCCGCTGAAGCCGGTATGGCCGGACCTGCGGGCCAACCTGTTCCCGTCCTCTCCCGGCACCATCAATCAGGATCCCGGCCAAGTCGACCAGAACCTAGGTCGTCCGGCCCGCATGATTCAATACTCGATCGGTCTGCAACGCGAAATCTTCCGTGATTTCGTGGTCGAAGCCGGTTACGTCGGCAACCGCGGGAACTGGTGGATGACCGGCAGCCTGACCAACCCGAACCTGCTGGATCCGGCCATTCTCCAGAGCAAGTACGGTTTGGACTGGGCCGGGAGCGCGGCGGATCGCACGATGCTCGCCGCGCAGGTCAACAGCGCCGCAGCGGGCCGTTTCCGGGGCTTGGTTCCCTACAGCAACTTCCCGCAATCCTCAACCGTCGCTCAGTCGCTGCGTTTGTTCCCGCAGTTCACCGACATCGGTGTAACCGGTGCTCCGCTGGGCAAGACCTGGTATGACTCGTTCCAGATGAAGGCCACCAAGCGCTTGTCGCAAGGTCTGGACTTCACCCTGCACTACACCTACGCGAAGGAACTGCAGTTGGGCGCGGAAAGCGATACCGGTGGTGGCGTCATCAACGACATCCTGAACCGCAACAACAACAAGCAGTGGTCCAGCAGCAGCCGTCCGAATTGGTTGGTAATCGCCAGCAACTACACCATCCAGAAGTACTTCGGCAACAAGGTGCTCAACGCCGCGTTGGCCGACTGGCAGGTGGGCTTCGTAATGCAGTACGGCAGCGGTCTCCCGATTCAAACCCCGCAGAACATCGGCAACAACAACAACGTCACCCTGGGCCGTGGCACCTACTCAACGCGCGTCTCGGGTCAGCCGCTCTTCCTGGTGAACGATCTCAACTGTGGCTGCTTCGACTATGGCCACACGCAGATCCTGAACCCGGCGGCGTGGCAAGACACACCGAGCGGCCAGTTCAGCCCCTCGGCCGCGTACCACAACGACTTCCGCGACCAACGGCGGCCGTCTGAACTCGCCAGCATCGCCCGCAACTTCCGCATCAAGGAAGGCATCACCTTCATGATCCGCGCGGAGTTCAACAACGTCATGAACCGGACCTTGGTGGCCACCACCAATACGGCCGGTTTCGTCAACCCGTCGCTCAACCGCGGGCAGGCCCTGGTCCGCGACGCGGCGACGGGTACCTTCACCTCGGGCTTCGGCACCATCAACACCCTGGGGAACATCGGCGGTCAACGTCAAGGCACTGTCGTAGGACGTCTGACGTTCTAACAACCCAAGCTGTACCGGCCCGGCTGCCTTTCGAGGTGGCCGGGCCGTTTTTTTTGGAGGAGTCAGGAGTCAGAATGGGGACCCTGCTCAGCAGCAGTGAGGATCACTTCAGCGATCATGGTGGTCACGCCGGAGCCGTACTCGAATAGATGATCGTGATTGAAGCGCTTGAATGCGCGCCGCCGGCTGCTCGTTCGCCGGTGGAGCGCATCGACTCTACGTGTAGATCGATGCGGCGGGCCAGATCAAAACACACCTCGATGGGTGCGCGGATCAGCGTCGCGATGCGGATGACCGGCATGGGTCTAAGGCACCCGGACAAACACTACGCTTACTGGCTCGAATACTTCCAGCGAACTCACGTGCGTCAGCGCGCCGGTGTCGGGATGGATGCTAAAGACAGTCAGGTTTTGCGAGTCCTGATTCGCCACAATCAGGTGCGCGCCGGCGGGGTCGATGGCGAAAAATCGCGGGGTCTTGCCTTGCGTGGGGATGTGACCGGCGGGCGTCAGGCGGCCCTGCTCGGCGTCGATGGTGAAGACCGCGATGGAGTTGTGGCCGCGGTTCGAGGCGTAGAGGAATCGGCCGGTGGGGTCGACCGCGATCTCGGCTCCGCTCTGAGGGCCCGTGTAGTCCTTGGGGAGCGTGGAGATGGTCTGGATCTCCTCCATCGCAGCGGTGAAGGTTGTCACGGTGGCCGTCAGCTCTCCGAAGGAGTAGAGATAGCGGCGGTCGCGCGAGAAAGCGATGTGGCGGGGGCCGGTGCCGGGTTTCAGCATTGTCTGCCCGCGCTGCGTCAGCTTGCCGGTGGCCGGGTCGAAGCTGAACACCACGATGCGGTCATTGCCCAGGTCCGAGACGTAGAGCGTTGTGTTGTCCTGCGACACATCCACAGAGTGGGCGTGCGGAGCTTCCTGGCGCACTGGGTCGGCTTTGGTGGAGCCGGTGAATTCCACCAGCTGCGACGCCTCGCCTAGGGAGCCATCCTCGCGGATCGGGAACACAGCCACGCTGCCACCGCTATAGTTGGCGACGAAGAGCCAGCGGCCGGAGCGGTCTGTGGTGAGGTGGCAGGGGTCGGCTCCACGGCTGGGGACGATGTTGAGAAGCGTGAGCGCTCCGGTGGCGTGATTCACTGAGAACGCGCTGACGCTGCCGGAGTTGGCCAGGCCGCTGTAGCGGCGGGATTCGTTGACTGCGTAGAGCGTACGCCCGCTGGGGTGGACGGCCAAGAACGACGGGCTGACGGACGGCGCGGCCAAGCCGATGGGCGTGAGCTTGCCGGTTTCAGGAGCGTAGCGCACAACGTAGATGCCTTTGCTGGCACCGCTGGTGTAGGTGCCGATGTAGGCCAGCCAATCTTCTGCGTGTAGTGTGGGTGCCAAGGCGAGCAGGAATCCGATCCAGACTTTCATTGTTTCGCAACTGTGTAGAACTCGTATTGGATGCGCCAAGTGATCTCTTTGCCGGGTTCCACGGTGAGGTCGATGTAGGCTTCGGGGCTGACGGTGTTGCGGACGGACCAGAAGACCATCTTCGACATGGGGCGGTCGCTGGTCTGGCGGACGGCGGCTCCAGTGGCGCGGTTCTCCACGCGGATGTCGTAGTCAGTCACTTTGCTGGAGAAGCCGCTGATGTCGGTTAGGATCGTCTCGCGGGGCTGCAACTCTTTGAGGTAGGCGATCTCATTGCCCCGGATCTCGGCCAAGCCGCGCAAGTTGGCAGCGGCTTTCGGCGCGAAGGGAAGCTTCACGGAAAGCGCCGGGCCGGAGGGCTGCGCATCCAGCATGTAGAAGTTGTGTTCGTAGACGCTGGTGGAGATGGTCTTCTTGCCGGTGTTGCGCAGGCCGTGATCCAGCACGAGTCCGTTGAGCGTGATGCGCACCGTCTTGCGGTACTCGTAGGCATAGCCGTTGGTGTCATTGAGATAGTGCAGGAAGTCCACGTGATCGGAGGCGGTGATCACGATCCAGCGGCCGGGGTCGGCGATGTCGTAGGTCTTAAATTGCTGGTAGGCGGGCTCGGCGGGTTTGACCAGCGCGCCGACGCCTATCTTGATGAAGTTGCCGCCCTGCGCGGCTTCGTCGTAGCCCAGCGCCGAAAATTCCTCCACCGGGCCGGTGATGGAGTCGTGGATCTTGGGATCGTAGCTATCGAACCACTTGCCGAAGTAGCTGTGGCCTTTCCAGTCCAGGCTGGCAAGGGCTCCCGCCCAATCGAACCGGGTGGCCCGGTAGTATCCGCTGGCGGCGTCCGGGATGTAGAGCTTTGCCTTGATGTTGGTGTTAGAGATGTCGAACTGCGGCGGATCGGCGGCTAGGGCCGCTAGCGTGGCCGCGAGGGTGAGCAGGGCGAGCTTCATTCCTGTGTCCATCTTCGCACGTCTGGCTTCGCAGACCTGCTGGCGCGCCTGCTAGACTGGAAGCCGATGCAAGTCTTGCAAGCGGGCCGTCACAAGCTTCTACTATTGGAGCTGGACACTGAATTCATCGAAAATATCGCCCGCCAAGCCGGGTTCGAGTTCAAGCTGGCGGATCAGGACCGGTGCCTGATCCTGGATCTGAACGCCGAAGGCAGGCAGGCTCCGCTGCTGCTGTTTGACGCGGCGGACCCGGCGAATCTGGGGTGGTTTTCGCGCTGCCAGTTCTACGTGGACGGGATCTCCGGGGCGGTGTTGCAAACGCCGATTCACGTGGCCAACCAGACGGACCGCAACGGGCGTACGTTGCCGAACGCAGTGCGTATTCAGATCAACAAGGAACTGCCGGTTACGTTCAAGTTGCCGAACAAGGCTCCGGTGACCGAGCAGACCATCTATGGCGTGCTCTACAACTTCCTGAACGCTCTGCTGAACACCGGGGTGGGCGTATGCGGCGGTAGCGTCGTAAAGCCGCTGGCCGGGCGCACCGAACCGCAGGCTACCCGCAACTAACCATGGCAACGCTGGGGCTGATTGAATACCACCAGGCTTCACCGGAAGTCCGCGCCGTCTACGACGACATCATGGCGACGCGCAAGACCGACTGGGTAAACAACTTCTGGAAGGCGTTGGCGCATGATCCGGCAGCGTTGAAGCGGACCTGGGAGACGGCCAAGCAGGTCATGGGTCCGGGCTCACTGGACCCGCTAACCAAAGAGCTGATCTACGTGGCGATCAGCATGAGCAACCAGTGCGACTATTGCATCGCGTCCCACCTGGCGGGGGCGCGCGGCAAAGGGATGACCGACGAACAACTGAAGGAGCTGATTGCGGTGGTGGGGTTCGCGAACGCGAACAACCGCATTGTGGCCGGCTATCAGGTGGAGATCGACCAGCGGTTCCGCTAGTAGCCTGCTAAGCCGTCTGGGCTTGACCGGATGTGGTGAGGATGAAGCGCTCCACGTGGGCACAGGCCTCGGCGAAGTTGGTTTCGTAGAGCGGGATGACTCCCGCTGTAACTTTCACGGGCAGATAGACGCTGCGCGAGGAGGTTTCAAAGAAGCGGCTGAATGGCGTGGAGATCAAGCGCTGGATTTCGCCATTGACGGCCAGCTCAGACTCCGGCCGTTCCAGGATGGCCACGAAGGCCGGGCCGCTCCAGCGGAAAAGAGAATCGCTGGCGCGGGTGACAGTGGTGGCGATGTGCTGGCTGCAAAAGAGCATCACCTGATTTCCGATAGCTTCACCAAACCGGGCGTTGGTGAGCTGCATGCGGTGCAAGTAGAAGATGGCGGCGTAGAATTTCGGGCCGGATTCGGAAGTTGACTCCAGTGCGCGCTGCATGGCCAGCTCCGCGTCGGCACGTTTGGGCAGGCCGGTAGCGGAATCGACAGTAGCTGGGGCGGAGGGGGGGGCTTGACCCCCTGAGGTACGGATTGTTCCAGGATCGTGATGCGATCCTGCAGGTTGCTGGTTAGCTCCAAGGATTGGGTCCGCTTGGCTGCGGCGTGCTGCGCGAGTTGGTCGAGAGAGGCCAGAGCCGCCTCGCGAGCGATTTTCAGCTCGGCCTTGGCTAGCGCTTTCTCCATGGTGGAGCGCAGTTCGGCCAGGATGGATTGCGTGTCTGCGTCCCCATGCAGCTTTTCGAGGTGGCTCAGAAACATTTGAGCCGTCTCATTGACGTCGGTCACAAGCGCCTCCACTTGTTGCTGCGTCTTCTCGGCGTGTTGCGTGAAGGCTGGGGCCACGCCTCCAGCGCTCATTAGGATCTGCGCGGGCTCGTTGGTGTTTTGCAGAACTTCCATGCTGGCGCTGATGTGATTGCGGTAAGCCTCCCCATCACCCTGCCCGCAGTGGACGGCATGATCGGCGACGGCACCCAGCAGCAGCTGCGCGACGTCTTTCCAAGCCGTCGATTCGACAATCGGTGACTGCTGTTCCGCCATGTAATCCTTATCGCTCATCGGCGGGGAACTTGCGTAAAAAAACACCCTGGGCTCGATCGCGCCGGATGCTATCCTCTGGATGTGCAATTGAGGACGCTGGCTTGGCTGACCGCGGCGACGCTGGGAGTGTTGACTTGCCTGCACGCGTTTCAAAGGGAATTCCGCGAATTTCCAGGCGAGCGGCCGCTTCCCTTGCCGCCGGACGCACGCGAGCCGGCTGAGTTCGTCTTCGGGCAACTCATGTACCCCTCCTACGGGGGTGGCGGAGGATTTTTCCGTGGCGGAGGCGGCGGTAGGGACTGGCGGCAGGGCGGGCAGAATCAGGGCTGGGGCAACGACTATCCCGCCGCGCCGCGGCATCTGATGGTCGCGCTGCGGCGGCTGACCTCCATGCAGGTCCGCAGTGTGGAGCAACCCGTCAATCTTGAAGATGGCGACGATGTCTACAACTGGCCGTTCCTGTACGCGGCGCGCACCACCCGCATCGATCTGACCGAGGACATGACCAACCGCCTGCGGGATTACCTGGACCGGGGCGGGTTTCTGGTCACCGATGACATGTGGGGCGCGGGTGAGCACCAGGCGGTGTTCGACCTGGTCGAAAAGCTCTATCCGGAGCGCGAACTAGTGGAGCTGGGTGACGCCGATCAGGTGATGCACACGCTGTTCGATTTGGAAGGCCGCTATCAGATTCTGGGCCAGTGGGGACGCTCCAGCCGCCAGCCGCTGGATGGTGTTTCCTACGATCCGCATTGGCGCGGGGTGTTCGATGAAAAAGGGCGGATGGTGATCGCGGTGTGGCTGAACAATGACACCGGGGATTCCTGGGAGTGGGCGGACGACCCGTCCTACCCGGAGGCATGGTCGGCACTGGGATTCCGGATTGTGATCAACCACATCGCCTACGCGATCACACATTGATCGCGGTCAAGATCACTTGCCGAAGAACTTTGAGTAGTCCGGCGTGCGTTCGCAGACGAACTCTTCCACCTTTTCGAGTTCAGGACGCAGGGGCAGCGTCCGCTGGGGCAGGGTCCAGGGGGCGACCCATACATTCGGATCTTCCACCGTGACGTCGTAGAGCAGGCCGCCATCGGGGGCTTTTTTGTAGCGCTCCACCACGTGCAGGGCGTCGGTGTGCATGAAGCCGGCCACCTCGGTCTTGTCATTGAAGCCGATGGTGTCCACCACTAGCGTGTCGCCATCCCAGCGGGCCACCGCCTCGCCCATGAAGGTGGGGTCCGGATCCACGGTGTGGGCACGCCCATCGGTGGGGATGATGCGGAAGGTGTTCGGGTACTCAAAAATCATCACGAGCACTTTCGGAGTTTGCACGAACTGGATCGGGTATGGCGTCACGAAAGACTGCGGGATACCGAGCGGGTTGCAATCCGCTCCGTTGGTGATTGTCGTGTTGCCCTGGATGCGGTCGCCGTCGCGGTTGATGCGGTACTTCTCGGCTCCCGGCTTCAGTGCCGGAGGAACTGCATTGCGCAGCCCCGCCGAACCGTAGACGCCCGTGAAATCCGGCCGCGCAACCGAGGCCGACGTCACCGGAGCGCGCCCCGTCACGTTCACCGTCACGCTCTTGGTCAGCTTTGAATTATCCGGACCATCCACGGTTAGGACGTAGGTGGTGGACGCCGCGGGCGTCAGCGTACGCGTCCCCCGGGCGGTTACCTTCCCCACGCCGGAATCAATGTTCACCGCGTTCGGGTTCTCCGTTAGCCACGTCAGCACCACCGGCTGCCCCGCTTGGACGGAGGCCGGCTTCACGGAAAAATCGACGATGCGCGCGGGGGGCACCACCCGTGCGGGTTTGGGAGGAGCCGCCGCCGGTGCCTGTCCGAATGCCAATGTGCCAAGGAATAGTAGAAGAGCCGCTCTCATAGATTCATAAAATAGCAGACTTTGCTAAGAAACGGCAGGCCGCTGGATGGAGGAGTGGATGGGGGCGGACATGCGCTCCACCGCTCCTTTGTAGGCTGCCAGCTGCGCAGCGCAGACTTCGCAGTTGAGCGTATGGAGTGCGATGCGATCTTGGGCGTCGTCCTCGAGGGTGTTTTCCACCAGGCCGTCCATCTCTTCGCAGCGCAGGTGGCCGCCGGTAGGTTCGAGGGGCTGCGTGGCCGCCGCGCCAGGGATTCGCAGGAGCACGGCGGCTACGGTGCTGACGTCCTCTAGCCGGGCGGGCCCGCCCAGGTAGGTGAAGATCCCGAGTAGCAGCCGGTTCCACTCCATGGCGGTGAGGTCGGCGAAGGCGTGGTGTTCGGGCATGGACCGCGATGGAATCAGCCGCGGATCTTGTACCACTGCGGCTACCCGCGCGGCGCGCACCAGTTCATTGGCGCGGTCGCGCTCCTGCCCGCAGATCCAGGCTCCGCTGGCCGCGTCGTGCCAGCGCGCCCATCCCGCGTGGGTCCCGAAGAACCGGAACAACCGGCCCTGGATTTGAAGCCATTCCGCGCTGGGCGCGTCCGCCAGGAGCATGGTGATGCACCGCCTTTCGTATGGGCCCTGTCCACAAGGAGTATACACTTCCCGCGAATTGGGAAATAGCAGTTGACATGGGAGTAGTAATGTTGCATTCTAAATACACCTTATATCACAGACGCTCTTCGAACAACTAGGCGGGCAACCGGCGGTGGAAGCCGCGGTAGATATTTTCTACCGCAAGGTCCTCACGGACGGACGCATTTCGCATTTCTTTGACGGCGTAGATATGGACCGGCAGCGGGCGAAACAGAAGGCATTCCTCACCATGGCCTTCGGCGGTCCCAACAGCTATTCGGGCCAGGATATGCGCACCGCGCACGCCCGCCTGGTTACCATGGGACTCAACGATTCGCACTTCGATGCGGTGGTGGAACTACTGGGAGGGACTCTGGCGGAGTTGGGCGTTCCGGCCAACCTGATCGGCCAGGTGGCGGCCATTGCTGAATCCACGCGCAAAGACGTGCTGGGCCGCTAATGCCCACCGTTCGCTACGGCGCAATCGCCTGCGAACGTCATGAGAACGAGAGCACGCTGGACGCACTTCTCCGCAGTGGCGCGCCGGTGTCGTACTCGTGCAAGGCCGGCACCTGTGGCTCGTGCATGGTGCGCGTCGTGGACGGAAGCGCACCAGCGCGGGCCCAGGCCGGCCTCAAAGACTCATGGAAGGCGCGCGGGTATGTGCTGGCGTGCGTGTGCCACGCGGAAGGCGACCTGACCTTGGCTCCCGTGGATGCGGACACGCAGGTGGCGGCACGCATCGTCGCGCTGGACGCTTTGAGCGCGGAGGTGATGCGCGTGCGCCTTGCCTGCGACAGCGGCTTCGATTTCAGCGCCGGGCAGTATGTCACGCTGATCCGCCCGGACGGTCTTGCCCGCAGCTACTCGATCGCGAGTCTGCCGGGAGAGGACCTGGAACTGCACATCCGCCTGCTGCCCAATGGACGCATGAGCGAATGGGTTCGCACGGCGGCGCGCGTGGGGGAGGCAGTGCGAGTGTTGGGTCCGAACGGAGATTGTTTCTACACGCCCGGCCGCCCCGAACAGCCGTTGCTCCTTGTGGGCACCGGCACGGGGCTCGCGCCGCTCTACGGCATCGCGCGGGATGCGGTGCGGCAGGGACACACCGGCCCGATCCACTTGATCCATGGGGCGGTGCGCGCCGAAGGTCTGTATCTTGACGAAACGCTGCGCGCGCTGGGCGGGGTCCACTATAAGCCGACGCTGCTCCACGCCGACGGGCCGGTCGACCAAGTAGTGCTCGGCTTGTTCCCCAAGCCAGCGGGCATGCGCGCATTTCTGTGCGGCGATCCTGCGATTGTGCAAACGCTGAAAAAGAAACTCTTCCTGCAAGGCCTGGACTTACGCGATATCCACGCCGACGCATTCCTGCCCGCCGCGTAAACTATAAAGAGTGCAGCTCAGTCTCCATGCCGACTACGGCCTCCGCGTCCTGCTCTACCTGGGATCGCATCCGGGCGAAATTGTTTCCACCAAGCGTATTAGCGGTGCCTACGGGATCTCCAAGAACCATTTAGTGCGCGTCATGCAAACGCTAGGGGAGCACGGGTACATCCGGGTGATCCCCGGCCGCTCGGGCGGCGTGACCCTGGCCAAAGACCCAGCTTCGATCCACTTGGGCGACGTGGTGCGGGACGCCGAGCCCACCATGAATCTAGTGGAGTGCTTCGACCACAGGACCAACACCTGCCCCATCATTCAGGTGTGCGGCCTGAAGTCGCACCTGGCCCAGGCGCTGGAGGCGTTCATCGCGGAGTTGAACCGGCACACGCTGGCGGACCTGATGACTCCCTCCCGGCGCAAGTCGCTTTCGACGAAGTTCGTGCAGCTGGCAGCGGCTCCGCGCAAGTGAGGAATCCTTCACTTCTCCGCATCCAGCAGCGACTCCACATCCGCCAGATCCTTAGTGCGTCCCGTTGCCAGCTTGTTCTTGCGAAAGTCATCCGCGTTCAGGAAGGACACCGGCACGCCATCGAGTTCACCGGAACGCCGATGCGACCGGGCGTCGGAAAACTCGACGCCCGTGGTCGAGGTGAGGGCGTTGTCCTCGGCAACCGCACGAACACGTCGATGTCACGCGTATAGCGCGGGATACCGTGCAGTGCCAGCGCGTGCGCGCCGACGATGACGTACTCAACTTCTTTCGAGTTGAGTAACTTTAAGAACTCCTTCCAGTCGGGGTGCCGTGGCATCGTCGGGACCGTGGCGGAGGGCATGCAATTGCGAAGCCAATTCGAGCCGCGCTTCGGGAGTCACGGCCCGGTATTCTTCACGCTCGGCGCGTTCGACCTCAACAAAATTCGCGAAAACTTAGATTGGAGCGGCCTTCACACACCCAGAATATCAACGGTACCTGTTCACGCAGTCGTCACGGCTGCAAAGCCGCTGATCATGTTTTTTGACTGTAGGCCTACTCAGTACGTCCAATGATCTGGTTTGTCGATGTAAGTGTTTGATACTTCCTTATTGTCGAATGCTGGGAGCCGGCGCATAGTGGGCATAGCGACAGCAAAGGAGTCGCACAAGATGAAGAGCCTTCTCACCACCGAAAAACCTAGCCAGCACGAAGTGGATTACTTCCTAGGCGTCGAAATCGATTTGCGCCGCCGACTTGCCGAGCAGCGGCGGGCGGAACTGGAAGCCGAGGAGCAGCGCGCAGCGCGCGAACTGCACTACATGCATTGCCCAAAGTGCGGGATGCGCCTTGAGGAGATCCTGCTGAGCGACGTGCGCATCGACAAATGCTTTGGTTGCCATGGACTATGGTTGGATGACGGGGAGCTGGAGCGGATCTCGGGCAAAGATACCGGCTTCCTGCCCCGCCTGCTGCATTTGTTCCGGCCGGCGGCTTCCAATCCTTCCCAATAAACTGTCATCCTTAAAGGATGCTAGTTACGAAGAAGTCGCTGACTCTGGCCGCCGCGAAACGTATCGCGGACGCAGCCGAGCAGGTAGCCGTCAAGAACAACTGGAACGTCGTCATGGCGATCGTCGATGATGGCGGGCACCTAATCTTGCTACAGCGCATGGATAACACTCAGCTGGCCAGTGTGGACGTCTCCATTCAAAAGGCCAAGGGCGCGATGATGTTCAAACGTTCGACGAAAGCGCTGGAAGATATCGTGGCCGGGGGCCGCACCGTGATGATGAAGCTGGCGGGCGTGGTGCCGGTGGAAGGCGGAGTGCTGCTGGAAGCCGATGGGCAAGTGGTGGGCGCGATCGGCGTCAGCGGCGTGACCTCGCCACAGGATGGTGTGATCGCACAAGCGGGCGCGGATGAGCTGACGCGCATCGCGAAGGGGTAGTCTATGCTGCGCCGGTTGTCCTTAGTCTTGTTGCTGGCACCTCTGCTTCACGCCGACCCGCTGGCGGATAGCGCTCGCGCGAAATTGGCGCTGATTGAGGACGACAAGGCGGCTCCTGGCTCAGTGATCGTGTTCAGCGCCCAGGAGCTGAATGCGTGGATTCGCGCCGAACTGGCCCAGGAGCCTCAAGTAGGCATGCGCGAGCCGAAGCTGGAACTGGGCGACGGCACGGTGTCCTTCGATGCGCTGGTGGACTTGCAGAAGCTCGCGGGAGCACAAGGTGGGCTGTTCGCCCAGCTGCTGGCCGGGGAACGCAAGGTGCGCATCGTGGCGGCTCCGGAAACCGCGGCCGGAAGAATCACGATCCGGCTCAAGCTGGTAGAGATCTCCGGGGTGCCGCTCAGCGGGATTCTGCTGAACCTCGCCGCCAAACTGGTTCTCTCCCGGGTCTACGAGGAAACGGAAATCGACCAGCCGTTCGACATGGGGCACAACATCGACCACGCGGTGATCGAACCGGCTGCGCTCCACGTCTACATCAAGTCCACTAGGTGAACTGCACGCGCAGGCTGGCCAGCGGGAGACCGTTTAGTTCGGCGCGCCATTCTTCACCGGCAGAAATCGGCTTGGCGTCGGTCAACGACCCCGTGCTGATGATCTCCCCGGGGCACAGCGCGTCGCCGCGTTTCCCGGCAGAGCGCGCGAGCTCCTCCAAGCACAGCGCTGGACTGCGCAGGCAATTCCTCCCCGCGCCTTCTTCGACAAACCCGTCGTTGCAGAAGAGGGACAACCGGAAGTCCGCCAATTGACGCCCGTGCGTTTCGACGTCTGTCACAGGACGCTTGGGTCCCACGATCAAGCCGGCGTGCAATCCCCAGGCCGCCACAAAGTCGACAGGCGTAAATTTCCAGTCAGGATAGGGACAGTCGACAATCTCAAATCCCAGCGCTACCCACTCGACCCCCGCCAACCCCGCGCCCGGATCGCGGAGCTTCATCACGATCTCCGGCTCAATCTTCGGAGCGCGCAGGTGTGAGATGGCAAGTTCCGCCACGCCTTGCTCGGCGTACAGCACCGTATCCTCGAACATGTGCGCCCACACGACGGTTTCCAACTTCAGAATCCGCCATAGCGCTTTGTTGGCAAAACCCACCTTGCGGCCCACGGCAGCGTGCCCCGCAGACGCGCGCAAGCGCATGATTTCCGACTCCATCGCGTAGGCGGTGTCCAGATCGAACCCATTCGCCGAGGGCAGCGAATCAATCGAGGTCTGGCCCGACCGGGCGGCAAGGAAATCCGAGGCGTTCATCTTAGATATTATGAGGCAATGCGGACCTTGTTTGTTTCGATCACTGTTTCCTTTCTTGCAGCGGCCTTTCTCCTGGCACAGGAAGGCGAGCGTACCATCACCACCACCGACGGCCAGACACTTCGCGGCGTGGTGATGAACGAAGGTTCCACCGACCTGCAGCTACGCGAGGCAGGCGGCAAAATCCGGCTGCTGCGCAAAGTGGACGGCGGGCGCTACCGAATGGTGACCTCGCAGAAAGATTGGCCCACCTATAACGGCGAGCCGGGTGGCAACCGCTACTCGACGCTGACGCAGATCGACAAGAACAATGTAGCAAAGCTCGCTCCGGCGTGGATTTTTCCGCTGGGTCCGGTGACGCAGATTGAGAACACGCCGCTGGTGGTCGAAGGCGTCATGTATGTCTCGAGCGCGAATGAAGTGTGGGCGCTGGACGCCGGGTCAGGCCGACAGGTGTGGCACTATCGGCGGCCGCGCACGCAGGGCATCACGGGCAATGCGGCCATCGGCTTCAATCGCGGCGTGGCCTGGGAGGGCGAGCGCATCTTCCTGCTCACCGATAACGCCCATCTGCTGGCACTCAGCCGCACGAATGGCGAACTGCTGTGGGAAACCACCATGGCGGATTCCAAGCAAAACTACAACGGCACGTCGGCTCCGCTCACCGCCAACGGACTGGTGATCTCCGGCACGGCGGGCGGCGACGAGGGCGTGCGCGGATTTGTGGCCGCCTACGATCAGGCCACCGGCAAGGAAGCGTGGAAGTTCTGGACCGTCCCCAGCCCCGGCCAGCCCGGCGCGCAGGAAGTGGAGAACACTTGGCAGGGCGCGAACAAAGAGCATCGCTCGGGCGCAACGTGGATGACCGGCACCTACGACGCCGCGCTCGGACTGCTCTACTGGCCCGTCGGCAACCCTGGTCCGGATTACGATGGCTCGGACCGCCTGGGCGACAACCTCTACACCGACTGCGTCATCGCGCTGGACGTGAAGACCGGCGCGCTCAAGTGGTATTACCAGTTCACGCCGCATGACATCCACGATTGGGACGCACAGGAACCCCCGGTGCTGGTGGACACAAACTGGCGGGGCACGCCGCGCAAGCTGCTGATCCAGGCCAACCGCAACGGCTTCTTCTACGTGTTGGACCGCACCAACGGGCAATTCCTGCTGGGCAAGCAGTTCCTCAAGAAACTCAACTGGGCTGAGGGCATCGGCGCGGATGGCCGGCCGATCATGAAGGACCTGCCGAAGAATCCCGACGGCACAACCTACGTCTGCCCAGGCTTCCAGGGCGGCGCGAATTGGTTCTCCACGTCGTTCAATCCGGCCACCGGGCTCTACTACTTCAACTCGCTGGAGCGTTGCAACAATTTCTCCATCACCAAGGGCGAGTGGCAGGCGGGGCGCGGATTCATGGGCGGGGCGGGCCGTCCGGTTCCCGGCGAAACGTTCGACAAATTCCTGCGCGCTATCGACATTCAGACCGGCGAAGTGAAGTTTGAGATTCCTCAGGTTAGCCGCGATCAGACCGCGTCCGGCGGGGTGATCTCCACCGCCGCGGGCATTGTGTTCTACACCGAGAACAGCGGAGCGTTCATCGCAGCCGACGCGGCCACCGGCAAGTCGTTGTGGCAGTTCCAAACCAATCAGGTATGGAAGGCGTCGCCCATGACCTACCAGTTCGACGGCAAGCAATACGTGGCCGTGGCCGCCGGACAGAACATACTTTCCTTCGCGATTCAGGAGTAAACTAGCAGCATGCGATTTCGAGTCATAGTTCAGGGCGTTCTAATGCTCGCCGCGTTCGCGATGCTGGTGTTCGGCCAAGCCGTCGGCGGCCGCATGAAGGACGTCCCGAAAGGTACCAAAGCGAAGCCTACGCCCCGTCTTGCGGACGGCAAGCCCGACCTCGGCAACGGAGCCGGTGCCTGGAATCCAAACACCATCGCCAACCTGACAGGAACAGGCCGCCAGGGTCCAGGCCGCTCTCCGGTGGAGAAGCGCTTTGTGGCTCCTTTCTTGCCGTGGGCGAAGGAGTTCTACGATAAGGCGCAAGACAACCTGGCGAAGGATGATCCCGAATCGCGCTGCCTGCCCCCCGGCATCCCGCGCATGATGGCGACGCCGTTCCCGTTCCAGATTTACCAGCTGCCCGACCGCATTATCCAAGTGTGGGAAGGCGGCGCGCATATGTGGCGCATCATCCCGATGGATGGCCGTCCGCACAGCAAGGACCCCGACCCCTGGTACCTGGGCGAGCCGCGCGGCCGCTGGGAAGGCGACACGCTGGTGGTGGACAACATCGCGTTTAATGACCGCACCTGGCTCGACCAGGACGGTACTCCGCATAGCGACAAGCTCCACGTGATCGAGCGCTACACGCGCACCGATGAGCTGACGTTGAAGTACGAGTACATCATCGACGACCCCGGCGCGTACAGCGAGACGTGGTCGAACAGCTTCAACATCCCCTTCGTCCCCGGCGGGGAGTTGGCGGAGTACGTCTGCCAGGAGAATAACGAGGACGTCTACCATATGGTGGGAAAATAGCCCCCTGCGTGAGCGTGGGGCTGAATCAAGCCTTTGAGCAGGATTGGCTTCCACCGCCAAATCCCTCTAGGTGCGCCTTGTTCGTTGCGAGGTCCGGAACGCCCGAGGTAAATTTCCCCAACCCTACAACGCGCGGATTTCGTGTGGCAGAGGGGGCTGCGTCCAACGGCCCAAGTTGGCTGGTGAGGCGTGCAAGGGGCTTTCCCGTCTCCGGATCAAGGCGCGCTCGCACAACAGACTTCACGCCTACTGCCCCAGCGGCGATCCCGCCAACACGACCTTTTCCCCATCGCGCTGGTGGGCGTAGTAGTTCATGTTGAGCAGATTGCGGTAGACCTGGCCGCCGACGCTGGAGGCCGAGCTGCCCGATACCGCGCTGCCGCCGGTGAGCATCACGACCACCGCGATGCGCTCATGTCCGATCTCGGTGAATGAACCGAACCAACCCAGGTGCGTAGGCGTGCGAGTGTCCGTGCAGGTGCCTGTCTTGCCGTATACGGGAGCATCCGCGTTGAAGCCGACGCGCCGGGCGGTGCCGTATTCCACGGCGCCCATCATGCCGGGCTTCACGTCGCTGACCAGGTGTTCGATGTCGAGCTTACGCTTGACGCGCGGAACCAGGTCCTCGGCCTCCTCCTGACTCTTGGGATATTGCAAGTAGTACAGCGTCCCGCCGTTCGCCATCGCGCCCATCAGGGCAGCGTATTCGAGCGGCGTCAGCGTGATGCCGTCCCCGAAGCTGGTCATCATGCCCATCCCGCTCGAAGGCGTCTTCGACGGCAGCAGCCCCGGCTCCTCTTCGGCGATATTCAGACTGGCCTTTTCACCCAGGCCGTACAAGCGCGCGTAGAAACTCATGCGCTCAAACCCGAGCTTTTCGCCCAGGCTCGCGAAATACTGGTTGTTGGACCGGGCCAGCGCCTCTGTCATCGCGATCTTGGTGTTGCCGTAGATGCGGATCTGCGTGAGCCGGTCCACCACCGCTTCGCTCAGCGCAGCCAGCGCGACGGGAACCTTGATCGTGGAGCACGGCTGGTAGCCGTGCGAATAGGCCGTCTTCTGGCCCACCACGGTGAGCACTCGCCCGGTGTCGGCGTCCGTCACCACTACCGAGCCGTTCAACTTACCCAGTGCCTCCACCGCCGCCTGGCGGGCAATAGGATCGTCGCCTTCGGCCACGTCACCGGCATCCGAATCCGCGTAGTTGGGCGCTTTCCATGGGCTGCGCACCACGCGCTTCTTGGCCGCCTTCTTTTTCGTAGCCGTTTTCTTGGCGGCAGTCTTCTTCGCAGTAGTGGCTTTCTTGGGAGTAGCCGCCTCCGCCGATTCCAAAAACGGAATCGCCAGCAGGACCAAGCCAGCCAGAGTTATCCACAGATACGGGCCGAACGAGAATTTCTTCCGCAACAGATTCATTCTCCTCAAGATACAGGCTAGTCCGCTGTCAGACCGTCCTATTTTCCACAATCCCTGGGCCACCGGTCAAGCGGGGTCCTGGTTTCTCTATCGACAGTCGCGGGCTTTCCCTTGCACATGTTAGATTAGAGAGTCGTGAATCCCAGTTTGCCAGTTCCCGCGTCCCGCGATTTTATCCTTCGCGACTTGGAAGGACGGACTTCCACGGTCACGCTTACAGATGACCGGGTGACGCTGGGCCGCTCCAATCAGAACCAGCTTTCCTATCCCGACGACGTGGGCTTGTCCCGCCAGCACCTGGCGATGAACTACAAGGACGGCAAATGGACCGTTGAAGATCTGCACAGCAAGAACGGCAGCATGCTGAATGGCGAGTTGCTGAAATGCCTGATGCCGTTCAACCCCGGCGACCGCGTAGCCGCCGGCCACCTCACCATCGAATTCGTCGGCGTGGAACAAAGCGTCACGCAAGGCACCGTAGTGTTCGTCGAAGGCGATTAGACCTCCACGGGGACCTCGACCACGGTCGTCGCCAACCTGGACGGCGTGCTGGGTACAGGCAACGCCACGGGACCCGAGGACATGAACCGTACACAGGTCATGACGGGCAATCCGCAGACCTGGGCGCTGATCCGCGCGGGCCGTGAACTCGCCGGGCACCGTCCGCTGAATGAGCTGTTCGAGGTCATCATGGACCTCTCCATGGAAGCCGTCATGGCGGGCCGGGGCGTGCTCATGACCTTGGAAGGTGAAGCGCTGCGAGTCCGCGCGGCCCGCGGTGCCGGATTCCAGATTTCGAAAACCATCCGCGACCGTGTGCTCAACGACAAAGCGTCCCTGCTGATCCGCGATGCGCAGCTCGACCAGAACCTCAAAGAGCACATGAGCATCGTGGAGCAGAAGGTGCGCAGCTTGCTCGCCGTGCCCCTGCAAACCAACGACCGCGTCATCGGCCTCATCTACCTCGATTCGCCCAACCATATCCGCGAATTCACGCGCGAGGATCTGAACCTGCTCACGGTGATGGCGAACGTAGCGGCCATCCGCATTGAGCATTCGCGGCTCAACGAAATCGAGGAAACCGAGCGCGCCATGGCCAAGGAGATGCAGCAGGCCGCGCAGCTGCAGGCCCGCCTCTTCCCCGATGCCGCTCCGAAGACGGAAGGCCTCGACATCTCCGCGCGCGCCGTCCCCGCCCGTCAGGCTGGCGGCGACTATTACGACTTCATCAAGTTCCCCGACGGCAAGATCGGTCTGATGGTTGGCGACGTGGCCGGCAAAGGCATGCCCGCCGCGCTGCTCATGAGCAGCCTGCAAGCCCGCGTCCACGTCCTGTTCGACGATTCCGCGGACCTCGCGCAGAAAATCGAGCGTCTCAATCGGTCCACCTGCGGCAACTGCCCGGACAACCGCTTCATCACCTTCTTCTTCGGCATCCTGGACCCCAAGACAGGCGAGCTCGAATACGTCAGCGCCGGACACAATACGCCGGTCCTGGTCCGCGCCGGCGGCGGCTACGAATTGCTTCCCGGCGGCGGACTCATTCTGGGTATCCTGCCCATGGCCAAATACGAATCCTCCCGCGTGACACTGGAGCAAGGCGACACGCTGGTGATGTTCAGCGATGGCGTCACCGAAGCCCCGAATCCCAGCGACGAAGAGTACGGCGAAGAGCGCCTGGCGAACTTGGTGGCCGAACTCACCGGCAAGACCTCGCGCGAAATCGTCGGCGCCATCCACTCCAGCGTCGCCGAGTTCACCCAAGGCGCCCCTCCCGCCGACGACATCACGGTCGTGGTCACGCGACGGTTGTAGGCCGCCGGACGGCGGTACAAATAAGTAGCGATGGGTCAACTCAACGATCTCGAAGCCTCCATCATCGCGGCCACACAGCAGGCCCGCCTTGACACACTGACCGCCGGTGTTCCCGTCTTCTACCGCGACGCGGACGGCCTGAACATCATGGAAGAACCGGACGGGCGCAAGTTTGAAATCCGCCTCATTCCCGGGGCACCCCGTGAGCGGATCTTCGAAATCGTCCGCGAACTCGTACCGGCAACGTCCTAATCGTGCCGCTGCTGACCATCGTCGCCGGACCCAACGGATCAGGCAAGAGCACGCTCCTGCGCACACTGGAGTTTGAATGACGCGGTTGAAACCACCCTGTCCGGCGGCGGAACCTCCAAAACCATGCACGAGGCAAAGGCACTCGGCTATGAGGTTTACCTCATCTTCGTCTGTCTGGACGAGCCTGAGAGTAACATTCTCCGCATCCAGGAGCGCGTCTCTCGCGGCGTCCCAGCGGAAGACGTCCTGCGGCGCTACCACGCCGCCTGGCAAACGTGCCGGGGGTTCGACAATAGCGGGGGGAAAGCCCGCAAAGTTCTCGAGACCCCAACGGCAACCATCACCTGGTCCCTGCCCGACGCATCCGAACCCGCCTGGGTCACCCGCCTCCGTCAGGCCTTACAATAGAACTAGCTCTGCAAATGCCCCCGCAACTCGACCCACTCAAAATCAGCATCCGCCAGTTCGCTGAGCAGAACCGCGCCGCCATGATCCCGCTCAACGCGACCGTCGCCTATTACTGCTCCACTGGTCCCATGTCCGAAGAGGACCTTAAGGAATATCTCAAGGAGCCTGTCGCCGCCCTGCCCCCTAGCATCGCCGCCGCGCTGCCCAAGCTTTCCATCCTGCTGGTGCCCTACCTCGCCCGCAAGACCAAAGCGTCCGATTACGTCTCAGCCGAAAAACCACCTGCCAGCCAGGCCTCGCCTTCTGCGCAGCTGGTGATGGATCAGGAAACCGTGCTCGCCTTCGCGCTCAAAGACCGCGAGATGGCTGAGTATCACTACCGCTTCTACCAACTGCTGGCCACCGTGATCGCGGAGCAGACGCCGAAAGACGTGGAGTCCCGCTACATCCGCGTGCTGCGCGAAGAAGTGACCGCCGACGTGCATGGCGAGGTGGACGAATCCAGCTGGCGCATCAAGCAAACCCTGAAGCGCGGCAAGTCCGCCGCCACGCACCGCAATTTCCCCAAGTACGCCCGCCAAAGCTTCATCGATACGCTGACGCTATACCTCCACGGCATCTGCTGCGACATCGACGTCGACACCGGCCCGCGCCAGCTGCCGAGCCGCTACCTGCGCAAGCGCCTGTTATTGATGGAAGAGCTGTTCCCGCCGCCCAAGGGCTACGCTGTGTTCCCGGAACAATTGAACGCCTGATATGAGTTACCGGCTGTTCATTTCGGAGGAGGCCCGCGAGCAACTGCGCGCCTTGCCCGATGAAGTACGGCGGAATATCGGCTACCGTATCCAGCTGCTTCAAGAGGAGTTCACCGGCGATACCAAAAACTGGAGGGTCCGAACCATCGTTACAGGATGCGGATCGGAACCCACCGTGTATTGTTCCGCATCAGTAGTGTCCGGCTAACGCGCGACACGCCGACGGCAACTAACTGAAGAGTAGGCGGTTGAGGCCTCTTTTGAGTTGCCGCGATTTGAAATACCAGAAGACGAAACACGAGGCTGACACCATGAGGGATGAACCTTGGCCGCACCG
>CANFEY010000061.1 GCA_947446025.1 Bryobacterales bacterium
CTGTGAGCGTTCACATGGGGACGGACAATTGCACGGTGGATTTGGACGCGGCATCGGTGAGCGAAGTGCAACTTGCGGCTGCGGAGATGCGGTGCGCGGAGATTATTGCGCAGGCTCGGCCGACGGCCATTACCTTCGAGGATGGGGCGGCCGGGTTGCGGAAGGAGTCGGCTCGCACGGGGACGCTGCGGGTGGTGTCGATTGACGGCGTGGATCGCAGCGCTTGTGGCGGGACGCATGTGCGGAGCTCGGCAGAGATTGGGCTGGTGCTGACGGGGAAGACGGAGAAGATCCGTTCGTCGACGCGGGTGGAGTTTGCGTGCGGGGGGCGGGCGTTGCGGAGGGCTCGGGCGGATAACCAGTTGCTGGCGGCGATTACTCGGGCGCTGTTGCTGCCTGCGGTGCATGCGCCTGAACGCATCGCGGCGTTGCAGGAGCAGAACAAGGTGCTCGACAAGGAACGCGGGCGGCTGGCGACAGAACTGGCCAAGCGCGAGGGGCAGGAGTTGTATGCATCGGGCCTGCGACGCGTTGAGCAGCGCGGAGTGATTGATGACGCGATGCGTGCTCGGGCGCAGGCGTTTGTGGCGGGGGAGCAGGCGGTGTTTCTTGCGGTGAGTGAGAATCCACCGTCGATTTTGTTCGCCACGTCCGGGGACTCGGGCGTCAACGCTGGGGAACGCGCGAAGGCGGCGCTGTCCGCGGTTGGTGGCCGGGGTGGAGGCAATGCGGCTCTGGCGCAGGGCAGTGTTCCCGATGCCGCTGCGCTCGAAAAAGTGGTCGCGTTACTTCAGTAAAGGCCGGAGCGTTTTGAGCGCTGTCTTGGCGACGATCTGCGCGCCTTCTTCGGTCGGGTGGATGCCGTCGGGCTGGAAGTAGCGCAGGTCTTTGGTGATCATGTCGGCCAGCAGGAAGGGGATCAGCTTGAGTTTGTATTTCGTGGCAACGTCCTTGAAGACCTGCTCGAAGCCCTTGATGTAGTCGGGTCCGTAGTTGGGAGGCAGCGTCATGCCGGCGAGTACGATGTCGGCTCCGGCGGCCTGGAACACCAGGATCATCTTTTCCAAATTCGCGCGCGTGGATTTCAGCGGCAGCCCGCGCAGGCCGTCATTGCCGCCGAGTTCGAGCAGGACAAGCGACGGCTTCACGCGGACCGCGGATTGGGCTCGGGCGGCTCCCCCTGCGGTGGTGTCTCCGCTGACGCCTTGATTCACCACCCGCCACGGGCGTTTTTCTGCATCGATGGTGCGCTGCATGACATCTGGGTAACTGAGTCCGCGCGCTAAGCCGTAGCCCGCGCTGATGCTGTCGCCGAAAACGAGCAGAACTTTCCGGTTGTCTGTTTGGGCGTTGAGCGTCAACGCGGCCAGCGCGATTAGGATCGGGAGCTTCACTAGAACGATGATAATAGAAACAGTGGCCATCCTCGAAACCCGCAGTCTCACCAAAACCATTGACACCGGAACGCATCGCGTGGAAATTTTGCGCGGGATCGATTTGGCCGTCCCGCCGGGGCAGTTCGTCGCCATCATGGGCGCGTCGGGTAGCGGGAAGAGCACGTTGCTGGGATTGCTGGCAGGGCTCGACTCGGCGACGTCGGGGGCCGTGATCATTGACGGCGTCGACATTACGAATTTAAAGGAAGACGACCTGGCGCTGGTGCGCGGGCGGAAGATCGGCTTTGTGTTCCAGAGTTACCAGCTGATCCCGACGTTGACGGCTGAAGAGAACGTGCTGCTGCCGTACGAGCTGACCGGCGGGGATGTGGCGGGCGGGACCACACGCGCTCGTGAGTTGCTACAGGGAGTCGGGTTAGGGGATCGCATGGATCACTATCCGGTGCAGCTTTCGGGGGGCGAACAGCAGCGCGTGGCGCTGGCTCGGGCGTTTATGGGCAAGCCGCCGCTGTTGATGGCGGACGAGCCTACGGGCAACCTTGATAGCACCAACGGGTCGCACGTGCTGGAACTGTTGCTGTCACTCAATAAGCGCGAAGGGACCACGCTGGTGCTGGTCACGCATGACCGGGCGCTGGCGGGGCATGCGGACCGGATTGTGACGCTGAAGGACGGCGTGGTGATCAGCGACGAGGTGCGTGCGTGAGACTATCGCTGCGGACGGCGTCGCGCATCGCGTGGCGTGAAACGCGGTCGTCGGCATCCAAGTTCGTGTTTGTGGTGTTGGCCGTTGCGATGGGGGTGGGCGCGGTATCCGGCGTGCGCGGGTTCAGCCAGAGCGTGCAGACGATGCTGGGGAGCGAGACCCGCAGCATCATGGCGGCCGACCTGACGGCGCGGCAGTTCAATGAGCCGGACAACAAGGAAGCGGTGTTGCTGGAAGCACTCGCAGCGCGCGGCATTGACCGGACTACGATTACGGAGACTGTGTCCATGGCGTCGTCGCAGGTGGCCGATGCGGTGCCGGTGCTGGTGTCGATCAAGGCCGTCGATCCCACGAAGTATCCCTACTACGGTGCGGTGAAGTTGTCGCCGGAGATGCCGCTAGCCGAGGCGCTCAAGTCTGACACGGTGGCCGCGGGCGAAGATGTGTTGATCCGTTTGGGTGTGAAAGTTGGTGACAGCATCAAGCTGGGCAGCGAGGCGTTTCGCATGGCCGCCGTTGTTGTCTCCGAACCGGACCGCATGTCGGGCAGCCTCAACGTCGGGCTGCGCCTAATGCTGTCGCGGGAGGCGTTCGCGCGCACGGGGCTGATGCAGCTGGGCAGCCGCGCGGCGCAGCGCAACCTGTTCAAGCTGGAACCGGGCGGGCCGAACGTGGAGCAGGCTCGCGCGATGATCACCGAGGCGCTGCCGAACGCGTTGGTGGCGGATTCGTCGCAAGCGCATCCGTTGATCACGCGCGGCGTTGAGCGGGCGACGACGTTTTTGAGCCTGGTGAGTTTGATCGCGCTGATCGTCGGCGCCATCGGCGTGGCAATGGCGATGTACGCGCACCTGCAACAGAAGATGGACAACATCGCGGTGATGAAGTCACTGGGCGGGACCTCGTCGGAAATCATCCGCATCTTCACCATCCAGACGCTGATGCTCGGCGTGCTTGGAGGAGCGGCGGGCGTTATCGTGGGGCGGGGAATTGAGGAAGCGTTCCCGCAACTGGTGTCCCAGCTTTTCGAGATCAAGGCGACGACGGGTTGGCATGCGGAGGCGGCGTTGCAGGGCATTCTGGTGGGCACACTGACGACGCTGTTGTTCACGCTGCCGCCGCTGCTGGCGATCCGCAAGATCCGGCCGGCGATGATTCTGCGGCGGGACATGCCGGAGGCGAAGCTGCCTCTCGGACAGCGGATTGCTCAGTCGCGGGAGTCCATTGTGGTCGGCGCGGTGTTAATGGCGGGGCTGGCGGGCATCGCGGCATGGCTCGCGGCATCGGCTCGTATCGGCGGGTACTTCGCGCTGGGACTGGCGGTGAGTTTGGCGGCGCTCGGCGTGGTCGCCTGGGCGCTGCTGCGCGTCATCAAGGCGTTCCTCAAACACCCGCCGCTGCGGCTGAGTTCGGTTACGCGGCAGGGGCTGTCGAACCTATACAGGCAAGGCAATCAGGCGCAGGCGATTCTGGTGGCGATGAGCCTCGGCGTGATGTTCACGCTGAGTGTGTACCTGATTCAGAGTTCCGTTGTCGCGGATATTATCGCCACCGCACCTCCGGGAGTGCCGAACGTGTTTCTCACGGGCGTCACGCCCGATCAGGCCGAGCCGCTGAAGGCGTTGGTATCGCAGCAGCCCGGGGTGAAGGCTCCGGCGGAGTTAGGCGCGAACATTGCCGCGCAGTTGATTAAGATAGACGGGCGGGAGGATTGGGCTCCTGAGGATACGCCGGCTCGCAGGTTCACGCGGCCCAGAGGCGTGAGCTGGGAACCGCAGAAGCCCCGAAACCTAGAGGTGGCCGAAGGGGCGTGGTGGAATACAGGTGAGGTGCAGCCGGTGGTTTCCGTGGCTGAGAACGCTGCCCGCGTGTTGGATCTGCATCCGGGCGCGCAGCTAGAGTTCAGTATCGACAACCGCACGGTCACGGCGCGCGTTGTATCCGTGCATCGGCAGACGGGCTTCCGCGCTACGCCGGACGCGGACTTCGTGTTCAACAAAGCTACGCTTGAGGGCTTCCCGGTGATCTACTCCGGCGGCGTGCGCGTGGAGGCATCGAAGGCGGGCGCGATTCAGCGGGCAGTCTTCAAGGAGTTTCCGACGGTGACGGTGGTGAACATCGCCGACGTGCTGGAGATCGTGCAGCAAGTGATCGACCAGATTGCGCTGGTGATCCGCTTCTTGTCCGGCTTCGCGATTCTGGCGGGCGCGATCATTCTGGCTGCGAGCGTGGCGGGCACGAAGTTCCGGCGCGTGCGCGAAGTGGTGATCTTGAAGACGCTGGGCGGGACGCGCAAGCAGATAGGGCGGATCTTCTCGATTGAGTTTCTGACGCTGGGCGCGGTGGCGGGGATCATGGGCGCTTTGTTGGCGGGCGGGTTCACGAATTTGGTGCTGACGCAGTTGCTGGACACGGAGTTTCACGTCGATTGGACTGCATCGTTGCTGTGCATCGTACTGACGGCTGTGCTGGCGAATGTGGCGGGCTGGGCGGCTAGCTTCCGGATACTCGGGCAGAAGCCGCTGGAAGTGTTGCGGGAGGAGTAGGGCAGTCTGCAAGCCAGTTGGTAACCGGCTTCAATTGGCCTTGCTAGCGAACGGCGACGGTTGCCAACCGTCGCGCGGACTGTCAATCCGCCCCACACTACCCTAGAACGGCGCGGTCGAATAGACAGTTTTACCGCCCATCATGGTGAGCACGGACTCCAGCAGGCCGATCTCGCTCACCGGGACCGTCATGTAGTCCTTGGTGAGCACTGCGAGGTCGGCGTACTTGCCTACTTCGAGCGAACCGCGCTTGGTCTCGTCCTTCGAGAACCACGCGCTGCCAAGGGTGTAGAGCCGCAGCGCATCTTCGCGCGACGGGGCTTCGGTCATGCCCCCGATGGGCGCGCCTGCCACGGTCTTGCCATCCAGCAGCCATTGAAGGGCGGTGAACGGGTTGTAAGACATGACGCGATGCGCGTCCGTGCCCGCGCCCACGTGGACGCCCACCTTGATGGCGGTGTTGAGCGCGGGCATCTTGGTGTTCGGGCCCGCGCCGAAGTAGCTTCCGTTTTGCACGGTCCAGCCGACGCCCAGCGCCTTCATGCGCTGCATGGTGGGCTCGCTCGCGTCGCCCAAGTGGGCGATGGACCAGCGCAGGCCGGTGATCGGAATGTCCTTGTTGACGGTTTCGAATATGCCCAGCAGCTCGCCAACGGAGTTGTTGTTGGGCCAATGCATGGTCATCGCCATGCCTCGGGCGGCGGCCCAGCGGGCGATTTGCAGATATTTCTCTTTCTGAAGCGCGGTGGGGCGGTCGTTGTTATTCATTGCGGCGGTGATGCGCTCGCCGATGCCGTTGAAGCGCAGGAAGTCGTCGCCGAAGCCCATGGGGAGCATTCGGGTCTGGTTCTGGAAATCGTTGAATTCGTCATCGTTGATTTGCGCGCCCAGGGAAAAGGCAACGCGCAGGCTGAGGCTGCCTTCGCGCCACACGGTTTGGACGGCTTGGTAGTCGGAGGGGAACAGGTTGTTGCCGCCGGGGTCGCCGACGCCGGTCATTCCCAGGCGGTTGAGTTCGCGGAAGAAGAGCTTGGTGCCTTCGAGTTGCTGCTCCGGCGTCGGCTTGGGCAGCCTATCGAAGAGGGCGACGATGGCGCTCTGTCCACCGTTGACCGCGCCGGGATTCTTGGGGTCGGGCGTGAGGCCGTCGGGCAGTGCGCCGATTTTCGCGTGGCCCGCGGGGGTGAGGATCGCCCAGCTGTAGCCGAGCTGCACGTACACGGGATTATTGGGCGCGGCGGCCACCAATTCGGCTTGCGTGGGCGCGCGGCGTTCGGTGAACTGGGCGGCTGTCCAGCCGCCGGCGACGATGAGCCAAGATCCGGCGGGCTTGCTGCGGGCGGCTTCGGCGATGCGCTGCATGGCTTGGGCGATGGAGCGCGCGCCCACCCAATTCACTTCCGTTGAAAAGCTGAGCGCGGCGCGGATGGCGTGCATGTGGGAGTCGATCAGGCCGGGGATCACGGTGCGGCCGCCCAGGTCGATGATGCGGGTCGCGGTACCGGCGGTGGCTCGGATGGCCGCAGTGGTTCCCAGGGCGCTGATCTTTCCTTCGCGGATCGCCAGGGCTTGCTGTACGGAATTGCGGGCGTCCACGGTGAGGATTTTGCCGTTGATCAGGATGGCGTCGGGCGCTTGAGCTCGCAACGCGGCGGCGGTCAGCACGGCAAGCAGCAATCGATTCATATACGCGTCTCCTTAAATGGTGTCTGACACCATTTACAGCACCAGCACGGGGTGGTACAGATTCGGCATGCGGGCTTCCCCGATGGCGACTAATTCTCCTGCTGAGTTTACCGCTTTGACGTGACGCGCGGTGATGCCGCTAAACGGCGAGCTGCGGAACTCGCGGCCGTTGCGGATCTGGGCCAGCGTGGTGTCGTCCACCGGCACCAGCGGGAATTCCGGCAGCAGCCGCGCCGCGGGGATCACGGCTTCGGCGAAGCGGCCTTCGGCGGACAGGCGTTCGATCTCGTCCAAGGTGCGCGCCTCGGTGATGCTGAAATCGCCGGACATGGTGCGGCGGAGCGACTTGAGGAACGCGCCGCATCCCAGCGCCTGGCCCAGGTCGTGGGCGATGCTGCGGATGTAGGTCCCCGAGCCGCAATGCACGCGCAGGCGGGCTTCACAGCCTTCGGTGCCCAGCAGGTCGAGCGCGTAGATCTCGACGTCGACGGCCTTCAGCTCGACGGGTAGGTTCTTGCGCGCCAGTTCGTAGGCCGGGCGTCCGGCGATCTTTTTGGCGGAAACCGCGGGAGGCATTTGCGAGATCCGGCCCCGGAACCGTGCCAGCAGAGGCTCCAGTTGGTCCGCCGTCAGAGCTACGTCCTGGGAAGCGCTGGTCGGGGCACCGTCGCCATCGTAGCTGTCGGTGGAATAGCCGAAATGCACCACGCCTTCGTAGATCTTATCGTTCTTGGTGTAGAACTGGGCTAGCCGCGTTGCGCGCCCGATCACCAGAGGCAGGACGCCGGTGGCTGCCGGGTCCAGGGTTCCCAGATGCCCCACCTTGCGCGTTCCGGCCCAGCGGCGCATCTTGTTTACAACGTCATGCGAGGTCCACTCGCTGGGTTTATCGACTACGATGACTCCGTCCACGTAAGGACAACTGTAGCAGGCGCTACTGCTCCGGCGTCTCGGCTGGCTCGGCGGATTCGCCGTACTTGCGCGCGTAGCTGTCCAATCCCATGGAAGCAAACATCGCTTTTGCGGCCTCGTATTGCACCTTGTCATCCAGCGGTCCCACCAACACGCGGAAGACGTTGGGATTGGTGCCGCTGGCCACAATTGCCGGGAAGCCGACCTTGCGGGATCCCTGGACCATCAGCACGGCGAAGCCGCGCTCCACGGAGCCCAGCTGGAGGTAGCGGTGGTCCTTTTCGGGAATGCCGAACACCGGGGCTTCAACTGGGGCCGTGGCTACTGGTTCGGGTTTGGTCACCGGTGCGATTGCCTGTACTGGGACCGGAGCCGCTTCAGGGGCCGCTCCCCTTCCGGCCATATAGGCAGCCGTGGTGAAGATCGCCAGTGCGGTGAGCGCCACCAAGCCGACGCTGGCCATCTGACGGCGTCCCAGAACGAATTCGAACTCCGCCGCACCGGTTTCAGGAGCGTTTTCGGGTGCCGACGCTTCGGGGGTAAACAGGCTTGTCATCTTCTTCACGTATTGATCGTCCGAACCGGGCGGAAGCAGTACCCCTAGCGCTCTACAGCTTTCGGGCGGCTCTGCCGAACAGGCATAGAGGTCCAAAGTGCTGCTCTTTGAAGACCATCACCCTAGGGGGTA
This sequence comes from Bryobacterales bacterium, assembly GCA_947446025.1. Taxonomy (GTDB): domain Bacteria; phylum Acidobacteriota; class Terriglobia; order Bryobacterales; family Bryobacteraceae; genus Palsa-187. The sequence continues at coordinate 7,936 of CANFEY010000061.1, forward strand.
CACCCTAGGGCCTCTGGGGTGTAGATGGCACGCCCCTAGGGATTCTTCCCCTAGTACGGATGCGATCTGAGTAGTTACCGTTAGAATTGGGTTTGGCACAGTAGCCAGAGTTTTTGAAAAATGCAGTGTTTTCTTTGCGGTAAAAAAATCGGCTTCTTCCGGTCCCTGGCGGACAAGCAGTATTGCTGCGCCCAACACCGGAAGGAGGCCGGGTTGGCCTCGGCGCAGGCGCTCCGCGACGAAGAGGATACAGAGAGCTGGGCCGTCGAACGCTCACGCCGGAAGGGTGGGTTGCCGAAGCAGGGAACTTCGCAGGCGGGGCAAGCTGGCGCGGTGCTGGCGTTCCTGGTGATCGGCGGGGCGATGGTCGCCGTGCTGCTGGCCGGTGGCGGCGGCGCGAAGCCGAGTGCGGCATTCCCTTCGGTGTCGGCGGAAACCGGCAAGAAGCCCAGCATGTTCTCCGGGGCGGGAAGCGCGGTGGGTGATTTCGTCCGCGGGATCGCGCCGGTAACCCTGCAACACAGCTTCTCGGGTGGGAACTTTGCGTCCGCGGTATCCAGCGTTTCGGACTGGGCGAACGTGACGCTGCGCGCCGGAACCGACAAGATGGACGATCCGCGAGACTGGATCGGCAAGGGCCGCACTGCGGCGAGCTTGCGGTTGTGGAAGAAATCCACGGCCATGCAGAACTATCAGATGGAGTTCCAGGGCCAGTTGGAGAAGACCAGCCTCAGCTGGGCAGTCCGGGCCTCGGACGCCGGGAATTACTACGCCACCAAGCTCGCCATCATCAGGGCGGGTCCGCTGCCGAACGCCGGGCTGATCCGTTACGCCATGGTAAACGGCAAAGAGGTGGACCGCACGCAGGTGCCGCTGCCGCTGACACTGGAGCGGGGTCAGGATTACCGCATCCGGATGACGGTGCAAGGGGATCGCTTCCTGACCTTCCTCAACGGTAAGGTGATCGGCTCCATGACAGACAAGCGCCTGCCGCGCGGCGGCGTCGGCTTCTTTGACGATGCTGGGGACCCGCAAAAGGTCGCCTGGGTCAGCGTCTCGGAACACGACAGCTTCCTCGGCCGCCTGCTGGCCAACTTCGGGCTCTTCGTGATCCCTGGGAATTAAATGGTGTCAGACACCATTTAAAACTCGATCGATGCGAGTACTTCCGATGGCTTCTTGCCGAACGCGCCGCAGATGGACAGCATGCTTTCGATGCTGGGCAGGTTCGCGCCCCGCTCAATTGCGCTGATCTGCGATACGCTCAGCTTGGTGTGCGCCGCCATGTCCTTCAAGGACCAGTCGCGCGAAACGCGCAGCATCTTGATCGCGTGCCCGAGGCGCTCCCGCAGCCGGTCCTGCGCCGTGTGCCCCAGCCCGAACGCCTCCACCGCGTTCTTCAACACCTGCCGCAACTGCGCCAGAGTGAAGGGTTTGGCGACGTAATCGAACACCTTCAGCTTAAACGTCGCCCGCATGTCTTCGAGCGACGGATAACCGGTGACGATCACCACGCACATCCCCGGCCAGCGCGCCAGCAACTGTTCCACCACCTTGTCGCCGGTGACCTCGCCCATTTTCATATCCAGGAGCACGATGTCCGGCACCCGCTCCTCACAGCTCGCGATCAGGTCCGCCGCCGAGGCGTAGGCCCGCACGGCGTAGATCTTTTCGTCCAGCAGCACGTCTTCGAGGTAGTTGCGGAAATCGGAGTCGTCGTCAAGAATGGCGATCTCCGCCGCGACTGGGAGTTCTTCGGCCATCTAGATCTCACGCCCCTTCCACTCCACGCGGGTTGTCGACAACACTCCGAGCAACGCGTTGGCCAGCACCGGCAGAATTGCGTACACGGCCAGGGGAGCCAGAATCGCCCGCCCCACGCCGTACCAAGGCAGCAGCAGCACGATGGGCGCTAGCGCCACAGCAGCCGCGATCTCCCACCAGCCGGTGGCCGCCAGCACGAAAGCCAGCGGCAGCCACAGCGCCGCTACTAAGGCCGTGATCACCAGCAGCACGCCGTGCCATGCGGGAAGCAGGATAAAGCGGTGCGAATTCCGCCGGATGCCTTCCCACAGCCCGCTCCAGCCTCGATGCGAACTCGCGTGTCCCAAGCCGGACGTGCGTGCCGTGCCGAACTGCATCCGGTGGCGTTGCGCCAGCATGGCCAGCTTCACGTCATCCACCAGGAACCCGAGCCCCGCCCCGAATCCGCCGATGAATTCGTGCGCCGTCCGACGCACCAGTACGCACTGGCCGTAGAACGCGCCCTCCGGACACTCCCGTGGATCGATGCCGGCGAAAAACAGCGCCTGCATGTAGGGCGCGATGATGTGCTCCATCAATCCGTTCGCCGCCTGCTCCAGGTGGATGGAGAGGAACGCGAGTTCGTTCACCTCCGCCGCATGAATGGCTGACTCCAGCATGCCCTTTTCATACCAGGTATCCGCGTCGGCGAACAAGATCCACTTTGAGGTAATGGCGCGCGCCCCGATCATGCATGCGTGCGGCTTGCCGTAGGCCCCCTTGGGCAGCCGCGGCGCTTTTAATACCCCGGCCCCCGCCTCTTCGGCCTCTTTGGCCGTGCCGTCGGTGGACCCGTCGTCCACCACGATCATTGAATCGGCGGGTAGACTGTGAACCGCCCTCCCCACAAAGCCCGCTTCATCGCGTGCCGGGATCACCACCATGCAATCCAGTGGAGCGGCCTGCGCAGTCCGGGCCTTGAGCTCCGGCAGCGCCAGGTAGCTCAGCCGCGCCCGCACCAGCAGCGCTCCCAGTAGCACCAGAAACAGCACCGCCAGAGCCGCCGCAGTGGCCAGATCAATGTGCATCGCCCCCACGCGGTCCACAAAGTTGAAGAAGAAAGAAATCATGAGGGCGAACGGTCGATTTTAACACGGGGCAGAGGGCCACAGCTGTCCGTGTCTGTAACGTGGATTTGACTCGGTATTCATCACTTGATGCGTACTTGCCCGCTAGGCTCCTAGTTTCCGGCACTGCCGGCAAGGAGACAAACAAGATGGTGCAGCGAGTGTGGATGAGTGTTGTGGTGGTGGCCGTGGCCGCAGTACTGGTGGCCCCTCCCTTGGCGAACGCCTTCCAGCGCCGGGGCGGCAATGGACCGTATGCGATCGGTCTGTGGGGCGATCTCCCGTATTCGGTCGCGCAGGAGGTGGGGGTGCGCAATCTCATCGCCGACATGAATTCCCAGAATCTGGCCTTCACCGCGCACGACGGCGACCTGAAGGCCGGCGGCGGCGAGTGTACCGTTTCGGTCTATACCAATGCGCTGGCGTACTTCAACTCCCTGAAGGCACCCGCCATGTTCACCCCCGGCGACAATGACTGGACCGATTGCGACCGCACGGCGGGTTACAACTCGCTCGCCCAGCTCGACTACGAACGGCAGATCTTCTTCAGCAATCCCTACTCGCTGGGCCAGCGCCAAATCCGGCAGGACGTGCAAGCCACGCCGCTTTGCCTGGGAGTGGGACGCAGCGTGCCGTGTGTTGAAAACCGCCGCTGGAACTACAACGGCGTGACCTATGTGACGCTAAACATCCAGGGTTCCTGCAACAACCTTTGTGACGTGGCGCCGGACTCGGTGGAATACAGCATGCGCAACATCGCCAACGTCCAGTGGATGAAGGATGCCTTCGCCGAAGCCAAGCGCAACCGTTCCGCAGCGGTGATGCTGATCACTCAGGGCAATCCCGGCTTTGATAATTCGGACCCCACCCGCGCCCCCGTTCGCGACGCCAGAACGCTGGCCGAGGCGGTTGCCGTTTCCGACGGCTTCAAGGATTTCCTGTTGGCGCTGCGCGCCGAGGTCGTCGCCTTCGCGCTGCCGGTTGCCTACGTACACGGCGACTCTCACTACTTCCGCGTGGATAAGCCCCTCCAGAAAGCCGCCGGCCAGCGCCTGGAGAACTTCACCCGCGTCGAAACCTTCGGCGACAATGCCCAGAACGGCAACAATGACGTCCAGTGGGTGAAGGTCTTCGTCGACCCGCGCAGCCGCGAAGTTTTCTCCTATCAGCCGCAGATTGTGCCGAACAACCGCGTCGCGGTGCCGTAGGGATCCTGCGCCTATGCAGCGCCAGCCAGGGATAGCCGATAATCTCGGTAGAGGTTTCTATGCGGATTCTTGTCCTTGGAATAGTAGTGGTGATTTCCGGCGTAGCTCTGCGAGCCGACTTCAGCTATCAGGAAAGCACCCAGATGACCGGCGGGTCGTTGTATGACGTGTTGAAGGTGGGCGGTCCCCTGACGCGCGGCCTGAGGGAAGCCCAGGTCTCCACCGTGTCGGTCAAAGGCAACCGTATGGTGACCTCGCGCAAGGGTGCCGCGAGCATCATTGACCTGGATAAGGAATCGATCACCGAGATCAATCTGGAGAAGAAGCAGTACTCGGTGGTGACGTTCGCGCAGATGAAGGCGGCGATGGAGAAGGCGCTGGCGGAGGCGCAGAAGCAGAAGAAGAACGAGAAGCCCGCGGATGTTCAACTTCAGTTCAAGGTATCCGCCAAAGCCACGGGCAAGACCAAGACGGTCAGCGGCCTCAACGCCAAGGAACTCATGGTCACCATGGAGGCTCAGGGCAAGGACAAAGATTCGGGCCAAACCGGAGCGATGAGCATCGTCAACGATGCGTGGATGGCTCCTGTGGCCGGCTACGACGAGGTCAAGGCGTTTCAGTTGAAGATGGCCCAGAAGATCGGCGGCATGTTCCGTCCCGGGATGGAGCAGCAGGCGCTCGCCAACCCGCAAATGGTGCAGGGCATGGCCGAGGCGGCCAAGGCGATGGCCAAGGTGGATGGGGTTCCGGTGGAGACGGTGACGCGCATCGGCGGGTCCGTGGAAGAGATGCAGGCGGCTGGAGACAAACCCGCCGAGGAACCCAAAGCGAAGCAGTCCGCCGCAGCCACGGCAGCGGGCATCGCCGGACGCCTGGGCGGCTTCGGGCGCAAGAAGGAAGAAAAGCCCGCCGAGGAGCAGAAGGCCGGTTCCAGCATGTTGGTAGAAATGACCATGGAGCTGAGCCAGTTCTCCACCGCGTCCGTCGATGCGGCCAAGTTTGAAGTCCCAGCGGGTTTCAAGGAAGTCCAGTCGGATATCGCGAAGCGGGCGCGTTAGTTCTCGAAACATTGACCGCGCAGTGAATCCGGAACGCGTGAAAGACCGAGCTGCCTTGTCTGGAACGCCATTTCCACTTCCGCGCTCGGTTTCACAGAGGCGACGCATAATGGCTAGCTAGAAGCACAGCAGGCTGCTGGGAAACCCGAAATGGCAGGCGAAACCGCCTGCCCTGTACCCTCGCAAACAGCCGATTGTTCGTGGTAGCGCAGGCGGTTCCGCCTGCGAGCGGCGGTCCTCGCTGACTTGTTCAGCAGGCTGCTAGCGCTTTCGGCGCTTGTCTTCAACCAGCGAAAACTGGAGCTTGCGGTCCACACCGTCGGCGCGGTCTAGGCGGACCTTCACCTTATCGCCGATGGAGAATTGCCGTCGCGTCTTGTGGCCTACGATCTTGCGGGAATTCTCGTTGTAGGTGTACCGGTCTCCGGGGAGCGTATCCACCGGTACCAGCCCCTCAATGAACAGCTCCTCGAGCTCGACGAAGAATCCGAAGCGCTGGGTGGAGATGATCATGGACTCAAATTCGTCGCCGACCTTGTCGAGCATGAAATTGACCTTCTTCCACTCCACCAGTTCACGCTCGGCGGCGGCGGAGCGGCGCTCGGTGTCGGATGTCGCGTCGCCGATGGCGTGCATGTCGGCTTCGTAACGCTTGCCGTCGAGGTGCGCGCCCAGCACGCGGTGGACGATCAGGTCGGGATAGCGGCGAATCGGCGAAGTGAAGTGCGTGTAGCTCGCCGCGGCCAAGGCGAAGTGGCCTTCGTTGGAATCGCTGTAGCGCGCCTGACGCAGAGAGCGCAGCATCAGGTAGCTCAGGATGCGCTCTTCGGGTTTGCCATCGAGCTTCGCCACCAGCTTCTGATAGCTGCGCGAGGTGAGGCGGGGATTGTCCAGCGCAATCGTCGTGGGGCCGTATTTGTCGCCCTTGAATTTCTTCACCGGCGCCGCGCCGCCCGCCAGGGAGTAGCCGAAGTGCGTGGCCACTTCTTCAAAATCCAGCACGCGCTTGGGATCGGGGCGTTCATGGATGCGGTATAGCGACGGCAGTTCCAACTGCTCAATATGCGACGCCACCGCCTCATTCGCCGCGAGCATGAATTCCTCAATCAGCCGGTTGGCGATGGTGCGCGGAGCCTTCGACACACCTGTCATCGCGCCGACTTCATCGAACTCCAGCTGCGCCTCAGGCAAGTCAAAATCAATGGAGCCGCGCTTGACGCGCTTGTGATTCAGCACCAGCGCGAGCTCTTTCATCCACTCGAAACGCTGCACCAACGGAGCGTAGCGCTCCCGCAGTGCGGCGTCGCCTTCAAGCAATAGAAAGACGTTGGTGTAGGTCATCCGCTCCGCGCTGCGGATCACGCCTCGGGCGAAGCGCTGCTTGATCACGTCGCCGGCGGCGTCCAGTTCCAGGATTGCGGACATCACCAGCCGGTCTTCGAGCGGGCGCAGGGAGCACTGGTCCGTGGACAGCTCGAGCGGCAGCATCGGAATGGCGCGATCCGGGAAGTACACGCTGGTGCCGCGCAGGAACGCTTCGCGGTCGATGGGCGAGCCCGGCCGCACGTAGTAGCTCACGTCGGCGATGTGGACTTGCAGCGCCCAATGCCCGTTCGGGAGTTTTTCAATCCACACCGCGTCGTCGAAGTCGCGCGCGGTCTCACCATCAATGGTGACGATGTCGAGCGAGCGGAAATCCTCGCGCTTGGCAATCTCTTCCGGCGGGATGGTCCCGGCGAGCGAGCGGGCCTGTTCCAAAACATCCTCGGGGAAGACGTGCGGGATGTGATGGGAGCGGATGAGGATTTCGACGTCGATGCCGAAGTCATCCGGCCGCCCCAGGATCTCAATGACGCGGCCCGCGGGGCGTTCATCCGCCTCACCGAAATCAAGGATCTCCGCCGTGACAATCCAGCCGTCCAGGTCTTGCGGCTTCTCGACGGACTTCGGCGCAGGACCCACGCGATCCACGCTGGCCTGCTTAGGGATCGCCATGAATGCTGGGATCTCAATCCATTGCTGCAAGCGGTTGTCGTGGGGGACGACGACGTAGCCTTTGCGGGACACGCGGAACTCGCCCACCACCGTAGTGTGCGCGCGCTTGAGTACGCGCAGGATCTCGCCGTTGCCCCGGCCATCGGACTCGATGCGGCCGATGCGCACAACCACCCGGTCGCCGTGCATCGCCGCCGTGGCGGATTCCTTGGGGATAAACACATCGCCCTTGAGCCCAGAGATCGCGATGTCCGGCGTCACGAACGCATACCCATCGCGATGCGCATGCATGCGGCCAGTGGCGAACTCGCGCCCCACGCCCACAGCGGTGTAGTGGCCCGCGCGCGTCTCCACCAACTCGCCCCTCTCAATCAGCCGGGCCACTTCGGCCTCTATCGCCAGCCGCGTCTCGCCCGTCCGAGCCCGTTCGCGCACCAACTGCTTCAAGTTCGCGCGCCCGTGCGGCAATTTGCGGATGTAAAGGATCAAAGGCTGGGCCACGCTCTATTATAAGGAGGTGGAACTCAAATCCGTTCAACTCGACATCCCCCAAGGCGCGAACATCATCCTGGGTCAGAGCCACTTCATCAAGACGGTGGAGGATATCTACGAAGCCATCGTCACCACGGCTCCGAAGATGAAGTTCGGCGTGGCCTTCAACGAAGCCTCGGGGGCGTGCCTCACCCGCGTGGATGGGAATGACGCGGACCTCAAGGCCTGTGCGGTCCAGAACGCCCAAGCCATCGGTGCGGGCCACGTCTTCCTTGTGGTGCTGCGTGACGGCTTCCCCATCAACGTGCTGCCGCGCATCAAAGACGTGCCTGAAGTAGTGGGCATCTTCTGCGCCACAGCCAATCCCGTGCAGGTCATCGTGGCCGAATCCGAACAGGGCCGCGGCATCCTCGGCGTGATCGACGGGAGCTCGCCCAAAGGAATCGAAACCGAGGCGGATACTGAATGGCGGCACGGCCTTCTACGTAAGATCGGCTACAAGCGCTAAGGTCTTTGTCTCACTCGTCCAGCGCGCCCCGTCCGGTAAACTGGATACATCGTGGAGCATCCCAAGCGGATCGGCAAATACGAGGTGGAGGAATTCCTGGGCGGGGGCATGTCGCATGTGTACCGCGCGACGGATACCGTGCTGGGCCGCCGCGTGGCGATCAAGGTACTGACGCCGGATGCGATGACCGACGCCGGCGCGAAGGACCGCTTCTTGCAGGAAGCCCGCCTGGCGTCCAACATCCAGCACGAGAACATTATTTCCATCTACGACTTTGGCGAAGACGCCGGCCGGCCGTTCATGGTGATGGAGTTTGTTGAGGGTGAAAGCCTGCGCGCGGCCATCGAAGGCGGCAGGGCAGGGGACATCGCCGAACGCATCCGCATCGCCCGCCAAGCCGCGCGCGCGCTGGAGCATATTCACACGCGCAAGGTGATTCATAGGGACATCAAGCCGGAGAACATCCACCTGGACGGGATGGGCAAGGTCCGCTTGATGGATTTCGGAATCGCCAGCGCCACCGGCACCGCGGCGAAAGCGGGCAGCACCGCAGGCACGCCGTTCTACATGGCCCCGGAACAAGTGCTGGGCGTGGATGTGACGATTCAAGCGGACATCTACTCCTTCGGCATCGTGCTGTACGAATTGTTCACCGGCACCAAGCCATTCCAGGGCAGCAAGGTGGAGGAGATTTTTGAGCAGATCCTGCACACGCCCGTGGACCCGCAGCCGCTCATCGACGCCAACGTGCCCAAGTCGGTGATCGATGTGATCGCGCGTTGTACATCGAAGAAGTTGATTGAGCGCCCCGCTACGTTAGGCCCGGTCGTTGATGAACTTCATGCCGCGGCTGTCCTGGAACCCGCCGCCGCGCCGAAGCCTGAAGCGGTGGAAGCGGGCAGGCTCTCCCCCTCCGCCCAGCGCCCCCCTTCGGAAGTGCGCCTCACCATGCCCCCGCCGCCCAAACGGGAAAAAGAAAGCGCGCCCGCGAAGCCCCCTGCGGCCAACACATTTCTGTGGACCATCGCCGGTGCCATCGCAGTCGCGCTTTTGATTTACGCCGTAGTCGCCCTATCCCAGCACTGAACCGCCACGAGTGAGCGTGCGGACAGACGCTCTACACCGCGTATGTCGGCGGCTTGATGTTGTTGTTGCGCAGATACATGTCGCTATACCCGCGCGTGTGCCCGGTGTGGACCATCGCATTCAGCAATAAACTCAACCCTGTCATCGCCTGCTTGCCCTGACCAAACGTCTTCGTCATATCCGCCGGTGTGAGCTGCTTCACCGTCGCGATAGACCAATCGAACACGTCATTCAAATACTTCACAGTCGCAGCCTTGCTGGTATCCGCAGGCGCGCCCTTGCCCTTGGCCGCCGGAGCCGCGCCAGCCAGCGCCGGAGCCGCCGGAGCCGCGCCCTTGCCAAGCCGTCCCAGATAGAACCCTTCCGCCTGCGCGATATGCTGCATCAGGGCACCGAACGAACGCCCCGCGTCGCCTTCGCCGTTCTTGAACGGAACATAGTCGTACTTATCCGCCGGCATCGCCTCGGCAATGGCGAGCGTGTACTTCTTCGACCGCTCCCACCAGCCCACCCAGTCGGTGACCTCGTCCCCCTGGCCCTTCAAAAGCGGCACCGCCGCCGCAGCGGCCATCATCCCGCCAATCGCATGACGTCGATTCATTTGAGAATCCTCCTTCGTATATTGTATGCCCGCTCTAGGATGCGGCCGGAAGGTCCACGTAGGCGACCAAAGTATGTGGCCAGGGATCGGGTCGCCGTCTTCGCGCATTCCTTCAAGGTGCTGGTCGATGGCCTCGCGGATGTTGCGCTCGACTTCTTCCACCATGCGGCCCGTCATGATGCAACCCGACAGGTCGGGGACGTAGGCGGAAGGATTGTGCGGACCTTGCTCGACCACAACGGCGTATTCTGTCATGGTTTTCTCCGCAGTCCTGCCTGAGTCAGCACACTCTTCAGGGCATCAGGATGAATCCCGGCGGTTGGGGAGTTTTCGCGCCGAGTGAGACTACGCCATAATCGAGGGATGGGTCTTTCGCAGTCCTTTTTCAACAGCAAGTTCGGTATCACCGAGCACGACCTCCAGACGTACCTGAGCGAAGCGCTTTCGGCGGGCGGCGAGTATGCCGACCTCTACTTCGAATACATCACCAACACGTCGATCGGCGTGGATGAGGGGATCGTCAAAAGCGCCAGCGAGTCCGTGTCGCTCGGCGTCGGCGTGCGGGTGCTCTCGGGCGAACGCACGGGCTACGCGTACAGTGACGACCTTGCGCCAGAGAAGATCAAGAAAGCGGCGCGCGTGGCGGCGTTGATCGCCAAGGGTCCGGCGAGCGTGATCACGACGGGGTTTGAAGACGCGAAGAAGCACAACCTCTATCCGATGTTGACCACGCCGCATGAGGTGGAACTGGCGGCTCGCGTCGATCTGGCGCGACGGGCTGACGCGGCGGCTCGGGCGTATGACTCGCGGGTGTTTCAGGTGCAGGCGAGTTACGCGGATAGTGTGCGCGAGATACTGGTGGCCACCAGTGACGGGCGGCTGACGTTTGACCGGCAGCCGATGGCTCGGATGAGCGTGGTGGCATTGGCGCGCGAGGGGAAAGACGGTGTGCCGCAACAGGGGTATTCCGGCGGCGGCGGGCGCGTGACGTTTGACTTTTTCTTGAACGAAAAGACGCCGGAGCATTTCGCGAACGAGGCGGCCCGGCAGGCAATTGTGCAGTTGACGGCGATTGACGCTCCTGCCGGCGAATCGGTTGTCGTGCTGGGGCCGGGCTGGCCCGGAATTTTGCTGCATGAGGCGGTGGGTCACGGGCTGGAGGCTGACTTCAATCGCAAGGGAGTTTCGGCATTCACCGGGCGAATCGGCCAGCAGGTGGCTAGCCCGCTTTGCACGGTGGTGGATGACGGAACCATCGGCAGCCGGCGCGGATCTTTGAACGTCGACGACGAGGGCACGCCGACGCAAAAGAACACGCTGATCGAGAACGGAATTCTGCGCGGGTACCTGCAAGACAAGTTGTCTTCACGGCTGACGGGGGCGGCGTCCACCGGCAGCGGGCGGCGTGAAAATTACCAGAGCATCCCCATGCCTCGGATGACCAACACTTACATGCTGGCCGGTGAGAGCGATCCAGAAGAGATTATCCGCAGCGTTCCCAAGGGCATCTATTGCGCGACGTTCGGCGGCGGACAGGTGGACATCACCAGCGGCAACTTCGTCTTCCAGGCCACCGAAAGCTACCTCATCGAAAACGGCAAGCTCACCCGGCCAGTGAAGGGCGCAACGCTCATCGGCAACGGACCGGAGGCGCTCAAATACATCAGCATGGTGGGCAACGATCTGAAGCTCGACGAAGGCATCGGGACGTGCGGCAAGGAAGGCCAGAGCGTGCCTGTGGGCGTCGGCATTCCGACGGTGAAAATCGACAAGATGACGGTGGGCGGGACCGCGGCATGAGCGAACTTCTTGACATCGCCCAGTCCGCCATCGACCTCGCGCTGAAGTCCGGGGCGACAGATGCGGAGTGTACCGTTTCCGAAGGCGAAGAGTTCTCGGTCGGCGTGCGCATGAAGGAAGTGGAGAAGCTGACCCAGGCGGGCTCGCGCGGCGCGGGAATCCGCGTGTTGGTGGGGCAACGTAGCGGGTCGTCAAAAACTTCGGATCTGACGCCGGAGGGCATCGCGGCGATGGTGAAGTCCGCGCTCAGTTTGGCGGCGATCACCAGCGAAGATCCCTTCGCGGGACTGCCGGAAGAGTTCGGGCAGCTTTCAACCGACTTACGCCTGTACGACGAATCCATTGGCAAGATGGAAACGGAATGGAAGATCGCCCAGGCGATCCGTGCCGAAGAAACTGCCTTGGCGTTCGATCCGCGCATTGAGAATTCTGAAGGCGCGGGATTTGATACGTATTTGGGCGCGCGCGCGTTCGTCAACTCGCGCGGCTTCCGAGGCAGCTACCGCACGTCGACATGCGGCCTCAGCGCCGTCCCCGTAGCGAAAGAAAACGGAGCGATGGAGCGCGACTACTGGTCCAGCGCGGCGCGTGAAGCGTCTCGCCTGGAGTCGCCCGAGGTGGTGGGACGCAAGGCGGCTGAGCGGGCCATCCGCCGCCTGGGAGCGCGCAAGATCGCCACGCAGAAGTTGCCGGTCATCTTCGAGCCGCGCACAGCGCGATCACTGCTGGCCGATCTCTTCGATGCCGTCAACGGCGGAGCCATCTACCGCGACGCGTCGTTCCTCGCAGGCAAGCTCGGCGAGAAGATCGCGTCCGAGCATCTCACCGTCATCGACGACGCCACGATTCCAGGTCTTTTCGGAAGCTCGCCTTTCGATGACGAAGGCTGCCCTTCGCGCCGCACGGTGGTGATCGAACGCGGCGTGCTCAAGAGCTACCTGCTCAACACCTACACGGCGCGCAAGCTGGGCCTAAAGACAACGGGCAATGCTTCGCGCGGGCTTTCCGGAGCAGCGGGCGTCGGTCCCGGCAACTTCTACATCGAGGCGGGCGAGCGCACGGAGGCGCAGCTGATTGCCTCGCTGCCCCAAGGGCTCTATATCACCGAACTCATCGGCGCATCCGCCAACAACGCCACCGGCGACTACTCTTCCGGTGCGGCGGGCCTGTGGATTGAGAACGGCGAACTGGCGTATCCTGTTTCGGAGATCACCGTGGCCGGCAACCTGAAGCAGATGCTGCTCGATATGCAACAACCCGCGTCGAACCTCGAGTTCCGGGGCCCCATCGCGTCGCCGTCCATCCTGATCGGGGAGATGACGATTAGTGGACAATAGGGCAGTGGCCAGCGAGAAAAATCGAAGGCCGATCTACCTGATTGCCGTGTGCGTGGCCGTGGTGAGCGCGCTGGTGATCTACCTGGAGTTCTCCAAACCCGCCGCGCCCGCTGAGATCGCACTCACCGCCGACGCCAAGAACTACATCACCAACCTAGCGCTGGCCGACGTGGGCATCGAAGCCAAGCTCGATTATTTCGGACAGAAGGTGGTGGAGATCCGCGGCGACATCGGCAACAACGGCGGCCGCGCTTTGGGCGTGGTGGAAGTCTCCGTGGTGTTTCGCGATTACGCCGGCAAGATTCTCTCCCGCCAGCGCTCCCCGATTGTGAGCGTGAAAATGGGCGGACTCAAACCCGGCGAGGCCAAACACTTTCGCCTTCCCTTCGATGCGGTCCCCGAAGGCTGGAATAATCAAATGCCCGCGCTGGTGATCGCGGGCATTGTGTTTGAGTAGCGCGGCCGGCTAGCGCGACATCGCCGGGGTGCGCTTGGCGGCGTCCGTCGCGTAATCTTCGTACGGACCCTTAAAGTCTTCGATGCCGTTCTTATCGATGTGCCAGATGCGCGTGGCGACTTCATCGATCACGTCGTGATCGTGCGTAACGAAGAAGACGGTGCCCTCGTACTTCTGCAGCGCGATGTTGAGGGCGTTGATGGATTCCAGATCCAAGTGATTGGTGGGTTCGTCCAGGACCAGCACGTTGGGCTTCAGTAGCATCAACTGGCAGAAGATGAGGCGCGCGGCCTCGCCACCGGAAAGTGCGTCGGTCTTCTTGTGGACGTCATCGCCGCTGAACAGCATCTGGCCCAGCAAGCCGCGCAGTTCCTCCTGTGAGGTCTGCGGCGCGAATTCGTGCAGCCACTTGATCAGCGTGGTGCCCGACGGAATGGTCTCGCGGTGATCCTGCGCGAAGTAGCCGACAGCGGTTTCGTGGCCCCAGGTGACCTTGCCGGAATCGATCTTGAAATCCTGATCCGTACACCCGGGCGCGTCTAGAATCAGCGAACGCAGCAGCGTCGTCTTACCCGCGCCGTTGCGACCGATGATGGCCACCTTCTCTCCGCGGCTAATGGAGGCCGTGAAGTTCCGCACCACCTGTTTTTCGTCGTATGCCTTGTTGAGCTTCTCGACTTCCAGCGGGTGGCGACCGGAAGGGCGCGCTATTTGGAAACGAATGAACGGGCGCGCAATGTTGGACCGGGCCAAATCCGTGGTCTTGAGGCGCTCCACTTCCTTCTTGCGCGAGTTCACCTGCGAAGAACGCGTACCGGCCGAGAAGCGCGCGATGAATTCGTTCAACTGCTCAATCTTTTTCTCGCGCTGCGCATTCCCGGCTTCAATGGTGGCGCGGACCTGGGTCTTGGCCAGCACCATGTCGTCGTAACCGCCGGTGTAGGTGATGACGCACTGATAGTCGATGTCGGCCACGTTGGTGCAAATGTCATTCAAGAAGTGGCGGTCATGCGAGATCACGATCAGGCAGCCTTCGTAGGCTTTGAGGTAATCCTGTAGCCAGTGGACCGAGTCTAAATCGAGGTTGTTGGTAGGTTCGTCCAGCAGCAGCGCGCCGGGGGTACCGAACAACGCTTGTGCCAGCAGCACGCGGACCTTCTGCCCGCCCTGCAACTCACCCATTTTTTTCTTGTAGAGCTCTTCCGGAATGTCGAGCCCGTCTAACAAAATCGCGGCGTCGGATTCGGCCGTGTAGCCGCCTTCATCGCCCACGACGCCTTCGAGCTCTCCCAGCCGCATCCCGTCTTCATCGGTCAGCGTAGCGGGATCTTTGTCGTACAGCTTCTCGCGTTCCTGCAGTGCTTCCCACAGCGGACCGTTGCCCATGATGACGGTGTCCAGCACCTGGAACTGGTCAAAGGCGAATTGGTCCTGTGCCAAGACGCCCATGCGCTTGGGGCGCGTGACCGAGCCTTTGGACGGCTCAATCTCACTGGTCAGGATCTTCATGAGCGTGGATTTACCCGCGCCGTTTGGTCCCGTGATCGCATAGCGGCGTCCGGACTGGAAGGTGGTGGTCACATCTTCAAACAAGATGCGGGCGCCGTAGCGCATGGAAATGTTGTTCAGGGAGATCAAGGTAAGGGGGTCCTACGGAAGTTACCCTTTTAGTATAGCCCGCAACGACTTTTCCTTGAGGATGAGGTAGAGAACCGGGGTGATGAGCAGGCTGAGGATGACGTCGGCCTGCGCCGCCTCGCCGCCCGCGAACAGCTTCTTGACCAGATCTTCAAAGCGCTGCGATTCGGCCAGTGCGTCGCGCGTCACCTGCACCAGCCGCCGCGCCAGCACCAACCGGTAGTAGGCAGAGGTCACCAGCCGCCGGATGTCCCGCTGCGAAACCTGCACGTTAGCCTGCGCCAGACGCTGATCGGCCTTGGCCCTTGCGATCTCGGCGCGCGTTCTCCCGGACGTATCAATGTTCAGGTCCGCCGAACCTAGATTTACGTACTCACGCACGGCATTTAGCGCGACAAACTTGAAGGCTTCGCCGCCGGGGGTCGTGTAGCCGTAGCTATTTTGTAACGTGACCAGCGGGTTTAGGCCAGCGCGCGCAGCCGTGACTCCATAACGCGCGATGATGGTCTGCTGCCGCGCGACGGCGGCGCTGGACGGTGCGTTCTGCGCCAACTGAATACACTGGTCAAGCGTCAGCGGAGCCTGTGCGAATGCGCATGGAGCCGCCAGCACGGCCAACGATAGCCGAAGCAGGATTCTGGACATAGTGATCAACTATGTCCAAACGGCAACCGTGGAAACAGTGTTACTAGCGCGTCGCTTGCTTCTGCGCCAGCGCCTTCTCAATAATGCGCGCTGCGGACGGGAACTCTTTCTTCGAGTTCGCCATGAAGATGCCTTTGGTCACCATCAGCGGCGTCCAGCCGTAGTCGGTACGCGCATTGACGTCCGCGCCGGCCGAGATCAGGTATTCCAGAATCGAGTTCTGATTGCACAGGATCGAACCATGCAGGGCCGTCATGCCGTCCCAGCGCGGATCGCCCACGCCCAGGCCCAGCAGGCTCTCGACGTTGTCCGGGTAGCGCATGATGGTGGTCTCCGGGCTGCCCACCAC
Organism: Bryobacterales bacterium; assembly: GCA_947446025.1. Taxonomy (GTDB): domain Bacteria; phylum Acidobacteriota; class Terriglobia; order Bryobacterales; family Bryobacteraceae; genus Palsa-187. Next base: position 23,980 of record CANFEY010000061.1, read on the forward strand.
CGGATAGTCGCCGAAGGTGGTGTGCGCGTTGATGTCGTTGCCGAGTTCCACGGCCAGCTTGACCGCTTCCAACCGCTCGGCTTCCGAGACGCCGGTGGTCGGACCCGGGCTTTCGCCCTCGTAGTAGTCGAGGCAAGCCGCGGCCATCAGGGGCGTGACGCCGACCGCGGTGTTCATCTTGGGATCGGCACCGGCGGCCACCAGCAAACGCATCATGGGAGCGTCCCCATTCCGCGCGGCATTGTAGAACGGCGTTGAACCCACGAAGCTCAAGTGATGCCGGCCCAGGTTGATGTTCGGAGGATTCTTGGTGGTGCCCAGGCTCTTGGTCATCAACGTTTCTTTCCAAGTGATTTTGGCGTTCACGTCAGCTCCCTTGGCGATGAGCTTCTTGGCCAGGTCCAGCGAAGAGGTTTTGTCGAACAGGCGCGGCACCGGCAGCGGATCGCTGGCCGTGCCCGCGGCTTCCCACGAAGCGCCGGGCTTACGCATCCACATCAAGGAGTGGAGCGCGGTGCCGTTGGTGTCCTGAATCTTTGGGTCCGCGCCCAGGTCGAGCAGCGCCGAGGCCATGTCGAGGTGGGCGTTAATGATCGCCATGTTCAGCGCGGTGCTGCCGTCCTGAGAACGGTCATCCAGGCTGGCTCCGTGTTCCACCAGCGTGCGCATGGCGGGAATACGGTCATTGAGAACGGAAAAGAGGAATGCCGTGAAGCCGCCTTTGGACTTGGCCTTCACGTCGGCCCCGAACTCCACCAGCAGCGCGGCTGCCTCGGTGTTGCCTTCACCAGCGGCCCACATCAGCGCGGTCTGGCCTTTGAACTTTTCCACGGCGTTCACCTGAGCGCCGTTCTTGAGCAGCATGCGGAGTGCGTTCACATTGCCGTTGAGCGCCGCGCTCATCAGGGCGGTCTGGCCGTCTCCGAAAGTCGCGTTCACATCCACGCCCGCCCGGATCAGCCGCTCAATGACCGCCGCGTGACCGCCCTCGGCGGCCAAAGCCATCGGCGTAACGCCGTAGCGGTTCGCCGCCTTCGCGTCTGCGCCTGCCGTCAGCAGCTGGTCCGCGATGTCCACACTGCCCGTCTGCGCGGCCCAGTGCAAAGCGGTGGTGCCGTCCACTTCGGTGGCTTTTACGTCCACCTTCTGCGCGATCAGCGCCTTCACCGGCAAAGCATCGGAACGCTTCACGGCGTCGATCAATCTCATGTCCGCCGCGGTCAACGTTGCGGCTGTAATCAGTAGGACGGGAAGGTAGTTTTTGAGGGCCATTGCAGTGTACCTGAATACACTATATACTACAGTCGTTTACATGGCTACCCCACGTTTTGCCGCCGCCCTATTCTTGATGACCGCCGGTCTCACCCAGATTCCAGCGCAGCAGCAGACCGAACAGCAGGCTGCCGGAGCTATGCTC
>CANFEY010000062.1 GCA_947446025.1 Bryobacterales bacterium
AGCCTCTACCAAATCCTACAGGTTGTCAGCGTCACCATTTTCGAGCGGACGCCCATTCTACAGGCCCTTCAGCTACAACATACCGGAGAAAAATCAGACCCATTTTTCAACCAGCTGAATCTGTTCGACTTATAGCCGGACACTACTGGAAACGAATGATCGCAGGAGTTTTGACCACCGCGCTGCTGGCGCTGGCTCCCGTCTACGGCCAGGGCGCGCTCAAAGAGCGTCAGGAGAACCAGAAGGACCGCATCAAGGCAGGCGTGAAGGACGGTTCCATCACAAAGGTCGAAGCGGCCAAGATGAAGCAGGATCAGAAAGAGATCAAGGGCGACATCAAAGCGGCCCGCGCGGACGGCTTGGTGACCGGCAAGGAAGCGGCGAAGATCACGCGCGAGCAGAACAAGGCCAGCCGCGACATCGTCAAGCAGAAGCGCGACAAGCAGAACCAGAAGTAGACCGGACGCGGTTGCTCCCGCAGCCCCAGCAGTGGTAGCGTAGTCTTGCGCATTTTCCACAGCCTTTTGGGGGTATTCATGTCTTTCCGTCGAACTTCGATTCTGATCCCGGTGCTGGCGTTCGCCGCTGGCACCGTTTACCTACAGGCCCAGCGGCCCGCCCGCGTGGACGACGTTGCATTACGTAACGCCGCGCAGAGCAAGGGCGAAGACTGGCTCAGCTACGGCTTCACGCCGCAGGAGACGCGCTATTCGCCGCTGGATCAGATCAACGCGGCCAACGTGTCGCGCCTGGGTTTGGCTTCATCCTATGAAGTGGGCCCCGGCGGCGGCGGACAGGAAGCCACTCCGCTGGTCCACAACGGAGTCATTTACTCCACCACGCAGTGGAGCGTTGTATTTGCCGTCGACCTGCGCACCGGCAAGGAAAAGTGGCGCTGGGACCCAGAGGTCAATCAAACCGCGGTGCGGTCCAAGATCTGCTGCGGCGTGGTGCAGCGCGGCATCGCCATCTATGACGGCAAAATTATCGCTCCCTCCATCGACGGCCGGTTGTTCGGGCTCGACCAGGAAACCGGCAAGCCGGTGTGGGAAACGCGCGTTGCCTATACGCAAGAGAACTACACGCTGACGATGGCTCCCCGCATCGCCAAAGGCAAGGTGATCATCGGCGTCGCCGGTGCCGAATATCCGGTGCGCGGCTTCATCGCCGCCTTTGACGCTAAGACAGGCGTCCAGTCGTGGAAGTTCTACACCGTGCCCTCACCCACCGACAAAGATCCCGGCCTGGTCAAGGCTCTGGCCACGTGGCCCAAGAACATTGTGGGGGGCGGCGGAGCCACGGTGTGGGATGCCATCTCCTACGATCCCGAACTTGAACTGGTCTACTTCGGCACCGGCAACGCCGGCCCCTGGTCTGAAGATACACGCGTCTCGAAAGGCTTCGATCTTCTCTACGCCGCATCCATCGTCGCGGTGGACGTCAACACCGGTCTCTATAAATGGCACTACCAGAATGTCCCCGGCGATGAGTGGGACTACGATAGCGTGCAGCACCTGCTGCAGGCGGACGTGACCATCAAGGGCGTCAAGCGCAAGGTGATCATGCAGGCCAATAAGAACGGCTTCCTCTACACGCTCGACCGCACCAACGGAAAATTCATCCGGGCCATTCCGTTCGCCAAAATCAACTGGGCGCTGGGCCTGGATGAGGTGACCGGGCGCCCGATCATCAATCCGCAGGCGAAGTACTCCGAGACCGAATCCGTAAATATCACGCCTGGACCTGGCGGCGCGCACAATTGGTCGCCGATGAGCTTTAATCCGAATCTCGGCCTGCTTTTCCTCAGCGGCCAATCCGCCGCCACCGGCATGACCTACGCCGTGCAGCCGAACTTTACGTATAACCCGCAAGGCCAGAACATGGGGATCGTATTCGGCGGACGTGGTGCTGCTGCCGCCAAACCTGTAGCTGGAGCCGCAGGCGGAGGACGAGGCGGCGCTGCCGCTGCCCCCGCTGAAAACGTTTCGCCCGAAGTCGCTGCCGCTCGGGCAGCCGCTGCTGCTGCCGCCGCTACTGCTGCCGCGAATGCCCCGCCCCCGCCAGCTCCAGCCAAGCTCCGTGAGCCGCTCAACGTAATCGGACCCGACGTCACGGGCGGCTTCCTGATGGCGTATGACCCGGCCAGCGGCACCGAACGTTGGCGCGTCCCCGGCGGCTCGGCCATTGGCGGAGGCACCGTCGCCACCGCTGGCGGCATCGTGTTCCAGGCTACTGGCGGCACGCTCTACGCCTACTCCGCCGACAAGGGCACGAAGCTGCTCGAGCTGAAGACCGGCATGCCCGGCCAGATGGCTCCGCCGATCACATTCATGGTCGACGGCAAGCAGTACGTCGCGTTGCAAGTCGGCAACGGTGCGAACCCGCCGCCCCCCGGCGGAGCCGCCGCGCCCGCCAATCCGACCGCGCCGCCGGCAGTGAAGCCCCGCTTGCTGGTCTACGCGCTGGACGGCACCGCGAAGCTGCCGTAGTCCGCTTCAGCGAGAACGGTCGATCGCAGGCGAAACCGCCTGCGCTACCGGATTTTCAACAGCCGTCGGCGGTGGCTCGACCTGGGCAACCTGGACCTGGCTGGCCCTACCGCATCACCGACAAGTACTGCGCCCAGGGCCCGACGTCCTCTTTGTAGCGCTTCGCCATAACGCGGCTGATCTGGAGGATGTGCGCGAGGTCATGCGCGGTCTATGTGGCGATCAACTGGCGGACCGTCACCAGCCCCAGCGCGGGATGCGAGCCCTGCAACTCAAGTTGGTCCCGCGTCAAGGCCAACAAGCGCAACTCCATCAGGTTGGCCTCGCGCAGCGCCGCGAATTCGTCCAGCAACCCCGCCATGGACCGGCCGACACCCTGCTCTTCCCTGTCGAAAGGATCAAACGGCCTGCCGGTCCCGTGCTGCAGAATGATCCGCAGGCGGGGCAGCCAATCCACTTGTTCCCCGTGGATCAAATGCCTCACCACGAACCGCGGACTCCACGTCCCCGGGCCTTCCGTCGCATCTAGCCATGCATCCGGTAGCTCGCGCAGCAACGCGTTAAGCGTGCCCGGGGTGCGCGTGAGGACCGCGACGGACTCGACCAGAAGATCCGCCGGTACCCTACTTGGCCGGCAGTCCATCGCGCCACGCAATGGCTTCCAGTTCGACCCGCACTGCGTCCATCACTGGAACTACCGGGCGCGCCTCGAAGGAAAACGCCGGAAACGTCGAGCACGCTTTGTGAACCGTCAGCGGATCGTCGCACTCCACCAGCATGTGCCCGCCCCAATCGCCCACGCGCACCACGAACATCTCAATCTTGAAATTGTCCGGGGCCTTCCACTGGGTGAAAGTCTCCAGGATGCGCTTCTGCGCGTTCTCGTACTCCATCGGCGAGCCTTGCCCGCGCTCGTTCCAGCTGATCATGTACTTCATGGTTGTTCTCCCTATTTCCGCAACGGCTCAATGTCGGTGGGTAAGTCACTCAATTTTGCCACAGCCTGCTCTATAGCAGGGCGCTGCACGCCCAGTTTGTCGAGCATCTTCTTTGCGCCCGCGTAATCGCCGGTGGCCTCGATGGTGAGCAGGTCGTGAACCAAATCGCGCACCGCGTCTTTGACCTTCGCGAAGTCGACGGTAAACGTGCCATCCGAGCCCGCGACGAACGCTCCCTTGTCCATCAGGTAGTTGAACTGGAGCGCCATGCCGTGCCCGTGCGCTTCATGCACGCCGAAGCGCATGGTGCGGAACGCCGAGGCGAGGAACGTGGTGTACAGCGCCTTCTCTTCAGCGGGCAGCAGGCCTTTGTCAAAGAGGAACTGCATCATGAACAGCCCGGTCGCGTCGGCCTTGGCCTCTTCGATGGCGGAATGAAGGTCCTTGAGCGACCCGCGCACATTGTTCTGCGGGCCGATGCCGTGCGTCATTTCATGCGCCAGGATGTGCGTGAAGAAGGCGTTGAAGCTCAAGTTGGCGCGGTCCGCCGCGGGCAGTACGCGCGCGGCGATGGGTTCCAGAATCTTCGCGAACTTGGCCTCCTGCACGTTTTTCAGCATCACGCGCTTGGAGCCGTACTCGCGCACCACACGCTCGTCATTCGGCAAGTTGAACGCGGCCGTGCGAACGCCGTGCGCGCCATCGCCAGTGGCCAAGACTTCATTCACCACGCGGATCGGCGCCAGCGCGCCGATCTTCTTGTTACGGAACTTCGGGTCCATCGGCAGGTTGTTCTCGATCTCCTGCAAATGGTCCGAGAACATCTTGAGCTTGGCGGACTCCGCATCGTCGCGCAGGGTGATGTAGGCCTCAAAGGCTGCCTTGTAGCCGAAGACCTCGTCCATGTAGGTCTCATACGGTCCGATGGTGGCGTCGATGGGCGCGTCGACTTTCATCCACGCTACGTCGCTGGCGTAGTAGTCGTTGTTGAGGAACGCATCGGCACGCAGTTCGAGGAATTTCTTGAGCGACGCGTTGGGCGTGAGCGCAGCGGCTTCATTGAGCAAACGTGCGGCCCTGTTCAAAGACTCTTGATACGCCACTGAGTACGGAATCGCGCTGAAGTCCGAGCCGTTGCGGCGGATCACGGTGAAGAACCCGGTTGCGATTTCCTTCTGCTCCGGCTTCAACTTCGCGGTCCACGCCTCGAACTCCTCGCGCTGCATGTCTTCGGGATAGTAGTTCGCCCCCAGTGGCTTGCGCGCCGGAGCGTCGGGCACGAAGGACTTGTGTTCATCCAGATCCGACCATGGTCCCTGGTTCAAATCGAAGTAGCGCAAACGGGCTTGCCCCAGCGGAGTCGTATCCGCAGTGAGCTTCTTCCGCAGATCGGCGTTGCCGGCCCAGACCTGTTCATTGCGATACAGGTCATCAATCACTCGAGCCGCCTCCACCAGTTTCGCCAAGGCCTGCTGGTCGGCCAGGTCGAGCTTGCTGGTATCCACGTTCAGCTCCACCGGCGCAAAGCGCGCCTGCTTCTTCTCAAGTTCAGTCAGTTGCGGATTGGGCGGAGTGGAACAGGACATAAGGAGGACGCCAAATAGAAAAGGGGCACGCGTTAGACGCATGCCCCACGATACAAGATCACTCCGCGCCTGCGGAACCGCTAGCTATTTCAGGGCCGTTCGCGACGACCGCAGATGTGCCCTGCGCAGCGCGAGCATCAGCAACCCGCCGCCCATTAGGGACAGGGAGACGGGTTCGGGAACCTGCGACCCCGGTGTGCCCGGTGCGCCTACGTTGCCCGTATTCCCGTTCGCCCCCACAATGTCAGAGGCGAACATGTAGCCCTTTGCGTTGGTTCCGAAATCGGCAATGGTCACGCCGGAAGCGCGGGTCACTGTAAAGGAGAGCGGTCCAGATGGGTTGCCGGCGTTCCCACCCTTACAGGTGTCGCAGGTTACGGACTGAAGGAAGGATCCAAACGTACTTGCACTGGCGGGTGCCGGTCCTATCACGAAATTAGCCGTGATATCCGCAATGGTGATCGCTGGCCCTAACACGTTGAACTCAAGGGCCTCGCCTGCACCTGTTCCAGCGAACCGCACGTTTGGAGACAGCGTCAGTGTCACCGTCACCAAAAGCGCTGTCGTCTGAATCAACTCAATCTGGCCGAATGGGCCAGTGCCGCAAGTGTCGGTGCAGCCGTCATCTGTCAGCGTGATGATTGTAGCTTTCGCCTCAGGTGCCGCAGCCAGCAGGCTCAGCGCGATCACGGCGGGTAATACTTTGAAACTTCCGATTTTTGGTCCCTTCGCATGCCAGCCTGGAAATTGGGCCTGACTGCCAGTCTCCAGCATGTTGGCGCGACGTGTATTCAGGAATAGAGCATCGGGATGAGTGGTCCCAGTACCAGCTTCAGCACTTTCTGCCGAGTTCGGATAGGACCAGGACGGAGAAAACAAAAGGGGCACGCGGTAGACGCGTGCCCCTCATTACTGCAAGTCCCACCCTTACCGGTTGGGGCTACTTTTCGATGCGCATTCCGTAGAATGAGCGGTAAACAAAGAAGAACGAAATGGCCAGGAACGCGGCTGCCAGCATGTGGGTCAGCTCGGGACCCTGCGTTTTGGTCATCGAAACCGCCAGCTCCACGGCCAGCAGGCCGAACAGCGTGGTGAACTTGATGATCGGGTTGAGCGCGACCGACGAGGTGTCCTTGAATGGATCGCCAACGGTGTCACCTACGACGCAGGCGTCGTGCAGTGGAGTGCCCTTGGCCTTCAACTCCACTTCGACGATCTTCTTGGCGTTATCCCACGCGCCGCCGGCGTTGGCCATGAAGATGGCTTGGTACAGGCCGAACAGAGCGATGGAGACCAAGTAGCCGATGAAGAAGTACGGCTCCACGAACGCGAAGCCGAGCGTGGCGAAGAACACTGTGAGGAAGATGTTGAACATGCCTTTCTGAGCGTACTGCGTGCAGATCTCGACGACCTTCTTCGAATCCGCGACGGACGCCTTGGTGGCACCCTCCAGCTTGATGTTCGCCTTGATGAATTCCACCGCGCGATAGGCACCCGTGGTCACGGCCTGGATCGACGCTCCGGTGAACCAATAGACCACCGCGCCGCCGGAGATCAGGCCCAGCAGGAACGGCGGATAAAGGATCGAGAGGTTGCTCAGCAGTTCGGGCCGAAGGCCTTCGGTGAGCGCCACGATGATGGAGAAAATCATCGTCGTCGCGCCGACCACCGCGGTACCGATCAGCACCGGCTTCGCGGTCGCCTTGAAGGTGTTGCCCGCGCCGTCGTTCTCTTCCAAATGATGCTTGGCCTTCTCGAAGTTGAGGTCGAAGCCATACTGCTTCTTGATCTCGCCCTTGATGTTGGGCACGTCTTCGATCAAGCTCAGCTCATACACGGACTGGGCGTTGTCGGTCACAGGACCGTAGGAGTCCACCGCGATGGTCACCGGGCCCATGCCCAGGAAGCCAAACGCCACCAGACCGAAGGCGAACACAGCAGGAGCAAGCATCATGGCATCCATGCCCATCAAGCTCACCCAGTAGGCAACCGCCATCAGACCCATCATCGTCATCCCGAGCCAGAAGGCGCTGAAGTTACCAGCCACCAAGCCGGAAAGGATGTTGAGCGATGCGCCACCTTCGCGCGAGCTGGTCACAACTTCCTTCACGTGCGCAGACTCGACGGAGGTAAAAATCTTGACCAATTCCGGGATCACCGCGCCCGCCAGCGTGCCGCAGGTGATGATGCTGGAAAGTTTCCACCACATTGTCGGATCGCCGCCGATGTTCGGAATCATCAAGGCCGAAAGTCCGTAGGTCGCCGCGATGGAGACGATCGAAGTCAGCCACACCAGCATGGTCAGCGGAGCTTCATAGTTCATCTTGTCCAAGTGCTCATACTTGGCCTTGGCGAAGTACTCGTTCACAAAGTAAGAACCGGCGCTGGCAACGATCATCATGACGCGCATGGCGAAGATCCAGATGAGGAGTTCCACCTTTGTGATGTCATTCTGCACCGCGAGCAGGATGAAGGAGATCAGCGCGACGCCGGTGACGCCGTAGGTCTCGAAGCCGTCGGCCGAGGGGCCCACCGAATCGCCCGCGTTGTCGCCGGTGCAATCCGCGATCACGCCAGGGTTGCGCGCGTCGTCTTCCTTGATCTTGAACACGATCTTCATGAGGTCGGCGCCGATGTCGGCGATCTTGGTGAAGATGCCGCCCGCGACGCGCAACGCGGCCGCACCCAGCGATTCGCCGATGGCGAAGCCGATGAAGCAGCGTCCGGCGTAATCGGCCGGGACAAAGAGAAGGATGCAGAGCATGATCAGCAGCTCCACGCTGATCAGCATCATGCCGATGCTCATGCCGGCCTGTAGCGGGATCGCATAGCAAGGGAACGGCTTGCCGCGCAGGCTGGCGAAGGCCGTGCGGCTGTTGGCGAACGTGTTGACGCGGATGCCGAACCACGCCACCGCGTAGCTGCCCGCGATGCCCAGGATGCTAAAGGCGAGGATGATGGCTACTTCCAGCACGCCCAAGCCTTGCAGGATGCCGAAGTAGAGAATGATGATCGCGCCGATGAAGAGCTCCAAGCGGATCAGGAACTTGCCCTGCGTCAGCATGTAAGTCTTGCAGGTCTCGTAGATCAGTTCGGACACTTCCAGCATGCTGGAGTGTACCGGCAGGTCGCGCAGATGGCGGTACATCATCAGGCCGAAGACCAGGCCGAGGGCGCTGACGACCAAGCCAACCATTAAGACTTCGCGGCCGCCTATGCCGCCCAGGCCGTTGATCGTAACGGTGCTTAAGTCAGGTAATCGTAGATCGGCTTCGCCTTGGGCAAAAACGGGGGCTGCCCCCAAAAGGGTCAGCATCAATAGGAAGCACATGCGCGCGGCACGGCTTGCGGTTCTAGACAACGAGGTCAAATTCATCCCCGGGAATCCTCCAGTGGGTGCTCAAGAAATCTGCGGCGGACACACGTCCGGCAGGGACGCATGGCTGCCATTTGGCTACTCTAACGCACTGGCCTTAGTTTCCGCAACCGGAACACCTTAGGAAAGGACTTCAAAAATAAGGCACTTAAGGTAAAGGGTCTCGGGGACCGTGAGCAGGATGGGATGGTCGGCAGCCTGGGTACGGCGTTCCAGGACCCGGAGGGTCTTGCCGGTGTCGAGCGCGGCTTCAGCCAGAATCTCGAAGAGCGCGGCTTCGTTGATATGGTGGCTGCACGAGCAGGTGACCAGGACCCCGCCGGGTTCCAGCATGCGGAGCGCGCGGACGTTGATGTCCTTGTAGCCGCGCGCCGCGTCGTCGATCTGCTTGCGGGACTTGGCGAAGGCGGGCGGGTCCAGGATAATCATTGAGTAACGCGCGTCCCGGCCGCTCAGGTAGTCGAACACGTCGGCTTGGCGGAAATCGATGTTGGAGATGCCGTTGGCGGCGGCGTTGGCTTTGGCGGTTTCGATGGCCAGGGGCGAGGATTCGACGGCGTCCACCGAATCGGCGTGTTTGGCGGTGTGTAGCGCGAAGCCGCCGGTGGAGCTGAAGCAATCGAGCACACGGCCACGAGCGTAGCGAGCTGCAGCCAGGTAGTTTTCTCGCTGGTCGAGGTAGGCACCGGTTTTCTGGCCTTTCAGCAGGTCGGTGGTCAGGCGCAGGCCGTTCATCTCGATGGTGATCTTTTCAGGGATGTCGCCGGTGAGGACTTTGACTTCCTGCGGGAGCCCTTCCAGGCGGCGGACGCTGGCGTCATTGCGGGCCAGGATGCCGGCGGGAGCCAGGAGTTCAGTCAGGCAGGACACGATTTCCTCCTGAGCGCGGTTCATGCCCTGGGTGAGGGACTGGAGCACCAGGTGGTCGCCGTAGCGGTCGATGATCAGGCCGGGGAGCAGGTCGCCCTCGGAGGAGACCAGGCGGCAGGCGTTCGAATTTTCGACCACGCGCTCGCGGTGGGCAAGGGCTTGGCGCAGGCGGCGGAGGTAGAAATCGCGGTCGATGATTTCGCGCTTGGTGGTGAGCAGGCGCAGCGAGATTTGCGAGGTGGAGCTGTAGTGCGCGACGCCCAGAAACTTGCCGCGGTCGTCGGTAACGTGGACGGCTTCGCCGGGTGTGGCGGACTTGGCGTCGACAACGTCGCTCAGGAAGAGCCACGGATGTCCGCTGGCGGCGCGCGCGGCGGCTTTGCGATTGACTTTGACGGTGTTCAGCCGAGTAGCTCCGCTACCGAGACCTTGAGGTGCGGGACCGGTTCGGTTTCGCCGAGTGTCAGACTTTCGGTGTAGGCGCGGCCGTCCAGGTCGAGCACCCGGTATTCGGGGATGCCCGCGTGGGCGTACATATCGCGCTTGCGGACGCTGTCTTGGCGGAGGCTGCTGTCGGCCACTTCGACGGCGAGGGTCAGTTCGTGGCCGCCGGGGCGTCTCGACGGGAAGCTGCCAGCTACCGCCAACACAGCCAAGTCCGGCTCAGGTTGGCTCCACCTTTGGTCTCCAGGCCCAGCCTCAATGGGGGCTTGGACAAGCCAACGCTCGACCCCGAAAGTCTTCACCACCTGAATTTGCAGTCTCCGAATTGCGCTAGCGTGCCTTGGTCCCTGTCCCATTTTGTCGATCAGTTCTCCGTCAATGAGTTCGAACCTCTGACCGTCTAAGTATCCGGACTCCAGGAGACCGTTGATCTCCTCACGCGTCCACTTTTGGCGGCGGAGCGAGAGGTCGATACCAGAAGGTGGCTGGGCAAGCGTCGCCATGGTTCCTTTATCGCACAGATTCCAGGTTGGCGATACGGTCTTCCATGGACGGGTGGGTGGAGAACAGGCGGGACATTCCGCCGAGCATTCCGGGCGGGAAGATGAACATATGGGCGGTGGCGGGGCTGGCGTCCATGGGGACGCGTTCGATGCCGCGTTCAAGTTTGCGGAGAGCAGCGATCAGGCCGTCGGGGGAGCCGGTGTAGCGGGCGGCAGCGGCATCGGCGGCGTATTCGCGCTGCCGGGAGATCGCCATTTGGATGAGTCCGGCGGCCATCGGGGCTAGAATCATCATCGCGATGCCTGCCAGCGGGCTGCGGTCTTCGTCGTCATCGCTGCGAACGCCGCCCCACATCGCCATTTGGGCGATCCAGGTCAGCGCGCCCGCGATGGTCGCGGCTACTGAGCTAGTCAGAATATCGCGGTGTAGCACGTGGCCCAACTCGTGGGCGATGACGCCTTCCAGTTCGCGGTCATTCATGGTGGCCAGCAGGCCCTGCGTCATCGCCACCGAGGAGTGCGACGGATTGCGGCCGGTGGCGAAGGCGTTGGGCGAGGCGTCTTGGATCACCCACAGGCGCGGCATCGGCAGGCCCATTTTCTGGGTGAGCTGCTGGACCATGGGGAACACACGCGCGTAAACTTGCGGGTTTTCTTCCGGGGTGACGGGCTGGGCGCTATACATCGACAACGCCATCTTCTCTGAGAAGAAGTAGCTGAAGAAGTTCATGCCTACTGCCAGCAGCAGGCCTAGGGTCATGCCTTGCTGGCCCGCTATGGCTCCGCCTCCCACGATTAGGAGGGCGCTTAGGAGGCCTAGGAGGGCGGCGGTTTTTAGCGTGTTCATGCGGAGCCTTGAGCCCCGAGCTTACGCCCGGGGCTACCGTTATTGTACGTTGACTTTGATCTGGTGGGGCTTGGCGATTTCCTTCTTTGGTAGCGTCACCGTTAGCACGCCGTTTTTGTAGCCGGCTTGCACGCCCTCCGGGTTCACAGTCTCCGGTAGCGTGAAGACACGTTCGAAGGTCCCGTAGGAACGCTCCACGCGGTGCCAGCTGCCTTGCTTCTCTTCCTGCTCGAACTTCCTCTCGCCCTTTAAGGTGAGGGTGCCTTTCTCCATACGGACGTCGATGTCCTCGAACTTCATGTCGGGGATGTCCGCCTTCAGGACCAACTCGTGGTCGGTTTCGCGGATGTCCACCGCCGGAACCCACGGCCGGTTAGCCGCTGCTTGGTTCACGACGGGCTCGGTGAAAAGACGGTTAATCGTGTCCTGAATGCCCTGGAAAGGGTCTACGGTCTGGTATCGGATCAATGCCATGTTGAATTACCTCCAAGAACTACTTACAATGAAATCATATAATATGACTGTATTATTGTCAAGTAAAATCTTGAGACGATTTCACCCCCTTTGGGTACACTACTGCTATGCGCATCGGAATGATCGGCTTGGGCAAAATGGGCGGCAACATGGCCACCCGCTTGACGCAAGGAGGCCACGAAGTGGTCGGCTTTGACCGAGGGGCGGTTGCCCCTGATAAAGCAAAGGAAATGGGTATCTTAGCCGCGGCAGACCTCAAAGGTCTAGTGGCCCAACTGGCGGCCCCCAGGGTTGTGTGGGTGATGGTACCGGCTGGCAAACCGACCCAGGACACGGTCGACGAGCTGGCCAAGCTACTTTCGCCCGGTGACCTCATCATCGACGGGGGCAATTCGCGCTTCACCGACGACATCGCGCGCGCGGAGGCGCTGAAGCCTATGGGAGTCCACTATATGGACGCCGGGACAAGCGGCGGCGTATGGGGATTGAAGCTTGGGTATTGCCTCATGACCGGCGGCGAACAATCGGACTTCGAACACGTCGAGCCGATCCTCAAAACCCTTGCGCCGCCGAACGGCTACCTGCATTGCGGGCCGGTGGGGTCGGGGCACTTCGTCAAGATGGTCCACAACGGCATCGAGTACGCGATGATGCAGTCCTACGCGGAGGGCTTTGAAATCATGGAAGCCTCGCGCTACAACCTGGATCTGGGCAAGATCGCGAACTTGTGGCAGCAGGGCAGCGTGGTGCGTAGTTGGCTGCTGGAGCTGACGGCGGGCGCGTTGCAGGCGAATCCGACATTGGAAGGCATGGCCGCGTACGTGGAGGATTCGGGAGAAGGGCGCTGGACGGTGGAGGAATCCATCCAGACGGCGGTACCTGCTCCCACGATTTACGCGGCGCTAATGATGCGCTTCCGTTCGCGGCAGGACAATTCGTTCGGGGCTCGGATGTTGTCGGTGATGCGCAATGCGTTCGGAGGGCACGCGGTGAAGAAGGGATGAGGCGGATTGCAGCCTTCGCTCTGCTGTCAATCCAGCTTTGTTTCGCGCAGGTCCCCAGCCAGAGGGAACTGAACGGATTCGTCATCGGGCAGCACCGTGACGTCCTCGAAAAGTGGGGCGAGCCCTACGACGAAATGGAGACCGATGACGGCTGGCAGTACCTGGCCTACAAGGTAAGCGAAGAGCCCTTCGTCTACATGCTGTTCAAGTTCCCGGAAGATGATCTGGAGCATATGACCTCCATCCAGATCACGGGTGAGCCGAGTCCGGGGATGGCTCCGTTCATGGGCGTCCGCTTGGGGATGCCGGCAGCCGAGGTGCGGCGCATTTTCGGCGAGCCGGGGGAGAAGCGCATGCTGACCGATCCACCGGTGGAAGTTTGGGAGTACGAGGATCGCAACTACTCCTTCGAGATGGACGAAGGGAAGTTGTACTCGATCCAGATATTTGGGGACCAGGGGTTCCCCTTCCACGATCCGAGAGTACGGTGGGAAGATGTGCAGTCGGCACTCCGGTCCACGGATGTGGCGACGTTGGTTGCGGCTTTCGCGCCGGATGCGGAGATCTATCAGGATGAGGATGTCCACCAGATCGATGACAGCATGGCGAAGGTGATGGCGGACCCGGGCTCGGAGTTCCGGCGGGGTCTCGCGTTGGTGGTGCGGGCGCTTCAGAATGAGAAGGCTGCGGAACCGGAGGACGTGAACATCCGGGCTGGGCTGGGTCCGGTCTTCAAATTTGCCGCGGAATCGCCGGTGGAGGAGATCGTTACTATCCGGGACTCGGGTCAGTGGCGTGTGTGGGAAATCAAACTGCGCTAAATGGTGTCTGACACCAATTAGCGCACCGCGTCCATAAGCCGTTGGAGTAGCCTGGGGGTGGACTTGGCCAGGAACTCGGCGGCGGCGGCATCGGCTTCCTTTTCCAGGTTGGCGCGCAGGTTTACCTCCATGGTCGCTTGCGGGAAGTGGGGGCTCAGCACGGCCATCATCTCAAAGAGCCGGACCTTTTCAGCGTAAAGCTCAGCGTGATTCAGCTTGTAGTGGGCGGCGGCGTGGCTTAGAAACGTGGCGGCTTCGGCGGGAGTGCGAAAGGAGCGCAGGCGGAATAGGGGCACGTAGATGGCGTGGTTCCAGATCGACGCCTCATTCGGCCCCGGCTGTGGGACTAGGAGCGTCTCGTCGTAAATTACCAGCGGCGCTCCCAGCCACTGCTCCACGGCAGGCAGGGCTTGTCGTAGCTTCTCACTCTGAACGGGCGGGGTCTGGCTCCAGGACACGAGAGCGGTGAAGGCTAGAAGGGAAAGCCGCATACCAGGGAATGGCGCTGGCGGGGGAATCCTTTCACCTCACTTGGATTCTTGCTTGACCCAGGTGCCGATCGTATTGGCGAATATCTGGTTACCCGCCACATTGAAGTGACCGTCATACTTCCACCGTGTGGTAACCCCGTCGCGGTTCGCCTTCATCAGGTCTTCGAATACGGGGATGTACCCGAAGCCATTGGTCTCAGCCGACTTTTTCAGGAAGCCGGTTACCTCCGGCCCATTCTCAAAGTATCGCGATGCGTCCAGAATCACCAACTTTGCACCGGCCTCTTTCACTTGGCGGCCCAACTCTTCCAGGATCGCCGCGTTGACGGCGTAAAGTTCCGTCTCCGCCTCCGGCTTCGCAGGCGGCGCGTCGGGTTCCTGGACTCCCAGCCGGTCGGCGAGCCTTTGGCGGAGCTGCCGGTAATAGACGGGCAAGATCCACGGACTTCGCTTCAGCGACCTGTCGGGGCCAAACTTATCCTGAACCAACTGCTGCTGCACTTGGGAAAACTTCTCGAAATCGCGGGCGGGTTCATGGATCAGCTGGCCGTTTTCCACGCGGAACGATGGCCGTACCCACAAAGCTCCGTCCTCGGTTGCGGTGAAGGCCCCGTATTCGTAGCGGCTGACGGTACGCTCCATGTGAAATTTGGCGATGAAGACGGTGACGTAGTCCGGCTGATAGTTCCGGGCGTGCTGCTCCCACGCCAGCAGATATTGGCCGACGCCGTAGTTGGATACGCCGAAGTTGAGCACTTCCCACTTCCCCGGCGCGGATTCGTTGAGGCTGCGCTCCAGGAGCTCACTTGCCCTCTGCTCGATCACCACCTGGTTGGCTTCAATAAAAGAGTCGCCGAGCATCGCCACGCGCTTGGTCCCTGCAGGCTTGGCCAGTTCGCGGGTTTTGTCGCGGAACCCGAGCGAATTCGTGGTGATGTCCACGCTGAAATCCACGCTGTACCAGAAGCTCCCGGCCCAGGTGTACTTGAAATCGGGGACTTGGGTCCAACCCAGAATCCGGTGTGGCTGCAAGAACAGCACCTCATAGGAGGGACGGACAAACGAAAAGCCCTGTAGCGCGGCTTCAATGACGACCACCAGAACGGCGAGCACGGCCATGTTGGCCACGATGACTTTCAGAGTTTTGGACATAGCCCCTAGAATTTTATGGTAGCTTCAATCGCGCACGATATCATGTAGGCGTGAATGCGTCACTGCTGGTCAATGCGTTGGGGCACTTGGCCGGAGTGTTGCTGTTCGGCATCTTCATGGGATTGCTACTGCAAGACCGGGCGGCGGGGAAATCGGTCTTCGCGGCAGGCTTGGCGCTGGCCTGGAATGTGGCGTCCTTGATTGTGTTGGGTTCAGATTCGCCGTCGGCTTGGGTTGTTGCCGCCGGATTCTCTGTCCTTAGTTTGCTGCCCGCGGTTCTGTTCGACTTGTGTTTGGCGGAGCGCGGCGGAATCTTGGTGCGGCTGGGGTACGCGCTGGCGGGTTTGTCAATTGCTCCGCACATCGTCGAAGTCTTCCGCCCGGACACGGATCTGCACAGCGGTGCGTTGACCGCGATCACGCTGGGGTTCGGGGGCTTGACTGCGGCGGCGGCATTTCAAGTGCGCGGCAACATGCCCAGGCTGATCGGGACCATGTCTCTGTTTCTGCTGGCGATGTCCTTTGTGCATCTGGGGGACGGGCACGCGGAACAGGTTTGGTCTCAGGAACTGGCGTTCCATCACGCGGCGATCCCTCTGGCTTTGCTGGTGCTGTTGCAGGATTACCGCTTCATCCTGCTGGACGCATTCTTGCGGTTCCTGGCGAACTTCCTGTTGGCCGCACTGTTTGTGGCCGCGGGTGTGGTGGCGTGGCGCGCGGGCGGAATTACCGGGACGGAGACTCCGTTCCGGCTGGCGCTGCTGCTGATGGGTGCCTGCCTGGTGCTGGTGGTGTTCGCCCTGGCGCGCGGCTACGTGCAGCGATTGTTGACGCTGGTGGTGTTCCGGCGTCCCGATGAGGCGGCCCTGTTGGCCGCACTGCGGATGCCGGTCCGCAACGAAGAGGACTACCTGGCCGCCGCCGCTGGAATGCTGGGCCGCTATGCCGGGGCAGACGCGTCGATTGAATCCGCTTCTGCGGGGCAGGCGTCGGTGGCGGTGGGCGGCGCGCGCTTCGTTAACTTCGGGCGGCGCACCGGAGGGCGGCGCTACTTGAGTGAGGACCTACAGGTGCTACAGCACGCTGCCGGGGCAATTGCGGAGCAGCTCGATCTGCACCGGGAATCGGAAACGCGCCGGTTGGTATCGCACGCGGAACTGCGGGCGCTACAGTCGCAAATTCACCCGCATTTCCTCTTCAACGCACTGAACGCTCTCTATGGCATGATCCCCCGCGAGGCAACCGGGGCCCGCGACACGGTGCTGAACCTGGCGGATATCTTCCGCTACTTTCTCGAAACCCGCAAGACGATGGTGCCGCTTGCCGAGGAGCTGCGCATCGTTAAGGCGTACCTGGATATTGAGCAGCTCCGCTTGGGTGAGAAGCTGCTTACGGAGATCCGCGTGGCTCCCCAGGCGCTGGGGGTGCAGATCCCGATTCTCTCGATCCAGCCGCTGGTGGAGAACGCAGTCAAGCACGCCATCGCGCCGCTGGCCGCGGGGGGACTGGTGCGATTAGAGGCGGAGGTGCGCGACTCCGCGTTGTACGTCACCGTGAGTGACACCGGTCCTGGCTTTCCGGCGGCCACGCGTAGCGGCGTGGGACTTGAGAACGTGGAGCGGCGGCTGGAGCTTTCCTATGCGGGATTGGCCAGACTGGTGATCGATTCGGGCCCGGATGGCAGCTCGGTGTCGATCCAGATTCCCGTGGAGGTCGCGGCGTGAGGGTGCTGATTGCGGATGACGAGCCATTGGCGCGGCTGGTGTTGCGCGAACACCTGGAAGGCGTGCCCGGTGTGGAGATCGTGGGCGAAGCGGCCACTGGCTCGCAGGCTGTGCAGCAGATTCTTGACTTGCATCCCGATGTGGTCCTGCTGGACCAGCAGATGCCGGAAATGGATGGGCTCAGCGTGGTGCGGGCATTGCGGGCGCGCGCTCCGCTGGTGATCTTCGTCACTGCGTTTCAGCAGCACGCGCTGGATGCGTTTGACGTGGGGGCGGTGGACTATCTGCTGAAGCCTGTGCGGCGGGAGCGGCTGGTGCAGGCGATGGAGAAGACCCGCAAGCTGGTGAAGGCTCCGGCTAGACCCGCGAAAAAGATTGCGGGGCGGCGGGGGGCGGACATCTACCTGCTGGACCCGGCGGAGATCATCGCGTTCCGCGCGGACGGGGAACTGGTCCACATTGTGACGGCGGGGCAGAAATACCTAGCGGAGGGGACGCTGAAGAGGCTGGAAACCGAACCGGCGTTGGCCAGCTTCCGCCGGATTCACCGGGGGATGCTGATCAACGCCGATCACATACGAAAAATTTCCCCGCTATCCAGCCGCCGTTGGCTGCTGACGATGTCGAACGGGTTCGAGGCGATCGTCAGCAAGCGCTTGGCTGCATCGATACGGTAGCGCTCAGCCCACTACAAACGGCAGATCAACAGCTCACGCTCGTAAACCATCTCCGGGGGAAGGTGGTCATGCAGCTTGATGAACAACTCTTCGTGGTTCATCACTTCCTTCTTCCACTCGGCGCGGTCGAAGTGTTGCAGCTGGTTGAACTTTTCCTTTGGGTAGCTAAGGCCGTTCCACTCAATGTCCTCATAGCGGGGCATCCAGCCGATGGGCGTTTCCTGGCCCAGGGCGCGACCGCGGGAACGGTCCACAACCCACTTAAGGACGCGCATGTTTTCGCCGAAGCCGGGCCACATGAACTTACCGTCGGCATCCTTGCGGAACCAATTCACGTGGAACACGCGCGGCGTGCTGCTGACCAGGCGCTGCATCTTGATCCAGTGACGGAAATAGTCGCCCATGTGGTAGCCGCAGAAGGGCAGCATGGCCATGGGATCGCTGCGTACCTGGCCGATGGTTCCGGCTGCTGCTGCGGTCATCTCCGAGCCCATCGTGGCACCGGCGTAAACGCCTGCGGTCCAGTTGAAGGCCTGGTAGACCAGCGGCATGGTGGTGGCGCGGCGGCCGCCGAACAGCATCGCGCTGATCGGCACGCCCGCCGGATCTTCCCACGCGGGGTCGATGGTGGGGCACTGCGACGCGGGCGCGGTGAAGCGCGAATTCGGATGCGCGGCCTTGGCACCGGTTTCCTTGGCGATGGCCGGGGTCCACTTGTTGCCCTTCCAGTCGAGGCACTCGGCTGGCGGTTGGTCGGTCATGCCTTCCCACCACACGCCGCCTTCGGGGGTCAGCGCCACGTTGGTGAAGATCGTGTTTTTGGCCAGAGCGGCCATGGCGTTCGGATTGGTGTGGTTCGATGTTCCCGGTGCGACGCCAAAGAAGCCCGCTTCCGGGTTGATGGCCCGCAACTGGCCGGTTTCGTCGGGCTTGATCCAGGCGATGTCGTCACCGACGGTCCAGACCTTCCAGCCTTCAAAGCCCGCGGGCGGAACCAGCATGCTGAAGTTGGTCTTGCCGCAGGCGCTGGGGAAGGCCGCGGCGACGTAGGTCTTTTCGCCCTTCGGATCTTCCACGCCCAGGATGAGCATGTGTTCCGCCATCCAGCCTTCATCGCGCGCGATGTTCGAGGCGATGCGCAGGGCGAAGCACTTCTTGCCCAACAGAGCATTGCCGCCGTAGCCGGAACCGTACGACCAGATCTCGCGCGTTTCCGGGAAGTGCACGATGTATTTGTCTTCGTTGCACGGCCACAGCACGTCCTTCTGCCTGGCGGCGAGCGGCGCTCCCACGCTATGCAGGCAGGGCACGACGCGTTTGGCGTCCTTCTCGATCTCCTGGATCACCGCGGTGCCGATGCGGGCCATGATGCGCATGTTGACCACGGCGTAGGCCGAATCGGTCAGCTGCACGCCGATCTGCGACATGGGCGATCCGATCGGTCCCATGCTGAACGGCAACACATACATCGTCCGGCCCTTCATGGAGCCACGGAAGAGATCCTTCAACTTCTTCCGCATCTCGAATGGGTTCACCCAGTTGTTGGTGGGCCCCGCGTTGTCCTTGGATAGGGAGCAGATGTAGGTGCGGTCTTCCACGCGGGCGACGTCGCTCGCGTCGGACCGGGCATAGTAGCAGCCTGGCCACAATTCTTCGTTAAGCTTAATGAAGGTCCCGCTGTCGACCATCATGTCGCACAAGGCCTGGTACTCTTCCTGAGATCCATCAATCCAGTGGATGTCGTCGGGGGTGGTCAATTCGGCCATCTTCTCCACCCACTTCAGCAGGTGTTCGTTGGCTGTCAGAGGCTGGGTCGCATCCCGGCCGGATTTGAGCTTTACAGTAGACATAGTGTGGTGTGTGATTGCGACGTGTTCAAGAGGCAGCCAGCCGTCCGCCCCATTGGGCAAAGTACAAACCAGCTTATTATTGATTGTATGAGACGGCTGACAGGTTGTGCAATCCTGGGGATCTGCACGGCGCTGCTTGCCCAGCCGCAAATATTGGAGTTTGAGTCCGGCGGGCTGAAGTATCAGGCGCTTACAAAGGGCGGGATGACGGTGATGGTGGCTCCGTTGCCGACGCGGATTCTGGGGTATTCGATCGTGCAGGTGGCGGTGACCAACGGGTCGGGCGAGACCCGCGTGGTGCTGCCGGAGAAGTTTCGCTTTCAGCCGGCGGCGGGAAAGGCGATTCAGGCGCTGTCGGCCAACGCCGTAGTCAAGGATGTGCTGGACCGGGCGGGGCGCAATGACGTGGGGCGGCTGATCGGCGTGTATGAGGCGGCGCTTTTCGGAAATACGAATCTGGAGTTACGGTTCGGCTACGAGGCCCGGCGCAAGGATGCCATGGCGATCGGCGGGGGCAGCATGAAGGCGGCTGCTGCTGCTGCGGCAGTAATCCTGGGATCGAGTAAGCTGGAGCCGGGGCAAGCGAATGATGGCGCGGTGTTCCTGCCTACGTCGAACAAGCCGCTGGGGGCAGGTATGCTGGTGCTGGAGGCGGGGGATGAGCGCTACGAGTTCACAATTACGCCTCCGCCCGTGCCGGTACGGTAGCGGAATTGCCCCGCTGAAAAGTCTGCGAGGACCGCAGCTCGCAGGCGAAACCGCCTGCGCCACCACGAAAGATCAGCGGTTTGCGATGGGAGGCAGGCGGTTTCGCCTGCCATTTCGGGATTTTCTGCAGCCGCGGGTCCGGAGACCCGCCCTCCTGCCTACCGTGCGGCTGCTGAGTTTACCTGGAGATCGGTGTCTGACACCGAATTCTTGACGTAGGCCATGGCTACCGTTTTCCCTAGCGCCGGGGAGTAGGCCGAACTCACGACTTCGCCCACCTCCGCGCCAGCCGATGTGACCTTCGTCCCCGGCTCGGGCGGATCGTTGGTGTCGATTTGAAGGGCGCGCAACTGTTTGTGGACCTGCCCCCGGCTGCGCACCCGTTCGACGATTTCCTGCCCTAGGTAGCAGCCTTTGGTGAAGCTGACGGCTTGCATCAGGCCGGTTTCCTGGACCAAGTAACGCTCCGTGATTTCCTCACCGTAGCGCGGACGGGCTTGCTCGATGCGCACGGTGCGGGCCTCTTCGGCGGTGGCTTCGGGAATGCCCAGGTCCGGCGTCTGGCGCTTGGGGAAGAAGAGGTTGAAGCCTTGCGCGGTCCTCTGGACGGTGCCTGCTCCCCAGGCCTCGTGTGACCAGAGGGCCTCAGGAACCGGAGCGCCCAGGCGGGCCAGTTCGGCTGCGGCGTGGGGGCCGTCCAGCGCGACAGTATCCACTTGAACCGTCACGTTTTCCAGCGCCACGTCGTCGGCGATGATGTAGCGGTCCAGGTGCTCGTAGATCTTGGTGAGCAGCTCCGGCTCGGTATCCAGCAGCAGGTGGTCTTCAAAGCACAGCACGTTTGCGTCGGCCAGGATGCGCCCCTGCGCGTTCAGGAATAGGGCATAGCAGCCCTGGCCGGACGTGAGCGCCTGGATGTGGTTGGTGGTCATCGCGTGCAGCAGGCGTGCGCGATCCTCCCCGCTCATGCGGATCTTGCCGCGTTCGGCGAGGTCGATCCAAGCGGCGGTTTCGCGCAGTGCTGTGTAAGCGGGTGTTGCAGTCAGATGCATTTCAGTTTGCGGATAAGCGAGTGCAGCCATACCCCATAGTGCGCTGAGCGCGGAAAAGCGCTCAGAGGATTGCGCCTGAGGTCCATACCCCGAGTATACGTTCTTTGCCGGAGAATTCTTCCGGCCTGGACGCACTATTAGGTGTATGGGTGTGTTCAACAAGCTGCGGCGCATTGCGGAGTCTGAGCTTTCGGGCGGGGACGTCTTCTGGTATGTGATGGATGAGGTCCTTGAGCGGGCGGGGTTTGATACAGCGGAGCGGTCCTACCGGCTGCGCGACGGCTCGACGGTGTTCCTGCGGCGCGGGACCACGGATGCCAAGGTGTTCGAGGAAGTTTTCATAGACCTGATCTACGCTCCCTTCGTGGCGCTGGTTAAGGGGCGGCCGCCGGTACTGGTGGATTTAGGGGCCAACGTGGGGCTGAGCGCCCTGTTCCTGGAACGGCGGCTGGACTTCGACCGGGTCATCGCCATTGAGCCGGACCTCGACAATCTCCAGGCGCTGCGCCGGAATTTGGATGACAACTTGAGTGTTCCCTGCGAATCGATCCAGGCGTTCGCCGGGGCTGAGCGCGGGTTCGCCAAGGTCCACGACGCAGGCTACGGGGCATGGGGCTTGCGCATGGGCGAGGCGGCTGAGTCCGGCATCCCGGTGCTGCCGCTGGCGGAAATCGTTCCGCGCGTCCCCGGCGGCGTTGTACTGAAGTGTGATATCGAGGGTGCGGAGCGGCACCTGTTCCCTCAGATCGACGCGTGGGACGAATTGGTCAGCTTCATCATTCTGGAACTGCATACCGAGTTCTTCACTATGGAGCAGCTGTTCCGCTCGCTCGCCGATTCGCGCTATGAGTGGCACCTGCACGGCGGCGCGGAGCCTGGGGCGTTGCTCGCTGTATTCGCGTTGGAGCGCGGGGCGTTGAAGCTACAATCCCATCCGCTACAATCAAAGCTTGATTCACGAGATTATTCCTGTGGGGCCGCTGCAGTGTAACTGCTCCATCTTCGGCGATGAGAGCACGTGCGAAGCCATCGTCATTGACCCGGGCGATCAGATCGAAGATATCCTCGCCATTCTCACCAAGCACGCGCTCAAGGTCACGGACATCGTGATCACGCACGCGCACCTGGACCACATCGGCGGCGCGGCGAAGCTGAAGGCCGCCACCGGCGCGCCCGTACACATGAACGCCAACGATCAGGAACTATACGATATGGTCGATGTGCAGGCCGGGTGGCTCGGCATGGAAACCCCGGAGCGCACCGAGATCGACGTGGACGCCCGCGACGGCAACACGCTGAAGCTGGCCGATGCAGAGTTCCACATCCTCCACACCCCAGGTCACACGCAAGGCAGCACCAGCGTGTGGATACCCTCGGAGAACAAACTGGTCGCCGGCGATACGCTGTTCCGCGATTCGATTGGGCGCACCGATCTGCCGGGAGGCGACGGGCGACAGATCCTGCGGTCCATCCACGACAAACTGCTCCCGCTGCCGGACGCAGCGGTGGTGATTTGCGGGCATGGTCCGAACACGACCATTGGCCGGGAGCGTGAGCGGAACCCGTTCCTGCGGGGGATGTGACGAGTGTCCCCTCGGGGTGTACGCTCAGAGCTAGGGTGCCGCCGACTTGAGGACCTCCACCGTCCACTCGAGAATCCGCATCCGGAAAGCAACACACTGGGCGAGCAGGGCTTTGACGGGTGGGCGGCGGGACTGCCCGATGAGCACGGCGAATTACTCTACGAAGCAAGCGCGGTGAAGCCGGTGCGGTGGGTCGAGGGTCAGGGTTGGACCGAGGGCCGCGAGTGAAGCTCAGGCGTGGCGCGATTGTAATTGTCGGTCTCGATCCCACGTTGGGCCGCGAGCAACGCGGTGCTAGGACGTGTGTTGTTGTGAGTGATCCGGAAATCATCAGCGACCAACGCTTCCGGTTGGCGAGGGCTTGCTCTATCCCGCGCTGGTTCCAGGAGCAAGCGGTCTCGCGAAAACTTCCTGCGCGATGATCGACTAGCTGCGCAGCATCGACAAAAGCAGGATTCGGCCCGTTCTGGGGCAGATCACGGAACGCGAAACCAGTTTGATTGACGAAGGTCTGGCCCGTTTCTCGGACTTGCCCACTGAGCCGCGTAGCTTTTACATTTTCACCCCTGTTGCGCCACTTTGATAATGTCCCCTTGAGACCTCGATAGAAGTGTCCCCTGACGATGACCTCCCAAGGAGGCCGGGTGGGGAGAACAGTATTGAGCAAGAAAGAGTTGGCGCGCAGCGGAGTGCTAGCGCGGGTGAAGGCTGGCG
>CANFEY010000063.1 GCA_947446025.1 Bryobacterales bacterium
CGGTGCGGCCAAGGTTCATCCCTCATGGTGTCAGCCTCGTGTTTCGTCTTCTGGTATTTCAAATCGCGGCAACTCAAAAGAGGCCTCAACCGCCTACTCTTCAGTTAGTTGCCGTCGGCGTGTCGCGCGTTAGCCGGACACTACTGATATACTACAGTCGTTTACATGGCTACCCCACGTTTTGCCGCCGCCCTATTCTTGATGACCGCCGGTCTCACCCAGATTCCAGCGCAGCAGCAGACCGAACAGCAGGCTGCCGGAGCTATGCTCGGCCAGTATTGCGCGGGCTGCCACAGTCCGCAGGTCCGCACGGCCGGCATGGTGGTCACCGCCGCTGGGCTGGACCAAGTCGCGCAGAATGCGGAGAGCTGGGAAAAGGTCGTCCGCCAGTTGCGCCAGGGCGGCATGCCGCCTCCAGGATCTCCCCGCCCCGCTCCCGCAGTCTACGCGCGTACCGCTACCTTCTTAGAAGGCACTCTCGACCGAGCCGCAGCCGCCAACCCCAATCCCGGTGACTTGCCCGACCTGCACCGCCTGACGCGCACTGAGTATAAGAACGCAATTCGCGACTTGCTCGCCTTGGACAATCTCCCCAAGGAGATGGACTACGAATTCCTGCTGCCCTCCGACAATGCGTCGAGCGGCTTCGACAATCTGGCGGACCTGCTCTACCTCTCCCCCGCCACCATGGAGCGTTATCTGGACGCGGCCCGCAAGGTGGCCCGGTTGGCCGTAGGAGATCCTACGGCTCCCGTGATGGTGAACTCGCACCGCACCCCGGATGAGGGTCCGCAGAATTTGCAGGTGGAACAACTGGGCTTGGGCACGCGCGGCGGCCTCGCGGTTCACAGCTACTTCCCGCTGGACGGCGAATACGGATTCACGGTGGAGACGGCAGGCGGCGGGCGCGACGCATTTGACATGGAGATCACCATCGACGGTGAGCGCAAGCAACTGGTTACGCTCGGCGGCGCGGGCGGCGGACGCGGCGGATTCGCTGGCGGTCCCCCGGCAGGTGGTCCCCCAGCAGGTGGTCCACCCCCTGGTGCGGCACCCGCCGGAGCAGGCCGCGGTGCGGGAGCCCCAGCAGCCGGAGCGCCCGCGGCACCACCGCAAGCTGCCGGACGCGGTGGACGCGGCGGCGGCGGACCTGTGGAATATCGCTTCCCGGTGAGCGCCGGACCTCACTTGATCGGCGTCACCTTCGTGCAAAAGAGCCGCGCGTTGGATGAATCCACCCTCTCCACCCGGCCGCGCAGCCGAGGAACGCAGGCAGCGGTGGAGGCTCTGAACATCCGCGGGCCGTATACAGTGACCGGCCCTGGTAACACGCCCAGCCGGGCCCGAATTTTCGTTTGCCGGCCCGCCAGCCCTGTCACCGAAACTCCCTGCGCGCGGCAGATCCTTTCCTCGCTGATGCGCCGCGCCTACCGCAGGCCCGTCACCGAAGCCGACGTCAATGACCTGCTGCCCTTCTACACCGACGCGCGCACAGACGGGAACTTCGACTTCGGCATCCAAAGCGCCATCGAGCGCATGCTGGTGAGCCCGCAGTTCCTCTATCGCGCCGAACGTACGCCCGCCAACGCACCCAAAGCCTTCGCGGTCAGCGACGTGGAACTTGCCTCGCGCCTGTCCTTCTTCTTATGGAGCAGCATTCCCGACGACGAACTTCTCGACCTGGCTGCCGCGGGGAAGCTGCGCGACCCTGCTACGCTGCGCGCCCAGACCCAGCGCATGTTGCGCGATCCGCGCTCTGAGGCCATGGTCAAGAACTTCGCGGCACAGTGGCTGTTCCTGCGCGACATCCGCGGCAAGGAACTGGACTTGTTCCTCTTCCGCAACTTCGACTCCGGTCTGCGCGCTTCCTTGGAGCGGGAGACCGAACTGTTCCTCGATAGTGTGCTGCGCGGCAACCGCAGTGTTCTCGAATTGATCACCGCCAACTACTCGTTCCTGAATGAACGGCTGGCGAAACACTACGGAGTCCCCGGCATCCGCGGCAGTCAGTTTCGGCGCGTCGAGTTTCCGGCAGGCAGCCCGCGGGGTGGTCTGTTGGGGCAGGGAAGTATCCTCACGCTGACGTCCTATTCGATCCGTACCTCGCCTGTGTTGCGCGGGAAATATGTGCTGGAGAATCTGCTGGCCTCCGCGCCTCCGCCCCCTCCTCCGAATGTCCCCTCGCTGAAGACCGAAGGCGAGTCCGCCGATAAGCCCCGCACCTTGCGCGATGCCATGCAGCTGCATCGGGCCGCCCCTGCCTGCGCCAGTTGCCACGCCCGCATGGACCCCATCGGCTTCGCCTTCGAAAACTTCGACGCCACCGGCGCATGGCGCGACCATGACGGCGGCCAGCCGATTGACACCCAAAGCAAGATGCTCGACGGCACCGAAGTCAACGGCGTCGAGGGCGTCAAGAAACTGCTAGTGAAGGACCCCGAGCGCTTCGCCGGGGCCATCGGCGAAAAACTACTGATGTACGCCATCGGGCGTAACGTGCAGTATTACGACACGCCCGCCGTGCGCAAGATTGTCCGCGATGCCAAAGCCACCAACTACACCTTTGAAGCGTTAGTGGAAGGCATAGTCCAGAGTGCTCCCTTTCAGATGAGGGGACCGAAGAAATAATCGTGAGAGGATCGAAGAAATGAACTTTGTCACCAAGAAATCAATGGCCCGCCGGACCTTCTTGCGCGGAGCCGGAGCAGCCGTGGCGCTGCCAATGCTCGACTCCATGATCCCGGCCCTCTCGGCACAGACCGCCGCGCCCATCCGCCTGGGCTGGGTCTACGTCTCGCACGGCATCATCTACGATCAATGGAAGCCCACCAAGGTCGGCCCTGGCTTTGAACTGACGCCGAACCTGCTGCCCTTGTCGAAACTGAACGGCCAGTTCAGCATCCTCTCCGGCCTCAGCCACCTCGAAGCCGACACCAAGGGCGACGGCTCCGGCGACCATACGCGCGCTTCTGCCGCTTGGCTCACCGGCGTCCATGCCTATGACCGCACGCGTCCCGGTGTTGAAGTAAGGCTTGCCACTACGGCCGACCAGATCGCCGCCAAGGTGCTGGGCGCGAAATCGCCCATCCCGTCCATCGAAATGACTGTGGATCCGGCAGCACAAGGCTCCTGCGATTCGGGCGACTGCTTCTACGTCAACACATTCTCCTGGCGCAATGAGACCACTCCCAACGCCCCGGAGAATCACCCCCGCGTGATCTTCGAACGCCTCTTCGGCGACGGCGGATCGGCTGCCCAGCGCGCGGCCCGCACCCGCCGCACCGGCAGCATCCTAGATTCGGTGGCCGAAGAAGCCCGCAAGATGGCCGGTACGCTTGGCTCCGGCGACAAATCGAAGATGAGCGAGTATCTCGACTCCGTCCGCGAAATCGAACAGCGCATCCAGAACGCCGAATCGCACGGTGCCCAGACCCTGGAAATCCCTGACCGCCCCCTTGGCATCCCGGATTCCTTCGAGGAACACACCAAGCTGATGTTCGACCTGCAGGTCACCGCCTTCCAGACCGACATGACCCGGGTGTTCAGCATGATTCTCGCGCGCGAACTAAGCGGTCGCACCTACGGTCACATCGGCATCCCCGGCCAGCATCACTTGATTTCGCATCACCGCGAAGATCCCAAGCAGATGTCCGAGAAGGCCCGCATCGACACCAACCACGTGCAGATGCTGGCGTACTTCCTCGAAAAGATGGCCGCCACCAAGGACGCCAACGGCAGCCTGCTGGACAACAGCCTCATCATGTACGGCAGCGGCATGGGCAACGGCAATCTGCACCGCCACTCCGACCTGCCGATCCTGCTTGCCGGCAAAATGGGCGGCAGCGTGAAGCAAGGCTCGCACTACGCCTATAAGCAGGACACGCCCATGGCGAACCTGCTGGTCACCATCCTCGATAAGGCCGGCGTGCCCATCGAAAAACTCGGTGATAGCACCGGCAAACTGGCCCCGAACCCGCTCGCCATCGGCTAGTCAGGTAGGGCAGGCGGTTTCGCCTGCCAGGGTATGATCCACTATGTCGCGGTGCAATTGCGCGATCGCCTAAGGGTCCTGGATAAAGCACTGCGCCACGGCCAGCCTGGCAGCGAAGAAGTGTTGCACGACGTGCGCGTGGCGGCCCGGCGCTTACTGCAGGCGATCCGCTTGTTCGCCGATTTCCTCGACGCGCGCCGCGTCAAACAAATGCGCCGCCGCCTGCGCCAGCTGACGGAACGCTGCGGAGCGGTCCGCGATTGCGACATTGCCCTTGCCATATTGGCCGCCGCCGGTTGTGATGATGCGGAACCGCGCGAGCACATCACCGCCCTGCGGCAGACCCGTCAAGACGAATTGAGCTGCCACTTGCGGGGCCGCCACTCGGTCCAACGCTGGCGCAGATTTCTGGTACCCCTACAGCCGTCCCCGCGTATGGTGACTGCGGCCGCCTTCGCCCACCGGACACTGCCCCGCATGCTGGATAAGTTGTTCGCCTCCGGCGCGCAAGCCGTCGCTGATGGCACGGAGCCTGCCCTGCACCACTTCCGCCTGCTGGCCAAACGCTTCCGCTACACCCTGGAACTGTTCGCCGAAGTCTACGGACCCGGCACCCAGAAGTGCCTGCACGCCCTCGCCGCGTTACAGGACCGGTTGGGTGCCATGCAGGATTGCACCGCCTCGCTCACCCTGACCGGCCACAATCCGCGGATCCAACGTTTGCTCGAAACCCGCCGCCGCAGCTTCGCGCAATATTGGAAGACCTTCCGTAAGCATCACGCCTCTTGGAAACCTTGGCTGAACGGAGACTAGACTCTCGAGATCGCTGAACCCCAGAAGTGCGCTACACTGGAGAAGCAAGCCGATCCGCCTTCCTTCTGCCACAACGTTGGAGTGCTGATGTCTTTGCTCATGCAAGACCTTGCACTCCCAACTAATGAACACTTTTACAGAACTATCTCTATCTACACTTCTCCAGACCAACCTTTCGCAGAACAAACTGGTGCAACCCACCCCGGTGCAGGCGCAATCGATTCCGCCGCAGCTGGAAGGGCGCGACGTTGTCGTCACCGCGCAGACCGGCACCGGCAAGACGCTGGCGTTTGTGCTGCCGCTGCTCGAAAAGTTGATCCAACACAAGACTCCGGGCGTCAACGCGCTCATCCTCAGCCCCACGCGCGAACTGGCCGCGCAAATTGACGAAACCTTCCGCCGCCTGGCGCGCGGGACCGATATCCGCTCCGCCGTGGTCACCGGTGGAGCCAACGAACAGCGCCAACTGCTGCAGATCCGCCAAGGCGCGCAGGTCGTCATCGCGACCCCAGGCCGCTTGGCCGACTACCTGAAGCGCAAGCTGGTCAAGCTCGCGCCCGCCCGCTTCCTGATCCTGGACGAAGCCGACCGCATGCTCGATATGGGCTTCCTGCCCACCATCAAGGAAATCCTGGCCATGCTGCCGACCGACCGCCAGACCATGTTCTTCTCGGCTACCATGGAACCCTCCGCCGCGCAGCTGGTCAAGAGCTACCTCAATAACCCCGTCCGCGTTGAAGTCGGTTCCACCACCAAGACCGCTGACCACGTGGACCTGCACCTCTATGAAATCGAGCCGGACCGCAAGTTGAGCCTGCTGCAAAAGATGTTGAAGGACGAAGAAGGCTCCTTCCTGGTCTTTGCCCGCACCAAACACGGAGCGGACCGCTTGGCGGAGAAGCTGATCAACGGCGGTGCCAACGCCACCCGCATCCACGGCAATCGCACGCAGTCGCAGCGCAACCAGGCGTTGCGCGGCTTCCAGGACGGCAACTACCGCATCCTGGTCGCCACCGATGTCGCCGCACGCGGCATTCACGTCGACGGCATCGCCCACGTGGTCAATTTCGACCTGCCGCAAGCCCCCGAGGACTTCATCCATCGCGTGGGCCGCACAGGCCGCGCCGGTGTGCGCGGAACCGCCACCACGTTCTGCACCAAAGGCGAGCGCAGTGAGATCGGGCGCATCGAACGCCTGCTCGGCATGAAGCTGACCCGCCGCACCGTAGCCGGCGAACTCCCCCGCGAAGCCCGCTCGGAGTCCCGTCAGGCACCATCGCCTCACGGCAAGCCTGCCCACCACGGCGCAGCCCCCGCCGCCAAGCGCGCCCCCTTCTGGCAAAAACCCGCCGCCGCGGCACGCTTCAAGCGCAAGCGTAGCTCGTAGGAGTTAACTTCCGTCTGTCCGCATGCTGACGCATGGCGGCTCAGTGCAGTAGCTCCGTGCAGCAGCACTGAACCGCGACCGTAAGGGAGCGGACAGACGGAAAAGCGGACAGGTGTCCCATCCTGTACTCTGTATAGTGATCCATCAAGGTCCACTATGCGAACATCTCTCTACGCCCTCCTAGCCGCCTCCATCCTAGTAGCCGCCGCCTGGGCCCAGCAAGCAAGCCAACTGCGCCGCGCCCCTGCCGAAGAATGGCTCAGCTACGGCCGCGACCAATCCGAAACCCACTTCAGCCCCCTAAAACAAATTGACCCGGCCACCATCTCCCGCCTGGGCCTGGCCTTCGCCACCGACGTCGACTCCCCCCCCGGCAACATCGAAGGAACCCCCATCATGGCCAACGGCGTGGTCTACACCAGCCTCCCCTGGGGTGTCATCTCCGCCACGGACGCCCGCACGGGAAAATTCAAATGGCGCTGGGACCCCGAAATCCCCCGCACCGGTCCAGGCCGCCCCGGCATGTGCTGCGGAGCCGTCAACCGCGGCGTCGCCATCTACAACGGAAAAATCTACGCCAGCCTAATCTTCGGCCGTCTGGTCGCCCTCGACGCCGAAACCGGCAAAGAAATCTGGTCCACCCAAACTACGGACCCCAACTCTGACATGACGATCACCGGCGCTGTCCGCGTCGTCAAAGGCAAAGTCATCGTCGGCACCGCTGGAGCCGAGTTCGGCGTGCGCGGCTTCTTCAGCGCCTACGATGCCGAAACCGGCAAGCAGGCCTGGCGCTTCTACACCACGCCCGGCGCGAATCCGGAAACACCCGAACTCAAGAAAGCAGCCGAGACATGGAAGGGCACCGACTGGTCCGTGGTCCCCGGCGGCGGCACCGTGTGGGATGGCATGGCCTACGATGCCGACGCCGACCTGCTCTACATCGGCACCGGCAACGGCTCGCCCTGGAACCGCCAATTCCGCAGCCCCGGCGGCGGTGACAACCTGTATCTCGCCTCCATTCTGGCCGTGAAGCCGGATACCGGCAAGCTGGCCTGGTATTTCCAAACAACGCCCGGCGAATCCTGGGATTACACCTCCGTGCAGTCGCTGATCCTGGCGGACCTGCGCATCAACGGCCGCGCGCGTAAGGTGATCATGCAGGCTCCCAAGAACGGATTCTTCTACGTGCTAGACCGGCTCACCGGCGAGTTTATCTCTGGCAAGCCGTACACCGAAGTCAACTGGGCCTCAGGCCTGGACGCCAAGGGCCGCCCCATCGAAAACCCCGGCGTGCGCTACGAAAACGGCACCACGGTGGAGATCGCCCCCGGCTCCGGCGGGGGACACAACTGGCAGCCCATGGCGTTCAGTCCCGTGACGGGCTTGGTCTACATTCCCGGTTCCGTCAACTCGCGCATGTATCACTCCACCGAAGGCTACGCGCCGCAAAAGGGCAAGCAACTCTCAGGTGTCGACATGAACGATTTCGCCGCCGGCCAATCCCCCGCAGGCGCGCGCATCTCCAACAAAGGAACCTTCGTCAAAGCCTGGGACCCCATCACCCAAACCGCCCGCTGGAGCGCCACGCAGACCTACAGCGCTGGCTTACTCGCCACCGCGGGCAACCTGGTCTTTGTGCCCGGCGGCGACGGACACTTGGTCGCCTACACCGCCGACAAAGGCGAGAAGATCTGGGACAGCAGCCTCATCGCCGGCATCTCGACGCCGATTTCCTACCAGCTCGAC
Organism: Bryobacterales bacterium; assembly: GCA_947446025.1. Taxonomy (GTDB): domain Bacteria; phylum Acidobacteriota; class Terriglobia; order Bryobacterales; family Bryobacteraceae; genus Palsa-187. Next base: position 7,938 of record CANFEY010000063.1, read on the forward strand.
AACCAGCAATACATCGCCGTCGTGGCAGGCCGAGGCGGCAACGGACCCACACGCCTCTACACTTTCATGCTCGACGGTAAAGCCGCCATGCCCCCCGCTCCGCCGCCCCCTGCCGCGAAGGGCAAAGCAAAGTAGCTACTCCAGCGGCAGGTAAAGCGTCTGCGTGAGCGGCTCCCCGTTCACCAGGATCTCCAGCTTCACGTCACCCCCCGGCGCTGTCGGGACCACAAAGTTGAACTGATACAGCCCCACGTATCCGTTCGCCAGCCCCGCGTATTCCACGGAAGCCTCCACCCCGCCCACGCGGATCTGGGTGTTCGCCAGCCGATTCAGCCCGCTCGCGATCCCCAGGATTGGTCGGACCGAAGCCGACCCCGTACACCACCAGGCGGTCACTGGTGCGCGCCCGCCGCGAATTCGTCCCCGGCAACAAGCCAAGGGGCGCGGCAAACGCCCCGTTTGGCAGAATCGCCGCCACGTACTGCTTGTTGTCTCGGGACAGCGCCGGCGGTGCCAGCAAATACGCGGCCCGCTCCGCTACCACCATCGCCAACGGATCGCTGGTCACCGTAACCCCCGGCCCCCGCACGTTGATCACTTCAATGGCCGCGTTGCCCGAGGTCACGCCCTCCGGCACCACCGCATTGATCTGCCCAGGGCTGATCGCCTGCACGTGCGCGTTCACCCCGCCGATCCGCACGCTGACTCCGCTCAGCACCGTTGGCGCGATCGGCCCATTGAAGTCATTCGCACTCCACGTGCGGGTAACGGTGGACAGCCGGTCCCCGTAGATCTCCACCCAACCCCCTGGCGTGAGCGTGCTGCCCGCGCCGAAGGCCCCGGGGGCGATCACGCCGCTGATGATTGGAGACAGCGACGTGGACGGAGTCAACTCCACCACCCGCAGATTCCCCTGGTCCGCGAAGTAGATCACCCCGCGCCCGTCCACCGTGACGTTGTTGATCGAATGAAACACCGCCTGCAGCGCGGGCACGGCCAGCGGACTGCTCCCGATCACCGCCGACCCCGCAATCCGCCGCAGCCGGTTCGTGCCGCGGTCCACCCGGAATATCGCCGTGCGGTTGCTCACAATCAGGTTCCATCGCCGTCCAGGGTCACGCCTACCGGGCTCGGAATCGACGCCTGCGTAGCCAGATTCCCGTCGCCCGAAAAATCGCTGAGTCCGTTGCCGACTACCGTCTCTATGCGGTCCCCGTTGGGCGTGATGCGCCGGATGCGATGATTCCCGCTATCGGCCACATAGAGGCTGCCATCAGCATCGACAAACAAGCGCCGGGGCGAGTTGAGCCGTGCCGCGGTGGGCAGTCCTCCATCGCCCGCGAAGCCCGAAGTGGGTGCGTCCCCCAGCGCGCCGATGCCCGCATAGGCGCTGATCTCCCGCGTCGAAAGGCTCACCCGCACAATCCGGTGCTCCGCCGGGATCGCGATGAACGCGAATCGCTCCGTAGGGTCCACCGCCACCCCTCCGGGCACTGAATTGAACACCGGCCCCACCTGGTTCATGGACCCATTGACGCTGACCACGCGGACAGTCCTCGAAAGCGCATCCGCTACATAAATGTTGCCCGACGCATCGCGCGCCAACGCTTCCGGCGCAACCGAGGCGGCCAGCGCGGATGCTCCATTCCCCGAGGCAGGTCCCGGCGCGCCCGACCCTGCCACCGTGGAAAGAACGCCCGGTGCCGAAACCCGCCGCACTCTGCGGTTGATCGATTCGGTGATCAGCAGCCGCCCCGCCCCTTCCGCGATCACGTCCACGGGCTGGCTCAGGAATCCCACCTGCGCCGGAGCCCCGTCCCCGGCGAACATCAACGCGCCCGCCACCGTGGAAAGGTTGTTGTTCGCCTGAATCCGGCCGACGCGGTTGCCGTCGGTGTCCGCGAACAACACATCGCGATTGCGGTCCACATGCACGCCGCTGACCGTACGCAGGTCCGCCGTCAGCGACGGAACGTTATCTTGAACCGCACCCTGCACCCCGGTTCCCGCAAACCGGTCGATGATCCCCGTCTGCAAGTCCAGCCGCCGGATCGTCGTGCTGCCGGACGCAATGTAGAGCTCCGACCCTGTGTCATTCAAGGCAATCGCTCCGTTGCCGGAAAGCTGCGCGACAATCGCGAGGTCCCCGTTGCCTGCCGTGCCGCAACTCACCGAACCGGCAATCGTGCTGACCACCCCTACGGCCGAAATCTTGCGGATGCGGCAGTTCCCCGTGTCACTCACGTAGACGTTGCCGCTTGCGTCGATGGCCAATCCCTGCGGAGAACTAAACCGCGCCTGCCGAGGTACGCCCCCATCCCCCGCGAATCCCGCTGTCCCGTCTCCCGCGAACGTCTCAATGCGCCCCGTGATCGGATCGATCCGCCGCACCACTGCGGCCTCCGCCACATAAACGCGGCCTTGCGCGTCAATGGCGAGCGCTCCCGGCGAATCCAGCGGCGTGCCCGCCAAACCGTCCGCTCCAGCCGAGCACGTCCCGTTGCCCGCGAAGTTCGTGATGATCCCCGTCGAAAGTTGAATCCGCCGGATGTTGCAAGGAGAGCGCTGGGCAAGATAGAGGTAGTCGCCCGACGCCGCCAAATCCGTCAGCACGGAAATCCCCGCCCCCGCCGCCGGCCCGTTATCTCCGCTGGCCGACCCGTCCTGCCGCGAGGCATACGAAGCAATCGTGCCGTCCACCCCAATCCGCCGGATGCGCCCGAACCCTTCCGCTACATACAAATTCCCCGCCGCGTCCAAAGTGACTCGCGAAGGCAGAAACACCCGTGCCGCCTTCGCCTGCCCCCCGTCGCCGGACGAACTTAATCCCGCCACGCTGCGTGCATAATAGGTGGGCTGACCAACCGCCACCGCTAGAAAACTAAGGGCAAGCACAAGTGTCCGCATAGACTCTACGATAACTCCGCTCGGGTCCCCGGCAAAGCGGGGTAGAATTGAATTGTGCCTTATCCAGAGAACCTAATCGTACCTATGCGCGCCGATCTGACTCGCCACGGCGTTGAAGAAGCCCGCACCCCCGCTGACGTGGACCGCCTGATTGCCGACGGCACCGTGTTGATGGTGGTCAATTCGGTCTGTGGATGCGCCGCCGGTCGCGCCCGCCCCGCGGTCGGCATGGCCCTCCAGCACCCCGCCCGTCCCTCGAAGGCGGCCACCGTCTTCGCCGGCGGCGACGAGGAAGCCACCGCCCACCTGCGGTCGATTCTGGCGCAATACGGTCTGCCCCCGTCCTCGCCCTCCATGGCCCTGTTCAAGGACGGCAAGCCCGTCTACATGCTCCACCGCGCTGACATCGAACGCCGCGACCCCACGCAAATCGCCGCATTGTTGACGCAGGCCTTCGCCGAGAACTGCGCGTAAATGTGGGGCAGCTTCCCGAGCTACCACCAACTTTGTTTGTGAATCCCCTTCATCCCACCTTCATCTGTGGCAAAAAGATGCGGCGGATTTTTTAGCCACAGATGAAGAAGATGCGCTGGATCTTGCGCTCTAAGGATTCGGCTTGCCCGGGCGATGCACGGCCACTTTCCCCCTTCCTCCCGGCGCTGTATCATTGTCGTTACAGGAGACGATTATGAAACTGCTCACCCAATTTGCCATTCTGCTGATTGCCGGATCGCTTGCCTATGCCGCCTCGCCCGCTCCGGGAGTGGTGCGAGGGACGATCAAGAAGATCGACGCAAAAGCGAGAACCGTAGTGATCAAGACCGCCGAGGGTACGGAGCATCTGCTGGAGTTTGCCGCGACGACCACTGTGCATGACACGGAAACGGTCGCCAAAGAATCGTGGAACGGGCTGAAAGAAGGCTCCGATGTGGTCGCGCAATTCAGCACGGATAAGGGCAAGAAGGTCGCGCTGGAGATCGATAACGTCGGCAAGGACGGGCTGAAGATGGCGCAGGGCACGGTGGTGCGCACCGGGCAGGGTGCCAAGACCGTGGTGATCAAGGGCGCTGATGGCGTAGAGCAGGCCTACGACGTGACCAGCGACGCCGCGCAGGCCGCCGGACAGGAAGTTGCGGCCGGGGCGGGGAAGGCGGGCAAGGTTACGGTGTACTACACCGAGAAGGCCGGCAAGAAGATCGCGCACATTTTCCATCGATGAGAGTCACGCGGCGGAAGTTGTTCCAAGTTGCGCTGCCCGCGGCTGCGGCGGCGAGTTCCGAGCTGAAGGCGCAGGCTCCGGCTGGCGCGGATGCCGAACTGGAAGGCGCCCGTCAATACTTGCGCGTGGGCGCGCAGATCACGCGGCAGGTGGCGTTGCCGATGACGGTGGAACCCGCCACGCGGTTTGTGCCGCGGAGCTGACATGGCGGATATCCCGAGCGACATCTTTTTTGCAGAGATCGGTGAAATCGGGGCGAAGCTGCGCGCGAAGGAATTTTCTTGCCTCGAACTCACGCGGGCGTTCTGCGACCGGTTTGAGCGGCTGGGGCCGCGCTACGGAGCGCTGGCGTTGTCGCTGCGGGAGCAAGCGATCCGGCAAGCTCGCGATGTGGATGCGGAGTTCAAGCGGGGACGCACGCGTGGTCCGCTGCAAGGGATTCCGTACGGCGTCAAGGATCTGATTGCAGTTAAGGATCATCCGACGACGTGGGGCGCTCGGCCGTTCGCGGGGCAGGTGTTTCGCGAAGATGCCCGGGTGATTGAAAAGTTGAACGCGGCGGGCGCGGTGCTGATCGGCAAGTTGTCGATGATTTCTCTTGCGGGCGGTGGGAACTATCGTACGCCCGCGGCTTCGCTGACCGGGCCGGGGCGTAATCCTTGGGACCGGGATCGCTGGAGCGGCGGGTCATCGAGCGGATCGGGTGCGGCTGTGGGTGCGGGGCTGGCGACGTTCGCGTTGGGCACGGAAACTTCGGGGTCGATTCTCACGCCGAGCGCGTTTTGCGGTGTCACCGGGTTGCGGCCGACCTATGGGCTGGTGAGCCGGCGCGGGGCGATGGCGCTGTCCTGGACATTGGATAAGATCGGTCCGATGTGCCGGTCGGCGGAAGATTGCGCGCTGGTGCTGCATGAGATCGCGGGCGCCGATGGCGGCGATCCTGGGTCGGCCGGCAAGGGGTTCTCGTACACGCCGAAGGTGGGGCGTCCGCCGCAGGAGATCACGATCGGGTACGCGCCGGTGGATTTCGAGGAGTGGGCGGAACCTGGGGCTCGGGTGGCGTTCAAAGCGGCGCTTGAGGTGATTCGCGGATTCGGGTTCCGCATGAAGGAAGTGCGGCTGCCGGATTTCCCGTACGGCGCGGTGCTAGGGACGATTCTGGCGGGCGAAGCGGGATCGATCTTTGAAGACTTCGTGCGCAGCGGGAGTGTGGATTTGCTGCATGACGCGCGGCAGATCGCGGGCATGAAGTCGTATGTCGATCTGCCCGCGGTGGACTATCTGCGTGCGATGCGCGTACGGAGTTTGATTCAGAAGGCGATCTACGATTTGTTCCTGGACGTGAACGTGCTACTGACGCCGACGCGATTGGGTGTGGCGGACAAGGTGACGGACCGCTTGGATCAAGGCGGCGGGCCGTCGGGTAGCAAGCCGGGATTGAACACGATGATTCCGGCGGGGAATTTGGCTGGGCTGCCTGCTCTGTCCTTGCCGTGCGGCTTCGCGGATGGGCTGCCGGTGGCGATTTCGCTGGTGGGGCGGGCGTTCTACGAGAATCAACTGGTGCAGATCGGCAATCTGTTTCAGAAGCAGACGGACTGGCATCGGCGGCGTCCGCCGGTGGATGCGTAGTAGGACATCGCAAGGGCCACGGATGAACGCGGATTGAAAACATTACGCGTTGGACAGACCTGGTAGGCGAAGGCACGGCAGCATGCGTTGGTAGTTCTTCTGGGACTGAGCCATTGCCTTCACTCCTGCGCCGGTGACTTCGAAGTAGCGCTTGGCGCGGCCGCCGCGTTCGCGGGTGGGATCGCCCATCGAGGAGCGGAGGAGACCTCTGTCTTCCAGGCGGTTGAGCGTTGTGTAGCGGCTCCAGGCGTGGTTTCGCGTATGGTGCGCGTGGTGATTTCGCGGCGGATGGTGACAACAACTGCAACGTAGAGAAATGGGGGCGGGGGCAAGGGGGGATCTGTCGGCTCCCTGACGGTCGCCCTTCAGTACTGGCTGCGATGTGTACTGGCTGCGTCAGTGTTGCTGGAGGATCGAGCTGGTTAGGGGGGTTAGATTGAAACCCATATGCAGTAGAAACGCGGCGGCGGTGGAGTTGGTGCTTTGACGGACTAAGCCGAAAGCCAGGCCGGCGAAGAAGAGCAGCAGCAAGTATTGCCACAGCCATTCGTTTTGCGCGCCGTGCAATAGGGAGAAGAGCGCTGAGGTCAGCAGCAGGCCGGGCCACTGGCCCCAACGTTGGAATAGCGGCTGGAGGAAGCCGCGGAACACTAGCTCCTCAAACAACGGGCCCAGGACTACGGCGAAGGCGGCTACCACGGGCAGTGGAATATCGGTGGCAGTGAGATTGTCTATGGCGGAGGGGATGGCGGGGGTTCCGAGGAATCCGCCCAGGGCCGAGACTGCGAAGGCGAGCAACGGGGCTCCCAATACTATGAACCCCGCGCGCTGGAAGCGGAGCGACCAGTTCACCGCGTCGGCAAACGGGACGCCATGCCGCACGCGGGCTAGGGCGTAAAGGGCGCTCAGCATCAACGCGTAGAACACGCATTGATAGGAGAGGCCCCGTGCTCCGATGGATGGAATCGCGCTGGTGACTAATGTGGAGACGACAATGCTGGGGAGGATGGCCCCTAGAAAAAAGCCCAGATCGTCGAAGCCCCACACAGTCTCGCGCATGTTACTCCGATTCGATGAGCGCGGCGGCCAGCAGGGGGACCATCAGCTCATGATGGCCGGTGATGGAGAAGCCTTGTCCGCCGGATTGCGCGTGGGGGCGCTTCACTACGTTGGCGTTGGGGCGGTAGTGCTGGAGGAAGTCGAGGTTGACCGTGGTGAAGTTGGCCAGCGGGTAGCCGAGGTTGCGGACTACGCTGACGGCTTTGAGAAAAACTTCGGGGAGCACGACGGCGGAGCCTACGTTGAGATAGACGCCGCCGTCATTGAGGCTGCGCACTAGCGAGCAGAGCAGGCGGAAGTCGCGATGCGTGCCTTCGCCGATGGCGGCTGCGTCGGCGGCGGGGTGGGTGTGCGGTGTGTCGGTGCCGACGGCTACGTGTACGGTGATCGGTACCGATGCTTTGTAGGCGGCCGAGACGATGCTGTGCGGAGCGAACTCCGGGCGGGCCAGTGTTTCCAGTTTGCGGCCGAGCGCTTCACCCATGCCGATGGCGTCGCGCATGCCTTCGGTGATGGCCTCGTTCATATGGCGACCGGTTTCTTCGGATGCGCCGAAGCGGCCATCGGGCAGCACGGACTCGACATCTTCACTGGTGTGGCCGGCAATGGCGATTTCGAAGTCGTGGATGGTGGCGGCTCCGTTCATGACGTAGCCGGTAATCCAGCCGCGATGCATCAGGTCAATGAGAACGTCGGCGAGGCCGCACTTGATGACGTGGCCGCCCATGCCCCACAGGATGGCTCGCTTTTTGGTTCGGGCCTCGCGCAGGGCTGTGATCACGCCACGGAGCGACTTGGCTGCCAGGATGTCAGGCAGCGTGTCGAGCAGCGCGGTGATGCCGTCGCCTTTCTTGTAAAGGCCGGCGAAGTGCTTCACTTGCACCATGCCGCCACGCGCGTCTATGGGGACGGTGTTGAGTTTTTCAAAGGAGAGAGGTTGTTCGGAGTAACGGCTCATTTCTTAACCTTCAGAAGTGGCTTCAGCGCTTGGGCAGTATAGCTGGCGGCCAATGTTTTCGGGTTGCGCACAATGTCTTCGGGCGTTCCGGTGGCGATGATGGTGCCGCCGCGTTCGCCGCCTTCGGGGCCCAGGTCGATGATCCAGTCGGCGGTCTTGATCACGTCGAGGTGGTGTTCGATCACCACTACCGTGTTGCCGAGTTCCACCAGGCTGTGGAGAACCTGAAGCAGCTTGCGCACATCTTCAAAGTGTAAGCCAGTGGTGGGTTCGTCCAGGATGTAAAGAGTCTTGCCGGTCTGGCGGCGGCTGAGTTCCTTGGCGAGTTTGATGCGCTGGGCTTCGCCGCCGGAAAGCGTGGTGGAAGACTGGCCCAGATGCACGTAGCCGAGGCCGACGCGTACCAGCGTTTCGAGCTTGCCGTGGATGGCGGGGATGTTTTCCATTACGCCGAGTGCCTGCTCGATGGGGAGTTCGAGCAGGTCGGCGATGGAGTGGTCTTTGTATTTGACTTGCAACGTCTCGTGATTGTAGCGGCGCGCGCGGCAGACGTCACAGGTGACGTAGACGTCGGGCAGGAAGTTCATCTCGATGCGTTTGAGGCCGTCTCCTTGGCAAGCTTCGCAGCGGCCGCCTTTGACGTTGAAACTGAAGCGGCCCGGCTTGTAACCGCGCGCTCGGGATTCCGGCAGGCGTGCGTAGAGGTCGCGGATGGGGCTGAAGACCTGCGTGTAGGTGGCGGGGTTGGAGCGCGGTGTGCGCCCGATGGGGGCTTGATCGATCTCGATGACTTTGTCCAGAAGGTCGAGGCCTTTGATCGATGAATGCGCTCCGGGTTCGGTGCGCGAGCCGTAGACTTCCTTCGCGGCGGCGCGGTAAAGAATGTCGTTGACCAGCGTTGATTTGCCGCTGCCCGAAACGCCGGTGACGACGGTGAAGGTACCAAGCGGAAATTCGACATCGACTTTCTTGAGGTTGTGCTCCGTGGCTCCGCGGATTACGATGCGCGGGCCTGCGGGGCGGCGGCGCATCTCGGGGATCGCGATTTCGCGCGCGCCGGTGAGGTATTGGCCGGTGAGGGAGTTCGGGTTCGCGGCGATTTGTTTAGGCGTACCTTGCGCGACGAGTTCTCCGCCGAGGCGGCCTGCGCCGGGGCCGAGGTCGATGACGTAGTCGGCCTTCTCAATGGTGTCGGCGTCGTGTTCTACGACCAGCACTGTGTTGCCCAGATCGCGCAGGTTTGCGAGCGACTGCAACAGGCGGTTGTTGTCACGCGGGTGCAGACCGATGGAGGGCTCGTCCAGCACGTAAAGCACGCCGCGGAGGCGGGAGCCGATCTGCGTCGCGAGACGGATGCGTTGCGCTTCGCCGCCTGAGAGAGTGGCGGAAGAGCGCTCCAGGCTGAGGTATTCAAGGCCGACATCAATGAGAAACTTGATGCGGTTGCGGATTTCGTCCACGGGCCGTCCGCCGACCTTTTCATCGCGGCCGGTGAGCTTCCAGGCGGCCACGGTGGAGTGCGCGCGGGCGAGCGGCATGCGGGTCAGCTCGGCGATGGTCAGGCCTTTGACGCGCACTGCGAGACTGGAGGGCTTGAGGCGAGCTCCGTTGCAGTCCGCGCAGACCGAGGGCGACATGTATGCGCTGAACCAGTCGTGATACTTCTCGTCAGCCAGTTCGTCCTTGAAGAACTTCTTCAGCGCCGCGATGACGCCTCCCTTGCCGTCGGTGCCCTCGATGAGGATGGTCTGCTGCTTGCGCGGCAGGTCTTCGAAGGGCTTGGCCAGGTTGATCTTGTTGGCGGTGGCGAGCGCTGTGACGGCGTGGATGATGTAGCTGCGCGTCGCGCCCGGGCCGAGGGCACCGTCAAAGAACGGGCGCGATGGGTCGACGATCACCTTGATGGGATCGAACGCGAATTGATTGCCCAGGCCGTTGCAAGTCGCGCATGCACCGAAAGGGCTATTGAAGGAGAACGAACGCGGCTCCAGTTGCGGGACGCTGGTGCCGCAGTTGGGGCAGGCGAGCTTACTGGAATAGAGGCGCTCCTCTCCGTCGACCACCGAAACCAGCACGAGTCCGTCGGCGAGCTTGGAGGCGGTTTGGATGGACGCGGCCAGACGGGTTTCAATTTCGGGCTTGACGAGAAGGCGGTCCACCACGATTTCGATGGTGTGGTTCTTGCGGCGGTCCAGCGTTATGGGTTCTTCAAGTGACCGCAGCACGCCGTCAACGCGGGCGCGCAGGAAGCCGGTTTTTGCCAACTTCTCCAGTTCCTTCTTGAACTCACCCTTGCGTCCGCGCACGATGGGAGCCAGGATCATCACGCGTTGCTGATCGCCCAGCGCGAGCACCTGCTCCAGGATCTGGTCGGCGGACTGCTGCGCGATCTCGATGTTGCAGGTGGGGCAGTGTGGGACGCCGACGGAGGCGTACAGCACGCGCAGGTAGTCGTAAATCTCCGTGACCGTACCGACGGTGGAGCGAGGGCTGCGGCTGGTGGTCTTCTGCTCCATGGAGATGGCTGGGCTGAGGCCATCGATGGAATCGACGTCGGGGCGCTCCATTTGGTCCAGGAACTGGCGCGCGTAGGGGGACAGCGTTTCGACGTACCGGCGTTGGCCTTCGGCGTAGATCGTGTCAAAGGCGAGCGAGCTTTTGCCCGACCCGCTTAAGCCCGTGATTACGGTGAAGGTGTTGCGCGGAATCTCGACGCTGATGTTTTTGAGATTGTGCTGCCGTGCCCCGTGCACGGAGATGTGTTTTAGCACGCGAATTCAATTGTCCCATAGAGGAGCGGTCCGCGTGGCCGGAAGACGCCGAAACAAAGAGGGTCAAGAATGCTTAAAACAGTACTAGTACGAAATGATTTAAAACATCTCTTTGTACTATTATTTTTACGCCGGACTGTCTATAGAGTGGGTAGTACCAATGCTGGAGCAAAGACTAAAACTACGCTTCGAATTGCACCTCCCCTATGAGATTCATTGCGCTTCTGGAAAGGTACCTCTTCGGGGCCGGATCAAGAACGCGAGTTCCACGGGGGTGCTGTTCGCCTGCAGTACCAGATTCTCCATCGGAGAAAAGATTAAGTACTCCCTGACCCTTCCCAGGGCGGAGTGGGGAGGCGCGGATGTTCGCGTACGGTGCGATGGCACAGTGCTGCGAACCGATGCGAAGAAGCAGGAGTTCGTCGCGTCGGTGGACAGCTACGAGTTCGTCCGCGAAGCGGCAGTCAGCGCAGCAGCGTGACGAAGAGCCCCGGCTACGGGATGAATCGGAGGATCATCCCGTTGTCGGTGGCGAGAAACATGTGCTGGGCATCGGGTCCGGAGAGCAAGAGTCTGGCTCCGGTGGCGCGGTAGTCGACGGGGATCTCGGTCCACGTGGATAGGTCCGTGCTTTCCAGCACGTGTGCCTTGCCGGGCAGTCCAGCTGCTTCTTTCGCCAGACGCGGCGGTTCGACGGCGGCCAGGAAGGCGTGTCCTTCAAAGAGCTCGATGTCGGTGACGCGACGGTCCTTAGCGCGGAACGCACTTAGGTTCTTGCCATCCGCCGCGGCTAGGTGGTAGACCTCGGAGGGAACCTCGAACTGATTGTTGAAGGTGAACAGCGCGAGTCCTTTGCCATCCCGCATCTTGAGTTCGGTGATCTCGCCCAACAGGGGCGCGGCAGAAGGCTTCCACGTGGTGCCGCCGTCGTTGGTCGCGAGTTGAAGCGTCATGGTGGGAATCTGACGGTTGTTCGCGCTCAGGCCGCGACGCACTGGTGGGATGGCGGAGCCCGCGATGAGTCCCGTCTGTTTGTTGGTGAAGAAGATTTGGCTGTAGACGGCGTAGTTGCGGTTGCCGGTGGGTAGCTGCGCGGCGGCGACGGGTTTCCAACTCTTGCCGCCGTCCTTCGATTCCAGTACCGTCTTTTCGCGGCCCACCGCGAATCCATGGTTGGTGTCCAGGAACCATACGCGCAGCAGCGCTCCGGGGGAGTGTTTGCTCAGCCGCTTCCACGTCCGGCCGGATTCGTCGGTTTTCCAAATGCCTTGTTCGGTGACCATCCAGCCGATGGAATCGTCCAGAAAGAACAGAGAATACGGCATGTCTCCGAGTTTGACCTCGGCCCAGTTGGTTCCGCCATCGGCGGTGACCATGGCTACGTTGCGCGGCACACGCATACCCAGTTGGTCTTGGATATATCCCACGGCGATGCCACGTTGCGCGGAGGGGAATTCGAGATCCGTCAGATTCAGGACCTCGCGGGCGTTGTCGTAGAAGTAAGCCACGCGCCACTCCGCAGCAGTGGCCAACGGAGCTAGCATCAGCGCTGCCAGAACCAGCCGCATCACCCGCGCGCGGCTCCAGCCGGGGCCATCACCAGGTCCAATACATGAGCGGTGTCGAGCACCTTTAAGTCCGCAGTGGCCAGCGCGACCAGGCACCCGAGCTGTTCGCCTACGGTGGTGAGCAGTTCCATTTCGCCGCCGGAGTGGAAGTGCGGATCACGGTGCTGCACGTTGATCACACCTGCGACCCGTCCACGCACAATCACCGGCGCCGAGAGGAATGCCTCAAAGGTATCCTCCGGCAGGTCGGTGAACAGTTTGAAGCGCGGGTCGGCGTAGGCTTCGCGCGAGATCGTAAGCATGCGCCGTTCGCGAGCCACCCACCCGGTGAGGCCTTCGGTCAGCTTCAGACGGACGCGGCCGATGGAGTCAGGCTTGGGCGCGTTGGAGGCCACCAGCACCAGTTCATCGCCGTCCAGCAGGTAAAGCAGGCAGGAATCACTGGCCATGAATTCCACCACCAGCGAGACAGCTTTCTGCAGTGCATCCCCCAGCGCCAGGTTGCGCACCATGAAGCGGCTGATCTGCTGTAGCAGATGCAACTGTTTCTCGGTATGCTCCAGCCGGGTTTCCAGTTCGCGGGTTCGGGTCACGCCAGAATTATCGCACTTTGCGTGCCCTAGGGGAGGGTTCATGGGCGGTATAATCCCGAGAGACCTCCGGCAATCCGGGGAGGCAGGTTTCCACGTAGTGTAGGCAGAGGGTAAATGTTGCGACTGGCATCAGCATGGCTGGCGTTCGCGGTGTTGCAGGCGGTCGTCCGCTTCAAAGACGAGGCTGGACTGGCACAGCGCCTGCGGGAGCGTGACCCTAAGGTCATGGGAATCATCTACGACCGCTACGGGCGTTTGGTTTACTGCCTGATCCATCGGGTGGTGCGTGATGCTGGAGTGGCCGAAGACCTCACACAGGAAACGTTCTTACGGATCTGGAACCGGGCGCAGGCGTTTGATGTGCGGAAGGGTTCGCTGGGGCCGTGGATCGTCACGGTGGCGCGCAATCGGGCGATCGACTACCTGCGGTCCTCAGACGGGCGCATGGCGGCGCGGTCATTCGAACTTACCGATCTGGAGCATCCTTCGCGGTTCGCCGGGTTGGAGGACAAGGCACTGAGCATGGATCGCGCGCGGCGGCTCAAGCACGCGTTTGAGAAGCTGACGCCGCAACAGAAAACGGTCATTGAACTGGCTTACTATGAGGGGCTTTCGCAGACGGAAATGGCGGAGCGGATGCAGCAGCCGCTGGGCACGGTGAAGACGTGGGTGCGGGCGGCGCTGAAGGTTCTGCGCGAACAACTGGGGGAGGCGGCCGCGGTATGAATTGCGAAGACTTACGCGACAGCTTCGAACTCTTCGCACTGGGTTTGCTCGAAGAGGGTATGGAGCAGGATGAAATCCGCGCCCACTTGGACCGCGGATGCGGAACCTGTGACGCCCGCATGAAGGATGCGCTGGCAGTGCAGGCATTGTTGCTCAGCCAGGTCCCTGAGGTGGTTCCGCCGGCCCGGCTGAGGCGCCGGGTGATGGGAGCGGTGGGTGTCCAACCGATGGGGTGGACCTGGTTCGCGGCTGCTTGTGCGGCTGCAATGCTGATGCTGGCCCTGTGGTTCAACGTAGTGTCTGGGGAACGCGGGCGGCAGCTGGCGCAGGCGCGGCAGAGCTTGAGTGAATCGGAAGCGGAGCGGGAACGCCTGCAAGCCGTGTTCCGTTTTCTGGAAGAGCCGGAGACGCGGCAGGTGAATTTCGGTTCGCCGCAGACGCAGCCTCCGCGTGGGAACGTGTACTTCCATCCCAGGTTGGGCGTACTTTTGATTGCGGCGAATCTGCCGCCGTTGACGCCCGCGCAGACCTACGAGATGTGGATTCTGCCCAAGGGCGGTGGCGCGCCGCAACCGGCGGGATTGTTCCAATCGACGGCGGCGGGTTCCGCGGTCCACACCTTGCCGCAGGCGGTCAACTTGTCTGAAGTCGCGGGCGTGGCGGTGACCGTGGAGCCCGCCGCGGGTTCGCAGACGCCGACCTTGCCCATCTTGTTCGCTGCCCAGATTGGGTAGTCGCGTTTCGTTCAAAAAAGTTTCCCTTCCTTTTTCAACCACATCCCGTTTTCGTTCAAGCGGGAGTCCGCGCCGGGCCAGCTAACTTCAGGCCGAAAGCAGTGCCGCGGAAAGCGGTCTGCTCAACCAAAAAAGGAGATACAACTATGCACGATCCTATCGTGGTTTGGCCCCCGGGCACTTTTTGGCTCACTTGTGAGGCAATCGGCCCTTTCTTTGACTGCACCGAGTCGTTTCCGTACTACGCGCAGCAAGGGTACGTCGTTTGTTGCCTTGGCTAGCAGGGCTTGCGGGGATGAGCAATCATCCCCGCGCATTTCCTTCCTTTCTCTCTCCCATGAAAAAGAATCCTGTGTCGTCCCTCCTGTTTGCCTTCGCGCTCAGTGGAATTGCGGCTGCCATAGCCCTTCATCCTCCTAGCGGCGCACCCTGGCGGCTTTTCCTTGCCGATCCGGCGCCTCTGATGCAGAAGCTATCCGCGCTGAACGGACTCTACGTTTGGCCCGGCATTCTGGCGTGTTTCTCGATCTGCCTGTTCCAGTTTCAATTTCGACTGGCATCAAGCGGCGCGAACAAGCGCACCGTGTTCGCGGTCTGTGTGTTGGCATCCGGCGCGATGCTGATGAGCCTGCGCGGTGTTTCCATGAGCCCTGCATCCGGGCCTTCCTACGTAGCAGGCATGGCGTTGGGCTATACGGTGATGGCGCGCCTCTACGCCATGCGCATGCGGACCTTCTTCGGCCGCGTCCGCCTGCCCTGGCCGGTGTGGCGCGGCGATGCGCGCGCGGTGTGCGAGATTGATCAAGCCGTTCAGGCCCGGCGGCAGAACGCAGGTTAGCGCAGGCCGGCCGCCAGAGCTTGCTAGCCCCTTTTCCATTCCGTTGTCTCCCTGTCACAGCCGTCGCGCAGCCGTCGCGCTGCTGTTGCGCCACTTTGATAATGTCCCCTTGAGACCTCGATAGAAGTGTCCCCTGACGATGACCTCCCAAGGAGGCCGGGTGGGGAGAACAGTATTGAGCAAGAAAGAGTTGGCGCGCAGCGGAGTGCTAGCGCGGGTGAAGGCTGGCGA